>NZ_AP019782.1:1730000-2330000 GCF_019669985.1 Methylogaea oryzae
ACCTGAAACCGTATGCGTACAAGCAGTGGGAGCCCCCTCGTGGGGTGACTGCGTACCTTTTGTATAATGGGTCAGCGAGTTACTTTCAGTGGCAAGGTTAACCGAATAGGGGAGCCGAAGGGAAACCGAGTCTGAATAGGGCGACTAGTCGCTGGGAGTAGACCCGAAACCGGGCGATCTATCCATGGTCAGGATGAAGGTTAGGTAAAACTGACTGGAGGTCCGAACCGTAATCTGTTGAAAAAGATTCGGATGAACTGTGGATCGGAGTGAAAGGCTAATCAAGCTCGGAGATAGCTGGTTCTCCTCGAAAGCTATTTAGGTAGCGCCTCGTGTCTCACTCTCGGGGGTAGAGCACTGTTTCGGCTAGGGGGTCGTCTAGATCTACCAAACCGATGCAAACTCCGAATACCGAGAAGTGCAATCACGGGAGACACACGGCGGGTGATAAGGTCCGTCGTGAAAAGGGAAAGAGCCCAGACCGCCAGCTAAGGTCCCAAAATCATGGCTAAGTGGAAAACGATGTGGGAAGGCACAGACAGCCAGGAGGTTGGCTTAGAAGCAGCCATCCTTTAAAGAAAGCGTAATAGCTCACTGGTCGAGTCGGCCTGCGCGGAAGATTCAACGGGGCTAAGCCATGTACCGAAGCTGCGGGTGCATACCTTTGGTATGCGCGGTAGAGGAGCGTTCTGTAAGCCTGTGAAGGTGGATTGTAAAGTCTGCTGGAGGTATCAGAAGTGCGAATGCTGACATGAGTAACGACAAGATAGGTGAAAAACCTATCCGCCGAAAGCCCAAGGTTTCCTGCGCAACGTTAATCGGCGCAGGGTTAGTCGGCACCTAAGGCGAGGCCGAAAGGCGTAGTCGATGGAAAACGGGTTAATATTCCCGTACCGGCGGTGACTGCGATGGGGTGACGGAGAAGGCTAGGTCGGCCGGGCGTTGGTTGTCCCGGTTTAAGCGTGTAGGGAGTGTTCTTAGGCAAATCCGGGGACATAATTCTGAGACGTGACGACGAGTCTCTTTTAAGAGACGAAGTGATTGATGCCATGCTTCCAAGAAAAGCCTCTAAGCTTCAGGTCATCGTTGGCCGTACCCCAAACCGACTCAGGTGGGCGGGGAGAGAATCCCAAGGCGTTTGAGAGAACTCGGGTGAAGGAACTAGGCAAAATAGCACCGTAACTTCGGGAGAAGGTGTGCCCTCATGTACGTGTAAGGACTTGCTCCTGAAGCGGAAGAGGGTTGCAGTGACCAGGCCGCTGCGACTGTTTAACAAAAACACAGCACTCTGCAAACACGAAAGTGGACGTATAGGGTGTGACGCCTGCCCGGTGCCGGAAGGTTAATTGATGGGGTCAGCCGCAAGGCGAAGCTCTTGATCGAAGCCCCGGTAAACGGCGGCCGTAACTATAACGGTCCTAAGGTAGCGAAATTCCTTGTCGGGTAAGTTCCGACCTGCACGAATGGCGTAACGATGGCGGCGCTGTCTCCACCCGAGACTCAGTGAAATTGAAATCGCTGTGAAGATGCAGTGTACCCGCGGCAAGACGGAAAGACCCCGTGAACCTTTACTATAGCTTTGCACTGGACTTTGAATCGGCCTGTGTAGGATAGGTGGGAGGCTTTGAAGCGTGAACGCCAGTTTGCGTGGAGCCAACCTTGAAATACCACCCTGGCCTATTTGAAGTTCTAACCTAGACCCGTAATCCGGGTTGGGGACAGTGCATGGTGGGTAGTTTGACTGGGGCGGTCTCCTCCCAAAGAGTAACGGAGGAGCACGAAGGTGTGCTCAGCATGGTCGGAAATCATGCAATGAGTGTAAAGGCAAAAGCACGCTTGACTGCGAGTCAGACACGACGAGCAGGTACGAAAGTAGGTCTTAGTGATCCGGTGGTTCTGTATGGAAGGGCCATCGCTCAACGGATAAAAGGTACTCCGGGGATAACAGGCTGATACCGCCCAAGAGTTCATATCGACGGCGGTGTTTGGCACCTCGATGTCGGCTCATCACATCCTGGGGCTGTAGCCGGTCCCAAGGGTATGGCTGTTCGCCATTTAAAGTGGTACGCGAGCTGGGTTCAGAACGTCGTGAGACAGTTCGGTCCCTATCTGCCGTGGGCGTTGGAGATTTGAGGGAAGCTGCTCCTAGTACGAGAGGACCGGAGTGGACGAACCTCTGGTGTTCCGGTTGTCACGCCAGTGGCACTGCCGGGTAGCTAAGTTCGGACGGGATAACCGCTGAAAGCATCTAAGCGGGAAGCCCCTCCCAAGATGAGATCTCCCTGGGGGCTTGACCCCCCTGAAGGGCCGTCGAAGACCACGACGTTGATAGGCACGATGTGGAAGTGCAGTAATGCATGCAGCTAACGTGTACTAATTGCCCGTGAGGCTTGACCATATAACACCCAATGCGTTTGGGACATGTCGCGAACAACGTACAACTTTCCAGAATTGGAAGCCCTAAATAGTCCGGCCAAGCCGGTGGCTTTCCAAAGAATTCAGGCTAAAGGCCTAAACCCTTTTGCCTGGTGGCCATAGCAAGCGGGAACCACCCGATCCCATCCCGACCTCGGAAGTGAAACCGCTTAGCGCCGATGATAGTGTGGTTAAATCCATGTGAAAGTAGGACACCGCCAGGCTCTTAAACCCTAAACCCGACCCCTCAAGGTCGGGTTTTTTTATGCGCCGCGTTCAACCCGGCATCGCCGCACTCCCCCGCGTAACCCGCCGGAGCCCAAAAACTCCGACGGGCCAGCCCCTCAGACCGCCTGTTCCCGCCTTACCGCGCGCCAGCCGATGTTGCCGCCGAGAAGTCGTCTAGCCGATGCCTGCAATGCGGGCGGATGGGCTATCCTTAGCCTGATTGAGCCGTATCGATCGAACTCAGGATGTAAGAATTTATAGTCACTTCACCGATCGGGAGACACATGATTCACGAAGTAGCCGGCGATATTCTGTTGACCAGAGCGCAAGCGATCGTCCATGGCGCTGCCGCCAACGATCCCATGGATCAGGGGTTGGCGCTGGCGTTGCATTCGCTCTTTCCGTCCATGCACAAGGATTATCACCATTGGTGCCATCAGAAGCACCCGAAGCCCGGCGAAGCGTGGATGTGGGACACCGGCATGGGCAAGAAAATCGCCACCTTGATTACTCAGGAAGGCGGATACGGCCACGGCCAGCGTCTCGGCAAGGCCTCGGTCAGCAATCTCCGTCATGCGTTGCGCGCTTTACGCAAAGCCGCCGAGAAAGAAAAAATCGCTTCAATTGCCGTGCCGCGCTTGGCTACCGGCGTGGGCGGGCTGGATTGGTTGGAGGTGTGGCCGGTGATTCAAGAGCAGTTAGGGGAAATGGAGATTCCTGTTTTCGTCTACGTGGAGTACTTGCCTAAGCAAAAGGCGAACGAGCCGGGGCTGTGAGCCCTGTTCCGTGCCGTGCTTTTGTTCGCCGGACGAGACCGTCGGTAGGGTCTCGTCGCAGGGAATTCAAAAAAATTAACGGCTAACGCCGCCGTTCTGCACCCATTCCTCTACTCGCTGTTGCAGCACATGCAAAGGCAGGGCGCCGGCGCTAAGCACGATGTCGTGGTAGGCGCGGATGTCGAATTTGTCGCCCAGCGCCTGCCGCGCCTTTTCCCGCAGATGCAGGATGGACAGCTGACCTACCTTATAGGCCAAGGCTTGGGCCGGTAGGGCGATGTAGCGGTCGGTTTCCGCCTGGATGCTGTCTTCGTTGGCGCTGGAGTGGTCGCGCATGTATTGCACCACTTGCTCGCGGGGCCAGCGCTGGGAGTGGATGCCGGTGTCCACCACCAGGCGGATGGCGCGCCATTTCTCGTCTTCCAGCCGGCCGTAATCGTTGTAGGGGTTCTGGTAGTAGCCCACTTCCTTGCCCAGGTGTTCCGTGTAAACCGCCCAGCCTTCGACGAAAGCGGTGTAGTTGGCTTGCTGGCGGAACGGCGGCAGCTGCGGCAGTTCTTCGGCGATGGATCGTTGCAAATGGTGGCCGGGCACGCCTTCATGGTAAGCGGTGGATTCGTTGGTGATGGTCAGTTGCTGGGCGTAATCGTAGGTATTGACGAACACCTGGCCGGGCCGCGAGCCGTCCGGGCTGCCGACACTGTAAGCCGCGGCCGGCGCCTGCTTTTCGCGGAACGCTTCCACCGGCACAACCACCAGTTTGGCCTGGGGCAGGCGGCCGAACAGCTTGGGCAGTTGGTCCTGCATTTGGCCGATGTATCGGCGGAATTGGTCGAGGATTTGCTCGGCCGAGACCGGATGCACCTGGGGATTGTGCTTGAGGGATTCGTTGAAGCGCTTCAAGTCGTCGTAGCCGAGTTTTTTGACGATCTCCATTTGTTCGGCTTCGATGCGCGCCACTTCGCTCAGGCCCAGCCGATGGATTTCCTCCGGCGTTTTATCGGTGGTGGTCTGGATGCGCACCGCGCGGGCATAGCGGGCATCGCCGTCGGGCAGCGCCCATAGACCGATGCTGTCGCGGCCTTTCGGTGCGTATTCTTCGCGCACGAAGCGGGCAAATTCGCGGTAGGCCGGCAGCACTTGCTTGCCCAGAATCGCCAGGATGCGGGCGCGCAAGCGTTGCCGATCTTGCTCGCCGACAGCGGCAGGGAAATGCTGCAGCGGTTGCGCCAGCGAGGTTTCTTCGGGTTTTTGCGCGGCGATGCCTTCCGCTTGTTGGTCCACCTCGGTCAGCAGGCGTTTCGGCGGCATCAAGCCGTCTTTCATGCCTTGCCGCATTTGCGCCATGGTTTCCTTGAACAGCCGCGGCACTTGTCCTAAGCGGCTGGCGTAGTCCTCGTAGTCCTTGACGTCGGTGAAGGGCAGGGAGGCGACCAGCAGCGGCAGGTCGATGTGCAGGCCGTCGAACTGGTCCACCGGCATTTCCCAGTCCTTGAAGCGCGCGCCTTCCAATTGCTGCCGTAGGCTGTGCGCCATCAGATCGCGGTTGAGCCGTTCTTGTTCCGGGAAGTCCTGGGTATCGATGGCTTCGAATTGCTTCAGGAAGTGCCGCGTTTGTCGCAAATCGCTTTGGATGGCCGCGGCCGAAACCGAGCGCAAACGGTCGTTGTAGCGTTTGTCGCCGAGGATGGAGGCCAGTTCCGGCTGGGTGCGCAGGGTGTATTCCCACTGTTGGCTCAACAGGCCGTGCAGGCGCTCGACGCGCTGTTCCACGGTGGCGGCATCGGCCCACGCTAGGCCGGGGGCGATGAACAGCAGGCTCAGTAGTGCGACGCGCGGGTAGCGGTGGTTCATGGTGCGGTTACTCTCGGTCGGTGCAATGGTTTAAGGCGCCACGTCCATGGGCGGGCGGTTGTAGCGGTAGCACAAAATGCTGTCGAGGAAATCGCTGTGGTTGATCCAAGCGAAGGGCGATTCCGCCGCGCCGCGCAGGCACACTTCCCGGTAGGCTTGGCGGCACGACTCGCGCAAGGCGTGGTATTTGTCCAAGCCGGTGGCATAGTCGCGGCAGCATTCCGTGCGCAGCTGGGCTAGGGTGGCTTGGTGCTCCCGGCAGCGTTTTTCGTCCAGCAGGGCGGTAAACAGGTTTTGCGTGTAGGTGTCCCGGTGCAGGTTGTTGATGAGGAAGCGCAAGTCGGCGTCGCGCGGGCCGTCGAAGCGGAAATTCACCGACATGCCGGTGTCGAGGTATTCCAGGTGGTGCCAGCAGAAAGCCGGCATGTACAGCGCGTCGCCCGGTTCCAGCACCACGTCGATGCCGCCCAGGGATTCGGTGAAGGCGCGGCGCCGGTCCTCGGCCATGCCGCGCAGGCGCACCATGGAATAGATGTCGATGGGCAGCAACTGCTCGGCCACCTCGGTGGGGAACACCGTGGCCCTTTTGCGGCCGAACATCTGGTACAGCACCACGTGGCGGCCGTCCCAGTCGGTGTGCAGGTCGGAGGCGTTGCCGGGGCTGCCGACGAACATGAGGGAATAGCTTTTGCCGGCTTCGTAAGGGTCGGTCGGCTTGCCGTAGCCCGGCTCGATGGCGCCGACGCCCACCGGGCTCAGGTCCAGTCCGGCCACCAGTTCGGCCGGCGGCACGTTTTCCGTGGCGATCCAGCGCTCGTCCGGCGCTGCGGACGCCAGGTCCAGGTATTCCGCCAGGGTGATGTCGCGGGTTTCCGGTTCCAGGTTCACCGGCCGACCGGCCACGAAATCGCCGATGTTGCGCACGTTCATGTCCATGTAATTGCGCGCCATGCGGATCGGCATGGCGCCGATGCGTTCGCGCGCGCGTTCCACCGTGTTGATTTGCGCAAGGGGATGGCCGGCGAACAGCCCTTGGATGACCACCGGTTGGCGCCGGTCCCGGTAACGGGCGCGGAACTCGGCGCAATTGGGGACGGCGATGCGTTCGACGGTGCTCATGGGCAATCCTTGTTGGTTGGCTGGCGGGTTTTTCGTAGCGTCGATCAGCGGCTTTACCAGGGCGGCGGCCTGTGACGCCTAGGGGGCGGCCAGCCTGGTTCCGGCGGGCCTTCTCCCGTGGCCACCGGCGTGCCGCGATAGCAACCGAGGCTATAGGGAAATTCTGCGGTCAAGTGGTAATGGTAGAGCCGGACGGGGACGCCGTCCCAGAGGATGGCGTGGGTATGGCCGTGGCAGACGTCCAGGTCGGCGTTGCTTAGCGGCTGGCCGTTTTCGCCCCGCCTGCCGTAAATGCCGAAGCCGTCCAAGGCGTAGCCGGCCAAGTCGCTGTGCCGGTCCTGCGCGCTGTCCCCGATGCAGCGGCTGGCGGTGTGGTAGTGGTAGCGGCCGCGTCGTTCCGGATGGCCGTCGCAACGGTCCTGGATTTCATAGGCCGGCGCGTCTCTTCCCATGGCGTCCAGCGCATTGAAAATCGCGGCGCCGCTGCTGGCGATGCCGATCATGCCCATGCCGAGGCAGGCGGGGGAATCGGTCGGACGCGGCAAGGCGGGCAAACGCAGTTCCACGCGCAGGGGGGCGATCGCGTTGGGGTTCCTGTCGTAGTCGAAGGCGGCATCGTCGCGTCGCACGGGAAACTCGCCGCTGGCGTGGAGCGGCAGGCCGTTGCCGGAAATAATCCTTTCGCCGCCGCTCAAGCGTATGTCCACGCGCGCCTCCGGCCAGTCGACCTCGCCGGACACGGCGATTTTCAATTCCGGCCGCCAGTTTTGCCCGGACAGCCACGGGCCGCTGCGAAATGCGCCGCCCCCGGCTTCAAAGCGCGTTCGACAGGAGTAGACGTAACCCACGCGGGGTTCCGACGCGATTTTTCCGTCCCCCAAAGGCAAGGGGGAGTCGGCCGCGCAGGGCTTACACGCCAGCAGAGCCAGCCACAGCCAGTATCGTTTCATTCCGTCCCCCTGGCAGTACCGGGATAGGCCTGGTCGGCCGTTGTTTCGCGCTCCAGCAACGCCCGCAAGCGCTCGGCAAGCTGCGCCGCGAGCGGCTCCCGCAGCATGGACAAATGGTCGCCGGGAACTCGTTGCACCGCAACCGGCCGCAGGCAGTAACGGTTCCAGCCCATGGCCTCGTCCCGCAGCAGGTCGGGCAAGCCGGGGCCTTCGGGCACGGCTTCCGCGCGCAGCAGGGTTATGTCCAGGGCGCAGGGCTCGGGCGCATAGCGCCAGGCGGCGTCCAGCAGGGCGGCGTAGCCGGACAAGCGGCGCTGCAATTGGGCCGCGTCGAAATCGGGCGGCACCAGGCCGGCCTGCAGCAAGGCTTCGGCGGCGCCTTGCAGGCGTTCGGCTTGGTCCACGCCGGACCAGCGGGCCGGCCCGGCCGGCAAACCCAGGCCGGCGCAGAACTGCGCCAGCAGCTCGGCGGCATCCTGCGGCGGCCGGTAAGGATTGGGATCCGCGCCCGGCGCCAAACAGTCGAGCAAAATCAATTGCCGGACTTCCTCGCCGGCGGCTCGCAGCTGGCGCGCCATTTCGAAGGTGATCAGGCCGCCCAGGGACCAGCCGCCCAGCAGGTACGGCCCCTTGGGCTGCGCCGCGCGCAAGGCGGACAGCTGGCCGGCGGCGATGGCGGCAAGGTCCGTCGCGTCGGCCGGTTCATTATTTTGGTCGATGCTCGCCAGCGCGTGGAACGGCCGGTCCGGGCCTAAATGCCGGGCCAGCGCGGCATAGCACAGGCCGTCGGCGGGGGGCGGGGCGACGCAGAACAAGGCCGGCCGGGACCGCTGTTCCTGCTGGGCGGCGGTTGGCTGGGGCGAGCGCAGCTGTCGGGCCACCGCTTCCACCGTGGCCGTCTGGAACAAGCTCGCCAGGGGTAGGGAGCGGCCGAAGCGCTGGGCGATCAGCGCCACCGCCCGCATGGCGAGCAGGGAGTGGCCGCCCAGGGCGAAGAAATCGTCGCGGATGCCGACGGTTTCGACGCCCAGCAGCTCGGACCAGATCTCGGCCAGGCCCTGTTCGACGGCGTCCCGCGGCGGCAGGAACGTTGCGGCGTCGCGGCCGGCGGCGAGATCGGGGGCGGGCAGGGCCTTGCGGTCGATTTTGCCGCTGGGCGTGTGCGGCAGCGTCTCCAGCCAGACGAAGGCGGCGGGAAGCATGTAGTCCGGCAACTGGCCTTGCAGGTAAAGTCGCGGGTCGAAATCCGCCGGCTGTCGTTGCGAGGCAACCAGATAAGCCACCAGCCCCGCTTCGCCGCCGTCGTCGGCCCGCGCCGTCACAACGGCGGCGGCCACGGCGGGATGGCGGGCGAGCACCGCTTCGATTTCGCCCGGCTCGATGCGGTAGCCGCGGATTTTCACCTGCTGGTCGCAGCGGCCCAGGTATTCCAGCTGGCCGTCGGCGCGCCAGCGGCAGCGGTCGCCGGTTTTGAACATGCGGGCGGCCGGATCGCCGACGTGGGGATCGGCGACGAAGGCCGCCGCGGTCAGCTCCGGCCGCCGGAGATAACCCAGCGCCACGCCGCTGCCGCCGATATACAGCTCGCCGGGCGCGCCCTTGGGCAGCGGTTGCCGGTGGCTATCGAGGACGTAGGCCGTCGCGTTGTCCACCGGCAGGCCGATGGGCAGTTCGTCGTCCTCGTGCAGGGGCGGGCTGGCGGCGGGGTCGTACACCGTGGCGGTGACGGTGGTTTCCGTGGGGCCGTAGGCGTTCAGCCAGCGCACCCGTTCCGCCCCGGCCACCCGGCGCCAGTCGGCGTAGGCGCTTTTCGACGCCTTCTCGCCGCCCACCACCAGCAGGCGCAGGGTTCGCGGCAAGGTCGCGCCGCTGGTCGCCAGCCAACGGGTCCAGGTGTGCCAAAAGGCGGTGGGCAGGTTGAGCAGGGTGATGCCCCGGCTTTCCACCCACGCGCCGAAGCGATCCGGCGCCAGGGCGTCGTCGTCGCGCAGCACCAGCGTGGCACCGGCCAGCAGGGTGGGGAAGATTTCCTCGGCCGCCACGTCGAAGCTGGCGGAAGCGAATTGCAGGACTTTGTCGTCCGGCCGCAATTGATAGCAACGCACCGCCCAGCCGGCATGGTTGAGCAAGGCGGCGTGGGGGACCTGCACCGCTTTGGGCGTGCCGGTGGAGCCGGAGGTGTAAATGAGGTAGGCGGGTTGCCGGGCCAGGCCGGGAGCGCTGGCATCTTGTCCGCCTGCCGAAGACGTGGTCGCCTCACCGTTAGCCGCAAGCCGGCGCACGGTTAGCGCGAGGTTCGCCGGCGGGCGGGAGGCCGGCGATTCCGGGGATTCCGCTTCGATCAGGATGGCGGCGCCGCTGTCCTCCAGCATCCAGGCCAAGCGCTGGGGCGGGTAGGCGGGATCCAGCGGCAGGTAGGCGCCGCCGGCTTTGAGCACCGCCAGCATGGCCATGACCAGTTCCGGCGAGCGTTCCAGGCGCAGGGCGACGGTGGCGCCCGGTTCCAAGCCGAGGGCGGCCAGGCGCTGGGCCAGCTGGTCGGCGCGGGCGTCCAGTTCGGCGTAGCGCCAGCTTTGCCGGCCGTCCGTGACGGCGACGGCGTTCGGCGTGCGTTGGGCCTGGGCTTCGAAAAGGCGGTGCAAGGCAATCGGTGAGGATTCGAGGCGCCCGAGTGTTCCTGCCTCCAACCCCTCGCTTCGCTCTCCCCCAGGGAGAGGGGATGCAGAGTCCGAGTGACTGGGAAACGCCGGGCCTTTGCCTAGTTCCAGCATTCGCCGCCGCTCCCCTTCGTCCAGCAAAGGCAAGCGGTCGACGGCGCAGCCCGGATCGGCGGCGATGGCTTGCAGCAGGTGTAGCCAGTGCCGAGCCAAGCGCTGAGCGGTGGCCGGGAGGAACAGGTCGGCATTGTATTCCAGCTCGCCCTGCCAGCCGTCCGGCGTTTCGTTCAGGGTCAAGGACAGGTCGTACTGGGCGTGCTCGCTCTCCAGGGCGATGGGTTCCAGCCGCAGGCCGCCGAATTCGGCGGTCGGCGCCGGCAGGTTTTGCAGGGTGAACAGCACTTGGAACAGTGGCGAGCGGCTGGGGTCGCGGGCCGGCGCCAGGCTTTCCACCAGCTTTTCGAACGGTACCGCTTGGTGGGCGAAGGCCTCCAGGGTGGCGTGGCGGATGCGCGCCAGCAGCGTGCGGAAATCCGGGGCGTCGGACAAGTCGGTGCGCAGGGGCAGCAGGTTGATGAAGCAGCCGATGAGGTTTTCCAGTTCCGCCCGGTTGCGGCCGGCGACGGGCGTGCCGACGACGATGTCGTCCTGGCCGCTGTAGCGGTACAGCAGCACCTTGAAGGCGGCCAGCAGCGTCATGAACAGGGTGGCGCCCCGCTCGCGGCCCAGGGCGGTCAAGGCCCGCATCAAGTCGGGCGGCAAGGCCAGCGCCACGCGGTCGCCGTTGTAGGTTTGCAACGCCGGACGCGGGCGGTCGGTGGGCAGCTGCAACGGCTCGGCGCCGGCCAGCCGGCCGCGCCAGTAGCCCAGTTCCCTTTCCAGCACCGCGCCTTGCAGCCAGTCGCGCTGCCACAGGGCGAAATCGGCGTATTGCAGCGGCAATGCCGCGGGGAGGGAAGCATCGTGGCGATGGGACTGGTAGCCCTGCGCCAGCTCGCGCAACAACACGCCCACCGACCAGCCGTCGAACACGCTGTGGTGGAAAGCCGCCAGCAGGGCGTGTTGCCGATCGTCGAGCCGGATCAGGCTGAAACGGGCCAAAGGCCCTTGCGCCAAATCGAAAGGCCGCTGGCTGGCCGCTTGCAATCGCCGGTGCAGTTCCTGCGCTCGATCGGCATCCGGCCAGTCGCCCAGGTCGATTTCCTCCCAGGCGACGGCCGCCTCGGCGGCGATGGCCTGGCACGGCTCGCCCTGGGGTGCGGGGAAGCAGGTGCGCAGCACCTCGTGGCGCTCCAGAATGCGCCGTAGCGCGCCCAGCAAGGCGGTCCGCTCGAGCGGACCGTGCAGGCGCAACGCCACGGCGCTGTTGTAGAACGCGCTGCCCGGCTCCAGGCGGTCGAGGAAATACAGCCGCTCCTGGGCGAAAGACAGGGGCACGCGCCGCTGTTCCCCGTCGCGCGGCAGCAAGGGTGGCGGCGCGTCGGCGCCGTCCCGGCGCAAGGCTTCCAGATGCTGGGCCAGCGCCGCCGGGGTGGGGTATTCGAACAAAGCGCGCAGCGGCAGCTCCACCTGGAACAGCTCCCGCAAGCGCCACTGCACCTGGGTCGCCAGCAGCGAATGGCCGCCCAGCTCGAAAAAGTCGTCCGTGGCCGCCGCCCGCTCCAGGCCCAGCACGCTGGCGAACACGTCGGCGATGAGGGCGGCGGCGGGGTCGAACGCCGTGGCGGGCGCTTCCGCCAAGCGCTCAGGCGCCGGCAGGGCGCGGCGGTCCAGCTTGCCGTTGGGCGTCAAAGGCAGGGCGGGCACCAGCACCCAGGCCGACGGCAGCATATAGGCCGGCAGGGTTTCCCGCAGGGCGTCGCGCAGCTTCTCGACGTTCAAGTGCGTGCCCGGTTCCGGCGCCACGTAGGCCACCAGCCGGGTGCCGCCGGGCTCGTCCCGGCCGATCACCGCCGCTTCCGCCACGCCGGATTGGCGGAGCAGTTGGCTTTCGATTTCCCCCGGCTCGATGCGGTAGCCGCGGATTTTGACCTGGTGGTCGGCCCGGCCGAGGAAGTCCAGCCGGCCGTCGGCGCGCCAGCGGCACAAGTCGCCGGTGCGGTACAGGCGGGCGCCGGGCCGGTCGGAAAACGGATCGTCGACATAGCGCTCGGCGGTCAGCTCCGGCTGATTGAGGTAGCCGCGCGCCACGCCCGCGCCGCCGACGTACAGTTCGCCCACCGCGCCTTGCGGCACCGGCCGCCGCCGGCCGTCCAGCAGGTAGAGGCGGGTGTTGGCGATGGGGCGGCCGATGGAGGGACGGCCTTGGCCGGCTTCGCATTCGCTCCAGGCGGCGCAGACCGTGGTTTCCGTGGGGCCGTAGGCGTTGAAGAAGCGCCTTCCTACCGCCCAGCGATCCACCAGCTCCGCCGGGCAGGCTTCGCCGGCGACGATGAGGGTGGCCAGGGCCGGCAGCGCTTCCGCCGCCATGGCGGCCAGGGCGGAGGGCGGCAGGGTGGCGATATGGATGTCCTGTTCGCGCAGGAAGCGCGCCAGCTCCAGGCCGGGCAGCAAGTCCTCGGCCGGGGCCAGGCACAGCGTGCCGCCGGCGCACAGGGCCATGAGGATTTCCCAGGTGGCGGCGTCGAAGCTCAAGCTGGCGAATTGCAGCACCCGCGTGCCGACGGTCACGCCGAAAGCCCGTTGCTGCGCCAGCGCCAGGTTACACGCGCCGCGATGCTCCAGCACCACCCCCTTGGGCCGGCCGGTGGTGCCGGAGGTGTAGATGACGTAGGCGGCGTTGGCCGGCCCAACGGCGGGGGCGGGCAGGGCCGCTGTTTCCGCCGGGGCCGGCATCGCCAGGTCGAGCCGCAGCGTGGCGGTATCCGGCAATGCCTCGCGCAGTTCCGGCTGCACCAGCAGGAGGGCCAGGTCGGCGTCTTCGATCATGTAGCGCAGCCGTTCGGCCGGATAGGCCGGGTCCAGCGGCACATAGGCGCCGCCGGCTTTGAGGATGGCGAGCAGGCCCACCACCATTTCCATGGATCGGGCCGCGCACAATCCCACCCGCGATTCCGGGCCGATGCCCAGGGCGTGCAGCCGCTGCGCCAGCCCCCCGGCGCGGGCCTCCAGTTCGGCGTAGCTCATGGACTCGCCCCGGAAGCGCAGCGCCTCCGCTGCCGGCGTCAGCGCCGCCTGGCGTTGGATCAGATCGTGCACGCAGCAGTCGTCGGGGTAGGCGGCGGCGGTGTGGTTCCAGTCCCGCAGCAGCGTTTGCTTTTCGGCGGCGGTGAGCGGGTCCAGCTCGCCCAGACGCGCGTCTGGCCGGGCGATCAGGCTCAGCAGCCGGTGCTCCCACTGTTCCAGCAAGCGGGCCGCGTCGGCGTTACTGTAACGGGCCGGGTCGTAGCTCAGGTGCAGGCTGGGCGAAGCGCCGGGCAGCAACAGCGCCACCAGCGGCAGGTTGGAGCGTTCGCGGCTTTGCAGGCCGGCGATGCGCAGCGGCAGGTCGGCCTCGTCGAGCGCGTCGACCGGGTAGTTTTCCACCACCAGCAGCGTTTCGAACAATGCCCGGCCGGCCTCCAGACCGCTCCAAGCCTGGATTTCCGCCAGGGAGGCGTATTCGAAGGCGCCGTCCTCCGCCTGTTGTGCCTGAAGGTTTTGCAGCCAGGGCAGCACGACGCCGTCGGCGGGCAGGCCGATGCGCACCGGCAAGGTGTTGACGAACATGCCGACCATGTTTTCCACGCCGGCCAACGCCGCCGGCCGGCCGGACACGGTGGCGCCGAACAGGACCTCGTCCGCTCCCGCGTGGCTGCCCAGCAGCAGCGCCCAAGCGCCTCGCGCCAGGGTGCTCCAGGTGAGGCCGTGGCCGCGGGCGAAGCGCTCTAGCGCGGCGGCGTTCTGGGGCGACAGGCAGCGTTCGGCGATGGCCGAGGGCGCGCCGTCGTCGGGCGCCGCCGCGGCGGCGTCGGCCAGGGGCAGCGGCGTGGCCGCGTCCACCCCGGCCAACACTTGGCGCCAATGGTTTTCCGCCTGGGCGGCGTCCCGGCTTTGCAGCCAGGCCAGGTAATCGCGGAACGGCCGGGGAGCGGGGGGCGGGGAGCCGCCGCCGTATAGCTCGAACAGCTCCTTGAGCAGAATGGACCGCGACCAGCCGTCCAGCAGCAGGTGGTGGTGGGTCCACAGCAGCTGCCAGCGCTGTTGGCTGAGGCGGATGAGGGTGAGGCGCAGCATCACATCGTTCCCTCGCTCCCCGTGGGCACGACAGGAAGAGAGGTGAAAACCCGCTTTCCGGTCTTCCCGCAGCAAGGCTTCCAACCTGGCCGATTGTTCTTCCGCCGCTGCATCGCGCCAATCCACTTCCCGCCAAGGCAACACCGGCCGGCGCTGGACGATTTGCAGCGGTTGGCTTAGGGCTTCCCAGGCCAAGGCGCTGCGCAGCGCCGGATGGCGTTGCAACAGGGTTTGCCAGGCGGCGTGCAGCTTACGCCTGTCCAACTCGCCTTCCAGTTCCAGCACCAATTGCTCCAGGTACAAGCCGCCGCCCGGTTGGCCCAGGCTGTGGAACAGCAGGCCTTGCTGCATGGGCGACAAGGGATAGATGTCCTCCACCTCCGCGCCGTTGCCGGCCAGCCGGTCCACTTCCGCTTGGCTAAGGCGCGCCAGGGGGAAGTCCGAGGGCGTGCGGCCGCCGGCGCCCTCCGCCGTGCAATGGGCGAGCAACCCGCGCAAAGCCGCGATGAAACGTTCGGCCAAGGCCAGTACCGTGGCCTCGCGATGGAGGTTGTCGCTGTACATGAAGCGGCAATGGAACCGGCCGCCGGCCACGTAGCCGTTTACTTCGATGGGGCAGGCGCGGCGCCGCAGCGGGCTGTGGCTGAGCCCGACGGACTCTTTCGCATAGGCGAACAGGCTGGAGCTGGGCAGGCTCTGGTCGGATTGGCCCAGGTAGTTGAAGCTGATGGGTGACGCTGGCAAGGCGGCCAGTTCGGCGCGCAGCGCCGGGTCCGGGTGCAGATAGCGCAGCAGGCCCCAGCCCAGGCCGCGGCGGGGAATGCGCCGCAGTTGCTCTTTCACCGATTTCAGCGCCTCGCCGGCGTCGCCGCCCGGCAATTCCAGGCGCACCGGATACAGGCAGGTGAACCAGCCGACGCTGCGGGACAAGTCCAGCGCGCCGTCGAAATCCTCGCGGCCGTGGCTTTCCAGGTCCAGCTGCAGGGCCGGCTGGCCGCTCCAGGCGGCGTAGGCTTGAGCCAAGGCCGTGAGCAGCACGTCGTCGATGTGGGTGCGGTAAGCTTCCGGCACCGCTTGCAGCAACGACCGGGTTTCCTCTTCCGACAGGCTGATCTCCAACTCGTGGGAAGAGGCCACGCTGTTGTCGCCGCCGGGGAAGTCCAGCGGCGGCGGCGACGGTGAAACGGCGCGGTCGCGCCAGAAGTCCAGTTCGTTTTCCGCCGCCCTGGCCTGCTGGGCGAGATAGGCGGCCCAATCGCGGTAAGCCAGGGTCTTGGCCGGCAATTGCGGCGTCAGCGCCTGTTGCAGCTGGTCGTAAACCCGAACCAGGTCGTCCAGCAGTATCCACCAGGACACCCAGTCCACCGCCAAGTGGTGGACGACCAGCAGCAAGCGTCCCGGCCGATCCGCCCCCAAGTCCATGTGCAGCAGGCGCAGCAAGGGGCCGTTGGACAAATCCAGCTCGCGCTGCGCTTGGTTGGCCGCCGTTTCGATGGCGGCGGGCAGGTCCGCGTCGGCCACGGCGGACAAATCCAGGCCGGCGCACAGCGGCGCGTCGTCGGCGGCGTATTCGACGTGTACCGTCTCGCCTTCGAAGCGGAAGCGCTGGCGCAGCGCGTCGTGGTGATGCAGCAGATGGCGCATGGCCCGTTCCAGCCGTTCCGTCGCCAGCGGTTCGCGGGTTTCCAGCAGCAGCGCCTGGTTGAAGTGGTGGGGTTCGGGCTGCCGCTGGGCGAAGAACCAGTGTTGGATCGGCGTCAGGCTGGGCGGGGCGTCGGCCGATAGAACGGAGGCGTGAGCCGCCACGGGCGCGGCCTGTTGCGCCAGGCCGGCCACGGTGGGGTGCTGGAACAATTGCCGTACGGAAAACTGCCAGCCGGCCTGGCGCGCCTTGCCCACCACCTGGATGGCCAGGATGGAGTCGCCGCCCAGGGCGAAAAAGTCGTCGTGGATGCCGACGCTGGGCCGCGCCAGGGCCGCCGCCCAGATGGCGCAGAGGATGTCCTCGCAGGCGTTGCGCGGCGCGGCATCGGCTTGGCTATCAGCCGTGTCCATGGCCGGGGTGGGCAGGGCGCGGCGGTCCAGCTTGCCGTTGGGCGTGAGCGGCAGCGCGTCGAGGAACACCCAGGCGGCCGGCAGCATGTATTCCGGCAGGCTGGCGGCCAAGTGTTCGTGCAACTCATGGGGAAGCGGCGCGCTGCCTGTCTGGGCCACCACATAGGCCACCAGGCGCGGGCTGCCGGCGTCGCTGCGCGCTATTACCGCGCCGTCCCGCACTTGCGGATGGGCGCGCAGCACGGCTTCGATTTCCCCCAGCTCGATGCGGAAGCCGCGTAGTTTCACCTGATGGTCCAGGCGGCCGAGGTATTCCAGCTGGCCGTCCGGCCGCCACCGGCACAGGTCGCCGGTGCGGTAGAGGCGGGCGCCGGCGTCGAAGGGATCGGCGACAAATCGCTCGTCGGTCAAATCCTGCCGATGCAAATAGCCCCGCGCCAAGCCGGCGCCGCCCAGATACAGCTCGCCCGGCACGCCGAGGGCTTGCGGGCGCAGCAACGCGTCCAGCACGTAGGCGCGGCTGTTGGCGATGGGACGGCCGATGTCCGGCGCCCGCCCGCTGG
This sequence comes from Methylogaea oryzae, assembly GCF_019669985.1. NCBI lineage: Bacteria > Pseudomonadati > Pseudomonadota > Gammaproteobacteria > Methylococcales > Methylococcaceae > Methylogaea > Methylogaea oryzae. Next base: position 1,746,833 of record NZ_AP019782.1, read on the forward strand.
CCGGGTCGCCGATGCCCCAGGCGGAATAGACCGTGTCCTCGGTGGGACCGTACAGGTTCAACAACCGCGGACGGTGCGGCTGGCGATAGATGCGCCGCGCCAGCTCGTCGGGCAGGGCTTCGCCGCCCATGCCGATGGTGAGGACGCCGGCCGGCAGTTCGCCCAGGTTGAGCAGGCCGGCCATGGCCGAGGGCACGGTGTTGATGAGGCTGACCTCGTCCCTGGCCGGCAGGTCGAAGAACTCCAGGGCATGGTTGGCCAGGATTGCCGCGCCGCCGTGCCACCACGGCGCGAACAGCTCGAACACCGACAGGTCGAAACACACGGAGGTGGAAAACAGCACGCCGGCCAATTCCTCGGCGCGGAAGGCGCTGCCGATCCAGCCCATGAACGCTGCGCCGCTGCGGTGTTCCACCGCCACGCCCTTGGGCTGGCCGGTGGAGCCGGAGGTGTACAGCACGTAGGCCAGGTTGTCGCCCGTTACGCGGCTGGGGAGCGGCTCGGCGGAATATTCGGCCACGGAAGGCCAATCGCCGTCCAGGCGCAAAATCCGCGCATCGTCCGGCAGTTCGCCCGCCAGGGCCGCCTGGGTCAGCACCAGGGCCGGTTTGGCCTGTTCCAGGATGTATCGGATGCGCGCCTTGGGATATTCCGGGTCCAGCGGCACGTAGGCGCCGCCGGCCTTGAGGATGCCGAGGATGGCCAGCGCCAGGTCGGCGCAGCGGCGGCTGTACAACCCCACCGGCACTTCCGGTCCGACGCCCAGGGTTTGCAGATGGCGGGCCAGTTGATTGGCGCGTTCGTCCAATTCCCGATAGGTGATGCGCCGAGTGCCGTCGATGAAGGCGACGGCGTCCGGCGCGGCTTGCGCCTGGCGCTCGAAGCCCTGGTGCAAGCAGGACGTTTGCGGCAACGGCGCGGCGGTGGCGTTGAAGTCCACGCAAACTTGGCGCCGTTCCAGCGCCGGCAGGTGGTCCAGGTCGCGCAAACGGGCTTCCGGCGTTGCCGCCATGGCTTGCAACAGGCAACGCAGATGGTCGGCCAGCCGGGCCATGGCGTCGCTTTCGAAGCGCGAGCGGTCGTAAGTCAGCCGCAGCTCCAGCGCCTCACCCGGCATGAACAGCAGGGTCAGCGGGTAATGGGTGCGCTCGTCGGCGGCGGCGCCCGTCAATGCCAGGCCGTCGTCGCCCGCGATGCTGGAATCCACCGGATAATTTTCGAAAATCAGCAGGCTGTCGAACCAGGCTTGCCCGGCGCTCGCTCCACCCAGGCGGCGGATGTCGGACAGGGGCAGGTAAGCGTGCTCGCGCGCCTCGGCTTGCTGCGCTTGCAGGGCGGCCAGCCAAGCGGACAGGGGCTGCTCCTCGTCCACCGCCAGCCGCACCGGCACGGTGTTGATGAACAGGCCGACCATGCGTTCCACGCCGGCCAGTTCCGGCGGCCGGCCGGACACGGTGACGCCGAACAGCACTTCCTCGCTGCGGCTGTAACGGGCCAGCAACAGCGCCCAGGCGCCCAGGCACAGGCTGCTGAGGGTCAGGCCCCGGCGGCGGGCGTAGGCTTGCAGGTCGGCATATAGCGGCGCGTCCAGCACCGCGCGGACGTCGCTGTGGCCGGGTTGCGGCTGCCGCGGTTGCGGCAGGTCCGGGCCGGCGGGCGCGTCGCAGCCGGCCAACTGGGCGCGCCAGTAGTTTTCCGCTGCTTCGCGGTCGCGGCCGGCCAGCCAGCCCAGGTAGTCGCGATAGGGCCGCACCGGCGGCAGCGCGGCCTTGGCGTCGCGGTACAGGGCGAAGGCTTCCCCCAGCACGATGGGCAGGGACCAGCCGTCCAGCAGCAGGTGGTGGTTGCTGAACACCAGCACCCAATCCGAGTCGGTGCGGCGCAGCAGCGCCAGGCGCAGCAAGGGCGCTTGCTCGAAATCGAAACGGTCGGCGCGGTCTTCCGCCAGGAAGCGCTCCAACCGCGCCTCGAAATCCGCCGCGTCGCGCCAGTCCAGCTCCCGCCAGGGCAGTTCGATTTCCCGGCAAATCACCTGCAACGGCGCGTCCAGCCCCTGGTGGACCACGGCGGCGCGCAGGGCGTCGTGGCGTTGCAGCACTTGCCGGAAGGCCTGCCGCAGCCGCTCGCCGTCCAGCTCGCCCCGCAGGAACAGGCGCGGCTGTTCGAAATACACGGCTTCGTCTTGTTCGGCGTACAGGCTTTCGAACAGCAGGCCTTGCTGCAAGGGGGCCAGGGGGTAGGCGTCCTGGTAGCCGGGGTAGCGCCGCGCCAATTGGGCCGCCAGGGCCGGCGGCAGTAGCGCCTCCGCCGTGCCGGCCTGCTGCGGCTGTTCGTCGCCGCCGGCGTCGATGGCGGCGGACAGGCTTTCGATGTTCGGGTGCTCGAAAAGCTGCTTGGCCGACAGCTTGAAGCCGGCGTCGCGGACTTTCGACACCAGTTGGATGCTGAGGATGGAATCGCCGCCCAGTTCGAAGAAATTGTCGCGCAGGCCGACCCGTTCCACCCGCAGCACTTCGCTCCAGATAGCCGCCAGGGCGGTTTGCGTCGGCGTGACCGGCGCCAGGTACGCCCCCCCTTGCAAGCTGCGTCCGCCCATGCCGGCCAGGGCGCGGCGGTCGAATTTGCCGTGGGCGTCGCGGGGCAGGGCGTCCAACACCTGGAATTCCGCCGGCACCATGTAGTCGGGCAGGAAGGCGCGCAGGTGGCGGTGCAGCTCGGACAGTTCCGGCAGGGGGCCGTTGCCGCTCACATAGGCCGCCAGGCGCGCCGCGCCGCTATCCTCCCGCAGCAGCACCAGGCATTCGCGGATGGCCGGGTGTTCCAGCAGTCGCGCTTCGATTTCCCCCAGCTCGATGCGGTAGCCGCGCAACTTGACCTGTTCGTCCAGGCGGCCGAGGAATTCCAACTGGCCGTCGGCCCGCCAGCGGCCTAGGTCGCCGCTGCGATAGAGGCGGGCGGCGGCCTTCTCGCCAACTCCGCCCCTCTCCCCAACCCCTCTCCCCTGAGGGGAGAGGGGCTCTAGATGGGCTTCGAAGGCAGCTGATACAAACCGTTCCTCGGTCAATTCCGGCCGGTTCAGATAACCCCGTGCCAGGCCCACGCCGCCGATGTGGATTTCTCCCGCCGCGCCCACCGGCAGGGGCTGGCCTTGTTCGTCCAGCACATAAACCTGGGTGTTGGCCATGGGCCGGCCGATGGGCGGCGCGGCGCTATCGCCGTTGCAGGCGGCGATGCTGGCGCACACCGTGCCTTCGGTGGGGCCGTAGGCGTTGAGGAAGCGCCGTCCCCGAGCCCAGCGCTGTACCAGCGGGGCCGGGCAGGCCTCGCCGGCCACCACCAGGGTGTGCAGTTCGGGTAAATCCGTGTCCGGCAGCGTCGCCAGGGCCGACGGCGGCAGGGTGGCTACCGAGATGCGCTGTTCCCTTAGCAGCCGGGACAATTCAGCCCCCGCCAGCAGTTCACCGGGCGGTGCCAGCACCAGGGTGGCGCCGCGTCCCAAGGTGACGAAAATTTCCGACACCGAGGCGTCGAAACCCAGCCGGGCGAATTGCAGCACCCGGTCGCCGGGGTGGACGTCGAAGGCTTCGCCTTGGGCCTGCACCAGGTTGCTGAGACCACGGTGTTCCACCAGCACGCCTTTGGGTTTGCCGGTGGAGCCGGAGGTGTAGATGACGTAGGCCAGTTGGTTTGGGGCTACGGGAGACGCGCAGGGTGGTTGACCGAAAGCGGCGGCTTCGGTTTCCTCTCCCTCAGGGTGAAGGAATTTTAAGGCCGTGGCTTTTGATTTCCCCTCACCCCAACCCTCTCCCTGAGGGAGAGGGAGTTCTGCGGCGTTTTCGGCAAATTGTTGGGCGGCGGCACGGGCGCCGTGTGCTTCGGGCGAGTCCTCAGGCAAGTAGGGTGGGCGGCCGATAGGCTGCCCACCATCCGCTGGCTGTCTATCATGCGCTGTGGCGGGCAAGCTGGCTCTCGCCCACCCTATGTGGGCATCCACATACACTACCGGCCCATCCCACTCCGGCAATTCCACCCCGCTATGGCTCAGCAGCAAGGCCGGCCGGGCGTCCTCCAGCATATAGGCCAGCCGCTCCGCCGGATAGGAAATGTCCAACGGCAGATACGCGCCGCCGGCTTTGAGCACCGCCAACACCGCCACCACGGCGTCGATGCCTCGCGGCAGCGCCACGCCCACCAGGGATTCCGCTTGGATGTCGTGGTCGGCCAAGTGCTTAGCTAAACGCTCGGCACGGGTTTCCAGTTCGGCGTAGCTCACTTCTTCGCCGCCGGCAATCAGCGCGACGGCGTCCGGTTGGCTGGCGGCCTGGGCGGCCACCATGGCGTGGGCGGGTAGTTCCGGCACCGGCCGCGATTCGCCCAGCGCGAAATCCCGCGTCACCCGCTGCCATTCCCGTGGCGGCAGGATGTGGCGGGCGTCAGGCACGACCTGCGGAGCCAGCGCCAGGCTTTCCAGGGTGCGGCGGTAGATGTCCGCCATGGTGGCCAGTTGCCGGTCGTCGATGGCGTCGCTGTGCACCGACAGGCGCAGGGTGACGGCGTCGTTGCGGTTCACGTCCAGGCTGAATTCGGCGGCCAGCGGCAGGTTGGTGCGGGCGAAACCGCGTTCCCGCAGCACGTGCAGGGCCGGGTCGGCGATGGCGTCCTTCAGCACGTGGAAGTGGATGAAGTTGAAGGCGGTTTCGAACAGCTCGCCGCCGTGGCGGCGTTGCATTTCCGCCAGGGGGAAACGCCGTTGCGGCAGCAATTCCCGTTCCTGGGCGGCCACCGCGCGCACCCCTTCCAGCCAGGGCACGGCCGCCAGGCGATGGCGGAACGGCACGGTGTTGAGGAACAGGCCGAGCGTCTTTTCGCCGCCGGGGGTTTCCGGCCGGCCGTTGGCCACCAGGCCGGTGGTGATGTCGCTGTGGCCGGTCAAGCGGCCCAGGGCGTACACGTGGGCCGTCAGCAACAAGCTTTTCAGCGGCACGCCGGCCTGCTTGGCCAGTTGCTTGAGGGCGTCGGAAATGTCCGCGCCGATGGGCACCGGCCAGGCGCGGTCCAAGTCCGGGTTGCTGCCGGGCGCGGCCAAGCGCGGCAGAGGGGTGAACAGCGCGCCGTCCAGTTGCCGTTGCCAATAGGCCCACGCGGCCTCGTCGGCCAGGGTTTGCCGTTCCAGGGCGATGAATTCGGCGTAGGGGGCGGGAGCGGCGGCATCGGCATGGTCCGGATCCCGCTGCGTTGCGTCCGGGCTACAGCGGGATAGGTAATCGCGCAGCATGCCGGTGTAAAACGTCGCCGCGCTCCAGCCGTCCAGTACGGCGTGGTGCACGCTCAGGCTCAGTTCGAAGCGGTCTTCGCCGCGGCGGCGCAGGAATACCCGCGCCAACGGCGCCGTCTTCCAGTCGAAAGGCCGGCGTTGTTCTTCGCCGATCCATTGGGCTAGAGCTTGTTCCTGGGCGTCTTCGTCCAGCGCACGCCAGTCTTCCTCGATCAGCGGAATTTCCGCCCGGCGGTGTACCCGTTGGATCGGCTCGCCGGCCGCGGACAGGTCGAACGAGGTGCGCAGCAGGGGGTGGCGCGCCGCCAGCCGGGCCAGGGCGGCGGCCAGGGCGGCCGGGTCGTAGGGCGCTTGCAGGTAGAGGCTGAGCAGGTCGTGGTAGGACACGCTCTGCTCGTCCAGCTCGGAGTGGAAGATCATGCCCGCTTGCAGGGCCGCCAGGGGATAGGCGTCCTCCACGTCCTCCGGCAGCCGGGCGCGCTGTTCTGGGCTCAGCAGGGAGTAGGGCTGGTAGGCCGGGGCGATTTCGAGCTGGGCGGTGCGCGCCACCGCCGCCAGTTGCCGTACGGATTGATGTTGGAACAGCTCCGTCAGGCCGAAGGCCAAGCCGCGCTGGGCGGCCTTGGACACCACCTGGATGCTGAGGATGGAGTCGCCGCCCAGGTCGAAGAAGTTGTCGTCGATGCCGACCCGCTCCAGCTTCAGTGCTTCCGCCCATACTTCCGCCAGCAGGGTTTCCGCCGGGGTTTCCGGCGGGGTGTAGGTGCGGCCCAGCTCCGGCCGCTCCGCGCCCGGCGCCGGCAAGGCGCGGCGGTCGATTTTGCCGCTGGGGGTGAGGGGGAAACTGTCCAAGACCACGAAAGCGGCCGGCACCATGTATTGGGGCAAGCATTGGCGGCAAAGGTCGCGCAGGGCATCTACCGAGACGCTTTCCCCCGGCTTGGCCACCACGTAGGCGGCCAGGCGCGCATCGCCGTCGGTGTGGAACACGGTCACCAAGGACGCCGCCAGGCCGGGATGCTGGTTCAGCAGCGCTTCGATTTCCCCCAGCTCGATACGGAAGCCGCGGATTTTGACTTGGTGGTCGCCGCGGCCCAGGTATTCCAGCTCGCCGTCGCTGCGCCAGCGCGCCAGGTCGCCGGATTTGTAGAGGCGCGCGCCGGGCGTGGGCTCGAAGGGATCGGCGATGAAGCGCTGGTCGGTCAACTCGGGCCGGTTCAGATAGCCGCGCGTCACGCCGTCGCCGCCCACGTAAATTTCCCCCTGTACGCCGATGGGCACCGGCTTGAGCCGGCTGTCCAGCAGGTGGATGGTCAAATCCGCCAGGGGGCGGCCGATGGGGCTGACGGAGGCCGATTCCAGATCCTCGCGGCGCATGGCCCGGTAGGTGGAATGCACGGTGGTTTCGGTGATGCCGTACATGTTCACCAGCAGGGGTTGGCTGTCGCCATAGCGCTCCATCCAGGCGCGCACGCTGGGCAGGTCGATGGCTTCGCCGGCGAATACGATCCAGCGTAGGGCCGGCAGTTCGGCCTCTTTGCCATCCGGTAGCACCGCGACCAATTGGCGGAAGGCGGACGGCGTCTGGTTGAGCATGGTGACGCCTTCCTGGCGTAGTAATTGGAAGAACGCCGCCGGGCTGCGGCTGGTGGCGTGGGGTACCACCACCAGCCGGCCGCCGAACAGCAGCGCTCCCCAGAACTCCCACACGGAAAAGTCGAAGGCGTAGGAATGGAATAGCGTCCATACATCGTCGCTTCCGAAGCGGAACCAGGGGGTGCAGGAAGTGAACAGGCGTAGCACCTGGCGGTGTTCCACCAGCACGCCTTTGGGCCGGCCGGTGGAGCCGGAGGTGTAGATGGCGTAAGCCAGGTTGGCCGGGCCGGCCAGTTCCGGCGGCGCTTGGTCGTCGGTCTCGCTTAAATCCGCTTCGCCGGCATCCAAGTACAGCAGGGTGCAGCCCCGATTCCACGGTGTTTCATCCGGGCTATCGGGGTTGGTCGGGCCGCCGGAGCCGGCGACTACCACCGCCAGCCGGGCGTCTTCCGCCATGAAAGCGAGCCGATCGGGCGGATAGGCCGGGTCCAGCGGCACGTAGGCGCCGCCGGACTTGAGGATGCCGACGATGCCCACCACCAGTTCCAGGCCGCGCTCCACGTACAGCCCCACCAGGCTTTCCGCGCCTATGCCCAGGTGGCGCAAGCGCCAAGCCAGCCGGTTGGCGCGGCGGTTCAGCTCGCGGTAGCTGAGGTGTCGGCCTTCGTAGCTGGCGGCGATGGCGTCGGGCGTGCGGACGGCTTGTTGTTGAAAAGCTTGGTGAAGCGTAGGTTGGGGTGAGTCGGCGAACCCCAACGTTTCCCCGTCGCCGCGATGGTTGGGCTTCGCGGACTCAGCCCAACCTACATTGGGAAGCCCCCACCGCCCGTCGCTCCACTGCCGCAGCAGCTGCCGCTCCGCTTCGCCCAGCAGGTTCAAGGCCGCCAGGGGTAGGTCGGCGTCCTCCACTACGCTGTGCAGCAGGGTGTGGTATTGCTCCACCAGGCGCTGGATGCTGGCTGGGTCGAACAGAGCGCTGCGGTATTCCACCCGGCCGTCCAGGCCGTCAGCGGTCTCCACCAGGCTGAAGGTGAGATCGAATTTGGCGGTGGCGCTGGGTAGGGGGATAGCGTCCACCGCCAAATCCGCCAGTGCCAGGGGGGCCGGGGGGGCGTTTTCCAGTTGGAACACCACCTGCACCAGCGGCGCGTGGCTGAGGCTGCGTTCCAGGCGTAGGGCATCGACGATGCGCTCGAAAGGCACTTGCTGGTGGGCATAGGCGGCCAGGGCGTCGCGGCGCACTTGGGCCAGCAATCGGTTGAAGCTCCACTGCAAATCCAACCGGGTGCGCAGCACCAACAGATCGACGAACAGGCCGACCAAGCCTTCCAGTTCGGCGCGCGGGCGGTTGGCCACTGGTGTGCCCACCACGATGTCTTCTGCACCGGTGTGGCGCGCCAGCAAGCAGACGAAGGCAGCGTGCAGGGCCATGAACAGGGTGGCATCGTGGCAGCGCGCCAGACGGCGCAATTCCTCGTGCAGGACGCGAGGGAAATGGAAGGCCAGGCTGGCGCCCTGGTTGCTTTGCACCGCCGGGCGCGGCCGGTCGGTGGGCAGGTCCAGCAGGGCCGGCGCGCCTTGCAGGTGTTGCCGCCAGTAGGCCAGGCGGGGCGCCAGCCCATCGCCGGCCAGCAGGCGGCGCTGCCAGCGGGCGTAGTCGGCGTACTGGATGGGCAGGGGCGCGGGTTCCGCGCTTTCGCCCTTGAGCCGGCCGTCGTACAGGGCTTGCAGCTCCCGGCACAGCACCGTCAGCGACCAGCCGTCGGCGACGATGTGGTGGATCACCAGCAGCAGGGCGTGCTCGTGTTCGCGCAGGCGGAACAGGCTGGCGCGCAGCAGCAGTTCTTGGCTGAGGTCGAAGGGCCGCAGGGCTTCCTGTTGCAAGCGTTCGGCCAGTTCCGTATCGGTATCGGTTGCCTCGGCACGGCCCAGCTCGATCAGCGGCAATTCCAATTCCACTCGATCGCGGCACAGGGCCACGGCGGCGCCGTTTTGTTCCGGAAACACCGTGCGCAGGGCGGCGTGGCGATCGACGATGTGCTGCAACGCTTCCCGCAGGGCGTCGGCATCCAGCGGGCCGGACAAGCGGAACGCCAGCGGGATGTTGTAGAGGGGCGAAGCGCCTTCCAACCTATCCAGGAACCACAGCCGGCTTTGTTCGAAGGACGGCTGGCTTTGCTGCGGGGCCGGCGTCAGCGCGGCGATGGGGGCGTTGTCGCTGGGTTCGGCTTGCGCCAACAGGGCGGCCTGGCTGGCCGGGCTGGCGCATTCGAACAGCCGTGCCAGGGGGATGTCCACCTGGAAAGCGTCGCGCAGCCGCGCCGCCAGCCGCATGGAAAGCAGGGAATGGCCGCCCAGCTCGAAGAAGTTGTCGTGCACGCCGATGCGCTCGCGGCCCAGCAGTTCCGCCCAGATGCCGCAGAGGATTTCTTCCGTGGGCGTGGACGGCGCCGCATAGTCCTGCGCCGCTTCCAACCCGTCGGGGACGGGCAGGGCGGCGCTGTCCAGCTTGCCGTTGGCGGTGATGGGCAGCTGGTCCAGGAACACGAAGGCGGCCGGCACCATGTAGTCCGGCAGCAGGGCTTCCAGGGCGCGGCGCAGCTCGCGGGCGGACAAGGCGCCGTCCCGCGCCGCCACATAGGCCACCAGTTGCTTGCTGTCTCCGGCCGCGCGGGCGATCACCGCGCACTCGGCCACGTTGGGCTGGGCGGCGATGGCTTGTTCGATTTCCGGCAGTTCGATGCGGAAGCCGCGGATTTTCACCTGGCGGTCCAGGCGGCCGAGGAACTCGATGTTGCCGTCCGGCAGGAAGCGCGCCCGGTCGCCGCTGCGGTACAGGCGCGCACCGGGCCTGGGGTCGAAGGGATCGGCGACGAAACGTTCCTCGGTCAACTCCGGCCGGTTCCAATAACCGCGCGCCACGCCGTCGCCGCCGGTGAGCAGTTCCCCGGCGATGCCGATGGGCACTGGGTTCAGCCAGGCATCGACGATATAGACCGTGCTGTTGGCGATGGGCCTGCCGATGGGTACCGGCCGGCTGGCGTCGTAATCGGCGGGGATGGGATAGAACGTGGAAAACGTGGTGTTTTCGGTTGGACCGTAACAGTTCACCAGCCGGCTCGGCGCCGGCCCTTGCAGCACCCGCAGCACGGCCTGCGGCGAGATCGTTTCGCCGCCGGTGAGCACTTGCTTCAGCTGGGCGAACCAAGCCGGCGGATGCTGCACCATCTGGTGGAACAGGGCGGTGGACAGCCACAGGCTGGTGATGCCTTGCTGTTCCACCAGCCGGCCGATTTCTTCCGCCGAAGCCAGGCCGGGCGGTGCGATCACCAATCGGCCGCCGTTGAGCAGCGGTCCCCAGATTTCCAGGGTGGAGGCGTCGAAAGCCACCGGCGCGAACAGCAGGAAAACCTGGTTCTCGTCCAGCCGGGTATGGTCGGTGTTTTGCACCAATCGCACCACGTTGCGGTGGGTGGCCATGACGCCTTTCGGCCCGCCGGTGGAGCCGGAGGTGTACATCAGGTAGGCCAGTTGCTCCGGCCGGCCGGCGGTTTCCGGCGGGGAGACGGTGGGCGCGGCGCGCAGTTCGGCGCAGTCTACCGCCATGACTTTGGCGTCGTGTTGAGGCAGGCGCTCCAGCAGCTCGTCGCGGCTCAACAGCCAGGCGGAGCCGCTGTCTTGCAGCAGGTAGCGCAGGCGCGGCGCCGGGTAATTGGTGGGCAGCGGCACGAAGGCGCCGCCGGCTTTCAACACCGCCAGCAAGGCCACCACCAGTTCGAAACCGCGCTCCAGGAACACCGCCACCGGCGTTTCCGCCGCCAGCCCGGCGTCTAGCAGGCGCTGGGCCAGTCGGTCGGACAGGGTGTCCAGTTCGGCGTAAGTCATCGCCTCCTGGCCGAAATTCAGCGCCACCGCGTCGGGTCGGCGTGCCGCCTGGCGGCGGAACAGCTGGTGGATGGAAGCATCGCGCGGATAGTCGGTATCAGTGGCGTTCCACGTTTCCAGCAGCAGCTTGCGCTCGTCATGGCCCAACAGCGGCAGATGGCCGATCCGTTGTTGCGGATTCTCGGCGATGGCTTGCAGCAGGTTGAGGTAATGGCCCCACCAGCGCTCGATGGTGTCCGGCAGGTACAGGTCGGTGTTGAACTTGAAAGTGCCGAACAGGGCGCCGCGCGCTTCGAACAGGTCCAGCACCAGGTCGAACTGGCCTTCCTGCTGGGCGACCTCGAACGGCAGTACCTTGAGTCCGCCCCAGTCGCCGGGTGTGGCTGCCTGGCCGGGCAGGGGCGGGGCGAACAGGTCTTCCAGCTCCCGCTGCTTGGGCAGTTGCAGGAAGTTAAAAGCGGCCTGGAACACCGGCGTGCGGCTGGGATCGCGGGCCTGGCCCAGGCGCTCCACCAGTTGCGCGAAGGGCAGTTCCCGGTGGGCGAAGGCTTCCAGCGCGTCGCGCGCGAGTTGCTTCAGGAAATCGGCGAAGGGCGGGTTGCCGGACAAATCGCCGCGCAGCACCACCGGGTTGACGAAATAGCCCACCAGCGGGTTGTATTCCGCTCCCGGCCGGCTGCCGTCGGGGCAGCCCACCAGGATGTCGTCCTGGCCGCTGTGGCGGTGCAGCAGCACTTGGTAGGCGGCCAGCATCAGGGTGAACAGGGTGACGCCTTGGCCGGCGGCCAGGGTTTTCAGCCGTTCGGTGAGGATTGGGTCCACCGTCACGGCCAGGGTTTGCCCCCGGTCGCCGCGGGCGGCGGGACGGGGAAGATCGGTGGGAATGTCCAACACCGGCAGCTCGCCGCTCAGGCGGTCTTGCCAGTAGCGCCACAGCCGTTCGCCGTCGGCGTCCAAGTTTTGTTTCTGTTGCTGGACGAAGTCGTCGTAGCCGTAAGCCAGCAGCGGCAGCCGCGCCGGCTCGCCGCCGGCGTATTGCCGGTACAGCGCGCCCAGCTCCCGCAGCACGATAAGGATGGATTGGCCGTCGATGGCGATGTGGTGCACCACCGGCAGCAGCACGTGGTCGTCGTCGGCGAACGAGGCCAAGGTGAAACGGGCCACCGGTCCCACAGCCAGGTCGATAGGCCGGCGATAGGCGGCGTCCAGCCGGAGTTGCCGTTCGGCTTTGCTTAGCTGGCGGAGGTCCAGCTGCTCGAACGCCGCTACCGCGCCGCTTTGCACCGCCTGCACCGGTTCGCCGTCCACCGGGAAAAAGCGCGCGCGCAGCAGCGGGTGGCGGTCCACCAGGGCCTGGCAGGCGCGGCGCAGGGCGTCCGCGTCCACCCGGCCGAGGATGCGCAAGGGGAAGGTGACGTGGTAAGCCGGGCTGTGCGGCGCCAACCGGTGCAGCACGTAGAGGGCGCGTTGGTTGTGGGACAGCGGGTTAGGCTCGAAGGCCGCGCCGGAGCGTTCGCGCAGCAGGCGCGCGGTGAGCCGCCGTTTTTCTTCCGGCGACAACTGTTGCAGCAATGTCAGGTCCAGCGCGTCGTTCATGGGGACTTATCGCTCAGCAGCGCGATCAGCAAGGGATCCAAATCGGCGTCGGCCAGATCGTCCAACCGGGCCAAGGCGTCGGCGGCCGCCGCACCGGACGGCGCCGGTTGGGGCGGGGGAGCGGCATCGGTTGCGGCGGCGAGTCCGGCCAGGAATTCCGCCAGCCGCGCCACGTTGGGATAGTCGAAAGTCAGCGTGGTGGGCAGGGAACGGCCCAGGGCGGTTTGCAGGCGGTTGCGCAGTTCCATGGAGGTGAGGGAGTCGAGCCCCAGCTCCAGGAAGCCCCGCTGCGGATCGACCGCGTCGCCATTGGGCCAGCCGAGAATTTGCGCCACCTGGGCGCGGACGTGATCGCCCAGGAGTTGGCCGCGTTGCTCCGGCGCGGCTAGCTCCAGGCGTTCGCGCAGGCTGGCGCTGGGAGCAGCGGTTTTTTCGACCGCGGCGGGGCGCAGGTGACGGAACTCCGCCAGGCAAGGGTCGTTCGGGCGGTCGCGTAGCAGGCGCGGCCAATCGATGGGCAGCACGGCGATGTGGCCGGCGTCGGTGTCGGCCATGAGGCTGGCCAGCGCCCGCATGGCTTGCCGCGGCGGCAGGGTGGCGAAGCCTTGCCGCTGCCAGCGCGCCAGGGTGTGCTCTTCGCCCTGTTGCACGCGGGCGGCGGCGCCGATGTCCGACCAGGCGCCCCAGGCGATGCTGAGGGCCGGCAGGCCGGCGGCGCGGCGATGCAGGGCCAGGGCGTCGAGGTAGGCGTTGCCGGCGGCGTGGCTGGCCTGGCCGGCGGAGCCCAGCAGGGCGGCGGCCGAGGAATACAGCACGAAATGATCCAGCTGGCAGTGGGCGCTGGCCCGGTGCAGGTTCCAGGCGCCTTGCACCTTGGGGGCCATGGCCTGGGCCATGCGCGGCCAAGTCTGGCTGGGCAGCAGGCCGTCGTCCAGCACGCCGGCGGCGTGGAACACGCCCCGCAGCGGCGTGCCGCCCGCTTCCATGTCCGCGATAGCGGCTTGCAATTGCGGCAGCTCGCACACGTCGATTTGCCGGACCAGTAATTGCGCGCCTTGTTGTCGCAATGCGTCCAAGCGCGCGTGCGCTTCCGCGCCGGGGGCCGTGCGCCCCAGCAGCAGCAGGTGGCGCGCGCCCTGTTGCACCAGCCATTCCGCCAGCAATAAACCGAGGCCGCCGAAAGCGCCGGTGACGAGGTAGGCGCCTTGCGGGCCGATGCCGGCTGGGCTTTTGGCCGGCCGGTAGCGTGCCAATCTCGGTGCGAAGGCCGCCGTGCCGCGTAGGCTGATTTCCGGCTCGTTGTTGTCGTTCAGGGCGCGGTACAGCGCCGCCGCTGCGGCGTCGCCCCGCGCGCCGCCCAAGTCGAAGCGGCGGCAGCGCAGTTCCGGGTGCTCCAGGGCGATGACTTTGCCCAAGCCCCACAGCGGGCCATGGCCGGGCAGCAGGCCGCCGGGCGGGGCGTCGTGCGCGCCGGCTAATGCGAAACTCAAGGCCGGCGGCGCGGACAGGCCGGCGTTTATCAGTGCCTGCGCCAGATGCAGGGCGCTTTGGCAGGCGGCGTCCAAGGCGGTCGACGGATCGTCGATTGAGTCCGCATCCAGGCTCCATAAATGCACGATGTGATGCAGGGGCGCCGTTTGCGTCAATTCGCCGATGAGTTGGGCGAAAGCCGCCGGGTCGGTGGGGTCCAGCGCGTCCGCTGCGGCCAGCTGGCACTGCGCACCGCGCGCTTGCAGGCGTTCCGCCAGGGCGGCGCCGCAACCGCCTTGGTCGGCCAGGATCAGCCAGCGTTGGCCTGCATGTCGGCCGTCGGTGCTTTCCGGCCCCCTCTCCCCCAGGGAGAGGGTTGGGGTGAGGGCGAGATAAGAAGGTCGCGGCTTTTTACTTCCCTCATCCCAGCCTTCTCCAGAAGCCTTAGTTTTTCCGCTACGCGGCGGCTTTCCCTCGGGGAGAAGGAGTTGCGACGCCTCTGGTTCCTGGGTAGAGGGCGCGAAGTCCCTATGCAAGTCTTGATCGTCGTTAGCCGGCGCACGGGCGACGATGACCGCCTGGTGCAACGGCGGGCCAGCGCGGCCGTCGTCGGGCGACAGGGCGGTCGCTTCCGCGAAGCCGGTGTTCCGCAGCACTTCGCACCAAGCGGTTGGCGACAGCAGCGGATGCTCCGGCCGCAGGTCGGCGTCTTCGAAACGCCACCAGCCGCCGGTCAGGCCGAAGATCAAGTCCAGCCAGCGCTGTGGGGCGATGCCTTCCAGCAATACCAGCAGGCCGCCGGGCGCCAGCAGGGAGCCGGCGTGCCGCAGGGTGGCTGCCAGGTCGCGGGTGGCGTGTAGGACGTTGGCGGCCACCACCAAGTCGAAGCCGTGGGCGTCGTAGCCCTGCGCCGTAGGATCGTGTTCGATGTCCAGGGTGCGGTAGTCGATGCTGGAATAAGCGCCGAAGCGTTGCCGCGCCTTGGCGGCGAAATGGGGGGAGATGTCGCTGAAGGTGTACCGCACCCGCTCCATGGGCAGGCGCTGCAACAAATAGGCGGTGCTGGCGCCGGTGCCGGCGCCGATTTCCAGGATGCGGATCGGCCGTTCCGCCGGCCAGCCGCGCAATGCTTCCGCCACGGTTTCGCCCAGCAGGGTATTCATGCAGCGCGCCGCCGTCGAGTCGGCATACAGCCCCGCCAGCTCGCCGGTGTCGCCGCCGGGGAACAGCAGTTGCAGCGGATCGCATGCTCCCCGCAGCACGGCGGCCAATTGCTCGCCGCAACGTTGCAGCACGCGCAGTTCACCGGCCACGCTTGGGTGTTGATGGGCCAGGGCTGCGGCGAGTTGTTCGGCCGGGGCGGCAGCCTCGTCGGCCGTTTCGGCGGCGATTTGTTGCAGGCGGGCGTAGAGGCGGCGGTGTTGGAGGGGAATTTCCGGCGCATCGCCCAATTCCCGCACGGCTTCCCGCGCATAGGCGGCGCTGAGGGTTTCCAAGGCTTGAAGGCCGTGGCCGTAGGCGTCCACCGCCGGCCGGTCCATCAACTGCGGCAGGCGCTGCTTGAGGCTTTGTTCCAGCAGCGTCGGGTTCGCTAAGGGGCTGGCACCGGCCGGAAGCAGGGGCCGCCATTCTATGCGGTACAGCCAGTCGCGCCAGGCTTCGCCGGCGGCAACCGCTAGGGCGGCGGGATCGGCGGCGCGCGCCTCGAAGCCGTCCAGGCTCAGGCACAGTTTTCCGGCCGCGTCCCACAAGCGCAGCCGGCACAGTAGCCGCATAGGTTCGGCCTGCTGGATGCGGGCGTGGCACCACAGCTCGTTCGTGGCGGGGCGGCCGTGCCACTGGACGCAGGCGATGTTGAACGGCACCAGGGTTTGTGTCGGCAATTCCAGTAGGGCGGCAATAGACAATTGGAAACAGCCGTCCAACAGGCCCGGCCCGAACGGGCCCGCCAGTTGTCCCAGCGCTTCGCCCTGGCCGCGGAACAGGCGGCGGATCGGCCGGAAGCTCGCGCCAAGCTGTATGCCGCCGGCGGCGGCATGCTGGTATACGTAATCGGGGCTGCATTCCTCGCCGCAGCGATTTTGCAGTTCGGGCAAGTTTTCGCCGTCTGCTGCGGCGGCGCCCGGCGCCAGCGTGGCGCTGGCGTGGGTGGTCCAGGCCGCGGCCGGATCGGCTGCTCCCGCTTGGGAAGCGATGTGGATTCGCGCAGGGCCTTCATCCGCCTGGGCGATGCCCAGTTGCAAGGTGGCGCTGCTACCCGCCGGCAGGGCCAGGGCGCGAGGGAATTGCACGTCCTGCAAGCAACGGTCCTCACCGTTTTCTTCCAGGGCCGCCAGCATCATGGCCAGGTAGTGGGCGCCGGCCACGACGATTTCGCCGCCGACTCGGTGGTCGGCCAGGAAGGCCGGTTGCCCTTCCCGCAGGCGGGTTTCGTATAGCGCCGCCATAAACGGCGAGGCCAGCCGCCGTCCCAGCAGCGGATGGCCGCCGTTGTCCGTTGCGGCCGGCAGCGGTTCTTGGTCGAACCAGTAGCGCTGGCGCTGGAACGGGTAGGTGGGCAGGGGGACTTTGCGCCGGGGCGTGGCATCGAAAGCCCGCCAGTCCACCTCGCCGCCGGCCAGGAAGGCTTGGGCGGCGGGCGCCGCCGGGTGGTCGGCGGGAATGGTCGGCACTGATTGGCCGGCGGCGAAATGGCGCAGCTGTGCGGCCAGGCCGCCGATGCTGTCGGCGGCCAGGGCCAGCCGTTGGTGGTAGCGGCTGCGGTAACGGACGGCGTTGTGGCAGATTTCGGCCAAGTCGGCGTGCGGGTGGCGCTGCAGGTGATCGGCATAGCGCAGGGCCAGTTGGCGCAGGGCTTCCGGGGTGCGGGCGGAGAGGGCCAGCACGTGTCGGCCGATGTTGCCGACGGCTTCCGCGGTGGGCGTTGGCGCCGCTCCGATCAGCACATGGGCATTGCTGCCGGCGAAACCGAAGGAACTGATGCCGGCCAGCCGTTCGCTGGCTTCGGCGCGCGGCCAGGGCGTCAGCGTGGTGGGCACTTGCAGGGGGAAATCGTCCCAGCGGAAATGGGGCGTCGGGTCGGCGAAATTCAGGTGGGGCGGAATGGCGCCGTGTTGCAGGGCCAGCACCACTTTGACGACGCCGGCGATGCCGGCGGCCGCTTCCAGGTGGCCGATGTTGGTTTTCACCGAACCGACCAGCAAAGGCTGGGCGCGCTTTCCGGCGAACACTTGGCCGAGGGAGCGCAGCTCGATGGGGTCGCCTAACGAGGTGCCGGTGCCGTGGGCTTCCAGGTAATCCACCTGTTCCGGTGCGACGCCGGCGTCGGCCAGGGCCAGTTTTATCACCGCTTCCTGGGCCGGGCCGCTGGGCACGGTCAGGCCGCCGCTGGCGCCGTTCTGGTTGGCCGCGGTGCCGCGCAGCAGGGCCAGGATGCGGTCGCCGTCGGCCTGGGCGTCGGACAGCCGCTTCAACACCAGTACGCCGCAACCTTCGCCGCGCACATAGCCGTCGGCGGCGGCGTCGAAAGTTTTGCAACGGCCGTCGGGGGCCAGCATGTGCGCCTTGGAAAAAGCGATGCTGGGTTCCGGCGTGAGCAGCAGGCCGACGCCGCCGGCCAGGGCCAGGTCGCATTCCTTGCGGCGCAGGTTTTGGCAGGCCAGGTGCAAAGCGGTGAGGGAGGAGGAGCAGGCGGTATCCACGCTGAGGCTGGGGCCGTTGAGGCCCAGCAAATAGGACAGCCGCCCGGCCGCCACGCTCAGCACGCCGCCGCTGACGTAATAGGCGCCGATGCCGGCAGCGTCCCGCTCCGCCTGCTGGCGGGCGTAATAATCCAGGGTGCTGATGCCGACGAATACGCCGCTGCGGCTGCCGTACAAATCCCCCGGCAGTATGTTGGCGTTCTCCAGTGCTTCCCAGGCCACTTCCAGCAGCAATCGCTGCTGCGGGTCCATGGCGCGCAGCTCCCGCGGCGACAGGTTGAAAAACTCCGCGTCGAAGCCGTCCACATCGCGGCAAAAAGCGCCGTGGCGGCAGTTGATTTTGCCGGGGGCGTCGGGATCGGGGTCGTAGTAAGCGTCCATGTCCCAGCGCTCGGGCGGCACTTCGCCGATGGCGTCGCGGCCTTGCGCCAGCAGCTCCCAGAAGGCTTCCGGCGTGTCCGCCCCGCCGGGGAAACGGCAGCCCAGGCCGACGATGGCGATGGGTTCGCGGGTCGCTTGCTCCAGGGCGCGGATGCGCTCCTGTTGGCGGTTGATGGTGAGCAGTGCCTGCTTGACGGGGGAGAGGGGCTGGCTGGCGTCGGTCATGGGGCGAGCGTGGCTATTCGGCTAAATCCTTGAGTTGCGCGAGCAACAGGCGTTCCGCGTCTTCATCCGACAGGGCGGCGATGTCCGTTTCCTCCAGCGGGGCGAAGGCCGGCTCCGCCGCGCGGTTGCTTTCCGCTTCGGCCGGACCGATGCGGCAGGCGCGCGCCAGGTAATTTACCAGCGCTTCCAGTGTCGGGTATTCGAAGATTAACGTGTCGTGCAGGGCAATGCCTAGCTCTTTCGTCAACTTTTCCGCCGCTTCCAGGGCCAGGATGGAGTCGAAGCCCAGATCGAACAGCCGGGCGCGGGGTTCGATGGCAGCCGGCGCCTTGATGCCCAGGGTGTCGGCGACGACTAGCCGCACGCGGTTTTCCAGCAGCGCTAGGCGTTGTTCGGGCGGGGCGTTTTCGGCGTTTTGCGCCCACGGAGCAGGGCTGGGAAGGGGGGGAGTCGAATGACCTGCAGCAGCGTCCATGGGAACCAAACCGTCGAAACGCGGCGGCGCCCAGCCGGCCAGCAGGGCCGGTTTGTCCACGGGCAGCACGGCCAGTTGCGCCGAAGGGCTGCCCAGCAGGCTACCCAGGATATCCAGGCCCCGTTGCGGCGCGATGGCGGCGAAGCCCCGTTCCGCCCAGCGCCGGCGTTCGTTTTCCGGCAAGCGGGCGCCCATGCCCGCTTCCGCCCAGGCGCCCCAGTCCAGGCTGAGAGCGGGCAGGCCTTGGGTATGGCGGAACTGGGCCAGGGCGTCCAGGAAGGCATTGGCCATGGCATAGCCGGCTTGGCCGCGCGAGCCGATCAGCGTCGCGGCCGAGGCGAACAGCACCAGGAAGTCCAGGGGACGGTTCATGGTGAGCTGGTGCAGGTTCCAGGCGCCGGCCAGCTTGGGAGCGAACACGGCAGCCAGTTGCTCCCGGCTTTGCTGTAGCAGCAGGCCGTCTTGCAGCACGCCGGCAGCGTGGAACACGCCGCGCAAGGGCGGAAGCTCGGCGTCCATCCAGGCGAACAGCGCGGCGGCTGGCTCGGCATCGGCGATGTCGGCGGCACGGCAATGCACCTGCGCCCCCTGCCGGCGCAGCTGTTCCAGTTGGCTTTGCGCTTCCGGGCCGGGGCCGCTACGGCCGTTCAGCACCAAGCAGCGCGCGCCTTGCTGCACCAGCCAGCCGGCCAGTTTCAGGCCCAGCCCGCCCAGGCCGCCGGTGATGAGGTAAGTGGCGTCGGGGCGGATGGTTGTGGGTGTCCGATTGCCGGCGTCGTGCCGCCACAGCCGGGCGGCGTAGCGGCGGCCGGCACGGATGGCGAGCCAGTCTTCCCGGCCGGCTTGGAGTAGGGCTTCTGCGAGCCAAGCCGCATCGTCCGCCGTGGCGCTGGGGGGCAGGTCAATGCAGGCGGGCTTGAGATTGGCGTGTTCGCTGGCCAATACGGAGAACAGGCCCCACAGGGGCGCTTGGGCAAGGCTGGCCCACGACGGCGTTTCGGTTACCGCTTGGCTGCCCCGCGTTACCAGCCATAGGCGTGGCGCCGCTCCGGCCAATCGCCGCAGCAACGTTTGCACCTCGGCCACGTTGGCTAATAGGGTGGTTTGCAGTGTGGTGGCATCGGATGGCTCTGGATTGTCCAGGCCGCGCAGATAGGCCACACCGTCCCACTCCGCTGCGTTTATCTGCAGCAAGTCTTCATCGGCCGCAACGACTTGGCAGCCGTGGTCTAGCCGCTGTAACCGTTCTGCCAGCGCCTGGCCCAGGCCGCCCTTATCGGCCAGGATCAACCACTGCTGCTGGGTGGACGGCGCTGGGCCGGCGGTTTCTTCCAGGGGTGTCCAATCCAGCTCCAGCACTTCGTTCATTTGTCCGCGCAGGCCGGCCAGCAAGGCGTCGCGGCCGGTGCGGCGGAATTGGAAGCCTTCCACCCGCAGCAAGGGTTCGCCGTTTTCCGTTTCAAGGCTCAGCCCGGCGGCCACGGTCAGTTCGCTGTTGTCGGCGTCCTTTGTTTCCTTAAAGGCACGGCACAGCAGCGTTTGTGAGGCATCCCCGGGAAAGCGGCGCAGTTCCACCGCGGCGATGGCGAAAGGCACGTACAGGGTGCCGCTTGCCAGCATCTGTTCCGCTGTGGCCGGCCAGAAACGGCTGAGGATTTGGAAGCAGGTGTCCAACAGACCGGGATGGAGGGCGGCGTCCTGCTTGTCCCATTGCCGCGGTGCTTGCAGGCGGCAGCGTATTTGTCCGTCGTGTTGCTCGATGCGCTGCGTCCAGCGGTAGCTGGGGCCCAGGTCGAAACCGATGGTGGACAGTCGGGTGTAGAAATCCGTGCCGTCTTCTTCGTAGGGTGCGCATTGCGCACCAAGCGGCGCTGCGGTACGCGGTGCGTACCCTACGGTGTTTAATTTGCCGCTGACATGGGTCACCCACGCCGCATCGTCATTCGCGTCAAGCCCGTCGGCGCAGCTCAGGGTGCGAAAACTGTAGCCGCTGCCCTCCGACGGTTCCAGCAGCACTTGCAGGCGGCAGCCGGCTCCGTCCGGGATGGCCAGGGCGCGGGGCAGGCGGATGTCTTCCAGGCGCAGGTTGGTGGTGCCCAGGGCCTGGCTGGCGGCTTCCAATACCGTCGCCAAATGGTATGCGCCGGCCACCACCAGGCTGCCGAATACCCGGTGGTCGCACAGGGCGGCGCAATGGGCCGGTTCCAGACGGGTTTCATAGCGGATGTCCGGGCAGCCGGGCAGGGCTAAGCGGCGGCCGGCCAGGGGCAGCCCTTCTGCCGGCGCTGCGGGGATCGGTGCCGGGCGGGCCTGCGGTTCCAGCCAGTGGCGGCTGCGCTGGAAGGGATAGCTAGGCAGGCGGACGCGGCGGCGCGCATAGTCGCGGTCGAAGCCGGTGCCGTCGAAGGCCACGCCGCTGCAAAACAGCCGGCCCAGGCTGTGCAACAGGCAGTCCCAGTCCCCTTGGCTGCGGTCGAGGCTGGTCAGCCAGGTGCGTTCTTCTCCCGGCAGATTGGCGCGGCCCAGCCCGGACAAAATGGGGCGCGGGCCGATTTCCAGGAACAGCCGGTGGCCGTGGCGGGCCAGTTCCGCCATGGCCTTGCTGAAGCGCACCGGCTCTAGGATTTGCCGGCACCAGTAATCGGCATCGGCGGCGTTGTTCCAGCCGCCGTCCACGGCGGACAGCATGTCCAGGCGGGGAGCGGCGTAAACGACGCTGCGGGCGATGGGGGCGAATTCGTCCAGCATGGGCGCCATCAGTGGCGAATGGAACGCGTGGGACACCGCCAGTTGGCGGCCCGCCGTGCCCCGTTCCGCCAGCCGTTGCAGCACCGCCTGTACCGCCGTTTGCGAACCGGAAACCACCAGTTCCCTGGGGCTGTTGTAGCCGGATACCACCACGTCTTCGCCGCACTGCGCCAGCCAGTCGGCCAAGGCGGCGGCGTCCTGGCACAGCAGCGCCGCCATGGCGCCGTTGCCGGGCAGGGCCCGCATCAGCCGGCCGCGCGCCGCCACCAGCTTTAAGCCGTCTTCCAGGCCGAACACCCCGGCGACGCAAGCGGCGGCGTACTCTCCCAGGCTATGGCCCAGCACCGCCGCCGGCTTGATGCCCCAGCTTTGCCACAGCTCGGCCAGGGCGTATTGCAGGGAAAACAGCGCCGGCTGGGTGAAGTCCGTGCGGTCGAGCAGGGCGCCGTCGGCCTCGCTGCCGTACAGCACGTCCAGCAGCGGCTTTTCCAGCAGGGGATCGAGCACCGCGGCGCAGCGTTCCAGGCTAGCGCGGAAGCCGGGTTGGGTTTGGTACAGCTCGCGGCCCATGTTCCAGTATTGCGAGCCTTGGCCGGTGAACAGGAATACCGGCTTTTCGTTGTCCCGGTCGCGGGGCGCGCGGCCGATGATGGTGATGGTGGACGATTCGCTGCGCTCCACGGCGGGCAATTGCGATGCGGCTTCCGCACGGTCGGTGCACACCAGTGCCAAGCGGTGCTCGAACACCCCCCGTCCCGTTGCCGCGCTGAAGCACATATCGGCCAGGGACCGGTCCGGATGGGCGTTCAGGTACTCGCGGTAGCGGCCGGCCAGGGCCCGCAGGGCGGTTTCGCTGCGCGCCGACAGGGCCAGCAGGTGGCGGGGGCGGTCCATGGTGTTGGGTATGTCTTCGGCCACGGCGGCCGGCGGCGCTTCCAGCACCACGTGGGCGTTGGTGCCGCTCATGCCGAAAGCGCTGATGCCGGCGATGCGCTGCGCGTAGCCCGCCGGCCAGGGCAAGGTCTGGCGCGGAATGGCGAAGGGCAGCTCGGCCCAGGGAATGTGCGGGTTGGGCTGGTGGTAATGGCTTTGCACGGGAATTTGCCCGTGTTTCACCGCCAGCGCCGCCTTGAGCAGGCCGGCCAGGCCGGCCGCCGCTTCCAGGTGGCCGATGCTGCTTTTCACCGCGCCCAGGTAAAGCGGGGGTTCGACGCCGGGGCGGTTGGCGAATACCTGCCCCAGGGCGCGCGCTTCGATGGGATCGCCCAATTCGGTGCCGGTGCCGTGGGTTTCCACCAAGCCCACCGTGTCCGCCGCCACGCGGGCGTTTTGCAGGGCGTCGCGGATCACTTTGGCCTGGGACGCCTCGTTGGGCACGGTCAAACCCGCGCCGGCGCCGTCGTGGTTGACCGCCGTGCCGCGGATCAAGGCGTGGATCGGGTCGCCGTCGGCCAGGGCGTCGGACAGGCGCTTGAGCACGATCACGGCGCAGCCTTCGCCGCGGCCGAAGCCGTCCGCCGCCGCGTCGAAAGCCTTGCTGCGGCCGTCGGGCGCCAGCACCCCGGCGCGGGACAGGAACACGCTGACGTGGGGCGCCAGGTTCAGGTGCACGCCGCCGGCCAGGGCCAGGCGGGTTTCGCCGCTGCGCAGGCTTTGGCAGGCCAGGTGCACCGCCACCAGGGAGGAGGAACAGGCGGTGTCGATGGACAGGCTGGGGCCGTCCAGGCCCAGCCAGTGGGACAGTCGTCCCGAGGCGAAGCAGTGCAGGCTGCCGGTGCCGGAATAAGTGTCGATGGATTCGAGATGCTCGGGCGTCAGTTGCAAATCGCCGTAATGGCTTTGGCCGATGCCGATGTAGACGCCGCCGCTGAGGCCGGAGGTATGGCCGGCCAGACCGGCGTCCTCCAGCGCTTCCCAGGCGGTTTCCAGCAGCAGGCGCTGCTGCGGATCGAGGCGGGCGGCTTCGCGGGGGGATATGCCGAAAAACTCCGCGTCGAACCGGTCCGGCAGCGGGATGAAAGCGCCGCGGCCGGTGTAAGTCTTGCCGGCGGCGCGCCGGTCGGCGTCGAATATGGCGTTGTTGTCCCAGCGCTCCGGCGGCACGTCACCCACCGCGTCCAGGCCGTCGCACAGCCTCAGCCAATAGCTGTCGGCATCGTCGATGCCGCCCGGCAGCCGGCAGCCGATGCCGACGATGGCGATGGGCTCGTAACGGGAGCGTTCCACGCTTTCTACCGCGGCGCGCGCTTGGCGCAGGGCGAGCAGAATCCTTTCGTTCGACGACGTGTCTTCGGTCATTAAAATCTTTTACCAGACTATGCCGGTGGTAGGGAAGATGGATTCCGATTATTCATTTACCGCCGCGGGGCGGCTGGGGCCGCATGCGTTCTCAATCGGATCGGCATTGGATCGCATCCAGCAAGCGTTCCAGCTCCAGCAATTCGGCGGCGATGGCGGCTTCTTCGCTGGCCGGTTCGGCGGGACTGTTCGGCGCGATGGCGCTTGCCGGAGCTGAAGACGCAGGGGGGGCGATTTCCTTCTCCCTATCCCTTTCGCATATGCGGGCGCTGTCGGCGGTAGGGCTTTGCATGGGCGCTGTATCCGACAGCTTTCCCGCCAAGTAGTCCCCCAGCGCGGCAACGCTGGGATGTTCCATGGCGATGGTGGCGGGCAGCGGCAGGGCCAAGTCCCGTTGCAGTTTGTTGCGCAGTTCCATGGCGGTCAGGGAGTCCATGCCCTGGTCGAACAGGCCGCGTCTTAGGTCCAGTTCCTCGCCGGGGCCGAAGCCCAAGACTTGCGCCGCCAGGTGGGCGACGTGGTCCCGCAGCAGGGCTTGCCGCTGGCTGGCGGTGGCGCTGTGCAGGCGCTGCAAAATCGGTGCGGCGGTGGGTTGGGTTGGTGCGGCGGCGGGGGTAAGCCATTCCGCCAGGTAAGCCGGTGCGGTTTCGCCGGGGGGGAGGAAGCGCTGCCAGTCGACGTCCATCACGGCGGCTTGCGCCAAATCGGAACCCAGTAGGCGATCCATGGCCGCCAGTGCCGCCTCGGGCGCCATGGGACGGATGCCGGCGGCGGTCCATTGCGCTTCGCGCCGTTCGCCCACCGCTTGCGCCATGCCCACTTGATCCCAAGGCCCCCAGTTGAGGCTGAGTCCGGGCAGTCCTAGGCGGCGTCGGGCGGCGGCCAGGCCGTCGAGGAAGGCATTGGCCGCCGCGTAGTTGGCCAGGCCCGCGCTGGGCAGCAGGGAGAAGGCGGAGGAGCACAGCAGGAACATATCCAGCTCCAGCCCTTGCGTGGCCTGGTGCAGATGCCAGGCGCCCAGGGCTTTGGCGGCGAGGACTTGCTGGAATTGGCTGCGTTGCTGGTTTTGGATCAAGGCGTCGCTGAACACGCCGGCACAGTGGATGACGCCGCGCAGCCGGGGAATGGCCGCCACCAGCGCGGCGGTTTGTTCATTGCTGCCGACATCGGCTTGGCGGACATCGATCTGCGCGCCTTGCCCGGCCAAGGCTTCCAGGACGCGCTGTGCCTGTTCCGATGGCGCGCTGCGGCCCGCCAGCACCAGTTGGCGCGCGCCTTTTTCCACCAGCCAGGCGGCCAGGCGCAATCCCATGCCGCCCAGCCCGCCGGTGATGAGGTAGGCGGCGTCGGGCTGGACGGCCAAGCCGTTGATCGGCGCCGCGAGGCGGGCCAGGCGCGGCAAGTAGAACCGGCCGTCGCGGACGGCGCTGCGGGGTTCGGTGCCGGGGTTATCCAGCGCCTGGATGAGATCGTCCGCCGCATCGGCTCTCTTGGCCGGGTCCAAGTCCAGCAGGCGGCAGCGCAGTTCGGGATGTTCTTTTTCCAGCACCAGGCCGAAGCCCCACAGGGGGGCTTGGAAAGGCTCGGCCGCTTCAATCGCGGCGGCGCCTTGGGTGACCAGCCATAGCGGGGGCGGATTGGCGGATCGCAGCAGGGCTTGGCTTAGGTACAGGGCGCTGGTGCAGGCGTCTCCGGCGTCGGCCTCGCTTATGTCCAGGTTCCACAGGTGCACGATAGACGTTATGTCGTCGCCGGCATCTCGCAGCAAACGCCGATAATGTTCGGCTTGCAGCGGGTCCAACCGATATTCACCGGGGGAAAGCTTGGCGTAGTCCTCACCGGGGCGCACCAGCAGGCAGGTATCGCCTTGGGCTTGGCATTGCTCGGCCAGGCGTTCGCTCACGCCTCGCGCGTCGGCGAAAATCAGCCGGGTTTGCGTTTGGCTGCTGTTGCGGGCCAGGATCAGCGCTTGCGGGAACAGCAGGGTTTCCGCGTTTGCCGGCGCTATGGCTGCCACGGCGTCGAAATCCTGTGCGGCGAGCAATTCCTCCCAGCGTTGGGCGGACAGCAGGGGATAGTATGGTCGCAGCGCATGGTCGGCGAACGCCCACCAGCCTTCCAACAGGCCGAAAATGAGGTCGATCCAACGGCGCGGCGCCGTGCCTTCCACCAGCAGCAATTGGCCGCCGGGGGCGAGCAGGGAGCGGGCGTGGCCGACGGTGGCCGCCAGGTCGCGGGTGGCGTGCAGCACGTTGCTGGCGACCACCAGGTCGTAACGGCCCGCTTCGAAGCCTTGCGTTTGCGGAGGCTGTTCGATGTCCAGCTTGCGGAATTGCAGGCAAGGATAAGCGGCAAAGCGCTGGCGGGCGGCGTCGAAGAAGTGGGCGGAGACGTCGGTGAACACGTATTCGCAGTTTTCCCCCAGGTGCGGCAGCAGCCAGGCGCTGGTGCCGCCGGTGCCGGCGCCGATCTCCAGGATGCGCAGGCCGTGCTTGTGCGGCAGTCGCCGGATTGTTTCGTCCAGCAGCCGGTGCATGGGGGCGAAAGTGGGGGCGTGCTGGTAGAGGCGCGCCAGGGTGGCCGGGTCGGCGTCGGGGAACAGCAGGGTCAGCGGCGCGCAGTCGCCGCGCAGCACTTGCGCCAGGTGGTCGCCGCAGCGGGACAGCAGGCGCAGTTCGTCGCCGGCCTCCGGGTATTGGGCCAGCAGTTGTTCGCACAGGGATTGGGGCGCCGGTTCGCCAGGGGCGCGGATAACGTCCAGCCCTTCGCCTTGCAGCGCCACGAGGTTTTCTTCCTGCAGAATTTCCAGCAGGCGGCGGAACAGACAGCGATGGCCGGCGGTTATGCCCAGGCGCTCGGCCAGTGCTTCCACGGAGCAGCGTTCGCCTGCCGCCGGATTCCAGCCCAGGCCGCGCAGGGCGGTGCTGACGTATAGGAAGCTCAGCCGTTCCAATTGCGGTTGCAGTCCGGCCAGCCGCGCGGCGGCATCGTCCGTGCCCAGTTGTGTCGTCAAGGATTGCAGGGCGGCTTCCACTGCCTGCGGTGCGGGCAGCGCCGGCCTGGACCGGGCCGCTTGCGGATCGGGCCGCCATTGGAGCTGGTACAGCCAGTTTGTCCAAACTTCCGGCTGGACGGCGGTTTCCAGGGCGGCAAACGTGCAGCCTTCGGCCAGGGCGATAGCTTGGCCTTGGCCGTCGCACAGCGTCAGGTTCAGCCTGCGGCGCGTGCCCTGCTGGCTTTCCAGCCGGCAGTGGCACCACAGTTCGTCCGCCATGCCTCCCAGCCAGAGGAAGTTGTCGATGCCCGCCAGTATGTGCGCGCTGCTGCTGTCCAAATTTACCAAGGCGCTGCTGAGGGCGGCGTCCAGCAGCAACGGGTGGCAGTGGTATGCCGACGCTTCGCTCGCCGCAGCCTGGGGCAGGCGGATGCGGCACAGGGACTCGCCGTCGCCGCGCCACAGGGTTTGCAGGGCGGCTAGGGCGTCGTCCAGTTGCAGGCCGCGTCGGTGTAACTCGTCCCGGAACGCGGCTAAAGGGACTTCATCCGTCAGGCGGGCTCGCAGGGCGGCCAAGTCCAGCGGCAATGCTGTTTGTGTCGAGGCCGCCACGCGGCCTTGGGCGTGCTGGGTCCAGGCGGCTTCGCCGTCGCCGCTGGCGAGGCGGAATTGCCAAGACCCGGCGGGTTGTTCCGGCAGCAGCAGCAGTTGCACGCGGCGCGGCGCGGATTCTCCCAGGGGCAGGGGGCGCTCGAAGCTAAGGCCGCTGATGCTGTAGCCGGTTGCCGGTGTCGTAGCCAACTGGCGAGCAGCGGCCAGGGCCATTTCCAGCAGGGCGGCGGCGGGCAGGACGGCGCTGCCGTTCAAGCGGTGGCTGAGGAGATAGCTTGGCGCTGCCTGGCCGAGGGGGCTGTCGAATACGCTCACCGCGGCGCTGAGGGGGAGGCGGTGGCCGAGCAGGGGGTGGTTAGTCCCCCAGGGCAAGGCTGTTGAATTACGCGTTGTATTGATACCGTCTTGCCGGCATGGATTGCCGGCATCCATGACCAGGGATGGTGCCGAAACGGTGTCCCATGCACCGTCCTGGGCCATGGGCCCCGGCATTCCCTGCCGGGGCGACGATGCCTTGATGCTTATTTCAACCGCATTGCGCTCACCCTTCATTCCCTTACCTAGGGAGGCGCTTTGTGGAAGCCAATAGCGTTTGCCTTGGAAGCGGCGCGGAGGCACCGCAGCCGGGCGGTGGGTGGCGGCGGTTGATGTTGTCGGCGGTGCTTCCGCCAGGATCACGTGGGCGTTGGTGCCGCTGTAGCCGAAGGAACTGATGCCGGCCAGGCGCGGCCGATCCGCTTGGCGCGGCCAGGGCAGGGTGTGCGTCGGCACCAGGGTTGGCACGGTACGCAAGTCCAGGTGCGAATTGGCCTGCCGGAAGTGCAGATGGCGGGGTATCTGCCCATGGTGCAGGGCCAGGGCGGTTTTGATGAGGCCGGCCATGCCGGCGGCGGCTTCCAGGTGGCCGATATTGGTTTTGGCCGAGCCGATCACCAAGGGAAAATTGCCCGGCCGGCTTTCGCCGTACACCGCTTGCAGGGCATGCACTTCCACCGGATCGCCCAGGGGCGTGCCGGTGCCGTGGGCTTCCACGTAGCGCACCGCGCCGGGTGCGACGTCCGCCGCTTGCAGCGCGTTGCGGATGACCGCCTCCTGGGCCTGGCCGTTGGGGGCGGTGAGGCCGTTGCTGCGGCCGTCCTGGTTGACGGCGCTGCCGCGCACCACGGCGTAGATGTCGTCGCCGTCGGCCAGGGCCCGTTCCAAAGGCTTCAAAACCACCACGCCGCAGCCTTCGCCGCGCACGTAGCCGTTGGCCAGGGCGTCGAAAGTGCGGCAACGGCCGTCGGTTGACAACATGCCGGCGCGGCTGAAGGCGATGGAGGCTTGCGGGGCGAGGATCAAATTGACGCCGGCCGCCAGGGCCAAGCCGCATTCGCCGTCGCGCAGGCTGCGGCAGGCCAGATGCACGGCCACCAGGGAGGAGGAGCAGGCGGTGTCCAGGGTCAGCGCCGGCCCTTGCAGGCCCAGGGTGTAGGACAAGCGCCCGGCCGCCACCGAGGGGGCCACGCCGGTGGAGCAATAGGCGTCCAGTTCGGCCTCGGCGATGCTGTTTTGCTGGAGCATTTCGTAGTCGTGGCCGAACAGGCCGACGAACACGCCGGTGGCGCTGCCTTCCAGGCCGCGCGGGTCGATGCCGGCGTGTTCCAGCGCTTGCCAGGACACTTCCAGCAGCAGCCGCTGCTGCGGGTCCATGCGCTGGGCTTCGCGCGGGGCGATGCCGAAGAAGGCTGCGTCGAAGCGGTCGGCACCGTCGATAAAGCCGCCCTGGCGCAGGGCCGGCATTTCCGCCGTGGCGGGGAAGTTGGCCGGGTCCAGCTCGCCGTTGCCCCGGCCCGGCGGCGGCTCGCCGATGGCGTCGCGGCCGTCCAGCAGCAACTGCCAGTAGGCTTCGGCGCTATCGGCGCCGCCGGGGAAGCGGCAGCCGATGCCGATGATGGCGATGTGATTTAAATCCCCCACCCTAGCCCTCTCCCTGGGGGAGAGGGGGCTTGGTGCCAACGCTGGTTTGGGTGGTGGTTCCAGGGTTTCGCCGCCGGCGTTTTGCAGGTACTCCGCCACCGCTTTGGGCGAACTGTAACGGAAGAAAAACACCGGCTCCAATTGCAGTTGCGCGGCGTGGTTGAGCTGGGTACGCAGTTCCAGCAAGTCCAGGGAGTCCAGTCCCATGTCTTTGAAGGTGGCGGCCATGGCGAAGCGGCTTTCCCGGCGCGGGCCGAGCACGTCGCGGGTGCAGCGTTCCACCACGGCGGCGGCGCTTGGCGAGGCGGCCGATTCCGCTGGGGATGCCGGGGCGTGCCCGCCGGGGCGGCGGTGCAGCAGGTCGTAGCCGATGAGCACGCCGCAGTCCTGGTTGTCCGTATCTTCCGGCCGGTAGCCGGGCAGCACGTATTCGATGCTGGCGCCGTGGTGGTGGTGGAAGGCCAGCACCGGGTCCAGCGGCTGGCCGCGCTCGTTGCGCCGGCGGATGTAGGCGGCCATGTCGCCGTTGCCGTCGCGCTGGAAGTTGAGGCAGCGGGTCACGCCCACCACCTTTTCCACGCCGTTGATGAGGCCGGCGTATTGCAGCATGAACTCCAGCAACTGGTCGCCCAGGCCCAGGTGCTGCGCTTCCGGCAGCACATTGACGGTGACGAGTTGCAGCAGCGGGCCGTCGTCCCGGTGCAAGGCGCCGGCCTGGGCGAAGCTGCTGCGGGCCAGCTCGTCCGCCGTGACGATGCGCTGGCTGTATATGGCGGCGACGATGCGGCCGTCCATTTCCAGCAGGCATTGGCCTTTGGGAAAGCGTTGCAGGCGTTGGCGCAGGCCGTCTTCGGCGGTGCGCAGCGGTTCCGCCCAGCAGGCGTTTTCCAGCTGCAGCAGGGCGGGGAGATCGGCCTCGCTGGCCAGGCGCAGGCGGTAGGGGCGCTGCTCGAACCAGTTGAGGGTGATGCGGCAGAACGGCAGGGTGCGCGGGTAGCGCTGCTGGAATTCCGGCTTGGCGAACAGGCCGGCTTCCGCCGCCGTCAGCAGGAAATCCGCCGCTTCCACCAATTGCTGCTTGGAAAAAGCCTGCAGTGCGTCGAAATGCAGGCTTTCGGCCAAGTCCAGATTGCGGCCGGCGCTTATCGCGTCCAGGCAGTGCACCTCCAGGATCAGCAGGCCGTGGCGGCTGGACAGCCGTGCCCAGCGCTCCAAGTGTTCGTACAGCCCTTGGATGGCGTCGGCGGGGGCGATGGCGGAACCGTCGTCGGCGACGAACACGCCTTGGTAGGGAATCTTCCGGCGGGCCGCCAGCCGTTCCGACTCGGCGGGCGGAAGCCAGGGCCGGTCGTGGTCCAGGAAGGAGCGCACGTGCAGGATGTTTTCGCAGTCGGCGATGCCCAGGGCTTGCAGGTCGCGCTCCAGCTTTTGCGGATCGCCCACGTCGCCTTGCACGACCCGGTGCGGCACGCCGTCGGCGCGCAGGTTGGCGGCGGCCACCTCCAGCGCTTCCATGTTGTAGTCGATGCCGATCATGGTGAGCGGATAGCGGTCCAGCACTTGGCCGCGGGCGGTGTGCTCCGCCACGTGGCGGTAAATGCGCCGCAGCAGCGTGCCGTCGCCGCTGCCCATGTCGGCCACATAGGCCGGCTGTTGTTCGAAGGGCTGGCGGTCGAAAATGGCCTGGATGGCGGCGTCGAAATCCTGGAAGAATTTTTCGTGCTGGAAGCCGCTGGCGATCACGTTGAGGCTGCGGTCCAGGTGGGTTTCGGCGTCCATTGCCGTGTGCTCGAACACGGCGCGCGGGTCGCCGAACAGCAGTTGCGGCAGCCGCGCCAGCAGCGGCGTGTAGGAGGCGGTGACGCCCAGCACCAGCATGCGTTCCACCAGGTGGCGGCCCACTTCGGTCCATGCCGGTTTGTCGCTCTCGCCGTCGATCCAGCCCTTGGCGCGGAACAGGTCGAGCAGGGCGCCGCGCAGCGGCTGCGGAAGGGGCGCGAGCAGCGGTTGGGACGCCTCCTCCAGCAGGCCTTGGCCGCGCAAGGCGAACAACAGGGGGATCAGCAATACGCCGTCGATGAGGTCGGCGTCGCGTTCGTCGTCCAACCCCCAGCGCCGCCGCGACAGGGGCGTCCACTCGCAATAGCGTTGGGCCGCATCGCTGAGCAGTTGCGGCGAGCCGGCCGGGAAGCGGTACAGTTCCAGCAATTCCCGCGGGATATGGCGGCGCATGGCCGCGGCCTTGGCGGGCGCGTAGCGTCCTTCATCGTCGCGGCTCAGCCAGTGCAGGGAGCGCAGCAGGCGCAAGGCCACCCGCAGCGGACCGCCGTTGGCGTCCAGGGATAGTCGGATGGCGTCCTCGCTCAACGGGCCGCGGCTTTCCAGCAACTCGAACAGGCCGCGTTCTTGCGCGGCCAGGATGACGGGAACGGCGACGAAGCCGTGGGCGTAGCGGTTAACGAGATTGAGCATGACGGGATTGCCGATGGGAGCGTTGCGCGGTGGGCGTCGGCGCGGAAACCGTCGACGGCGCTCGCCGAGTCCGTAGGGAGGATGCCATGTTATGCTTCGCCAATGATTTGCCGAATCAACGGTACGAACTCCCTGACGCCGATCTTGTTTCTATGATACGCGAAATCGTTATGAAGGCTGGCGCGGCGCGCCTGCTTTATGTTGCCGCCAAACTGCAGATCGCCGACTTGTTGGCCGCCGGTCCCCAGTCCAGCGGCGCGTTGGCGGCCCGCTTGAACGCGCACCCGGCCACGTTGCACCGCTTGTTGCGCGGCTGGACCGCTTGCGGCATTTTGCGGGAAACCGATGACGGCGTTTTCGCCCTGGCGCCCGAGGGACAGCCGCTGCGCCGCGATGCGGAAAACTCCCAGTGGTACACGGTGATGGAGTGGGGCGAGGTGATCGACAAGGCCATGGGCGGCCTGCTGCATGCGGTGGAAACCGGCGAGACGCCGTTCGATCACGTGTTCGGCATGAGCGTATGGGACTACCGCGCCCAGCATCCCACCGCCGGCGGCATTTTCCACGCCAACGTGGCCGCCGCCACCGCGCGCATCGTGGCGGCGCTGTTGCAAGCCTACGATTTCAGCGACGCGCGCTGCATGGTGGACGTGGGCGGCGGACAAGGCGCGCTGGTGGGCGGCGTATTGCAAGCCCATGCCGGGTTGCGCGGGGTGTTGTACGAGAAATACCCGGAGGGCGCGGCGGACAACCTGGCTGCCCTGGGCGTGGCCGACCGTTGCGAGGTGCGCCAAGGGGATTTCTTCGAGTCCGTTCCGGCCGGCGGCGACGTTTACCTGCTCAAAGCCGTGATCCACGACTGGAACGACGAGGAATCGGCGCGCATCCTGCGCCTGTGCCGCGCCGCCATGGCGCCGGGCGGCCGGCTGCTGGTGCTGGAACGCTGCCTGCCGGAGCGCGCCGAGGCCGGCAGCGAGACCATTTTCAGCGACGTGCTGATGCTGGTGCTGGAACACGGCCGCGAGCGCACCGAAAGCGAATTCCGCGGCTTGCTTGCGGAGGCGGGTTTCGGCCTGGTGCGGCGCATTCCCATCGACATAGAAGATGCCTGTCTGTTGGAAGCGCGGGCGTGAGGGGACGAATCAAGGCATGACTTTGTTAGAACTGATTAAGCGGGAGGACGCTCTCACCCGCCGCAATATCATCATCGGTGCCACGCTTTGCGGCTTGGCCAACGCCGGCCTGCTGGCGGTGATCAACGCTTCCACCAGCGCCAAGGGGGGCGAGCCGGCCAATCCCCGCATGTTCCTGATTTTCCTGCTGCTGATGGCGATTTACTACCTGTGTTATCGCTACACGTTCCACAAAACCACGGCGATTTTCCAAAGCGCGCTGCACAAGGTGAAGGTTCGCGTGGCCGACAAAATCCGCCGCGCTGAATACCAGGAGCTGGAAAAGCTCGGCGTGGCGGAAATCTACGACCGCATCGCCGAAAGCCTGACCGTCATCTCCGACTCCGCCACGGCGCTGACCACCTGCGTGCAATCGGCGGTCATGGTGGGTTTCACCGCCATCTACATGGCTTCGCTGTCCATGGTGGCGTTCGGCCTGACCTTCGCCCTGGTGGCGGCGGGCCTGTCCATCTACACCCTCAACGCCGAACAGATCAAAGCCTATTTGCGCCACACGGCGCTGACCCGCTTGAGCTTTTTCGACGGCCTGACCGATTTGCTCAAGGGCGCCAAGGAAGTGAAGTTCAACCACCAGCGCGGCGAGGATTTGTACCAGGACATCCACGCCATCGCCGATTCGCTGCGCGGCAGCACGGAAAAAGCCCACCATCTGCTGGACGACAACACCCTGTTCGC
The DNA here is from genome assembly GCF_019669985.1 of Methylogaea oryzae. Taxonomy (NCBI): domain Bacteria; kingdom Pseudomonadati; phylum Pseudomonadota; class Gammaproteobacteria; order Methylococcales; family Methylococcaceae; genus Methylogaea; species Methylogaea oryzae. The sequence continues at coordinate 1,780,389 of NZ_AP019782.1, forward strand.
CCAATGCAATTTTTTCGCCCTGCTCGGCGCGGTGGCGTTCATCGTGCCGCAGTATGTGTCCATCGAGTCGGAATCCACCACGTCGCTAATCGCGGGCATCATCTTCATCATGGGGCCGCTGTCCGGCGTGATTCTGGGCATACCCGCCTTCACCCGCGCCAATCTGGCGGCGGAAAACATCCAGGTGCTGGAAACCAAGTTGAGCGCCGCTTGCGGCGGTTGGGAGGAGGCGGAAACGGCCCACGATCCGTGGCCATCCGGCCGCTTCGGCAAAATCGAGGCACGGGACCTGGTTTACCACTATTTCGACGACGCCAGCCAGGACGGTTTCCAAATCGGCCCGCTGGATTTGGATATTTCCAGCGGCGAAATCCTGTTCATCGTCGGCGGCAACGGCAGCGGCAAATCGACCTTGCTCAAGGTGTTGACGGCGTTGTATTCCCCCAGCAGCGGACATTTGCTCATGGACGGCCGCGCCGTGGACAGGAGGAGCGCGCCGGCTTACCGGCAGCGGTTCTCGGTGATCTTCGGCGATTTCCACTTGTTCAAGAAGCTCTACGGTTTGGGCGGCGTGGACGAGGCCCGCGTGCGCGAGCTGTTGCGGCAGATGCAGATCGACCGGAAGACGTCGTTCGTGGACGGGCGTTTCACCACGCTGGATCTGTCTACCGGCCAGCGCAAGCGTTTGGCGATGATCGTCGCCCTGCTGGAAGACCGGGAAATTTATGCGTTCGACGAATGGGCGGCAGACCAGGATCCGGAATTCCGCCGTTATTTCTACCAGGAAATGATTCAGGACCTGAAGCGCCAGGGCAAAACCGTCATTGTCGTGACCCACGACGACCAGTATTTCCATTGCGCCGACCGGGTCGTCACCATGGAGTACGGCCGGATTCGTTCGGTGCGGGAGGGGACTCCCTAATCCAGTCGCCGCAGCGGCAAGGGGGCTAGGACAGGCTCGGGTGATCGAGCAGGCTGTCGATGACGGCCGCGATTTGGTCGGCCAGGTAAAAGTGGCCGCCGGGAAATAGCCGCATGTCGAACGGGCCGCGGGAGCAATCCTGCCAGCCTTGCAGGCGCTGGGTTGGCGTGTGGCGGTCGCCGTCGCCGCCGAACGCGCGAATCGGACAGCTCAGCGGCGGCCGTTGCGGGGGGCGGTAATCGGCCACCAGTCCCATGTCGGCGCGCAGGGTGGGGACATACAGTTCGCGCAGGGCCGGGTTTTCCAGAATGGCCGGGGCGATGCCGCCGTATTCGTCGGCCAGGGCGTCGATGAAGGCGGCGTCGTCCAGGTGCAGCAAATGCCGGGGGCCGCTGCCGTCGCCGGGCGGCGTGCGGCCGGACGGCGCCAGCAATAGCGGTTCCTCCTGGCCCAGGTCGCGCAACACGTGGGCCAGTTCGAAAGCGGCGAGGGCGCCCAGGCTGTGGCCGAACAGCACGGTGGGTTTGGCGGGCAGCCGCGCCAGGCATTGTCCCAAGGCTTCGGCCACGGCGGTTAAGCTGGCGGCGAGCGGTTCGCGGAAGCGGCCCTCGCGGCCCGGCAGCTGCGCTATCCAAAGCTCCACTCGGGGCGGAAGCCGCTGCGCCCAGGGGCGGAAAAACGACGCACCGCCGCCGGCATGAGGAATGCACACTAAGCGCAGGGTGGCGTCGGAACGGCGCGGCGGTCCCACCAGCCAACGGGTGTCGTCGCTGTTGCGCCAAGGTTCGCTGTGCGGCGCGTTCAAGGTTTGCCGGTGTCCTGGGGCTGGGGCTGGGGCTGAGGCAAAGGTTGGGACTGGGGCGTAGGGATGTTGGGCGGTTGTATGGGCGGCGGCGTGCCGATTGCCGGCAAGGACGACAGCGGCGGCGACGGCATGGCGCCCAGGGAGCCGGGGGCCGGCAACTTGGTTGTGGTCGGCGCGTTTTTGCCCGCGGGCGTCGAGGCGGCCACCGGCGGCGCGGCGGTGATGTCGCTGCCCAGCAGCAAAGGCAATCCGCCCGCCACGGTGCCGCCGCCCACGATCACGACCTTGGCGTTGTTGGAACTGGCCAATTGCAACGTGGCGTGGATGCCGGCCAGGCGCAGGTAGCTGGCGACGTCGGCCGGGCCGATCTGGTCGAACAGGGCGCGCACGCCGCTGCCTTCGATTTGCTTGCGCTGCGCTTCCTTGGCTTCCGACTGCAGGCGGAAGTCGTATTCCAGCTGTTGCTGGTACTGCTCGATTTTCCGCTCGATGGCCGAGGCCACTCGCTCCGGCAGTTCGATCTCCTTGATCATCACGTCGTCCATGTCGATCAGGTTGACATTCTCGGCGCTGTAGATGTTTTCCTCGACCAGGCGCTCGCGGATCAGCGAAAGAATCTCGTTTTGCACCTGGAGCCGGTAAGTGGTGTAAAACTCTTCCGCCGTGTACTGGGAAATCAGCACGCGGGCGGTGGAGCCGATTTCCGGCACCAGCATGACTTTTACGTAGTCGGGGCCGACGTTTTTGTGCAGATGGCCGACCCAGCGGTGGCTGATGCGAAAGCGGAAGGATATGGTGGCTTTGACTGCCAGGCCGTCTTTGGTGATGACGTCGAACTCCTGGTTGACCACCTGCAGCCGCGTGTCGTAGTTGTACACCTCGTTCCACGGCAGCTTGAAATGCGTGCCTTCGGAGAGCGACTCGTTCAGGTCCGTGCCGCCGCCGAATCGGTACCACATGATGCCCCGATAGCCGGCGGGTATGGTGAACAGCACCGTCGGCGCGAAGTACACCAGCAGCAGGCCGAAAATCATGGCCGCCAACGTGATGGTCATCATGTAGCGTTGGACGAAGCGCCGCAAACTCTCGAATTTCATGGGGTGGCTGTGGTGGCGGTTGCTGTTGGTCCCTGCCGGGGTCCTTGAACGGTCAGCGCGGGGACTCGGGGTCCTTGGCGGCGCTTTTGGTGATGTAGAGCAAGAACAAAGTCAGGAACGGCGTAATGACGATGGACAGCAGCAAGGTCACCAGAAATCCCGGCTTCCTGCCGATGCCGCACAGGCCGACCAGCAGGGCCATGATCAAGTAGTAAATGGTGAAAACGTAGGCTGTCATGGCAAAACGCTATTCCGAAACATGACGAAAACGGCTCCCGATACGGGCAGGGTAGGCCCCGTCGGTTCGTCGGCATCGGGAAGGAAGGCGGAAAAAGCCGGTTCGCGCTTCCCCGGCTTTCTTCCGTCTTGAAAGAGAAAGAAAGCCGAAACGGGTAAACAGGGGGCGGTATGGGGGGCGCCCCGCATCGATCAAGCTTTCGCCGAGTCTGCCTTGGCTTTGGCGGGCTGACGGGCGGCGTCGAACTCCTTTTGGAAGTATTCGCGCATTTTTTCCGCGTCGAAGGTCAGCAAAGTGCCACCGGTGGCGAAATGCTGTTCGAACACCTTGCCCACCGCATAGGTGGAGGCGGAGGCGAGGGCCGGGCAGAACGTCCAGGTGAGCAGCGGGCCGACCACCGGGATGGCCTTGGTCAGGCTGGCCAGGCCGCCCATGACGCCGGAAGAGGCGACGCCGTAGGGTACCAGGCTGCCGATCAGCGCGCCGATCAAGCTTTTGGCGCGGGATTCGTCGAAGGGCTGTTCATATTGCTTGGCCAGCTCGTAAACCATTTTGACCTGGATGCCGCTGATGAGCACGATATCCAGCAGCGGCAGCGGGATGATGCCGGCGCCGGCGGACCACAAGCAATAGCGCTTGATGATAGAGGCGCAGGCTTCCTCCGTAGAGGCGACGGGGGTTTCCGGGGCGACGGCTTCGGGCAAAGCGCCGGCTTGGCTAGTGGTGGCATTCATGGGCGATCCTCCTTAAAAGGCTGAGAACTGGCTTTTGGAGACTACACCAAGCGTTTTGCCGTTGCAAATCAGCTTGCTTCCGGCGTGGCGGCGGCCGTGGCTTGTTCCACCCAGCCGCCGCCGAACGCTTTGTAAAGATTGATCAGGGCCTGCAAGGCGCTGCTCCGTCCTTGGGCCAGGGCCAGCTGCACATTGAACAGATTGCGTTGGGCGTCCAGCACTTCCAGATAATTGGTGTAGCCGTTGTCGTAACGCAGCCGAGCCAACCGCAGGTATTCGCGCAACGCGTCCACCTGGCCGGCCTGGGCGGTCACTTGCTGGCGGGTGCGGCTGTTGTCCACCAGGGCGTCCTCCACTTCCTTGAAGGCGTTCAGCAATACCCGCTGGTAGCCGAACAACGCCTGTTGCTCCTTGGCGTTGGCCTGTTGCACCTGGCCGGCGATTTTGCCGGCGGTGAAGAGGGGCACGGCCAGGGTGGCGCCGTAACTCCACAGGCCGGCGGGGCCGGCGAACAGGCGGGATAGGTCGATACTGGAATTGCCCACACTACCGGTGATGGTGAATTTGGGGAAGTATTCGCCCTTGGCGACGCCGATGCGGGCGTTGGCGGCGATCAGGTCCTGTTCCGCCTGGCGGATATCGGGGCGCTGTTGCAGCAATTCCGAAGGCAGCCCCATGGGCACCTCGGGATGGCGTAGCTCGTTCAGCGCCAGGCCCCGCTCCACGGCGGCCGGATTGTGGCCCAGCAGTACGCTCAATTCGTGCTCTTTCTGCGCCACGGATTTTTCCAGTTGCGGCACCAGCGCTTCGGCGTTGCGCAGTTCCGATTCGGCCTGGCGGACCTCCGATTCGGAATTGAGCTCGCCGGCGAACCGGGCTTGGGCGATGCGATAGGCCTCCCGCCGGTCCGCCAGTGTTTGCCGGGCGATGTCCAAACGCAGGTCCAGCTCGCGCAGTTGCACATAGGAGCGGGCGACGCTGGTGACCAGGGTCAGCACCACCGCGCGGCGGTTTTCCTCCCGCGAAAACAAGTCGGCGCGGGCCGCTTCCGTGGCGCGCCGCAGGCGGCCCCACACGTCGATTTCCCAGGAGACGTTCAGCGTGGCTTGTATGTTGGTGGTGATGGGGTTGACGGCGGCGCCGGCGGGCGACGGACCCATGGCTTCGATGGAGCTCTTTTGCTCCTGGCCGGAGGCCGTGCCGCCGAGTTGAGGGAACAGGCTGGAGGCGGAAACGCCGTATAACCCGAGGTATTCCTCCACCGACGCCGTGGCGATGCGCAAGTCCTTGTTTTGCTGCAAGGATTGATCGATCAGGCGCACCAGCACCGGGTCGCCGAACTGTTCCCACCAGCGGGTGTTGGCGATGGCAGCGGCTTCGGCCTCGGCGAAGCGCCAGCTTTCCGGTACGGGCTCGTCCGGCTTTTGGTAATCGGGCCCCACGTTGAAGCACGCGGCCAGGGATAGGCAAAGCGGTAGTAGCAATAAGCGGCGCATCTAATTTTCCTTGCCGGGCCGGCGCGCCAGCAGGCGGTCGCGCAGGTTTTCCAGCGAGACGAAGAACAGCGGCACGAAGAACACCGCCAGCAGGGTGGCGCTGATCATGCCGCCCATGACCCCGACGCCGATGGAGTGGCGGCTGTTGGCGCCGGTGCCGGTGCTGGTGACCAAGGGCACGACGCCAAGGATGAAGGCGAAGGAGGTCATCAGAATGGGGCGAAAGCGCAGCCGCGCCGCCTCCAGGGCCGCGTCCATGGCGTTCAGGCCTTCCTCCCGCTTAAGGCTGGCGAACTCGACGATGAGTATGGCGTTTTTGGCGGCGAGGGCCACCAGGGTGACCAAGCCGATCTGGAAATACACGTCGTTGTGCATATGCATCGCCCACACGGCGAAGAACGCGCCGAACAGGCCGAACGGCACCGCCAGCATCACGCCGAACGGCAACAGCAGCTTTTCGTATTGGGCGGCCATGATGAGGAACACCATGAGTATGCCGTAGGCGAAGGCCGTCGCCGACGAGCTGCCGGCGTTCTTTTCCTGGAAGGACTGGCCGCCCCAGGCGTAGCTCATGCTGTCCGGCAGCGTATTTTGGGCGATCTCCTCCATGGCCTGCATGGCCTGGCCGGAGCTGTAGCCGGCCGCCGCCGCGCCGTTGATGCGGGCGGCGGGGAAGCCGTTGAAACGGCTGATGAGGTCGGGGCCGCTGCTGAAATTGACCTGCACCAGGCTGCTGAGGGGCACCATGGCGCCCTGGCTGCTGCGCACGAAGACTTTTTCGATGTCCTCGGGACGGCTGCGGTAAGAGGCGTCCGCCTGCATCAGCACCCGGTAGGTGCGGCCGAATTTGTTGAAGTCGTTGACGTACATGACGTTGAACAAGCCGTTCAAGGTGTCGAACACGTCGCCGATAGGCACACCCAGGGTCCAGACCTTCTCCCGGTCCAGCTTGACGAACAGCTGCTGGGCGTCGGCGCGGAGGGTGGAGGACACGCCTTGCAGACGGGGATCCTTCTGGGCCGCGGCCAGGATTTTATGGGTCATGGCTTCCAGGGCGTGCACGTCGCCGCCGCCCTGGTCCAGCAGCCAGAATTCGAAACCGCCGGACAGGCCCAGGCCGGGGATGGGCGGCGGATTCATGAACAGCACCAGGGCTTCCTTGATATCGGCCGCCCGCTGCATCATCCAGCCGAGCACGTTGTCCGCCTGCAACTCCGGCTTCACCCGCTCGCTCCAATCCTTGAGGGTCAGGAACAACACGCCGGCGCTGGATTTGGTGCCGCCGTCCAGCACGCTCATGCCGGCGATGGAAATCACGTCGCGGGTGGCGGGGCTTTGCTTGGCGACGGCTTCGGCCTTTTCGACCACGGCGGACGTGCGGTCCAGACTGGCGGCGTCGGGCAGGATCAAGGCGGCGAACAGGGTGCCCTGGTCTTCGGAGGGGACGAAGCTGGTGGGCGTGGTTTTGAACAGGCCGGCGACCGCGGCCAGCATGGCCACGTACAGCAGCAAGCCGACCGCGCCCCGCCGCAGCAGCCAGCGGGCGCCGCCCAGGTAACGCTGGGTGGCGGTTTCCAGCGTGCGATTGAAGCCTTGGAAAAACTTGTGCCGGGCCGCCCCCAGGCGTCCGGTGCCGGATGACGCGTCGGCGGGTTTTATCAGACGCGCGGCCAGGGCCGGCGTCAAGGTCAGCGCCACCAGGGCCGACAGGGCGACGGAAATGGCGATGGTGATGGCGAATTGCTTGTACAGCTGGCCGGTCATGCCGCCGAGGAAGGCGATGGGCACGAACACCGCGATCAGCACCAGGGTGGTGGCGATGACCGGGCCGGTGACTTCCTTGAGGGCGAGGGTCGCCGCGTCGTAACCGTTCAGGCCCAGCTCCCGCTGGTTGCGTTCGACGTTTTCGATCACCACGATGGCGTCGTCCACCACCAGGCCGATGGCCAGCACCATGCCGAACAGGGTGAGGGTGTTGACGGAAAAACCGAGCACGTACATGCCGGCCAGGGTGCCGACGATGGACACCGGCACTGCCAGGGTGGGAATCAGCGTGGCGCGCCAGTCCTGCAGGAACAAATACACCACGGCGATCACCAGGGCGATGGCGTCCAGCAGGGTGTGGATCACCTCTTCGATGGACAGCTTGACGAACTCGGTGGTGTTGTAGGGGATGGAATAGCGGATGCCGGCGGGAAAGTTGGCGGCCAAGTGGTCCATGGCGCTATGGATCTGCTCGGCGACGGTGAGGGCGTTGGCGCCCGGCTGCTGGTAAACGGCCAGCAGCGTGGTGTTCTCGCCGTTGAGGCGGGTGCGCATGTCGTAGCCCTGGGCGCCCAGTTCCACTCGCGCCACGTCGCGCAAGCGGATGGCTGCGCCGTCGGAATCGGCCCGCAGGATGATGTCGGCGAATTCGCGGGGATCGCTCAAGCGGCCTTGCGTCGCCACCGGCAAGGTCAGCGCCACCGGCTGCCCGCTGGGTTGCTGGCCGATCTGGCCCACGGCGAACTGGGCGTTTTGCTGCGTGATGGCGTTGCGGATGTCGCCGGTGGTGATGCCCAGCTGGGCCATGCGGTCGGGCTGCAGCCAGATGCGCATGGCGTAGTCGGAAGTGCCCATCACGCTGACTTGGTTGGCGCCCGGAATCAGCTTGAGCTTGTCCACCACGTGCAGGCTGGCGTAGTTGGACACATAGGTGGGGTCGTAGCGGCCGTCCGATTGGATCGCCACGATCAGCAGGATGTTGGCGGTGGATTTGACCACCTGGACGCCGCCCCGGCGCACTTCGTCGGGCAGTTGCGGCTCCGCCAGCTTGACTCGGTTCTGTATCTCCACCTGGGCTTGGTTGATGTCGGTGCCGATGTCGAATAGCACGTTCAAGGTCAAGGAGCCGTCGGACGAGCTGGAGGAATACATGTAAAGCATGTTTTCCGCGCCGTTCACCTGCTGCTCGATGGGCGCGGCGACGGTTTGGGCCACGGTCTCGGCATTGGCGCCGGGGTAGACGGTGGTGACCTGGATTTGCGGCGGCGTGATTTCCGGGAACTGCGCCACCGGCAATTGGCGCTGGGCCGCCAAGCCGGCCATGAGAATGACCACCGACAGAACGGCAGCGAAAATGGGGCGGGCGATGAAAAAAGCCGGGTTCATGGCTTAGGGCCGGCCGGCAGTTCGCGGGGATTCACCGGCATGCCCGGCACCACGTGGCTCATGCCGTCCACCACCACCAATTCTCCCGCTTGCAGGCCGCTTTCGATCAGCCAGTCTTCGCCGTACCAGTCGCCCACCTGGACTTCCCGCACCGCGGCTTTGTTGTCGTTGCCGACCACGTACACGTATTTGCCCTGTTGGCCTTGCTGCACCGCCCGTTGCGGCAGGCTGATGGCGTTGGGGCGGACGGCGCCGGTGAGTTTGACGTGGACGAATTGGCCGGGGCTCAGCAGGAAATGCGGGTTGGGGAACTCGGCGCGGATGTTGGCGGTGCCGGTTTGGGAAGCCAGCAGGGTGTCGGTGAAATTGATTTTGCCGGTTTTGGGGTAGGCGGAACCGTCTCCCAGGGTCAGCTCCACCACATAGCCGTCCCGGCCGGGCGTTTGCAGTTCGCCTTTCTGCACCGCGCTGCGGATGCGCAGCAGCTGGTTTTCCGAGACGTTGAAATTGACCCACATGGGGTCCATCTGCGCCACGGTGGTGAGCAGGCCTTCCGAGCCGGGGCTGAGCAAGCTGCCTTCGTCCTTGCGCGAGCGGCTGCTGAGGCCGGTGAGGGGCGATTGGATGGTGGCGTAGCTCAAGTTAAGTTCCGCCGTCGTGACCTGGGCGCGGGCCGACAACACGGCCGCGTCGGCCTCCGCCAGGGCCGACATGGCGTCGTCCACGTCTTTCTGGCTGACCGCCTTTTGCTCCACCAGATTTTTCAACCGCGTCAGATTGCGCTTGGCGTTGGCTTGTCTGGCTTCCTGCTGCGCCAGCTGGCCTTTTTGGCCCTGCAAGGCGGCGGTGAAGGGCTTGGCGTCCAGCAGGAACAGGGTTTGTCCGGCTTGCACCAGGCTGCCTTCCTGGTAGACGCGCCGCTCGAGAAAACCTTCCACTCGAGTGCGGATTTCCACCAGGCGGGAGCTTTGGGTTTGGCCGATGAAATCCCAGGTTTGCGGCAGCGTTTGCGGCGCGATGCGCTGCACGGTCACTTCCGCCGGCGTGAATTGGGGCGCTCCGCCGTGCTCTTCGCAGGCCGCCAGCAACGCGGCGAGCAGGCCGGGTAGGGCGCGGGAGACGAACTGTGGTGGGCGGGGACCGGTGAAAGCCATGGCGCGTATCGGTTCTGTTACGGTGTTGGCCGCATTGTACAGTGAAAATTCCGCTGGCCTAGACCGGAGGTGGACATGGTTAAAAATTGTAGTTGGCCATGAATTGCAGCCGCTGCAAGGTTCCCTCCTGGCCGCTGACGATTTCCCGGGTGGCGTAGATGTATTCCAGGCCGAAGGTGGTTTTCAGCAGCGGGCTCCACAGCAGGTTGGCGTGGACCGATTGAGCCATGCGGTTGGCGTTGGCCGGCGTCTGGCCGGCATAGTCGGCGTAGGCCGCGCCGTAGACCAGCGTCGAGCGCCACTGCTCGTTCCACCAGTGCTGATAGGCGACGAAGCCGCTATACGATGGCGTCAAACGGATGCGGCCGTCGTTGCTTAATACGCCGTCGTTGAACAAATTGGTGGCGGTATAACGCCCCAAGACGTTGCCGTAGTTGAGCATAAAGCGGAGGTTGTCCTGCCCCAGCGTCTTCAGGCGTCCGCCCACGCTGACCGCGCCACCCCAGGCGGAACTCGCTTGCGTGGCCGGCGCGTTGCAGCCGCTGCCGGCCGGGCTGCCCTGGCAGCCGCCGTCTTGGCGGATTTGCCGGGTCAAACCGGCCACCGACACATCGCCCCAATCGCCGCGCCAGCCCACTTTGCCGACCAAGTCCGGGTAGCGGTCGTCGTCCGGCACGATGCGGCCGCCGTTGGCGCCGGTCAGCGTGGTTTCGGGATTCTCCAGCGCGACTTGCCAGTCGCCGCCGTCGAAGGGCTGGGTCCAGCGGATCAAGGGTTGGCGGGTGTAGATGCGTCCCACCGAGCCGCCGGAGTCGTTGAGTTCCGGCAGCGCGTTGGCGTTCAAGAACGTACTCCAGGTCTGGCCGGCCAGGAAGCGGCCCAGGCTGCCGTAGGCATGGCGCAGGCTGGGACTGTAGGCGTTGGTGGTGCGTTCCTCGCCGGGCGCCTGGGTGGAGAAAAACTCCATTTCGAAATAGCTGGTCAAGTCGCCCAAGCGGGTGGGAGTCAGCGCTTTGAGCCAAAGCCGGCTGCCTTTCCCGTGGAAAGTGACTTGGTTCCGTTCCCCTTGGCCGTTTAGGGGGATGGCGCCGGCGATGAGCTGCTGGTCGCCGATGTTGGCGGCGCCCGCGCTGACGCTGTTGTAAATGGCGTCGAGCTTGACGAAGCCGCCCAGGGTCAGCGAAGTATCGGTGCCGGGGATGGTATAGCCGTTTCCGGCGCCGGCGGGCGGCGCCGCTGGGGCGGTCGCGCCCTTGGCGGCGGCGTCGGCGGCGAGGGGCGACAAGCTCGCGGGCGCGCCGCTTTCGCCCCTCGCCGCGTCCCGCCGCTGGCGTTGCAGTTGCTCTTCCAAATCTCCCACCCGGCCGGCCAGGCGCTGGACCTCCGCCTTGAGCAACTCCACCGTGCGCTTCAGTTCCTCGTCGTCCGCGTGGGCCGATGCGGCCTGGCCCATCGCCAGCAACAGCAACGACAGCCGGCGTGCCGTCATGGGACAGTCTCGGCGAGGGGGCGGTTGTCGCGGAACAACAGATGGCAAGCAGCGCAGGTCGCCCGCATGTCTTCGCGGATTTGGGGCAAGGATTCCGTCTGGCCGCTTTCCGCCTGTTGGCGCATTTGCTGGATTTGCTGGCTCAGACGATCGGTCAGCGTGGCGAACAAGGTGTGCTCCGTGGCGTTGAGGGGCAAGCGGGTCCGCGACAGCTGGATCTCCTTCAACGTATCGGCCATGGCGGCCGCGGCGGCGGCGATTTCCCGCGCCTTTGAGCGGCGCTGGCGGTCGATGTCCGGCTGGGTTAAATAGCGTTCGAACATCAAGGCGTTCATTTCCTGCATCAACTGGCGCAGGCGCTCCTCGTGCAGCCCGTGGCGGGGCGCGTCGGCGCTTTGGCGCTGCCCTGGGGTTGGGGCGCAGCCGGCGCTCAACAGGCAAATCGCGGCCAGCAGCGCGCCGGCGGCGGGATGGACGGCAAGGGGGCGTTTATGGGGACGGAACATATCGGTTGGCGCGTTAATCGGATTTTGCGGGTTGGCGGGGCGGCCGGCGCGCGGCGGCGCCGTCGTGCATAGCATAGAAGTCTATAATCAAACCCGACACCTGTACTTCCAAAGGAAATTCCATGGCTGAAGCAAAAACCAAACCGGCGGCCAAGAAAGCCGCAACCAAGACCAGCGCCGAATCCGCCGCTCCCAAGCCCAAGGCCCCCGCCGCCAAGCGGGCCGCCAAGCCTAAGGCCGCGCCCGCCGCCGCGCAGCAGGCGATGAGCGCCGAAGAACGCTACAAAATGACCGAGGTCGCCGCGTACTACATCGCCCAGCGCAACGGCTTCGCCGGCGACCCGAAAGCCTATTGGGCGGAAGCCGAAGGGCAAATCGCGCAGATGCTGTCCAAATCCGCTTAAACGGGGCCGGCGCGAGCGCCGCCCGCCAAGCCTGAAGGCCTGCGAACCGCGTTCGCAGGCCTTTTTTGCGGGCGCCGTTCCCACGGTCCGGCGCTGCCGCGGATTTCCGCCGCGACCGACGGGCAAAACGCACACCGTCATCGAATCATCACAATTGCTGCCCACAATGGGACATCGGCCGCCGACGCGCGTCTCGGCCGTTCCGTCCGTCGCCGATTCAGCGCCCCGTAGCGGGCGACGGGCATTCGAAACTCGAGCCAGGCGCCGCGTCGGTGCCGGAAGGCGGCAGGCGTGAAGAAAGATAAAGCCAAGAAACACAAACTGTTGTTGCGCAACCTGACCCTGGACGATTACGGCCAAGTCGCCGATTTGATGAATCATGTCTACGGCAACCTCGGCGGCGCTTGGAGCAAGGAGCAATACACCTCCCAGGTGACCCGTTTCCCGCAGGGACAAATCGGCATCGAGGACAACGGCGTGCTGGTGGCCGCCTCGTTCAGCATGATCGTGGATTACGCCCGTTTCGGCGATACCCACACCTATGCGCAGATCACCGGCGAAGGCCATTTGACCCATCACGATCCCAACGGCGACACCTTGTACGGCGTGGACATATTCGTTCATCCCAAACATCGCGGCCTGCGGCTGGGCCGCCGGCTGTACGACGCCCGCAAGGAGCTGTGCCGCAACCTCAACATTCGGCGGTTTATTGCCGGAGGACGCATTCCGGGCTACGCCAAGCACGCCGAGTCCTTGACGCCGGTGCAGTACATCGAGCAGGTGAAAAGCCGGGAATTGTTCGATCCGGTGCTGTCGTTCCAATTGGCCAACGGCTTTCACGTCAGGAAAGTGCTGACCGGCTATTTGCCGGTGGACGCCGAGTCCCACGGTTACGCCACCTTGCTGGAGTGGGTCAATCTGGACTATGTGGAGCACGGCCCGTCTCTGGGCGGGCCGAAGAACGTCATCCGCCTGGGCGTGGTGCAGTGGCAAATGCGCACCCTCGGCAGCGTGCCGGAACTATTGCAGCACGCCGAATTCTTCATCGACGCGGTGGCCGGCTACAACGCAGACTTCGTGCTGTTCCCGGAATACATGAGCGCGCCGCTCATGGGCCTTTTCAACGACAAGCGCCCGGCCGACGCCATTCGCGCCCTGGCCGGCTTCAGCAAGGAAATCCGCAACGGCCTGCTGAACATGGCCATGTCCTACAACATCAACATCGTCGCCGGCTCGTTGCCGGAATACAGCGCCCACGAGCTGTACAACGTGTCCTGGCTACTGCGGCGCGACGGCACGTTCGAGGCGCAGTACAAAATCCACGTCACCCCGGACGAAGTGAGCTGCTGGGGCGTCAAGGGCGGCGACGCGCTCAAGGTGTTCGATACCGACTGCGGCAAAATCGCCGTCTTGATTTGTTACGACTCGGAGTTTCCTGAGCTGGCGCGCCTGGCCACCATCCAGGGCGCGCAAATCCTGTTCGTGCCGTTCTGGACCGACACCAAGAACGCCTACCAGCGGGTGCGCTACTGCTCCCACGCTCGCGCCATCGAAAACGAATGCTTCGTCGCCATCGGCGGCAGCGTGGGCAATCTGCCCCACGCGGAAAACATGGACATCCAGTATTCCCAAGCGGCCATTTTCAGCCCCAGCGATTTTTCCTTCCCCCACGACGCGATACTGGCCGAAGCGACGCCCAACACGGAGATGACCCTGTTGGCCGACGTCAATCTGGAATTGCTGCGGCAAGTGCGCAGCCGCGGCGCGTCGTGCAACCTGGCGAACCGCCGCTTGGATCTCTACCGCCTGGATTGGCACTGACCGGCGCCGCGCGATCGGTCCTCCTATTCTTGCAACATCTGGAACACGTCGTCGTTGCCGGGTTCCGGCGGCACGCAAGGAAAGTGAAAGTATCGTGAAGCGCTAATCCAAGCGAACACCGGCCGGCGAAACCACATCGCCTAAGCGGCGCGGAATTCCACCGTTTGTCATCGTCACCGTTCCGTCACGGAACGTTTACCTGGCGGTAATAATAAATGGCCTACAATCCCTAGGGAAAATAACAGTGCGACACGGGAGAATGCCATGGGTTTTATCGGCCGGATCAGCAAATTCGAAAGCGCGGATAAAAATACTTTGTTCGTCCGCGTCCATTCGCGTTTCGATTTTCGCCTGCAGCGGGAATTCAGGGCCGCCTGCCACGTTCGGCGTTACCGCCGGTATGTGATCGATCTCGGCGGCATCGACTGTATCGATAGCGCCGCTTTGGGCATGCTGATGCTGCTCTATCGCCATGCGGGCGAGGACCGCCGCGCCATCGCCCTGATCCAGTGCGGTTCCGAGGTGCTGGAAATTTTGCGCATTGCCCGATTCGGGCAATTTTTCGAAATCGCCGGTTTGGACGCGCCGGGCGAGCGTAGCGAAGATCGGTCGCTTTGTTTCGCCGTTTGAAGCGTTATGCGTGCTCTAGCGCTGTTTTGGCTGGCGCTGTCGGCGGCGGCGGTGGTGGGCCGTTGGCTGCAACCGGCGGCGCCGGTCGCCGTTCCGCTCGCTGCGGCGTTGTCGGGGTCGGCCGTCGGATGGCTGCTGGCCCGCCGGGAGTTCCGCTTCGTTGCGGCCCCGCCGGAACCGTCGGCGGTGGTTCCGTGGGAGCAGACGGCGGCGGCCTTGCAGCAACTGCACCATGCCGCGGCCGAGGAGTCGGCCACGGTGGCCGACAAAATGGCGCGGATCGGGCGCATCGTTGCCGAGGCGCTGCAGTTGCTGATGGGCAGTTTCCAAGAGATTGAAACCGCCACCTCCCGCCAGCACGGCCATGCCATGAATTTGGCCCAAATCATCGCCGGAAAAAAGTCCCTGGCTTCGGCCGGCGGGGAAAATCCCAAGCCGTTTCCGGTGGAAATGTCGGAAATACTGGAATACTTCATCGACCTGATCGTCGAGATCAGCGAAAAGAGTATTAAGACGGTGCATAAAATCGACGATATGGCGGATGAAATGGAAAAGATAAACGCCTTCGTCGCCGATATTAAGTCGATCGCCGATCAAACCAATTTGCTGGCGTTAAATGCCGCCATAGAAGCGGCGCGCGCGGGCGAGGCGGGACGGGGCTTTTCCGTGGTGGCCGATGAAATCCGCAGCCTCTCTAATCGCTCCAATCAATTCAACGAACGCATCCGCGAACAGGTGAACATTACCCGCGCGATTACCAACGAAACGCGGGAGGTGGTGGGCGCCATCGCTGCCAAGGATATGAGCCTGGCGCTCAAAGCCAAGGCGCGGGTCGACGAGATGCTGGAGGAAATGGAGGCGCTCAATCAATACTCCAGCGATGTGTTGCGAGACATTTCCGACATCAGCGCGAGCGTCGCCGGCAATGTGTCCAACACCTTGGTTTCCTTGCAGTTCGAGGACATTGTCAGGCAATTGGGCGAGGAAGTCGGCGCCAGTGCCGAGCGTCTGGCGGCCTTGCACAAGTCCCTGGCGCAGCGCTGGCAGGGGGTGACGGACAGGCCGGCGGATTTGGATCGGCTGCACAGCGGGCTGGCGCAGGCGCGCGGCGATTGGGACGCCGCCTCCTTTCGGCAACGGCATCGGGTGGGCCAGGGCTCCATGAGTACCGGCGCCGTCGAGCTGTTTTGACGGAGTCGGGCGTGGTTTGGAGGAGGGTGCCGATGAGAGCGTTGTCGGCGGCGAAAGCTCCGGTGCCAAGCTTTGATTGCCGACTGCCCGGGGGAGTTAGGAAGAGGCCATCCAGCAAGGTGTGAGCGGAGCGCAATGCTTGCCTTTCACCCGCCCATCGTCGTGTTCAAGGCGCGGTGGCCGGTCTCGATGCGCCGCTGGCGGCGCGGGACAAGGCAGTGAGCACCAGGGAAACCGCCGGTTTCTTCGACGCCTCAAAAATGCGCGGCCCGAATCGGGCACTAAGCAAAACGGCGGGCAACAAAAAAGGCCTAGCGTTTTGCGCTAGGCCTTTTTCTTCCAATTTGGTACCGAGGGCCGGAATCGAACCGGCACGATGTCACCATCACCAAATTTTGAGTCTGGCGCGTCTACCAGTTCCGCCACCCCGGCTTTGGTCCGCCTAGTATAAAGCAAAATCGGCGCGAAAGGCTAGCCCGTCGTCGCGGGTTTTGTCGTTTTCGGGCAACCAATGTGTGGTTGCATGGCAACGGCGCCCCTTGGCGCCTCGGGAACGTGAAATAATTCCGCCGGGAGCCGCCTTTTCGCCTGCGTGCCTGGCGGCGGCCTTATGACACCGGAATCGCGCTCGCCGCCGGCGCGACTGTTCGCGCGGCGGCCCGCTGGGAATCGATGAAACATTTATACGAAACGGTGGCGGAGGAAATCGCCGCCCGCATGGAGCAGGGCGTGTATCGTCCGGGAGAACGGCTGCCCGGCGTGCGCCGTTTGAGCCAGCAGTTGAACGTGAGCGTTTCGACCGCCCTGGAGGCTTACCGCTTGCTGGAAGACCAGGGGCGCATTCAGGCGCGGGCGCGTTCGGGCTATTACGTGGGCAGCTTTCAACGGCAAGCCGTCACCGAGCCCGGCATGTCGGACCCGCCGGCGATTCCCTCCCGGGTGACCGGCCAGTCGCTGACGCGGCAGATTCTGCGCGCGGCCAAGGACCCTTATCAGGTCAATCTCGGCTCGTCCGTGCCGCTTCCGGAGTTTTTCCCGACGCGGGCATTGCAGCAAGCGGCCAACAGCGTAGTGCGTTTGCACGGCAAGCGCTGTTTCGATGCCGAGGAGCCGCTGGGCAACCCAGAACTGCGGCGACAGATCGCCAAGCGCATGGTGGCGCTACAGTGCGCCGCCGGGCCGGACGACATCGTCATCACCCACGGCGCGCGGGACGGGGTGCGCCTGGCGCTGAGAGCGGTGTGCCAGCCGGGCGACGTGGTCGCCATCGAGTCGCCCACCTTCTACGGCTTGCTGCAAGTGATCGAGTCCTGCGGCATGCAGGCATTGGAAATTCCCACCCATCCCCGCGACGGCATTTCCCTGGAGGCTTTGCAGTTGGCCATCGAGCAGTGGCCGATCAAGGCCTGCCTGCTGATCCCCAATTACAACAATCCGCTGGGCTCCTGCATGCCGGACGAACGCAAGCAGGCGCTGGCGGCCTTGCTGGAACAGCACGACATTCCCTTGGTGGAGGACGACGTATACGGCGACCTGGGCTTCGCCGCCAAGCGTCCGTCCGTGGCCAAGGCCTGGAGCCGGCAGGGCAATGCGCTGTATTGCTCGTCCTTTGCCAAGACCCTGGCGCCGGGCTTGCGCGTCGGTTGGCTGGTGCCGGGGCGTTACATGGCGCAGGTGGAAAATCTGAAATACATGCAGCATCAGGCCACGCCCACCCTGAATCAGCTCATCGTCGCCCAATTGCTGGAGCAGGGCGGTTACGACCGTTACCTGCGCCAGGTGCGGCAGGAATACGCCCGCAACGTCGCCCGCATGGTGAAGGCGGTGAGCCTGTTGTTTCCCGACGGCACCCGCATGACGCAGCCGGAAGGGGGATTCGCGTTGTGGGTGGAGTTGCCGCAAGGCGTCGACGCCATGGAACTGCACCGCCGCGCCAGCCTGGAAGGCATCATCGTCGCGCCCGGCCCGTTGTTTTCCGCCACGCAAAAGAAATACGGCAATTTCATTCGCCTTAGCTGCGCCGTGCCCTGGTCGGACCGTTTGGAAAAGGCGCTGAAAAAACTGGGGGAAATGGTCAGGGCGCTGATGCCGTAGCAGGCTGAGCCGGCGCGGCGCGCTTGTTCGCGCGTCCCGCCGGGACTGGGTTGGGGCGGTGTCAGGCTTCGACGATGTCCGCTTTGAGGCTAAGCACGAAGGCGATCACCTCGTCGCGCTCGGTCCGAGGCAGCTGAAACGCGTCCAGCGTGGCGTTGAGATGAGCGAAAAAGGCGGACCAATCCGCCTCGTCGATTTTCATGCCTTTGTGGGTGGTTTTCATGTCCCGCCCCGTGTAGTACATGGGGCCGCCGCTGCTGGCGCAGAGAAAATCGACCAGGAGCTGTTTTTCCCGGTTGATGCCGTCTTCGCCGCGGTGCGCCCAAAAGCGGCCCAGGCGCGCATCGCCTTGCAGGCGCGGCAGCAGGTTTTCGGCGACGGCGGATATGGCGTCGTAGCCGCCGAGACGATGGTATAGCGTGGTCATGGTGGTCTCCTTCGTTTGGAGGCCGAACGCCGGCGGCGTTCGGCCGGTTGATTACGCTCGCGGCTTATACGGCCGCCAGTATGTCCTTGCTGACCCATAGGAATCCCGCCGTGGAAACGGCGAAACTCGCGGCGGTATACATCCGCGCCCAGCGGTGTTCCCAGAAGTCCGGCTTGAAGGCGGCGATGGTGAACACCGTGGGATTGGTGAAGCCGCCGATCACCACCAGCCAGCAGGCGGTGACGGACAGGGGAATCTTGATGCCGTATAAGCCCAGGCACAGAAGCGCCATGAGGATGTAGTCCACGTGGGCCCGGATCATCGTTTTGTAGTCTTTCAGGAAACCGCCGTCGACGCCTTGGATGGGGAACCAGCGCGCGAAGGTCATTAGCCAAGCGGCTGCCAGCGCGGCGACGATCATGACGACGGCGCCTTTCAACAAGATTTCCATGGGTGCTCCGTTTTGGTTTGTTATTGGTTTGCGAACGGTGATGGCTATACCGACCGGTAAGTCCGTTTGTAATGTTACTGACCGGTCGGTATAGTTGCAAGCCGACACAGCGTGAAAGGGTGAGTCCTTATGGCCAGCAACCTGAAAGAGCGGATTCTCGACGCCGCTACCGGGCTTTTTTACAGCCAGGGTATCAAGGCCACCGGTGTCGACGCCGTCGTCAAGGCGGCGGGCACCACCAAGATGAGCCTTTACAAATACTTTCCGTCCAAGGACGACCTGGTGATCGCCTTTCTGCGCAAGCGCGACGAGGACTTCACCCGCTGGTTCGTCGAGCAGCTGGAAGCGCGCGCCGGCGATCCCCGCGACAGGCTGTTGGCGGTGTTCGACCTGATCGGCGAATGGATGGACGCCCCCGAATTCCGCGGCTGCGCCTTCATCAACGCCTCGGCGGAATTTCCGCTGGAAAACAATCCGGTGCACCGGGTTTCCACGGAGTTCTACGACAAATTCCGCGCCTATATGGCCGGGCTGGCGGGCTTGTGCGGCGCGGAAGATCCCCACGGTCTGGCGCTGCAGCTGGGACTGCTGGTGGAAGGCGCCATCGTGTCGGAGCAGATGAAGCGCGGCTCCGGCGCGGCGGCGGCGGCCAAGCGAGCGGCGGCGGTTTTGATCGACGCCGCTTTGCCTCGATAGTCACAATTCACTTCAAACGGAGCGGCAATGAGCGACTTTTTTCACGACGGCAGCCGTCGATTTCAGGACCGATTCGAAACCCGCCAGCTGGCCGAGCGCACCGTGGAGCTCATCGTCAGCGACGTCATCAGCGAGGCGGACCAGCGGTTCATCGAGCAGCAGAACATGTTTTTCCTCGCCACGGTCGATCCGCAGGGGCGGCCGAATTGCTCCTACAAAGGCGGCAGCGCCGGCTTGGTGCGGGTGCTGGACGAAACGACCATCGCGTTTCCGCTCTACGACGGCAACGGCATGTACCTTTCCGCCGGCAACGTGCTGGCCAATCCCCACGTCAGCCTGCTGTTCATGGACTTCCAGCGCCAAGCGCGCCTGCGCTTGAACGGCGAGGCGTCGATCCAAGACGACGATGCGTTGCGGGAGCTGTGGCCGGAGGCGGAGCTGGTGGTGCGGGTCAAGCTGCGGGAAATGTTCCCCAACTGCCCGCGCTACATCCACAAAATGGCCCTGGTGGAGGAGTCCCCCTTCGTGCCGAAACAGGGCTGCGACACGCCGCCGCCGGCCTGGAAAAGCCTGGAGGCCGTGGCCGACGTGTTGCCGCCGAAGGACGCGCATCTGGCGGGCCGCGACCAGGATGCCGCGGCGGCGCTCAATCGCGACTGAGCCTTCGGCCGGCTTTAGGCCGCCGCGCGCTGGGACGCCGAGCGTTCGGCGATGGTCGCGGCCAGGTATTCGGTGTCTTCCGCGATGCCCAGGAAGCGCCCCGACCCCCAGGTGTTGAGCCAGGGCAGGCCGACGAAATACAGCCCTGGCGCGTCGGTGACGCCGCGCCGGAATTGCGGGTGGCCGCGGCCGTCGAAGACGGGCAGTTCGATCCAGCGGTAGTCCGGGCGGAAACCGATGGCCCAAACGATGGCGGTGATGCCGGCCTCGTCGGCGTCCACGCTCAGCGGCTCGGATTCCGGTTCCCAGACCTTGCGGAACGGCGCTTCCTCCGGCGCGCCGATGCGGTTGGCCGCGATGTACTTGTCGATGTCGGCGCGTATCCGCGCGTAAACCTCGTCGGCCTCGTCCAGGTTTTTGCGCAGGTCCGGCTTGAATTCCAACCGCGCGCCCTGGATGCCGGCCATGCTGCCGTAAAGCTTCACGCCTTCCAGGGCGAAGCGGCGCAGGTCGATTTCGTGGCCGCCGTTGCGTCCGGTCAGGTAATGGTTGGTCTTGTGCCGCGCCTCGTCGCCCAGCGGGTGCCGGTCGACGGTGAGGTCGTAAAAGCCCAGGTCGTACAGCCATTCGGTGGTTTCGCGGCCGCGGTACAGGCGCGGCGAGCGGGGCGCGCTGCCCACCGCCAGATGCACTTTGCGGCCGGCCAGGTGCAGGTCTTCCATGATCTGCACGCCGGATTGGCCGGAGCCCACCACCAGCACTTCGCCGGGCGGCAGTTGGCCGGGATTGCGGTAATGCATCGAATGCACCTGGGCGATGCGTTGCGGCAGGCTGTGGGCGTAATCGGGCACGATGGGTATGTCGTAGCCGCCGGTGGCCACCACCACATGGTCGGCGGTGTAGTCGCCGTCGCTGGTGCGGATTTCCAGCCGGTCCTGTTTGCCGCGCCGCACGCGGGTAACGGCCACGCCCTGCTTGATGGGCGCGTCGACCTTGCGGGCGAAGGCTTCGATGTATTCGACGATTTCGTCCTTGAGCATGAAGCCTTTGGGGTCGTCGCCCTGATAGGGGAAATCCGGCAGCCGGCACTGCCAGTTGGGCGTCACCAGGCAAAAGCTGTCCCAGCGGTCGGCGCGCCAGGAGTGGCCGATGCGGTTTTTCTCGAAAACGATGTGCCGGATGTCCCGCTTTTGCAGTTGGTAGCTCATCGACAGGCCGGCCTGGCCGCCGCCGACGATGATGACCGGGTAGTGTTCGCTGGGATGTGGTTGGTTCATGTCGTTGCCTCGTGCGTCTTTGTCGTTGTTGCGGCGTTGTGCCGGGGGCGGTGCCGGGCGGTCAGGGTTCGAACCCTTCCACCCACACCGTGGGGTTGTCGTACGCGGCGAATTTGCCGGCGGCGGCGCGGATGGCCGCCAGTTCGTCCATGGCGCCGCTGCAATAGAAGCCGTGTTTTTGCTTCACCCGTTCGCTGGCCAAGCGCAGGGCGGCTTCGCTTTTGGCCAGGAAGTCGTCCAAGCCGTAAGCCGTGCCGGGGCTGAAGTAATCCTTGACGACGGTGGACGGCGAGTAACAGCGGCTACGGGAGCCGTCCGGCCAGCGGACGATGAAATGCAGTTGCGGCATGGATCACCTCCTAAGGGATGTCGGGGTTAAGTGAGTGGGGCCGCAGCCGAGCAGCGGCGCGGCGTTGATATCCCAAAGCAGCGCTTCGCTGCCGCGGTCGCTCAAGCGCAGGCGGCCGCTGCCGTCGGTGCGGCCCACGGCGGCGCAAGCGATGCCCCGCCGGGCGAAGCGCGCGGCGACGGCCTCGGCGTGCCGCTGGTCCACGCTGAGGACGAAGCCGTAACTGGGGAAGCAGCGCAGCCAGCGTTCCAGGGGAATTTCCGGCGGGCGCGGCACGGCGTTCACGTCGATGACGCCGCCCAGGCCGGAGCACTCCAGCAGCATCAGCGCCGTGCCGGCCAAGCCGGCCATGCTGATGTCCTTGGCGGCGGCGCACAGGCCGTCCTCCGCCAGCGACGGCAACAGCTCCAGATCGCTCCGCAAGCGCTCGGGCGGGGCGCCGGTGCTGGCGTCCCACCATAAATAGGGTTCGCGGAAACGGCCGCGCAAATCGATGGCCGCCAGCAGCGTTTGTCCGGGTTCGGCGGCGAAACTGCTCAACAGCCGCCGGGCCCGGCCCAGGATGGACACCGCCAATTGCGGGCGGTCGCCGCGCAGATTGCTGTGGCCGCCGACCAGCGGCACGCCGTAAACCTGAGACGCGGCGGCGAGCCCGTCCAGCACCGGCTCGGCTTGGCGCGCGCCGTCGCTCCAGACGGCGTCCACCACGGCCGTCGGCCGGCCGCCCATGGCGTAGATGTCGCTGACGTTGACCATCACGCCGCAATAGCCGGCGAACCATGGCTGGGCGGCGACGAAGTCGTTGAGGAAGCCTTCGGTCGCCAACAGCAGATAGCCGTCGCCGTCGGGGATGGCGGCGCAGTCGTCGCCCAGGGGCACGGCCCGCTGCGCCGCCGGGGCCAGGCTCGCCATCACCCCGGCGATATCGCGTTTGTGCGCCAAGCCCACGCTGTCGCGGACGGCATCGGTCAAGCGCGTCAGGCCGCTCATGCCGCCAGCCTTCCGGTTGCGACCAGGCCGGCCGCGCCGTCGGCGCAGGGCGGATACCAGTCCAAGTCCGCTTGCATCAGATGATGGGGCCGGCCGTGCAGGGTGATTTCCTCTAGGGAGCACCAGTGCAAGCGCCGGAACAGCGGCACGTTGCGGCTTTGCACCTGGGCCAGGAAGGTGCGGCAGCCGCGGGCATGCGCGCTGCATACCGCCAGCCGGATCAGCGCCGCGCCCAGGTTGCCCTGCCTGCGGTAGTCCAAGTCCACCGCCAGGCGCGAGCCCCACCATACGCCGGGCTCGGCTTGATGGATGCGCACAGTGCCGACCACCCGGTCGGGTATTCCACCCAGGCAGGCGACGGCGACGATGGGGGTGGCGACGGCATCGACGCCGTCCCGGTCGTCGCCCTGGAAAACCCCTTGTTCCTCGCAGAACACGGCTTGCCGCAAAGCCCACATTTGCCGGAGCTCCCAGTCCTGGGTCGCCCATTTGACGCGGTACTCGCTGGGGAAAAATCGTCCCATGGGTTCGTTCAGCATGTCACACCTCGTAGCCGGCCAGGGCCGAGCAAGCGCCGCACTTGGCGCAGCCCGCCGTCGTGTCGGCCGAGCGCAAGCCCGCCCGCTTCAGCATCGCCCCCAGGCGCGGCAGGATCGCTTGCATGAACTGCGGCTCCGGGGGCGGGTGGCGTTTCAGCGGTGTGCCGGCGATGGGCACGAACGGCGCCACGAAGGGATACACGCCTTGGTCTATCAATCGCTCGCAGACGGTCAGGATCGCCTCGGCGCTGTCTCCCAGGCCGGCCAGGATGTAGGTGCTGACTTCGCCGCGGCCGAACACCGCCACCGCCGCGTCGAAGGCGTCCATGTAGCGTGCCAGGGGGATGCCGGCCTTGCCCGGCATGATGCGGGCGCGCACGTCCGGGGTGACGGCTTCCAGGTGCATTCCCAGGCTGTCGATGCCGGCGGCTTTCATGCGCGCGAACCAGGCGGCGTCGTCCGGCGGCTCGCATTGGCCCTGGATCGGCAGGTCCACGGCGGCTTTCACCGCCGCGGCGCTTTCGCACAGGATGGCCGCGCCCCGGTCGGCGAGATTGGGCGTGCCGGTGGTCATCACCATGTGTTTGACGCCGTCCAGCGTCACGGCGGCGCGGGCCACCTCGGCCAGTTGTTGCGGCGTTTTGCGCAGGATGGTTTTGCCGGCGGCCAGGGATTGGCCGATGGCGCAGAACTGGCAGGTGGTCTTGCGGTTGCCGTAGCGGATGCAGGATTGCAGCACGGTGGTCGCCAGCACGTCGGCGCCGTGCAAGGTGGCGATATGGGAGTAGGGCACGCCGTCGGCGGTGGCTAAATCGTAGAAACGCGGCTGGCGCGGAAAGGTGATGTGGGCGACGGCGACGCCGTCGCGGCGGATCACGGCGGAGCCTTGCGCGTCGGGCGGGCCGGCGACGAAGGGCGATGCGGCGGCTGGCGCGGTGGCGACGGGAATCATCACGGTGCGGTCGGCCAGCGTCACGGCCTTGTGATCCGAAGGGCCGGCGCCGCCGCGCCGGCCCTGCACGCCGGCCGGCTCGCCTTCCAGGCGCAAGCCCAGCGATTGCAGTTCGGCGACGAGCCCCGCCGTGGGGAATTCAGCGGGCATCGGTCGGTTCATGGCGTTCGCCCTCGGGGATCGGTTGGGAAAACAGCGCCGCCGCATCGGCGCCGGGCGGATCGCTGAACAGGGGGGCGGCGGCCTGCCGGTTGATTCTCAAGCTCAGCAATTCCGGCCGGGCGTAGTGGCCGACCGAGTCCATCATGCGCTTGCGCTTGGTGATCAAGCTCATGTCCAGGTCGGCGACGACGATGCCTTCGCCCGCCCGCAACGGCTCCGCCAAGTGCTGGCCTTCCGGCGAGACGATCGCCGTGCAGCAGCCGCCCCGCAGGGATTTTTGCAGGGCGGGATCGGTGCTGACCGAGGCGATTTGCTCTTCGCTCAGCCAGCCGGTGGCGTTGACCACGAAGCAGCCCGATTCCAGGGCGTGGTGGCGAATGGTGACTTCCATCTGTTCGGCGAAGATCGGCCCGACCAGCGAACCGGGAAACTGGCTGCAGTGAATTTCTTCGTGCTGCGCCATCAAGGCGTAGCGGGCCAAGGGGTTGTAGTGTTCCCAGCAAGCCAGGGCGCCGATGCGGCCGATGCCGGTGTCGACCACTTTCAGGCCGGCGGCGTCGCCTTGGCCCCAGATCATGCGTTCGTGGTAAGTGGGGGTGATTTTGCGGCGCTTCAGGGCCAGTCGGCCGGTTTCGTCGAAAATCAGCTGGGTGTTGTAGAGGCTGCCGTGGTCGCGCTCGTTGACCCCCAATACCACTACTACGCCGTGGGCCTTGGCTTGCGCGGCCACCGCGTCCACGGCGGGGCCCGGCACCGTCGGGGCTCGCTCGTACAGTTTCAGGTGTTCGCGGCCAGCCGCCACCGGCGGCAATACGAAGGAAAAATAGGGGTAGTAGGGCACGAAGGTTTCCGGAAACACCGCGAGTTGCGCACCGCGCGCCGCCGCGTCGGCGATGGCCTGGCAAACCTTGGCGACGGTGCCGTCGGAAGGGCCGAACTCCGGCGATATCTGTACCGCGGCGGCCCTGACGATTCTTTTCGATGTCACAGTCTGTTCTCCTCTCGCTCGCCGCCGGGGAGCCGGCGGCTGGGGGATGGGGCTTACAAGGTCCAGGTGTCCAAAACGAAGGCGTTTTCGCGGCGGTGGATCAACATGAGATCCAGCACGTCGAGGGGGCTGACGGGCCGGATGCCTTCCAGCAGGCTGGGTTCGCCGTGGCCGTAGAGGGCTTGCAACGCGAAGCGGCAGGCGTATACCTTGCCGCCCTCGGCGATGAACTTGGCGATCTGGTTGGCGTAGTTTTGGTGGCCGGGAAAGGCTTCGTCGCCCAGGCGCGGAAAGCCGCGTTGCAGCCCCAGGGTGACGCCCGGCCCATACAGCAGGATCGAGGTTTCGAAACCCTTGCGCTGCAGGCGGGTCGCCTGCAACAGGTTGACGAAGCCGATGGAGCCTTCGAAGGCCACGGTGTGGAATTTCACCAGGGCTTTTTCACCCGGCTGGGCTTTGACGTCTTCGAAGACTTTTTCCTCGTAATCGACAAAAAAATCGCCTTTGGCGTGAGCCGGTTTTTCAACGTTGGGCATGGAGAGCACCTCGCAAATCGTTCGAAAAAACCCCGCGCCGCAATGGGCGGCACGGGGAACGTCGTGACTGCCAATCGGGGGAGTGATTGACGGGAACTACTTTAAGAGCGAGACGCGGACGCCGACAGATTCAGGTATCTAGGCTTTTTAGCGGTACAGATGCCGCTCGAGCGCATCTGTTATGCCGGAAAAACCGGGCAACTGTTATGGTGAATGGACGCGAAGGGAGGGGCGGCCGGCTGGGGCGTGGACGGGGAGATAGGGAGGGCGGTGCGGGCCGGCACAGGCGGCCGGGGATGGCCGCCGCCGGTTGGCCCGTTACAGAACGCCGCTTTCGATTTCGCGCAAATAGCGGAAGTCCGGGGCCTTGACGCCGGCCTTGCGGCGGATTTCCGCCAGTTCAGGAGACTCGAAGAAGCGCCGGGCGTCCTCCAGCGAAGACCATGCGGAAAAATGGATGATGTTGTCGGCGTCGTGCTCGTGCCGCAGCAATTGGTAACTGATTTCGCCGGCGCTTTTTCGGATGCCGGCCGCTTGGTCGAAAATGCTTTTCCATGCCGGATAGTCCGCGACTTCGTGCATGATTAAAACGTATTGCATAGCGATTCCTTGGTCGAGGGGGCTTAATAGGGCGAGCCGTCCTTGTGGGAAAAGCGCCATTTCCCGTCGACGAAGTCGGCTTGCATGTCGTCGTCGGGATAGACGACCGAATCCCCGGCGCTGCGATCGCCCACCTCCAGGTACTGCACGTCTTCATCGGTACGATTGAGCAAGCGGTGGGCGTCGCCCGTGCCCGCCTTGAATCCGGCGCACATGCCGGGCGCAAGCTGCGTCTCTCCCGCATCGGTGATCAGCACGGGATGGCCGCGCAGGATGTAGACGAATTCGTCTTGTGTGGAGTGGGCGTGGCGCAGCGCGGAAACGGCGTCGGGCGACAACGTCGTCAGGTTCACGCCGAAATTGGCCAGCCCGAACAAATCGCCGAGGGGGCGTTTTTCCCGGCCCGCCATGAGGGACGCGAAGGGCGCGGGATAAATCGACGGTTTGGTGCGCGGGGCCGCTTGTTCCGCCACCACGGCGATGGGAGGACGATCTTGATTGTTCATGGCGCTCCTTGGCGGGTGGCTTTCACGGCGTTTTCGCGGCGTCGGCCGGCTTGGCCAACGGGGTGAACTCGATCGGCACCCAGCTGTAACGGTCTTTGCCGTCCGCACGGACGTGGCCGATTCCGGGAAACGGCAGGTGCATGCCGGCCACCAGGGATTTGCTCGCCGCCATCGCTTTCATGATGCGGAGCCGGGTGGCGATAGCTTGTTTCTGGTCGATGTCGAATTCGACGGAAACTCCTGGTTTGGCGAACTGCACGGCGTGGGCGTGCACCAGGTCGCCCCAAATCAGCAGCTTTTGGCCGTCGGATTCGACCGCATAGGCGGTGTGGCCCGGCGTATGGCCGTCGGCTTTGACCGACGTCACGCCCGGCACCAGTTCGCTACCGGGCGTGAACGTGGTCCACTGCCCGCTGGCCACATAAGGCGCGGCGTTGTCGCGCGCCATTTTGAAAAATGGCTGGACTTCGGCCGGCGCGTTGTCGGCGACCTGTTGCGACAGCCAGAAGTCGCTGTCCGCTTGGGAAACGAAAATTTTGGCGTTGCCGAATAGCGGTCGGCCGTCGGCGTCGTTCAGCCCGCCCACGTGGTCGGCGTGCAGATGGGTGATGACCACGGTGTCCACTTGGGCGGGTTCATAACCGGCGGCCTTCATGTTTTGCAACACAAAGCCCAGCGAAGGGCCGAACAGCTTGGCGGCGCCGGTATCGACCAGCACCAGGTGATTGCCGGTATTGATCAAATAGGCGTTTACCGCCGTTTGCATTTTGGGGTTGCCGACGAACATGCGCGACAGCAGGCGTTGCAGATCGGCGGCTGCGGCGTCCTTTAGTACCTTGCTGTCCAATTCGATGGCGCCATCGAAAAGCGCCGTGATTTCAAACCGGCCGAGTTGGGCGCGGTAATAGCCGGGCACCTGGGTTTGCGCTTGCGGGGCGTCCGCTTGGGCGAGGGGGGCGAGTGCGAGCAAGGCGACGGCCAAGATGCGCCGGAGAAAGTGGGTCATGTTTAGTCCCTTAAGTTACAGAGGTTTAGTTCGGAGGCATTGTAAAACGGCGAGCGCTCAATCAGGCCGGGCTCGGGCGACCGTTTGCAGTTTCGCGTCGATTTGCCGCGCCAAGTTTTCAACGCCTTTGCCGCTGAAGTTCTGTTGCTGGCCTTTGACCTCCACCACGAACTCTTCCACGAGGCGGCCGGTCTGCACGTCGACGACGCGGGCGGTGAAGTGGACGAACAGGAAACTGGGCTTGCTGACCCGCCCCACGATCACGAACCGGCTGCCCAGGGATTTGCCCAGCAGCGCCGCTTCGTCGGGGTGATCCCACAAATACCCGAAGCCGTGGCTGGCGGCCCTTTGGACATCGGCGTCCACGGCAACGATACGGTAGCCGTTTTTGCCGGACAGGCTGCTTTCCAGCAAAGGCTTGAGCGAAGCGGTTCTTCGTACCTCTTCGGCAACGCCGGGGTTGGAGGTGATGTCGTGTAGCTCGAAATCCAACACGGCGATGGGCGTGTCGGCCCCGGCGGAGAGGGAAACGAGCAAGAGCAGGGCGAGGACCGGTCCGAGCGGGTTTTTCAGGAGGGGCATGGCGACTTTCCTTCTTCACGTTAGCGATTTGGCGACGACCGGATGCCGCCGCTCGATGCGGGCGAGCCGGGGCGCGTTCGGTCCAACCCATCGCGCTGCAAACCCCGGTATCGCCTTGGCGGCTGCGGGCGGGCGGCGTCCTGTGTCACAATGAAACGGATTGAATCACAAAAAATGACGCCGCGTCAAAAACTATCCTTAACGTCAAAATGGCCGAAGCAATCACCCGCAAGCAACGCGAACTCAAAGTCAGGCACGAGTTGATCCTGGACGTGGCGGCCCGGCTTATCGCCGAACACGGTTTCGCCAATCTGGGCATGGATCGCATCGCCGAAGCGATGGAATACTCCAAGGGCACCATCTACCAGCACTTTCAGTGCAAGGAGGAGGTGCTGATGCAACTGTGCATGCGGGGCCTGCGTATTTGGGGGGAGTTTTTCGACCGCGCGTTGGCGTTCCGCGGCAACAGCCGCGAGCGGCTGCAGGCTTTTCACCTGGGGCACGATTATTACGCCCGGCTCTATCCGGTGGAGTACGAGGCCAGCTACACGGTGAAATCCGCCGGGGTGCGCGACAAAATCTCCGCGGACAACCACGCCGCCCACAACGCGCTGCTGAAAGAGGTGCTGGACCGGGTGGTCGTGGTGGTGGACGAAGCCATCGCCGCCGGCGATTTGAGCCTGCCCCGGGACATGCGTCCGCAGGATCTGGTTTACGGCTTCTGGGCTGTGCACTACGGCGAGTTGATGATGGAAAACTACAACTTCGGCTATGGCGCCATGGGCATCGGCAATCGAGAAAGCACCGTGCGGACGGTATTGCGCGCCCTGTTGGACGGCTTGGGGTGGCGACCGCTGTCGTCGCAACACGATTTCGCCGCCGTGGCGGAACGCATCGGCCGCGAGGTGTTCCCGCAAGAAGTGGCGCGGCTGGCCGGACGGGAAGGGGAGCAGGCGTCATGACCGATTCGTTCATCATTCCCGACTGGCCGGCGCCGGCCAATGTGCGGGCCGCGGTTACCACCCGCTCGGGCGGTGTCAGCGTCGGTCCCTACGCCGCTTTCAATCTCGCCGCCCACGTGAACGACGATCCCGCCCATGTGGCGGAGAACCGCCGCCGGTTGCGGGAGCGCCTGGATCTGCCGGCCGAGCCGGCTTGGTTGGAGCAGGTGCACGGCGATGCCGCCGTCGATGCCGGCCGTTCCGAAAGCCGCCGCGCCGACGCCAGTTTCACCGACGAAGCCGGGACGGTTTGTGCCGTCCTGACCGCCGATTGCCTGCCGGTGCTGTTCTGCGATGTGGCCGGCACCCGGGTGGCGGCCGCCCATGCCGGCTGGAAAGGGTTGGCGGCGGGCGTGTTGCGCCGAACGGCGCAAGCGCTCTCCGCTCCCGTCGCGTCGAGGGAGCCCGCCGGCTTTCCCGCAAACACCCGCGAAATCATCGCCTGGCTGGGGCCGGCCATCGGTCCCGGCGCTTTCGAAGTGGGCGGCGAAGTGCGCGAAGCGTTCCTGGCCCGTTTGTCCGGGGCCGACGCGGCCTTTTCTCCGAAAGGGCAGGGAAAATGGCTGGCCGATTTATACGCCCTGGCGCGGCTGGATTTGGCGGCAGCGGGTGTCACCCGCGTCTACGGCGGCGGCTTGTGCACTTACAGCGACGGCGAACGGTTTTATTCCTACCGCCGTGAGCCGGTCACAGGGCGCATGGCCAGCTTAATCTGGTTGGCCTCGCCTCGGTAGGGCGCGCCGGACGCGGTCGACGGCAAAAGCGGCCGGGGAGCTATCCCGGTCGATTAGGCGCCTGGCAGGCGATGCTTCATCAGCGATTTCGCCCCTTGCGACAGGACGTAAACCAGCATGATGTTTCCGGAAAGCACCATGGGAAGTATGGGCTCCAGCATCCTGGCATACCCAAGGAAAAGCGCGCCAAAAACAAAGGTGGGCACTACGCCAAGGAGCAGCTGAATAGCCCAGGGGTAGCGCAACGCCATAATCGCGATACCGAGAAAGCCGGACCAAACATTCCAGCGATTTTTGTCCAGCAACGGGATAAAGCCGTCAAACAATTCGATTCGCGAGACCTTGGTTAAATGCACGTCCCGGTCGTTGACCTGGTTCAGTATTCTGTTGACGACGATACGCGGATATTCTTTGGCGTGTTCCCTAAGCCATAAAGCCGATACTTGATTGGCGAATCTCGATGCTTCCAAGTCGCTTTTAAAGCGATGGGACGCCATCGCTTGAATCTCGTTGACGTCCATTTTCTCCTCCGGCCCTGCCCCTGGTATTGCAACTTTGCCCAATTCCCAGATAAACGAATAGGGGCCTTGCGTGGACAGCGGCAAGAAATCGCCGTAGATCCGGTAGTTTCTCGTGATCCAAGGCGACCAAGCCAGAACAATGGCCAGAATATAGGCCGACAGGCATTTGGAAAAGCTGGATGGCGACGACTTCCAGGCTTTAACCAACGGCAGTATCGAAAGCAGAAATAGGAATGGCACGAAGTTGGGGCGGGCCAGTATGGCCGCGACCGATAGCGCGCCGAGAGCGAAATAGGCCTGACAAACCGCGGGCGCCCGCTGCGCCCAGAGAGAGACGCCCAGCACCAGGTATAGGAATCCTTCCGCCAGTGATTCCGTTCCGGCCTTGTAGCTCCAGAAGACCGACGATTTGGCGACGGCAACGATTAGGAGGAACGAAAAAGCCAGCGGCTTGGACGCGCTGGCGATGTAGATCTCCCGAGCCAGAAACCCCGCCGAGCCGAAAACAAACAGGCCTTGCGCGTAGCGCAGCGCGTCGAGGTTGGCATCCCCGAAAAGAAAGAAAACCAAGCCGTGGAAAAGCGGGATGGTGGGGGGTTTATAGCTGCGCCAGAAGCTATCGAACGAAAAGTCGAAGCTCCTTGCTACCCCCGAGCCCAATTTGACATAGTCTTCCAAATCGGAAAACGGCGGTTCGTCGATCTGATGCCAATAATAAATTCGCAAGCCCCAGAACAGTAACAGCAGCGCCGCCATGGAAAGCCAACCCGCCACCGTTCGGCAACGGTCGTTATTGCTTATCTGCGCACTATGCATAAATAGCATTCTCGATAACCTGGGTGGCGTGAGCGCCGGCTAAATGGAGGCTTGTGACTTTTTGACTGTCCGGCTTCCATGTCGCAACGTTTTCTAGCGGAATTTCGTCCAAACAGCCGTATTGGCCGTAAAGCAAGCCGATATTCTTGGTCCAGTCGACCAAGGCGTCGGTTTCGGCCCAGCCTTCCCGCGTCAGCAATACCAGTTTCTTGTCGTGGCAGCAGGCTTCGCTGATAATTCCATAACCGGGCTTTGAAATGACAATATCGGAGCTGGCGACGATGTCTATAAAATCGAAGGGTACTGCACCGATTTTAATGCCGTGAGGTAAATCCCAGGCGTCGGGCGTAAATAAGACAAAATTGCGGTTGTGCGGGGGCGAGGCTGGCGCGGCGGGAACGTCCCGGCCGAAGGCATAGACGACCCAGGCGGCCGTTTCATCTATACCGAGCACCTGGGCGATTTGCGCACGGCGGTTTTGGCCCACGGCGGAAATCGGACCGATGGGCTGAACCCTCGGGTGCCATTCGGGCAGGATTCCTGGCGTTATCGCAACGTATGAGGAGGCCCTTTTATAAGCATTTCTCGCCAAGCCGATGTGCTCCGCATCGTAAGCGGAGCCGTCGGCGTGATAGGAGAAAATATCGGCCCAATTCAACGAACTGGCTACCACCGACGGAATCTCCAGCGCATTCGCTGCCGCGATTGCAACAAAGCCGGTATTCGAAATTAACGCATTCGCTTGCAGGGACGCCAGCCTTTCGATTTCCGCATCGACGTGCGCATCGAAGTTATCCATCAAGTCGTGAAACGCCTGCTTGGTTTTCCGCCAATCGATCTCGAAACCGTCGCGTAAAAAAATCGTGGCGTCCGTTTCCAGGGGGCGGTGGTCGAAGTCGAAATTCAGCCGTTCACCGAGCTTGCTCCGAGGCAGCTCGGATCGAACAACCATTTCAAGCCGAGGATTGTTGCGAACCAGCGCATTAAGCCAAGGGGCCGACTGGCCTAGGTGTCCGTATCCGTGAGCGGATAAATCGACTACAAGCCTAAAAGGAGCGTCAGGCATCGATTTTGTGCCACTGAAATGCGTACCAAGCGCCAGGAAGGCTGGCTAATGCGTAAAAAATACCCAGCATGACCGAAGAGGTGAGCGCAACTTGGGGGTTGACCCCCACCATGCCGAGGACGGAGATCGCCGCGACCTCTCTTACCCCCCAGCCTCCCAACGATACAGGAAGCATTTGCGCCAAAATAATCGCGGGAAAAATGGTTAATCCGAGCCAAAAACTGATTTCCGAACCGAGGCCCATCATGACGGACCATAACGCAACGGCCGAGAGCAAATGAACGGCCAGGGAAATGGACAGGACCGAAAAAATCTTTAGCGGGCTGCAAATGAGGTGTTTCATGCCGGAGGCAATGTACGCAATCGGTCGTATCCACCGGCGATGGTGAGCCTTTCTTTCAAAGAACGGCGCCATGTAGGCGAGCACGAGCGGCGAGACCAACATTAGAAAGGTCAGCGACGCGGCGATAATTTGGGTTTCCGTGTTTTGGAATTCCTTAATGTCGTTTACAAAGGCCAGGGGGACAAGGAAAAACAGCGCAATTAAAGCGAAACCTCTATCGATAACCGTGCTGACCGCGCCCAACGTAAGGCGAACGCCGCATCGCTTAATCATGACCACGCGAATGGCGTCTCCTCCGATGGATGCCGGCAAAAATTGCCCCATAAAAACGGAAAGATAGGTGATTTTCACCAGCGTCGATAGGGCGGTTTTCAAATCGTACGCGGATAAAATAATACGCCAGCGTTCTCCCATGATGGCCGGCTGAATCAATGTTGCGACAATTCCAACAATCAACCACATAGGCTCTTTCGGCGTAAATTGATGCGCCTGCAGATCAAACTTGGTGAATAGCCAAAATAGCAGCGTTATTGAAATAGCCAGCTTTATCAGGAAAGCGATTTTTTT
This sequence comes from Methylogaea oryzae, assembly GCF_019669985.1. Taxonomy (NCBI): domain Bacteria; kingdom Pseudomonadati; phylum Pseudomonadota; class Gammaproteobacteria; order Methylococcales; family Methylococcaceae; genus Methylogaea; species Methylogaea oryzae. The sequence goes on from NZ_AP019782.1 coordinate 1,813,889, forward strand.
CTTGATTCCTGTGGCGCGGTCTCCCTTGGTCATGTTTGATCTCATATCTTAGCGGTTATATTAAGAGTGGCGAGCCGCGCCAGGAAATCGATTGCAGTTATTAGTGCGTCAATTCGTGGTAGAAAGCCTTCAAGAATCTTATTCCGGTAGGTATGCTGCGCGCCTGCGTTTCCCCAAAAATTCTATTGCCTTCGATGGTCGGGAATTCTGCAATCTTCAGCCCAGACTTGAACGCTCTCATCGTCATCTGGTACTCGATCGTATAGTCGCTCGCATCCAGCTTAAGAGTTTCCGTGGCGCTCTTGGTTATCGCTCTATAACCATTAATAGAGTCGGTGATAAAGGGGCCCTTCTTCCGGAAGGCAATGTTTGCCATGAGGTTGAACGCGTTATTGGCCCATTTTCTCCATCTGAAGATTTGGTCGTCTTCTTCGTTTCTTGCGCCTTTCATCATTCTGGAGGCGATGACGATATCGGCGCCTTCCGAAAGATACTTCCTGAACTTTGGCAGGTCTTCCGGATCTTCATTTCCGTCGGGGGAGAAAAAGATATAGGCATCCGCTTTGATTTGCTCGAATGCGAGATGGAACGCTTCACCCCGTCCCCGTTTACTCTGTCCGATAACTTTTACGCCACGCTGGGTGAAGTATTCGACAGTGCCGTCGGTCGAGCCGCCGTCGACTACGACAATTTCGTCGAAGCCGGCGTTGGGTGTCGAGGGGGCCGGTATGCGAGGGAACATTACCTCGACACACTCTTTCTCGTTTTTAGTTAGAATGCACAGTGCTATTCGCATTTTCTGAATACCAAGTAATAGTTTTAGATATGCCATCCAAGAACGGAGTCTTGGCTTGGAACCCGATTTTTTCGAAGGCTTTTTTCGTGTCGCACATCCGCCTGGGTTGTCCGGTAAGGCCATCGGGGTTGAATTTCGGGGCTATCGAACGTCCCCTGATTTTCGATACCGTTTCTCCAATGAGTTCGGCGACGCGCGATATTTGTATTTCCTCGGCGGTTCCTATATTGATAGGATCGGCTTCCGGATAAAGCGCGGTTGTTTCGATCAATCCCCTGGCGAAGTCGTCCACATAAAGGAATGACCGGGAGTGCGATCCGTCGCCCCAAACATCAAAGTAATCGGATTCCGTTGTCATGGCCCTATGAATAAGGGCCGGAATCACATGGGATTTCTCCGGGTCAAAGTTGTCCCTGGGACCATAGGCGTTATACGGACGCGCTATGGCAATGGACATGCCGTATTCCTTCGCGTATGCCTGTCCGACAAATTCCTCCATGCGCTTGGCCCATCCATAACCCGCATTGGTCGGTTCCGGCTGATCCAGAACGCCCTCTTCTTCGGGGGTCGGTATGGAGCAATGCCGCGGATAAACGCAAGCGGAGCTGGTGACCAGGAACCGTTCGACGGCCGATTGCTGCGCCAAGCGAATGACGCCTAAAAAAGGCGTCATATTGTCGTGAAATATCGATGCGGGATGTTTGAAATTGAATTCCAGGCCACCGACGGACGCCGCCATGTACATGACGATAGGGCAGGTCTTCAGAACCTTGGCGACGAAGTCCAGATCATTCAGGTTCCCGCAATGGATCTCGCATTCCCCATTCCGAATCGGCGTTTCGAGATATTTGGGCTGAGGGACACGCGTAATTACGACCGGCTTGGCCCCGATAGCGAGCAACTGCTCGACCACGTGGCTGCCGATAAAACCGCTTCCCCCCAGGACGAGCACTCGTTTGGAGGCGAAGTAATCCCGCGTCTTTTCGTGAAAGTCCCGGGCGGTGACCGCGGTTCGGTAACTCATTTTGGCACCATGCGATCGGCCACGCCTTCGAGCGCCAAGTCCGCCTGTACCATCAGGCGCACCAGTTCGTCAAAGGAGGTTCTCGGAACCCAATTCAGTTTTTCTCTCGCCTTTGCCGCATCGCCAATGAGCAGGTCCACTTCGGTCGGGCGGAGATATCTGGGGTCGAATTCAACATGGTCTTCCCAATTGAGTCCGACGCATTCAAAGGCCTTGATCAAAAAGTCGCGTACGCTCCAGGTTTGGCCGGTAGCGATGACATAATCGTCTGGTTCGGGCTGTTGCAGCATCAACCACATGGCCTCCACGTAATCCTTGGCGAAGCCCCAGTCGCGTTTCGCATCCAGATTGCCCAAATAAATTTTCTTTTCCTTTCCGGCAACGATGCGGCTTAGTCCGCGCGTGATCTTTCTGGTCACAAAGGTCTCGCCGCGCAGCGGGCTCTCGTGGTTGAACAAGATTCCGTTGGACGCGTGCATGCCATAAGCTTCGCGATAGTTGACCACCTGCCAATACGCGTAAACCTTGGCGCAGGCATACGGGCTGCGCGGGTAAAACGGCGTTTTCTCCGTCTGCGGGACTTCTCTAACGTCGCCGAACATCTCGGAACTAGAGGCCTGGTAATACTTGGTTTTGGACGCGCCGAAAACGTTTCTTATCGCCTCGAGCATGCGGAGCGATCCCAATCCCACGACGTCGGCGGTATAAACCGGTTCGTCGAAGGAAACTCTCACGTGGCTCTGCGCGCCAAGGTTGTAAACCTCGTCCGGCTGCGCCAGCTCGACGATTCTTTCCAAGCGGCTGGAGTCGCTCAGCTCACCGTAGTGGAGGTGTAACCTGACGTCGCTTTCATGCAAGTCTTTGTACAGATGGAGGATGCGGCCGGTATTGAAAGACGAGGAACGGCGGATGATACCGTGTACCTCGTAGCCTTTTTCCAGCAAAAGTTCCGCTAGGTAGGCGCCGTCTTGCCCGGTAATACCGGTAATAAGAGCTCTTTTCATTTTGCAAAACACTCCCGAACTGAATTAACAATATAATCGACTTCAGACTGAGTCATACCCGGGTGCGTTCCCCAGTATAACCCACAGTCCATCACGGCATCGGCGCCGCGTAGATCCCCGGACACCAAGTAGTCATAGTGCTGGAACGCCGGCTGTCTAGTCATGTTGCCGCATATAATCGGCCGAGTTTCTATGCCGGAGTTTTCGAGATGCTTTTGTAATTTGTCCCTAATGGCGCGCGAGGAACAAATTACCGGATACCCGAACGGGGCCGCCGAAATTTTCGCATCGTATCGAATCAAGGATAATATGCCTTCATCCGCGAGCGGCTTCAGGCCGGCGGATATCGCGGCGGAAATATCCCTGCGATGCGCATTGAAGCCTTCCAGTTTGGGCAGCTGCTTCAAGCCAATGGCCGCGTTGATATCCGTAGGACGGACGTTAAAGCCCGTTGTGATAAACATAAATCTGGGGTCGACTTCGGGATAAAGTTGAGTGAACTTGTCCGTATCGGTCCGGTGTCTGGTCCAACCGTGGCTGCGCAACGACCTCAAGAGATTGGCCATGTCATCGTCGTCCGTCACCACCATTCCGCCTTCGACGGACGTGATGTGGTGCGAGAAATAAAAGCTGTAGGTGCCGATGTCGCCGAAAGTGCCTACATGCTTATTGTCCGATTTCACGCCGAGGGATTCGCACGTATCTTCGATCAACCACAGTCCGTGCTCGTTCGCGATCTGCGCATACGCGCTGCCGTCGAGACCATTTCCCAGGATATGTACCGCGCATATCCCTACGGTTTTTTCGTTGATGGCTGCTTTGACGGTTTCCGGCGTCACTTGCAAGGTCGTGGGATCGCAATCCACGAAGCGGGGGATGGCGCCTGCCTGAATGATCGGCCAAACAGACGTGGACCACGTTACGGCCGGAACGATGACTTCGTCGCCCGGCATTAGTTTGCGCTTTTTCCCTTTGATGGGGCATAGCGGATTGGCTATGGCGAAAAACGCTAGAAGATTGGCGGACGAACCCGAGTTTACAAAAACAGCATTTTTGCTTCCAACGTATTTCGCAAACTCCGCTTCGAACTCAAAGCATTTTGAGCCCATCGTGAGGAAGCCGGAGTCGAGAACGTCGATTACCGCTTTATACTCTTCCTCGCTGAGAGTGGACTTGTTTAAAGGTATTTTCATTGGGTGCTCACGTGGTGACGATTGGGTTGCCGGATTGTTAGCCTTGTGGAGAGTAGTATACCAGCTCGCTTAGTTTGAGTCGCCAGCGATCTCGATCGACTCGATGCGCGAGTAATCTAGCCCGAACAGCTTTTGGGTGCTGGAGCGGTTGATGCAAATGTTGACGATTTTTCCGATGTAAGGGGTTAGGTCCTTTTCCGAAAATGCGTAAACCCCTCCCACACGGTTAATTTGCGTACCGGAAACGATGGAGGTTAACTGCGCCGACTTCAGGTCGTCTTTCCACCACATGATGGCCGGCACGTTTTCCTGCAGCCGCTTGCGGTCAGCAACCCATAACCGGTGAGTAAAATCGGTACTTCCAGCGTTGGAGGAAAAAATCACGCCTTGCGATCGTTTCCCCAGTTGCGTCACGGCTAGTTCACCGCTGGCGCATTTGTAAGAAGCATCGAAGGGCGTAGGCCTTTTGATGCAAACAGGGGCGGCCATGATGACGACCAACAGCGCAATCATGGCCTGTTCGAACGTCTTGGATGTTTGATAGGGGGCTTTCCTTTCGTAATCCGTATTCGCAACGACATCGAAAGTGCTGGAGAAAAACAGCCGTTTGATTTGGGCGAATGAGGGCGCTTCAACGAATCGAAGATAGATTGTCAATAACCACCAGCAGCCGATCGTTATTTGCGCGAAATCCGCCGTAGCGCTGGCAGCGAATACCCGGGATCCGGCGTCTTCCATCAAAAGAGGGGCAGTCAACACGACGCCAAGCGACATCAATCCAATTAGGCTGAATAGGGCGCGTCTCCTGTAAAGGACGATCGGCCACAGTCCTGTCCACCAGAGAATGCTTGCGAATGACTGAAATGCACCGTATCGGTAATATCCCACGGTGCCGTTTTCAAGGAAAATCGAAATATTGTGTATTAGTCCCTCGAAAAGCTTTTCCGGACGAGTAACGATATTTTCGAACGCCATTTTGTAAGCTGTCGACGACGCTTGCGCGTCGGATTGGAATGTCAGCCCTGGGTGGTCCAGGAAGAATTGATTCCAGTTTTTTCCGCCTACCGATAATCCGTATAGCGTTAATGAAAAATTCCCGTAGGAGTTCCCGGGAGTTGCTCCGGAGGCCTTTAACAGTATGACTTGGGTGATATTGCCTGCGACAAGCGCCAAAAATAGGAGCGCAAAATGATGCCATCGCAGCTCGAAGCGGCGCCTTAGCATCAGCCACGACCAGCAGAATAGCAAAGGCAAACAGAACATCGCTCCGGCGCGGGCGCTTAAAGCAATGGAAATGGTGCCGAGGCCTAGTAGTATGAGGGCGAATGGCGCGTCGCTAATGGGCTTTTGCGCTAGCGAAGCCGGCCCTTGGTTGTTCGCGTCGAGCATTTTCGCGCTGGACAATAAAAATGCCATGCCGAGCGCTCCGAACATCAGCCCCGCGTTCTCGGTCGTCGTGGTCGCGAACACTTCCGAGGCCGCGTAGTTGAGCAGAAACCCGGTGAACAAAATAGCGGATCCCAGCCCAAGGTGGCGGTATAAGTGCTTTGCCGCCAAATAGAGGCATAGGGTTACGGTCAGCCCTTGCAGGATGAGGGTGCCGGCCAGGTTTTCGGTAATGCTGGAGAAGCCCGCTAGTAGGTAAGGATAAATTACCCGCCGGTCGCACCAGTCGTAATCAAATCTTCCTTTCTCAATCAGCGAATTTGCGCATTCGTAATAGCCTAGCCCATCGCTTACCACATATCGCCCGCCCAGCGAGAAGGAGTTTGTCGTAATGTCGTTAAACCACTGGTGAAATATGTAAGCGCAGACGGCGCTGGTTAAAATTGCGGCGATGGCGATTTCGGTGGATCTCGGCGCCGAATTGCGAAGGAAATTCGTTAGCCTGTTCCTGGTTTCCGCTATTTTTTTTAACAGGCCGGAGTGGCTGGCGAAAAAAGAAAACGCGATAAATATCCCGAAAATGATGGCGTTGCCGGCAGGCGAAAGCCTCGGCGGTATTTTGATTTTGTAAAGCTTGCCGTTAACCACGGGGGATGAGCAGTCGCTCGTGGAAAAATACAATTCGTTTTGCCAGTGCGAATAAGCGCCGCGGCCTTTGGTTTGGATGTCGGCATAGGCCGTATTGTTTGGGCCTAGCTGAATTTTGTTTTCGTATAGCCGTAACTTTGAAAAAACCCCTTTGGTTGAGTCGCCTTCGAATGTCCAGAATAGCGAGTCGTTGTGGGGCGGGATGTCTACGGTATAAGCGCAGCCTTCGTGTCGCTTGATCTGGTCGGTTGGAAGCGGGATATTGATTTGGGCGGGCTTGGACAACAACAGCACCGACACGAGCAAGATCGACAAAAGACCGCTGAAATTTTTGGGGAGAAGAAGCAATGGCACTATCCCGTTGTTTATTTCTTTTATCGATCGCAAATTTATTGCCATTCCGTTTTCTCTAAAATCTTGGCCGATTCTGCCAGTAGCGGTTTTTCGCTAATGCTGGAGCGGTTCGGCTAATGTCTGAACTCGCGACTTGTTCGAGGATCGGCGCTGCCTGCCGCTCGGCCGGTTATTGTGGTTGAAATTTTCCGGCGCATTAATGGGGCGTCTCGCTCCGAGCTCGCGATTGGGACGCGGGTGTTGCTGGCGGCGGGAGTTCGCAGTTTTTCCGAGGTGACTTTCTCAACATTTCGCCTTTTCATGGGCGACGTGCATATGTCGCCCCGATGTCAGGGCGAACGTGGAACCGGTTTAGGTGGTTGCGGCGATTAAACGCTCGATTTGCCGTACGTGCTCGTCGACGGATGCAGGATCGGCTCTGCTTTCTACGTTCAGTCGAAGCAGGGGTTCGGTGTTGGAGCCGCGCAGGTTGAGGCGCCAGTCGGAAAACTCCATGCTGAGTCCGTCGGTATTGTCGATGCGGGGCGCCAAGGGGGCGTAGTGCTCGAGCACTCGGTTGATCGCTTCGGGCTGGCTGGAAACCTTATAGTTGATTTCGCCGCTGCAAGGGTAGGTGGATACGCGCTCGTCGACTAATTGGGACAAGGTTTTTTGTTTTGTGCTCAATAGTTCGGCGACCAGCAGCCAGGGGATCATGCCGCTGTCGCAGTAGGCGAAGTCGCGGAAGTAGTGGTGGGCGCTCATCTCGCCGCCGTATATGGCGTTTTCCGCGCGCATGCGTTCCTTGATGAAAGCGTGGCCGGTTTTGCTCTGAATGGGTACGCCTCCCGCTTGGGTGACTATGTCGATGGTGTTCCAGGTGAGGCGCGGGTCGTGAATGATTTTCTCGCCCGGATGCTTGTGCAGGAACGCTTCGGCCAATAGTCCGACGATGTAATAGCCTTCGACAAACCGGCCTTTTTCGTCGAACAGGAAGCAGCGGTCGAAGTCGCCGTCCCAGGCGATGCCGATATCGGCGCCGTGTTGTTGCACGGCCTCGGCGGTTGCCGCCCGATTTTCGGGCAAAAGCGGGTTGGGGATGCCGTTGGGGAAGTCGCTATCCGGCGCGTGGTGCACCTTGATGAACTCTATGGGCGTGTTCGCGTCGGCAAACCGCTGTTCGATGGCGTCGATGACGTGGCCGGCGGCGCCGTTGCCGGCGTTGACCACGAGCCTGAGCGGCCGTAGCTTGGCCTGGTCGATGTAGCCGAGCAGGTGGTCAACATAGGGTTCCAGAATGGATTGGTGCGTGAGCGCGCCTTGGCGGGCGGCCGGCTGAAAGTCCGCTGTTTCAGCCAGCTTTTGGATGGTCCGCAAGCCGGAATCGCCGCTGATCGGCAGGGCGCCTTTGCCTACGAATTTCATCCCGTTGTAGTCCATGGGGTTGTGGCTGGCGGTAACTTCTATTCCTCCGTCCACGTCGAGGTGGAAGGTGGCGAAATAAATTTCTTCCGTGCCGCTCAGGCCGATGTCGATGACGTCCGCTCCCGCGTCCATCAACCCTTGCGCCAGGGCCTGCTTGAGGGGGGCGCTGGTTTTGCGTACGTCGCTGCCGACAACCACGCGCGCGGCGCCGAGGTATTGCGCATAGGCGCGCCCGATTCGATAGGCGATGTCTTCGTTGAGTTCGTCGCCGAGTTTGCCGCGAACGTCATAGGCTTTAAAGCAGGTTAATTCCGACATTTAGGCGCGCCCGTAATTGTCTTCAAAGCGCACGATGTCGTCTTCGCCGACATAGGCGCCGCTTTGTACTTCGATCATGACCAGGTCGAGCAACCCGGGGTTTTCAAGGCGGTGCTTGCGTCCGGCTTTGATGTAGGTCGATTCGTTGGTGTTGACGATGATTTCGCTGTCTTCGTTCACCACTTTCGCCGTGCCGCTGACCACCACCCAGTGTTCGCTGCGATGGTAGTGCATTTGCAGGCTGAGCCTGGCTCCGGGCTTGACTACGATGCGCTTGATTTTGAAGTCGCTGCCTTCTTCAAGCACGGTATAAGTGCCCCACGGCCGATGCACCGTGCGATGAAGCTGGTGGGTGATGTGTCCTTTGGTTTTCAGTTCCGCGTAGATGTGTTTGACATCCTGCGAGCAGGACTTTTCTGTGACCAAAAGGGCGTCCGGCGTGTCCACGATGATCAGGTCTTCCACGCCGACGGCGGCGACCAGGCGGTCGTTGCTGTGGATGGTGCAGTTACGGCTGCTGTGCAGCAAGGTTTCGCCCTGGGTGCGGTTGCCGTGGGCGTCCGGTTCGTCCAAATCACCTAATGCCGTCCAGGAGCCGATGTCGCTCCAGCCGATATCGCAGGGAACCACGGCGACTTCGCTCGATTTTTCCATGACGGCGTAGTCGATGGACAGTTCCGGAACGCTGGAAAACGTGTTGGAGTCCAGCTCGAGTTGAGTGAAGTCCTTGCCTTCGGCGAGCCTGGATCGCTCAATGCAGCGTTTGGTCTCGGAAAGGATTTCGGGGCAATGCCGCTCCATTTCCTGCAGCATGCTGTTGGCGGAAAAGCAAAACATCCCGGAATTCCAGAGGTAACGGCCGGATGCGAGGTATTCTTGGGCTTTTTCTCGAGAAGGCTTTTCAATGAAGCGAAGCACGTTGTTTCCGTCGGCCTCAATGTAGCCGTAGCCGGTTTCCGGAGCGTTTGGTTGAATGCCGAACGTGACCAGTTTCCCGGTGGCGGCCAATTCGATGCTTGCGAGAACGGCTTTTTGGAAGGCTTCCTGGTCGGCGATGAGGTGGTCGGCTGCGAGAACTAGGACGAGCGTATCCGGTCCGTGGGTTTTAGCGATTTGCAACGCCGCTGCAGCGATCGCCGCCGCGGTATTTCGGCCATAGGGCTCGAGAATAAAAGAGGTTGCGATATTGGTCGCGTTAATCTCGCGGAATTCGTCTTCCGTTTTAAAGAAGAAATCGCGGTTGGTGACCGTTAGTACCGTTTTAACATTCGGTAATTCGGCCCCTCGTAGGAATGCTTTTTGTAGTAAGCTTTGCCCATCCGCCAAGCGGATAAATGGTTTGGGGTGCAGCGCCCGGGAAACCGGCCATAAACGCGAACCTGCGCCGCCGCAAAGAATTACTGGTATTAGTTGCATTTCGCCCCTGGTATAAGCATGCAGTTTAACCTCCTCAGGATATCATAAGCTTGGTATTAGGGCAATTGCGCGGGCGCGGCGAAGGGTAGGGCAAAAGCGGTTTTGGCGTTCGCCGGCCATTTTGATGGGGACGCCTCGGATGAGGCCGCTCCCCAGGTATGAATCGTTGTCGCGGGGCGACGGCGAGTGTCCGCTCCCCAGCGGCGTGCCCTGGTTCGCGGTATCGCCGCGGCGTCGCCGTTTAAGGCTGCAATGGGGTTAGACGGCAAGGTTCAGCGCATCTTCGATGGTTTTTTTGTCGATGACGCCGCTGGCGCGGAAGGTTCGATACAGCATGACGACCAGCCGCGCTTTTTTGGGGGGCGGCAGCGTGGTTCCGGTTTGTTCCAGCATCGTTTCCAGCGTTTCCAGCAAATTTTCCAGCAATCTCGCGTCAATATCGGCCGTGTTCGCTTTGCCGTCGGTGCGGGGCGGCCGAGTGATGGGGTTTTTGTCGCATTTGGGGCATGTGGAACTGAAAAGCGCCTTGGTTATGGCGCCGCCGGGGCCGCCTTTCGATGCGTATTGCCGGCACTCCTCCCGCGTAATAGGCCGTTCGACGAGCAGCGACCGAAACGCCGGGCATTCCACCATCGCCTCCGGTTCGTCCACGCCGAACAGGACGTAATCGACGTCTATCCCCAGGGTCTTGACTGTTTCCAGGTAGCCGGAGTCGGGCTCGGCCTCCCCTAGCTCGTAGTCGGCCTGGGTGCCGCGCGGTATGCCCGCTTGTTCCGCGAGATCGGCTTGAGAAAGCTGAAGCCTCTCTCTCTCCTCTCTCAGTCGCCTGCCGATTGCCATGACTCTGCCTATAGATGAAGCCGCAAACGAATGTCCGTGATGCATATCGATGTATTCGCCGATCAAGGATTATCTATGAGAACACGCAGGATTCGTGCGGCTCAAGATGTTCGTGCCGGCTTCGTCCGCAAATCGCGTCGGCGCCGCGTCTCCGGCTTGGCTGCGGCGGGGCGGGGTGCGAGGTTTCCTGTCGGCAGTCCATGGCTAGGTTCGGGCGGCCGGTCTTTAATGGTCGAAGACCGGCGCGCGCGGCCCGTTAGCGAAGGGGAGGGGCAGGTTTCCCGCCTCTACGGGACGCAAGGCGATTCTGGGCCTACGGGATCGGGTCGCGTCGGCCGGAGCTCGTAGACGGTGCGGGCCGCCTTTGCGGCCTTGACATGGCCGAATCCCGGTTTATTATTAGCACTCACCCGCATCGAGTGCTAATAGCGTTCGGCGACAGCGGAAATTCGTTTACGGATCATCTCAACAGGAGAAGCTATGAAAATTCGTCCCCTGCACGACCGAGTCATTGTTAAGCGTTTGGAAGAAGAGCGGATGACCGCCGGCGGCATCGTCATTCCCGACACCGCCAAAGAAAAGCCCATGCGCGGCGAAGTGCTGGCGGTTGGCAACGGCAAGATTCTCGACGACGGCAGCGTGCGCGCCATGGCCGTCAAGGCCGGCGACAAGGTGCTGTTCGGCAAGTACTCCGGCACCGAGGTGAAGATCGACGGTGAAGAAGTCGTCGTGATGCGCGAAGAAGACATCATGGGCGTCATCGAAGGCTAATAGCCTCCCTTCCTTTTTCCCTGAACAACATTAGGAATTCAACACATGGCAGCAAAAGACGTTAAATTCGGCGACGACGCACGTGTCCGCATGGTGCGCGGTGTAAACATCCTGGCTCACGCGGTGAAAGTGACCCTGGGTCCGAAAGGCCGCAACGTGGTGCTGGAAAAGAGCTTCGGCGCTCCCACCGTGACCAAGGACGGCGTGTCCGTGGCGAAGGAAATCGAACTGAAAGACAAGTTCGAAAACATGGGCGCCCAGATGGTAAAGGAAGTCGCTTCCAAGACTTCCGACGTGGCCGGCGACGGCACCACCACCGCCACCGTGCTGGCCCAGGCCATCATGAACGAAGGCCTGAAGGCGGTTGCCGCCGGCATGAACCCCATGGACCTGAAGCGCGGCATCGACAAGGCCTGCGCCGCCGCTGTGGAAGCCGTGCACGCCATGGCCGTACCCTGCGCCGACAGCAAGGCCATTGCCCAGGTGGGCAGCATCTCCGCCAACTCCGATGAAGACGTGGGCAAGATCATTGCCGACGCCATGGACAAGGTGGGCAAGGAAGGCGTCATCACCGTGGAAGACGGCTCCGGCCTGGAAAACACCCTGGACATCGTCGAGGGTATGCAGTTCGACCGCGGCTACCTGTCGCCGTACTTCATCAACAACCAGCAGACCATGAACGTGGAGCTGGAAAACCCGTTCATCCTGATCTACGACAAGAAGATCTCCAACATCCGCGACCTGCTGCCGACCCTGGAAGCCGTCGCCAAGTCCGGTCGCGCCCTGTTGATCATCGCAGAAGACGTGGAAGGCGAAGCGCTGGCTACGTTGGTGGTGAACACCATGCGCGGCATCTTGAAAGTGGCCGCTGTTAAGGCACCGGGCTTCGGCGACCGCCGCAAGGCTATGCTGGAAGACATCGCCATCCTGACCGGCGGCACCGTGATCGCGGAAGACGTGGGTCTGTCCCTGGAACAAGTGACCTTGGACCTGCTGGGCACCGCCAAGAAGGTACAGATCACCAAGGAAAACACCACGATCATCGACGGCGCCGGCGCCCACGACAAGATCGAAGGCCGCGTAACGCAAATCCGTCGCCAGATCGAAGACACCACTTCCGACTACGACCGCGAAAAGCTGCAAGAACGTCTGGCCAAGCTGGCCGGCGGCGTTGCGGTGATCAAAGTGGGCGCAGCCACCGAAGTGGAAATGAAGGAAAAGAAAGCCCGCGTGGAAGACGCCCTGCACGCTACCCGTGCAGCGGTTGAAGAAGGCATCGTCGCCGGCGGCGGCGTCGCTCTGGTGCGCGCCCTGCAGAAAATCAAGGACCTGAAAGGCGCCAACCACGATCAGGACGTCGGCATCGGCATCCTGCGCCGCGCCATGGAAGAACCGCTGCGTCAGATCGTCGCCAACTGCGGCGACGAGCCGTCCGTGGTGCTGAACAAGGTGTCGGAAGGTACCGGCAACTTCGGCTACAACGCCGCCAGCGGCGAGTTCGGCGACATGATCGCCATGGGCATCCTGGACCCCGCCAAGGTAACCCGCACGGCGCTGCAGAACGCATCGTCCGTAGCCGGCCTGATGATCACCACCGAATGCATGGTGGCGGAAGAACCGAAGACGGAATCCGCCGGCGGCATGGGTGACATGGGCGGTATGGGTGGCATGGGCGGCATGGGCGGTATGATGTAAGCCAGCCCTTAGGCGAAGCCCCGAGATTGCGCCGGGTTTCCGGCGCAGACTCAACGAAAAGCCCCGTCTTCGGACGGGGCTTTTTTTTTGCCGCCGCCAGTCGCAAATTCTGCCGATATTCGGATTCATGGCTGGACGAGGCAAGCGGAGAGTGAGGTTAATCGAATAAGAAATTTTTATGGAGCATGGTAATTAAGATTGGCTTAGCAAATGGCTAAAATGCGCAGTTACATACTAGAGTTGAATGGCGGCCTGACGATCAAGGGGGTGCGTAGGCGCAAATCCGATCTGTCGCACTATAGGGGATGCAGTGGAAGATATGATGTCCTCGAGTCGCCGCGGCACAGCTGCTGTAAAGTGGCTGGGATTAGCTCTCGCATACGCGCTGTTCGCCCGTCTGCTGCTAACCTTTTCCACCGTCAACGGCAACGTCACCATTTTTTGGCCCCCGGGAGGGCTTGCTTTGGCGGCGTTGTTGGCCTGGGGATGGGGGTTCTGGCCGGCGGTGTTTGCTGGGGCAGTCTCTGCCGGATTGTTGGTGGGCGATTCGCCGGCAATTTCCATCTTTTTGGCTGTGGGCAACACGCTGGAAACCCTAGTCGCGTTTTGGCTGCTGCGAAACCGGCTGCGTTTCGACACGGAGTTCGAAACCCCCCAAGACTTTCTCTCCATGACTCTGGCTGGGGGGCTCGCTTCCGCCATCAGCGCCCTGATTGGCTTGGTCACACTGCATGTTTCCGGCTATTTGAGCCCATCAGACCTCCCCGACACGTTCAAGCATTGGTGGCAAGGGGATTTCTTGGGCATTCTGCTTGGCACCCCCTTGTTCCTCATCTGGATGAATTGGCCAGGGAACTGGCGTCAACCTGCTCGCTTCGTGCAAGTTCTGCTGTTCTTTTCTCTGTCGTTTTTAGTCGGGCAGATAATTTTTCTGGATTGGTTCCACGACCTGTTCGGGAATATCGCCCTTGGTTACTGGATGTTTTTGGTCGTGGTGATAGCCACCGTGTACTTCGGGCGACACGGCGCACTGCTAGTGCTCTCCCAGACCGCGGTGCAAGCACTGTTGGGGGCAAGTCTTGGCGTCGGTTTCTTTCGCAACGATGTTGCCCATACGGGTTTGCAAAACTGTTGGTTTTATCTGCTGGTCTTGACCGTGACGGGTATTGCGTTGGCCTTGACTATCAAGGGGCGCAAGGGGGCGGAAGCGGCTCTGCTCCGGCGCGAAGCATACCTTTATGCCCTGGTGGAAGGCACCACCGATGCGGTTTTCGTGAAGGACCGAAGTGGGCATTACCTTTTGTGCAATCAAACGACAGAAAAATTTCTGGGCAAAGGCAGAGAACAGATTATCGGGTTTGACGACAAGAAATTGTTCTCATCGGATGAGGCCCGTCGAATCCAAGCCGAGGATAGGTGGGTCATGGAAGGCGGCATGGTGAAAACCTATGAAGGAGAAGTCACTTCAGCGGATGGAGTCTTGCGCACGTTTCTTTCGACCAAAGGACCGATTTGCGACGAAACAGGGAACGTGATCGGCGTTTTCGGCATTGCACGTGATATTACGGAGCGCAAGCGAGCCGAGGAAAAAGTGCGGATATCGGAGGAGCGGCTGCGGATAAGCCAAACCTATGGCGGGGTGGGCGTATGGGTCAGTGATTTGTTAACCGGCGGCCAGCACTGGTCCGATTCTGTTTACTCCATTTTGGGGTTTCCTCAGGTGCAGAAGCCGTGCTGGGAAGCGTTCATAAACGCGGTGCTCCCAGAGGACAGGGAACGCATCGTCGATGTTTATCAAGCGCACCTTCGAGGAGGCGTTCCGTACGAAGTGGAATACCGCATTACCACCCAGGATGGGAAATTGCGGTGGATGCGCTCTGCGGGACAGGTGGAACGCGACTGCAACGGCGTTCCGGCGCGAATGTGCGGCATCGTACAAGACATCACCGATCGTAAAACTGCCGAAGAGCTGGCGCTGCAAAAGCAACAGCTCTTTAAATTGTTTATTGACTATGCGCCCGCCGCGCTCGCCATGTTCGACCGTGACATGCGCTACCTCGCCGTCAGTCGCCGCTGGCTGGAGGACTACCGCCTTGGGGAGCAGAGCATTTTGGGGCGCTCCCATTACGAAGTTTTTCCCGAAATTCCCGAACGATGGAAAGAGATTCACGCCAGGTGCATGGAGGGAGAAGTTATTCGTTGCGAGTCCGACCCATTTGCGCGGCTTTCCGGCGACATTCAATGGCTTCGCTGGGAAGTACGCCCTTGGTGGAAGGGGGAAGCCGTCGGCGGCATCGTAATCCTGACGGAAGACATCAGCCAGCATAAACAGGCCGAAGATGCGCAGCGCCTGGCCCAGCAGGTGTACGAACACAGCGCCGAGTCCATCCTCGTGACCGAGGCGGACGGAACCATCGTATCGGTGAACCCGGCTTTCACCCGCATAACGGGATATGCGGCGGTAGACGTTTTGGGGAAAAATCCGAGCATCCTTTCCTCCGGCCAGCACCCACCGGGCTTCTATCATGCGATGTGGGAATCCATCCAGACCACCGGGATGTGGGAAGGCGAAATTTGGAACCGGCGCAAGAACGGCGAGCTGTATGTCGAGCGTCTAGCCATCAGCACCATTTTCCTCAGCGATGGAACGCCTTGGAAACGGATAGGGCTGTTTTTCGATATTACTCAGCAGAAAAGCAATGAAGACCTGTTGTGGAAACAGGCCAACCTGGACTTACTCACCGGGCTTCCCAACCGGCGCTTGTTTAGGGATAGGTTGATGCTGGAGATGAGAAAAAGCCAGCGGGCGGGAGTGCCGCTGGGGTTGTTGTTTCTTGACCTCGACCGCTTTAAGGAAGTCAACGAGACCTTGGGGCACGACGTGGGAGATGCCTTGCTCAAGGAGGCAGCCCTTCGCCTCACCAGCTGCGTGCGGGAGACCGATACCGTGGCCCGATTGGGCGGGGATGAATTTACCGTCATCCTGGCGCAGCTGGAAGGGCTTGAAACGCTCGATCGCATCTGTCGGGACATTTTGGAGCGCCTCGGCCAGCCCTATGCATTGGGGTCGGAAACCGCCTACGTTTCCGTCAGCATCGGCATCACCCTCTATCCGGACGACAGCGGGGAGATCGAGCAGCTCGTTAAGAACGCCGAACAAGCCATGTACGCCGCCAAGGCGCAAGGGAAAAACCGGTTTTGCTATTTCACGTCGGTTCTTCAAGAGGCCGCCGAGCAAAGAATGCACCTTGCCAACGAGCTTCGTTTCGCCTTATCCAAGCAACAAATGGAGGTCCATTACCAGCCTATTGTGGAACTCGCCACAGGCGCTATTTACAAGGCTGAGGCGCTGATTCGCTGGAAACATCCTGAAGAAGGCTATATTCCGCCGAGTCGGTTCATTCCCATCGCGGAGGATACCGGCCTCATCCATGACCTGGGCGAGTGGGTGTTCCGTGAGGCGGTGAATCAGGTGAAGCGCTGGCGGGACAGCTTGTGTCCCCGGTTCCAAATTAGCGTCAACAAATCCCCCGTTCAGTTCCGCGACACCAATCCCAGCCGCCATCAATGGAACGCCTACCTGCAAAACCTGAATCTTCCGGGTGAGAGCCTGGTGGTCGAGATCACGGAAGGAATGCTGTTGGACGCTCAGCAATCGATCCAGCAAAAGCTGTTGGGATTCCGCGACGGGGGCGTTCAGGTCGCCATCGACGACTTCGGCACGGGCTATTCCGCCTTGTCCTATCTCAAAAAGTTCGACATCGATTATTTGAAGATCGACCAATCCTTCGTCAAAAACCTTACGCCGGATTCCAGCGATTTGGCGCTGTGTGAAGCTATCGTCGTCATGGCCCACAAGCTAGGCCTGAAGGTGATTGCCGAAGGGGTAGAAACGGAACAGCAACGCGATTTGCTTTTGACCATCGGCTGCGATTACGGCCAGGGCTACCTTTTTGCCCGGCCCATGCCGGCGGGCGAGTTTGAGAACCTTCTGGTCGGACCGGGTTGAATCGAAACGCGACCGTTTCCCGCTAAGCGTTTCTTGAATGGAAGAGCCAAGTAGGGTGGGCGAGCGATAGCTCGCCCACCATTGGCTTGACATCCAAATTTACGCGGCGGTGGGCAGCCTCGCGGCTGCCCACCCTACCTCTCTAAAACGCGATCATTTCCCGCGAAGCGCTTCTTGAATGGAAGCGACCGATCGCAAGCTCAACGCGGCGATGGTCAAGGTGGGGTTGGCGGTGCCGCTGGTGGGAAAGACGCCTGAGCCGGCGATGTACAGATTGGGGTGATCGTGGCTGCGCAACTGGGCATCGACGACGGAGGTCTTGGGGCTTTCCCCCATGCGGGTGGTGCCGATGATGTGTCCTGCGCCTTGGGCGACTTCGGCATGGTGGATGGGGCTGGCGCGCAACCGTTGGAAAATGTCCTGGTGGGCCGCGGTCGCGGCGGCCAGACCTTGTTTCACATAGTCGCTGAGCCGGTAGGCGATGCGCGGCAAGGGCACGCCGTAGTAGTCCCGTTCTTCGTCGTCCAGGCTGATGCGATTGGCGGGGTCGGGTTCTTGTTCGATCAAGGAGGCCATTTGCAAATGGCGCGAGGTTTGATCGGCGATGGCGGCATCCAGCGCCTGGCCGCGATGTCCCTGTTGGATGAGTTCCCGCACGGTTGACAGCGGCGCGCCGGTCGGCCACGACCATCCGTCGTTGCTGATCTGGGTGCGGAAGGCGCCCCGCGTGTTGCGAAACGCTCCATCCCGCAGGTTTTCGATGCCCGAGGTGGAAAGCGGGCCTCGGTAGGGATAAACCGGCTCGGCGCTCAGCGCCCAGGACAGCTGGATGGGATGGTCCATGAGGTTGCGGCCTACCTGGCCGGAGCGGTTGGCGACACCCATGGGCAGGCTGTCGTTACGGGAGGCCAGCAACAGCCGTGGCGTTTCGATGGCATGGCAGGCCAGGACGAAAACCTGGGCTTTCGCGACGCCTGCACTGCGGTCCCATCGCTGGAAGCGCACGGCGGCGATATGCCCTCGGTCGTCCAGGTCCAGTCCGACGGCGGTGCAGCGTTCGTGCAACTCGGCTCCCGCCCGCTGCGCTCGGGCCAGATGCACGGTGGCGTCGTATTTGGCCTGGGTGGGGCAGACGGGGATGCAGCTGGCGTTGCCGCAGCAAGCGATCCTGCCGTCATGGGCGATGGAGTTGCGCGCCTGCGGCGTTGCACGGACTTGGTAGGGCGATCCGGCTAGCGCTTTGGCGAACGTTGCGTCGAGGTAGGTTTGGCCCAGCGCCGGCAATGGAAATGCCGTGCTGCGGGGGGAGTCCAGGTGTTCGTTGGAGTCGCCGGCCACGCCCAGCTCCACTTCCGCCTGGCCGTAATAGGGCTCCAGGTCGGCGTAGGACAGCGGCCAGTCGACGCCTCGCCCATAGCGGCTTTGCAGCTGAAAATCGGCCGGCAGGTAGCGCAGGCAGGTTCCCAGCCAGTGCCAAGTGGTGCCGCCAACCACTTTCAGGTAGGTGCTTTTGAACGTGTCGGGCCCGCTCTGGCGGTACCAGTCGCCCGGTTTGTCGGTGACGGGAAACATGGCCTGGGCGGTGCGAGGATAGGCGCACTCTGGCACTTTGACCAGGGCTTCCCGAAACCGCTGGACCGCCGCCGGCCGATCGACCGATGCGCCGGCTTCCAGTATTGCCACCTTCACCCCGGCGGCGGCCAGTTTCGAGGCGATGAGGCTGCCGGCGATCCCCGATCCGACGATTACCACGTCGGCCTGAATGACGTTGTCCATGGGGTAATACGCCTAAGCGGACGGTGGACGCGACCAGTAATCGGTGGGGCCGCCGCAGGTGCCGGGCGGATGAAGAAACGCGGCGGTTTTCCAAAGCAGGGCGTCATTGAACGTTGCCACGGCAGGCCCTGCCGCCGTCTGGCAGACGCCGGTATACCAAGCCGATACCACCTGGCCGGCCAGGGCGTCGTTCGAGGCGGGATGCAGGTAAAGCCGCGCAAGCTCGCGGCCCAGGCCTCGCCCC
Organism: Methylogaea oryzae; assembly: GCF_019669985.1. Classification (NCBI taxonomy): domain Bacteria; kingdom Pseudomonadati; phylum Pseudomonadota; class Gammaproteobacteria; order Methylococcales; family Methylococcaceae; genus Methylogaea; species Methylogaea oryzae. The sequence continues at coordinate 1,832,767 of NZ_AP019782.1, forward strand.
TGAAATGCCTTCAGCATGCGAGCGGCCGTCTCCGGATCGAAGTCAGCGGTCGGGCGTCCGGTCAGCCGTGCGGACAGCGCGACAAAGTCCTTGGCACCGAATCCCTTGGCGGAGACGGGCAGCGGCAGCATGGCCAGCGCGGCCATGGCGCTGGCCGCTTTCAGCAGGGTTCGGCGTTGTCTATCCATGGGCTTGCCTGTTCTTAAGGAAATGGCGTAGGGACAAGATCGCTTGCTGCTTTAGCGTCGGCGTTTCCGGCTCCTTCGTCCTCAGGTGACGAAGTCGCTAAGGCTGCGGGCTTTATTGCTGCGCCGCTTTGAGGTGCGCGACGGCTTGTTTGGCGTGTTCGGCGGCGACATCCGAATGGTGCATCTTGCTGTGTTCGATCGCGGTTTTCAGATGGTTTACGGCTTCTTCCAGGTGCGGGTTCGGATGATGCTGATTGGCCGCTTGGGCGTGTTTGATGGCTTCTTCGGCATGCTCGGCCGACAGGCTGGGATGCCGCGCTTCGCCGTGGCTGATCGCGGTGCCGGCGACTTCCAGCGCCCGCGCGAGGTGGGCGCTGTATTCGTCGGCGGCATAGGCGAGTCCGTAGGCGCTCAATAGCAATCCTGCAAATGCGTTGATTTTGGTATTCATAAGTCGTCGGTGCGGCATAGGGGCGGGATTACGTCCTACGCGCGGATTGCGGGGTATGAGTTAAAGCAGCTTGATCTGAGTGGCGATAACGGCGATGGCCGCCATCATCATGGCGCCCAATTTGATGATGAGTCGGTATTCCACTCGAGCAGATCGGTTTTGGTCGCCAGCCCGGCTTCCCAATGGGCCTCTCGAAAGGCGTCCGCTTGGTTTTCCGGTATGCCGGATTCCTTGAGCGTGCGGATGGATTCGTGCGTGTCGAAGGTCATGGTAGCCATTGGATCGGTTGCTGCCACTGCAGCGTCAGGGAGGCTTTTCGAAGCATACGCGCCGAATTTGCGGCATGTCAATTTGCGGGCGGGCGAAACGCGCCCTTGGCGTGCCGAGCCCCCGCACGGGGTCCGGGGGCTATTCGGTGCGGGTTGCCGGCGCCCGCGGCGGAATCGCTGCGCGTTCCGCCCTGCGGGGCCGGGGGAAACGATGGGCGCTTATTCCACCACTTGGAATTCGCTCATCATGCCCATGTCTTCGTGCTCCAGGTTGTGGCAGTGGTACATGAACAGGCCGGTGTAGTCCTGGAACGGCTTGATTAAGGTGACTTTTTCGCCGGGCATGACCAGCACGGTGTCCTTCAAGCCGCTGTCGACGAAGCCTTCGCGCACGGTGGCGTAGGCTTCGGCGTCGACGCCTTCCGTGTGGCGCTTGAGGATTTGGAACTGCTGGCCGTGCAGGTGGATGGGGTGGGCCATGCTCATCATGCTGCCCATTCCGCCCATGCCCCCCATGCCGCCGCCTTGGCCGCCGGAGCCGTGTTCCGTGCCGCCACCGCCTTGGTTGTCGCCGCCGTGCTGCATGCCGCCCATCATTCCCATCATGCCCATGCCGCCGCCTTGCTGGCCGGAGCCATGGTTCATGCCGCCCATGCCGCCGCCGCCATGCTCCTGCTTTTGGCCGGAGCCGTTGCTGCCGTGTCCGCCTTCGCTGCCGTGGGCGTGGAAGATTTCCATCAGCTGGAAAGTGTTGAGTTTGATTTTCTCGAAGTCCTGCACCTCGCCCATTTTGTAGGGGCGGCCGTTAAGCGTCATGGACATGTGGCCTTCGGCGATGGCTAGCGGCACCGGCTTGTTGGGGTTGGCGACGTCGCCGAGTTGGTAGTGCCTGATGGTGGAGAGCTGTGTGGGCAGCTTCGGGCTGTCGCTCACTTGGCGGGTAACGCGGATTTTGAATACCGGGTAGTCGCTGCCCACCGGCAGGTTCATGTGGGGCATGTTCATCATGCCGCCCATGCCGCCGCCTCCCATCATGCCCTTGCTGCCGCCGTGGCCCATGCCGCCCATCATTCCCATTCCACCCATCATGCCGTGGCCTTTTTCGCCGCCGGCGTTTTCACCCTTGTGGCCGCTGAGCATGCGTTCCGCCATGGCCGGCAAAACGCCGTGGAAGGGTTTGCTGCGCATGACCAGCTCGCTGCCGACGGCGCGGCCGCTGAAGTCGGCCCACAGGTCCAAGCGTTCGCCCGGCGCCAGCATGACGTAGGGACGGGTTTCCGGCTTCTCCAGCAGGCCGCCGTCGTTGCCGATGACGGTGATGGGCGTGCCGTCGTCCCAGCCCAGCTTGTAGATGCGGGCGTTGGATCCGTTCACCAGGCGCAGCCGGTAGGCGCGGCTCGCCACTTCGAAATGGCTGTGGACGGCGCCGTTGATGAGGATGCGGTCGCCGTGGAAGCCGGTCATGCGTTCCATGGGCATGGAGACGTAGACCAATTGATTGGAGGCGTCGAAGGCGCGGTCCTGGATCACCACCGGCAGGTCGAATTCGCCGCCGGGCAGGCCGAGTTTCTGTTCTTCCTCGTCGGTGACGATGATGCCGCTGGCCAGGCCCTGATAGACCTGCTCGGCGGTTTGCTCGTGAGCGTGGGAGTGGTAAATGCAGGTGCCGGCCCGGTTCATCACCTCGAATTCGTAAACGTAGGTTTCGCCTTGCTTGACCGCGTACATGGGATGGCCGTCGGCCAACGCCGGCACGTGCAGGCCGTGCCAGTGGACGATGGACGGGTCTTTCATCTCGTTGCGGTAGTGGATGCGGACTTTCTGGCCTTTGTGCAGGCGCAGCACCGGGCCCAGGTAGCTGCCGGGAATGTCGGCGATGCAATTGGCCGGGCCTTTCAGCACCGTGGCGAAGTACTTTTGCAGCCGGGTGCGGGTGCCGGGCAGGATGGGGAACATGACGTCGCGGGACACCATTTCGATTTCCACGTCGGGGCGGAAACCGGGCGTAGCGCGGCTCAAGGCGGGGCCGGTCATGGCCCTGGCCAAGCCGGGGATGCCCGAGGAGGCGATTAGGCCCATGCCGGCCAGTTGCAGGAAGCGGCGGCGTTGCGAGTTGTGGCGGTGGTCCATGGCGTGCATTACCTCTCTCGGTATGTTTTTAGGTATGGAACAGGCCCGCGTTTTTGGGAAACGTCTGGTCGCCCATTCCGTCCGGCGGTGCCGAATCAATCAGCACTTCCTTAAATTGTAAGTGTAGCCAATTCAGCGCTGACAGGTAGGGCAAAAAAACGTCGAGCGCTGGCCCAGCCGCAGGCAGCGCACGGCCGCGCCGCAAGCGGGGCAGGGCAGGCCTTCGCGGCCGTAGACGTTGAGGGTTTGCTGGAAGTAGCCCGGCTGGCCGTGGCCGTTGACGAAATCGCGCAGGGTGGTGCCGCCTTGACGGATGGCTTCGGCAAGCACCGCTTTGATCGTTTCGCCCAGGCGTCGGTAACGCGCCCGGCTGATGCCGCCGGCGGCCTTGCGCGGATCGATGCCGGCGCGGAACAGGGCTTCGCTGGCGTAGATGTTGCCGACGCCGACGACGATTTTGCTGTCCATGATGAACAGCTTCACCGCCATGGAGCGATTTTCCGCCAGCTTGTGCAGGTGGTCGCCGTCGAAAGCGTCGTCCAGCGGTTCCGGGCCTAGGGACGCCAGGAGGGGATGGGCTTCCGACGCGTCGGCGGTCCAGACCATGGCGCCGAAGCGGCGCGGGTCGTGGTAGCGTAGGACGGCCCCGGACGAGAGGCACAGGTCGATGTGATCGTGTTTCTTCAGCGGCTCGTCGGGCTGCGCCAGCCGCAAGCTGCCGGACATGCCCAGGTGGGCGATGAGGGTGCCGTGGCGGAAGCCGAACAGCAGGTATTTGCCGCGCCGCTTGAGGCTATGCGCGGTTTCGCCTTGCAATAGGGCGGGGAGGTCGCCGGGCACGGGCCAGCGTAGCCGGCTTTCGCGCACCAGGACTTGGGTAACGGTTTGGCCGACCAAATGGGGCGCCAAGCCGAGGCGGGTGGTTTCAACTTCCGGTAATTCAGGCATGGCGGTATTGTAAGGCCGCATTGGTCATTTCGAGCGAATGGATAGGAGGCATGGGCGTGGCGAAAAGCGGGGCGGCGGTGCGGTTCGGCATCGACTTGGGCGGCACCAAGGTGGAAATCATGGCGTTGGATCCGGCGGGCAACGAGATTTACCGTCGGCGGGCGGCCACCCCGGCCCGTGATTACGCCGCCACCGTGGCGGCGGTGGCCGATTTGGTGCGGCAAGCGGAAAGCGACTTGGGCGCGACCGGCACGGTGGGTATCGGCACGCCGGGGGCGGTGTCCAAGGCGACGGAGCGCATGAAAAACTGCAATTCCACCTGCCTCAACGGCCAACCCCTGCCGGCGGATTTGGAGGCCGCCCTGAGCCGGCCGGTGCGCCTGGCCAACGACGCCGATTGCTTCGCCCTGTCGGAGGCCACCGACGGCGCGGCGGCGGGTGCGGCCAGCGTGTTCGGCGTGATCCTCGGCACCGGTGTGGGCGGCGGCATCGTGGTCCACGGGCGTTTATTGTCGGGACCCAACGCCATCGCCGGGGAGTGGGGGCACAATCCGCTGCCCTGGCCGGCGGTGGCGGAGTTGCCGGGGCCGGCCTGTTATTGCGGGCGCCACGGCTGCATCGAAACCTATTTGTCGGGGCCGGGTTTGAGCCGGGATTGCGCCCTTTCCGGCGGCGATCCGCTTTCCGCCGCCGACATCGTCGCTCGCGCCGGGGCCGGCGACGCCGCTTGCGAGGCCGCGATGGCGCGTTACGAAAACCGCTTGGCGCGGGCTTTGGCCCATATCGTCAATATTCTCGACCCGGAAGTGATCGTGCTGGGCGGCGGTCTGTCCAACTGCGCCAGGTTCTACGCCAACGTGCCGAAGCTGTGGGGCGAATACGTCTTCTCCGACCGGGTCGACACGGTCCTGGTGCCGCCCAAGTTCGGCGACTCCAGCGGCGTGCGCGGCGCGGCGTGGTTGTGGAGCGATTAGCGCCTAGCGGCGGATTCGAGTCCGGCCTGTTACAATGGCCTCCTTCTTCGGCAGTTTTCCCTTCTCATCTATCGTGCGTATCGCACTCGGCATCGAATACGACGGCAGCGCTTTTTCCGGCTGGCAGTGGCAGGACGGGCCGCGCAGCGTCCAGGCTTGCGTGGAGGCGGCGGTCTCCAAGGTGGCGGATCACCCGGCCAGCGTGATCTGCGCCGGCCGTACCGATACCGGGGTGCACGCGCTGGAACAGGTGGCTCACTTCGATACCGACGCCAAGCGGGAGTTGCGCGGCTGGCTGATGGGCATCAATACCGCGCTGCCCGAGGACGTGCGGGTGCTGTGGGCCAAGCCGGTGGACGACCGCTTCCACGCCCGCTACAGCGCCATCGCCCGCTTTTACCGCTACGTCATCCTCAATCGCCCGGTCAGATCGGCGCTGGAGCGGCGGCGGGTGACCTGGGTTTACCACCCCATGGACGAGGCCCGTATGCAGTTGGCCGCCGAGCACTTGATAGGGGAACACGATTTCAGCGCCTACCGCGCCTTGGGCTGCCAGTCCAAGAGCCCGAGGCGGCGCATGTATTTCATCCATGTTTACCGCCGGGAAGACCGGGTGATCGTCGATATTTCCGCCAATGCTTTCCTGCACCACATGGTGCGCAACATTGTCGGCGTGTTGATCGCGGTGGGCATCGGCAAGCAAGAGCCGGAGTGGGCCAAGGCGGTGTTGGAATCCCGCGACCGCAGCCAGGGCGGCGTGACCGCGCCGCCGGACGGCTTGTATTTCGGCGGCGTGGCTTATCCGGCGGAATTCGGTTTGGCGCGCCACCCGGTGCTGGATCGCTTGCCCGCCGACGCTTGCCGTTATACCGGCGATCCCGCCGATTCCGTCTTGCATGAGCTGGCCGGCGAGGAGGTGGTGGAATGAGCCAAGTTGGTGCGCCGAATGGGGTTGCCTGGGCGCCGGAAAGGAAATCGTCATATCCCTGGCGGCGAACTCGGGTTAAAATTTGCGGCTTTACCAGGCCGCAGGATGCGGCGGCGGCGGCGGCCTTGGGCGCCGACGCGTTGGGGCTGGTGTTTTATCCGCCCAGCCCGCGCGCCGTGACCGTCGCCCAGGCCCAGGCCGTGGTGGCGGCTTTGCCGCCTTTCGTGACGGTGGTGGCGTTGTTCGTGGACGAGCAGGAAGAGGCGGTTCGCGACGTGCTGGCCAACGTGCGGGTGGACTTGCTGCAATTCCACGGCGACGAATCGCCGGAATATTGCCGCGGTTTCGGGCGGCCTTACATGAAGGCCATTCGCATGGCGGAAGGCGTGGATTTGGCGCAAGTGGCCTGGCGCTACCACGATTCGGCCGGTTTGCTGCTGGACGCCTGGCATCCCGACGCCAAGGGCGGCACCGGCGCGGCATTCGACTGGGAGCGCGTTCCGGCCCAGTGTTCCCTGCCCATCGTGCTGGCCGGCGGTTTGACGCCGGACAACGTGCGGCAGGCCTTGGCGGTTGCCCGTCCCTACGCGTTGGATGTGAGCAGCGGCGTGGAATCGGCCAAGGGCATCAAAGATTTCGATAAAATGGCGGCGTTTCTCAACGAGGTGTATGAATTTGAGCGCACAGGTTAAGCAGGCATCCGGACCCTACAACTGGCCGGACAAGCGGGGCCACTTCGGGCCTTATGGCGGCGTTTTCGTGGCTGAAACCCTGATGCATGCCATCGGCGAGTTGAAGGACGCTTACGAGCATTACACGAAAGACCCGGCCTTCCTGGCCGAGCTGGACCAGGACCTCAAGCACTACGTGGGCCGTCCGTCCCCCATCTACCATGCCGAGCGTCTCAGCCGCGAGCTGGGCGGCGCGCAGATTTACCTGAAGCGCGAGGATCTCAACCATACCGGCGCGCACAAGGTGAACAACACCGTCGGCCAGGCCCTGTTGGCCAAGCGCATGGGCAAGACCCGCATCATCGCCGAAACCGGCGCCGGCCAGCACGGCGTGGCCACCGCCACGGTGGCGGCCCGCTTGGGTCTGGAGTGCGTGGTGTACATGGGCTCGGTGGACGTGGCGCGCCAGGCGCAGAACGTTTACCGCATGAAGTTGCTGGGCGCGACGGTGGTGCCGGTGGAGTCCGGTTCCAAAACCCTCAAGGATGCGCTCAACGAAGCCATGCGCGATTGGGTTACCAACATCGACAACACTTTCTACATCATCGGCACGGTGGCCGGTCCCCACCCGTATCCCGCCATGGTGCGCGACTTCCAGGCCATCATCGGCCGCGAGTCCAAGCAACAGATGACCGAGATGACCGGCCGGCTGCCCGATGCCCTGGTGGCCTGCGTGGGCGGCGGCTCCAACGCCATCGGCCTGTTCCACCCGTACATCGACGACGCCCAAGTGGCCATGTACGGCGTGGAAGCGGCCGGCGACGGCATCGAAACCGGCCGCCATTCGGCGCCGCTGAGCGCCGGACGGCCCGGCGTGCTGCACGGCAACCGCACCTATCTGATGGAAGACGACGACGGCGAAATCATCGAAACCCATTCCGTGTCCGCCGGCCTGGATTATCCGGGCGTCGGTCCGGAGCACGCCTGGCTGAAAGACATCGGCCGCGCCAATTACGTCAGCATCACCGACGACGAGGCCTTGGAGGCGTTCCACACGCTGACGCGCAAGGAAGGCATCATCCCCGCCTTGGAGTCCAGCCACGCGGTGGCTTACGCCATGAAGCTGGCGCCCACCCTGGGCAAAGAGAAAACCGTGCTGGTCAACCTGTCCGGGCGCGGCGACAAAGACATCCACACCGTAGCCCAGCGGGGAGGCATCCAACTGTGAGTCGCCTGACTTCCACTTTCGAAAACCTGGCTCGCCAGGGCCGCAAGGCGCTGATTCCGTTCATCACCGCCGGCGATCCGACGCCGGGCTTCACCGTGCCCATGATGCACGCCATGGTGGCGGCCGGCGCCGACATCATTGAGCTGGGCGTGCCGTTTTCCGATCCCATGGCCGACGGCCCGGTGATCCAAAAGGCCAGCGAGCGCGCTTTGGCCCACCACATGAGCCTGCGCAAGACCATGGACATGGTGGCCGAATTCCGCCGCTTGGACGACACCACGCCCGTCGTGCTGATGGGCTACCTCAACCCGGTGGAAGTGATGGGCTACGCGGCTTTCGTCGAACGGGCCAAGGCCGTGGGCGTGGACGGCGTGCTGACGGTGGACATGCCGCCGGAAGAGGCGGGCGACTTCCTGCCCATGTTGAAGGAAGCCGGCATCGATCCCATCTTCCTGCTGGCTCCGACCAGCACCGCCGAGCGGATTGCGCGGGTGGACGAAGTGGGCAGCGGTTACGTCTATTACGTCTCCCTCAAGGGCGTGACCGGCGCGGGCAACCTGGACCTGGCCGACGTGGAGGAGAAGCTGGCTGAAATCCGCCGCCATACCCAGCTGCCGCTCGGCGTGGGCTTCGGCGTGAAAAACGCCGAGACGGCGGGAGCGCTGAGCCGCGTGGCCGACGCCGTGGTGGTGGGGAGCGCGTTGATCTCCGTCATCGAGCAAAATCCGACGCTCGCCGCGAGCGAGTTGTCCAATCAGATCAGCGACCTGTTGCGCGCCATGCGCGCCGCAATGGACGCTACACGCTAAGAGGACCGCGCCATGAGCTGGTTTTCCAAATTGATGCCGTCGAAGATCCGCACCGACGCTTTGACCAAAAGCACGGTGCCGGAAGGGTTGTGGACCAAGTGCCCGCAGTGCAACGCCATCCTCTACAAGGCCGAGGTCGAGCGCAACCTGGAGGTTTGCCCCAAGTGCGATCACCACATGCGCATCAACGCCCGCCAGCGCTTGCACCTGTTCCTGGATAAGGAGCAGCGCCAGGAACTGGGCGAGGAATTGGCGCCCACCGATCCGCTCAAATTCAAGGACAGCAAAAAATACAAGGACCGGTTGGTGCAGGCGCAGAAAGCCAGCGGCGAAAAAGACGCCCTCATCGTCGTGCGCGGCCGGTTGAAAGGCCAGCCCCTGGTGGCGGCGGCGTTCGACTTCCAATTCATGGCGGGTTCCATGGGCTCGGTGGTGGGCGAGCGCTTCGTGCGCGGCGCCAATATCTGCCTGGAGCAGAAGATTCCCTACGTGGTGTTCAGCGCCAGCGGCGGCGCCCGCATGCAGGAATCGCTGCTGTCGCTGTTCCAGATGGCAAAAACCAGCGCCGTGCTGGCGCGCATGGCCGATGCCGGCGTGCCGTTCATTTCGGTGATGACCGATCCCACGATGGGCGGCGTTTCCGCCAGTTTGGCCATGTTGGGCGATATCAACGTGGCCGAGCCCAACGCCTTGATCGGTTTCGCCGGCCCGCGCGTGATCGAACAGACCGTGCGGGAAAAACTGCCGGAAGGCTTCCAGCGCAGCGAGTTCCTGCAGGAGCACGGTGCGGTGGACATGATCATCGACCGTCGCGAAATGCGCGACAAACTGGCCGAGTTGCTGGGCATGCTCAGCTATAGCCGCGGCAAACCGCGCGGCGAGCGGGCCTTGCTCACCAGGGAAGACGCGGCGCACTCCTAACCCATGCGCTTCTCAACGCTGGCCGAGTGGCTGGCATGGCAGGAAACGCTGCATCCCAAACCCATCGACTTGGGCTTGCAGCGGGTCCGGCGCGTATACGACGCCCTGGGCAGCGGCGCGGCCCCTTTCACCATCACGGTGGGCGGCACCAACGGCAAGGGTTCCAGCGTAGCGCTGTTGAGCGCCATCTTGCGGGCGGCCGGCTACCGGGTGGGCACTTACACCTCGCCGCATTTGTTGCGCTACAACGAACGCATCCAAATCGACGGCGAACCGGTCGACGACGCGACCATCTGCGAGGCGTTCGGCCGGGTGGACGGCGCGCGTGGCGACACCAGCTTGAGTTATTTCGAGTTCGGCACGTTGACGGCGTTGGATATTTTCCGCCGCGCCGGCTTGGACGCGCAGATTTTGGAGGTGGGGCTGGGCGGCCGACTGGATGCGGTGAACATCATCGACGCGGACGCGGCGCTGGTGGCCAGCATCGACATCGACCACCAGGAATGGCTGGGCGACAGCCGCGACGCCATCGCCTTGGAAAAAGCCGGCATTTACCGGCGCGGCCACCCGGCGGTGCTGGGCGACCCCGAGGCGCCGCCGGCTTTGCTGTCTTATGTGGACGAACAGGGCATCGCGCTGCACCGCCAGGGGCGGGAGTTCGGTTATTCGATGGATGGCGCCGGCTGGAACTGGCGCGGCTCGACCGGCTCGTTGCGAGAGTTGCCGTTGCCGGCCATGCCCGGCAAGCACCAGCTGCTCAACGCCTCGGCGGTGCTGCAACTGCTGCAATTGGTGCAAACGCGTTTGCCGGTGGCGGAATCGGCGGTTAGGCGCGGCCTTGAGACCGTTCGCTTGGCGGGACGGTTCCAATTGATTCCCGGCGCGCCCGCTGTCCTGGCCGACGTGGCGCACAATCCCCAGGCGGCGCGGGTACTGGCCGAGTATTTGCGGGAGGCCTTCGGCGGACGCCGCGTGTTGGCCGTCTTCGCCATCATGCGCGACAAGGACGTCGCCGGGGTGGTGGGCGGCGTCGCCGATTTGGTGTCGGCGTGGTATCTTGCGCCGCTGGCCATGCCGAGGGCGGCCACGGCGGACGAGCTGCACCCGCTGTTGGCGGCCGCGACGGCGGCACCGATCCATGGAGGTTATGCCGACGTGGCCGAGGCTTTTAGGGCGGCGCGGCGGGATGCTCGCGCGGACGACTTGATCGTGGTGTTCGGATCCTTTTTTTTGGTGGCGGAGTTTTTGGCGCAAATGGCGTCGGGAGTTGAGGTAGCTCATGGATCAACAGTTAAAGACTAGGTTAATCGGCGTTACCATCGTTGTTTCTTTGGTCGTGATTTTCGTGCCGATGCTGTTCGAAGACAGCAGCGACCGGGAAGCGGCTAGTATCGGTGCCGCCAACGTACCCGAGTTCCCCCAAGAGTTGCAGTCCCAGGCTTTGCCGCTTCCTTCCTCCGCGCCGAAAATGGCGGCATTGCCGCCGGCGCCGGAACCCACGGCGATCCGCGAAGAACCGTTGGACCCGCTGGACGTTCCGAGCGGCGGCGGCGAGCCGACCGACGACATGGGCGTTTCGGCCGACGCTCAGGACGCGTTGATGCCGGAAAGCGCGCCCCGCGCCGGCCGCTCCGCGACAGCGCAGAACGCGCCGCCCAAGGTGAAGCCGTTGGTCAAGGAGGCGCCGTCCAAACCGACCGCGGCGGAACTGCTCAAACCGCTGGACAAACCGAAGCCCGCCCCCGTGGCGGAGCCGGCCCCGGCCAAGGCGCCCGTCGTGCCCGCGACGCCGGCGGCGGCTCCTGCGGCGGCGAAGCCCAAGGCGGCGGCGCCGGTCGCCGCCAAGCCGCCGGCGGCGGCCGATGCGAAGCCGGCCCCGACCGCTCCGGTCAAGATGTCGGCCTGGATCATCCAGGCCGGCAGCTTCGGCGACGAGGCCAACGCCAAGACTTTGCTGGTCAAGCTGCGCCAAGCCAATGTCGCCGCCTTCGTGGAGATGATCCCCAGCCCCAACGGCAACAGTTACCGGGTGCGCGTTGGGCCGGAGCTGGATCGGGCGCGGGCGGAAGCCACGCTGAAAAAAATGGAGACGGAGGCTGGCGTCAAAGGCATGATCGTTTCCTATCCGTGATGATTCGTCCCTTAAGCCTTGGGCTGAAACTTTGATCTGGATCGACTACGCCATCATCGGCTTGATCTCCCTGTCGGCCATCGTCGGCCTGATACGGGGATTCGTGCGGGAAGGTTTTTCCCTGGCTTTGTGGATCTTGGCCGGCTGGATTGGGTTGACCTTCAGCCGCGAGTTTTCCGTTTATTTGGAAGCCTCCATTTCCATGCCCTCGGCGCGCATCGCCGCGGCGTTCGGCATTCTGTTCGTCATGACTTTGGTGGTGGGCGGACTGGTGGGGTTCCTCGTATCCAAATTGGTTTCCGCGACCGGTTTCAGCGGCACCGACCGCTTGGCGGGATTGGTTTTCGGCGTCGCTCGCGGCGCGGTGATCGTTTCCGTATTGGTATTGCTGGCGGGGGTGACGCCGCTGCCGGAAGATCCTTGGTGGAAGGAGTCCCAACTGATTCCGCCGTTCCAGAAACTGGCCCTGTGGCTGCGCGGGCAGTTGCCCGCCGGCGTGGCCGGTTATGTAACCTACCGTTAATTTCTCTTTTCCTTTCGCTATTAGGGTAATCGCCTATGTGTGGCATTGCTGGCATCGTTTCCCATGACAATGTCAATCAGGAGCTGTACGAAGCTCTGACGGTATTGCAACATCGTGGCCAGGACGCCGCCGGTATCGTCACCTGCGAGGGTGGACGTTTGTACTTGCGCAAGGACAACGGCTTGGTGAGCGACGTGTTCCACACGCGCCACATGCTGCAATTGCAAGGCAATATGGGCATCGCCCACGTGCGTTATCCCACCGCCGGCTGCTCCAGCTCGGCGGAAGCGCAGCCGTTTTACGTCAACTCCCCCTACGGCATCACGCTCGCGCACAACGGCAATTTGACCAATGCCGACGAGTTGCGCCGCGCTTTGTTCGAGGAGGATCAGCGTCATTGCAACACGGGTTCCGACTCGGAAGTGCTGCTCAATGCTTTCGCCCACGAACTGCAGCAGGGTCACAAGTTGCGCCTGGAAGTGGACGACGTGTTCCAGGCGGTGTCCGCCGTGCACCGCCGCTGTAATGGCGCTTACGCCGCCTTGGCGATGATCACCGGCTTCGGCATTTTGGCGTTCCGCGACCCCCACGGCATTCGCCCGCTGGTCTACGGCGAACGGCAGTCGCCCAACGGCAAGGAATATATGTTCGCGTCCGAAAGCGTGGCTTTGGACGTGTTGGGCTTCAAGCTAGTGCGCGACGTGCGTCCGGGCGAGGCGATATTCATCGAGCGCAACGGCACGCTGCACAGCCGCCAGTGCGTGGAAGCGGCCACGTATGCGCCATGTATTTTCGAATACGTCTATTTCGCCCGCCCCGACTCCATCGTCGACAATATTTCGGTGTACAAGGCCCGTTTGCGCATGGGCGAGAAGTTGGCGCACAAGATTCTGCGTACCCTTCCGAACCACGACATCGACGTGGTCATCCCCATTCCCGACACCAGCCGCACCTCTGCGTTGCAGTTGGCCAATACGCTGGGCGTCAAATATCGCGAAGGCTTCGTGAAAAATCGCTATATCGGCCGGACTTTCATCATGCCGGGCCAGCAGATGCGGGCGAAAAACGTGCGGCGCAAGCTCAACGCCATCGACCTGGAGTTCAAGGACAAAACGGTGCTGCTGGTGGACGATTCCATCGTGCGCGGGACGACCTCGACGCAGATCATCCAAATGGCCCGCGACGCCGGCGCGAAAAAAGTCTACTTCGCTTCGGCCTCGCCGCCGGTGCGTTTCCCCAACGTCTACGGCATCGACATGCCGGCGGCGGAGGAGCTGGTGGCCCACGGTCGCAGCGACGACGAAGTGCAGCGCGAACTGGGCGCCGATTGGCTGGTTTACCAGGATCTGGACGACCTGATCCGCGCCGTGCAAAAAGGCAACCCGGATGTCGTACGGTTCGATACGTCCTGCTTCAATGGCGACTATGTGACCGGCGACATTACCGAGGAGTACCTGGCGGCGCAGAGCTGCAAGCGTTCCGACGGCGCCAAGGGCCAGGACGCGCGGCTCAGCTCCATACTCGATCTCAACAATGCGGTGTAAACGGGGGTAACAGGGCAGTGGACGAGCTAGACTGGCAACAATACGCCGTTGAAACCCAGGCCATCCGCGCAGGGCAGCACCGCACGCCGGAACAGGAACACAGCGATCCCATCTTCGCCACCTCCAGTTACGTGTTCGGCAGCGCGGCGGAAGCGGCGGCGCGCTTCACCGGCCAAATTCCCGGCAACATCTATTCCCGCTTCACCAACCCCACGGTGCGCGCCTTCGAGGAACGCCTGGCCGTGTTGGAAGGCGGCGAGCGCTGCATCGCCGTCGCCTCCGGCATGGCGGCCATCGCCGCCGTGGGATTCAGCTTGCTGAAGGCCGGCGATCATGTGGTTTGCTCGCGGGGCGTGTTCGGCAACACGACCATTTTCTTCCAGAACTTCCTCGCCAAATTCGGCGTGGAGACCAGCTATGTCGGGTTGACCGACTATGCCGGTTGGGAGCAAGCCATTCGCCCCAGCACGCGCTTCCTGTTCCTGGAAACGCCGTCCAATCCCCTGACGGAAATCGCCGACGTTCGCCGCCTGGCCGACCTGGCCCATGCCAAGGGGGCGTTGCTGATCGTCGACAATTGCTTTTGCACGCCGGCCTTGCAGCGGCCGCTGGCCTTGGGGGCGGATATCGTCATTCACTCGGCCACCAAATACCTGGACGGCCAAGGCCGCTGCGTCGGCGGCGCCGTGGTGGGCGGCAACGAGTTGCTGGACAAAACCGTTTACCCCTATTTGCGCACCGTCGGTCCCAGCATGAGCCCGTTCAACGCCTGGGTATTCCTGAAAGGCATGGAGACTCTGTCCTTGCGCATGAAAGCCCATTGCGGCAATGCGCTGGAGCTGGCGCGCTGGCTGGAACGGCAGCCGGCGGTAAAGCGAGTTCATTATCCCGGGCTGGCCAGCCATCCGCAGCACGAATTGGCCCAGCGCCAGCAGGCCGGCGGCGGCGGCATCGTCAGCTTCGAATTGGCGGGGGGCAAGGATGCGGCGTGGAAGCTGATCGACTCCACCCGGATGTTGTCCATCACCGCCAACCTGGGCGACGTGAAAACCACCATCACCCATCCGGCCACCACCACCCACGGCCGTCTTTCGCCGGAGGACAGGGCCAACGCCGGCATCGCCGACGGATTGGTGCGCATCGCCGTCGGTCTGGAAAATATCGACGACATCATCGGCGACTTGCGGCGCGGACTGCCGGAGTGACGCCTCCGGGCGGTGCCGCGTCGGCGCCGCCCGTATCGCTCTCCGGTTTCGACGGCTTGACGGCGCTTAGGATTTTTTAGCGGCGTCGCGGCTCGAGGCTTGGCGGCGTTGCCGCGCCTTCCGCTTGCCGTCTTTCGCCTTATCCGCCGGCTTCGACGCGGCCGCCGCCGCACGGGCCGGCTTCGGCGTCGGGAGGGCCGGCGCAGCCGCCGCGGCGACCTTGGCCGGGGCGGGCGGAGCCGCAGCAGCAGCCGGTTTTGCCGCGTTGCTCATCAGGCTTTGCCGCAACTTCGCCATTTGCTGTTCGAGCCGCGCCAGGTAGGAGCGGTTGTCGTCGCTTTCCTGCTGCGCTTCTTCCGCCAGCTTCAGCGCCTTCTGGGCCGCCGTCGCCTCCATTTTTTCCCGCATGGCGGCTTCGGCGGCGGATTGGGGCGGCCGATTCTCCTGGGGGCCGAGCAGTTTGAGCGAGGCTTCGGGGCGGGGCTGAGCCGACGGCGGGTTGCCGGGTTTCGCCGGGTTGGGCCGCATGGGCAGATTCAATACCGCGCCCAGTTTGATGGCGTTTCTTTGACCGTTGACGAAAGCCTGCGGGTTGGCGTCGTGCAGGAGGGCGATGGCTTGGGTCAAAGGGATACGCTGATCCTTGCTTACCCGCTTGGCGATGGTCCACAGCGAGTCGCCGTGTTTCACCGGCCCGTAGCGGCGGGTAGGGACGGCCGTTTGCGGAGCCGCCGCCGTGCTGACGGCGTTGTTGCGTTGCGGCGACGGCGGATCCAGCACCACGTTGAATTTACGCAGCAGCGTGCCCTTGGGGCTTTCCAATTGCAGCAGCAATGTCAGGTAGGTTTCTTTTACCGCGTGTTCCGAGCTGATTCGCAATACCGGCCGGCCGTTTTTTTCGGCCAGCTCGAAGCGGAAATCCGATAAATAGGCGGGGCGCGGAATTTTCGCCTCGGCGAACGCCTCCGGGGAGCCGAGACCCGCGCGCAGGTTTTTCGCCGATTCGCCGGCTTCCAGAGCGAGGGGGATCTCCGCTTCGAAACGCCGGTCGAGGGCTGAGCGGACTTCCATTTCCCCCACATTCAGCGCGTGGGCGGCCATTGGGGCGAGCAGCCCCAGCGCGGCCGAGGCGTATTTCAGCGGTTTTGGCATCGCTCGCCCTCTTGTCGTTTGGTGTTGTCGCCGCAGCGCCGGCGGAAAGGGTTGAGATTAGGGCAGGGCGACCAAGGGTTGCGGTTGCCAAGCCGGATGCCTGTAATCCGCCACCACCGTGGTGTAAATGCCGCCGCGCACGTTGAACTTCGCCGTGACGCGCATGTAGCGCGGTTGGGTGGCGTAAACCAGGTCGGCGAGGATCTGGTTGGTGACCGCTTCGTGGAAAGCGCCTTCATCGCGGTAGGACCAGATGTACATCTTGAGGGATTTCAGTTCCACGCAACGGGCGTCCGGCACGTATTCCAGCAGGATGGTGGCGAAATCCGGCTGGCCGGTCTTGGGGCAAAGACAGGTGAATTCCGGCATGTCGATGCGGATGGTGTAGTCGCGTTCCGGCTGCGGGTTGTCGAAAACTTCCAGTTCTTTGCTGGGTTGGGTGGACATAAATTCTATCGTCGAGGATTGATTGGTGATCCCGCCATTTTAGCGGATTTTGCGCGGGACATGGCTTAATCCGCCCCGCTTCGGGCACAGCCGGGGCGACTTCGGTATAATGGCCGTACCGAACTCCCGCCATCGTCCTTGCCCGAACCCGCCATGCGCTCCTTCATTTTCCCGGTCCACGCCGCCTAAGCGATACCCCCATGCGGCTGGAAAAAGTCAAACTCGCCGGATTCAAGTCCTTCGTCGATCCCACGGTGCTGCCCCTGCCCAGCAATCTGGTGGGCATCGTCGGGCCGAACGGTTGCGGCAAGTCGAATCTCATCGACGCGGTGCGCTGGGTGATGGGCGAAAGCTCGGCCAAGCATTTGCGCGGCGAGTCCATGAGCGACGTGGTGTTCAACGGCTCGTCCACCCGCAAACCGGTGAGCATGGCCTCGGTGGAACTGGTGTTCGACAACAGCGAGGGCGATGCGCCGGGCGAATTCGCCGATTACGCGCAGATTTCCGTCAAGCGCCAGGTGACGCGGGACGGCCAGTCGGCCTATTTCCTCAACAACACCCGCTGCCGCCGCAAGGACATCACCGACATCTTCCTCGGCACCGGCCTCGGCCCGCGCAGCTACGCCATCATCGAGCAGGGCACCATTTCCCGCCTCATCGAGGCCAAGCCGGAGGAAATGCGCGGCTTCATCGAGGAGGCCGCCGGCATCTCCAAATACAAGGAGCGGCGCCACGAGACCGAAATCCGCATGCGCCACACGCGGGAAAACCTGGACCGTCTCAACGATCTGCGCGAAGAAATCACCAAGCAGCTGGCCAATCTGCAACGCCAGGCCAACAAGGCGGAAAAATACCTGGCACTGCGCGACGAGGAGCGCCGCTACCGCCGCGAACTGTTGGCGCTGCGCTGGCGGCAATACGATCAAGCTTGCCAAGCGCAGCAGCAAACCATCGCCGGTTATGTGGAGGAGTTGTCGCAGCAAGGGGAAACCGGCCGCGAACTGGACCTGTCGCAGGAATTGCGCCGCAAGGAACACGCCCAGTTGCAGCACGGGTTGGAACGCACCCAGGGGCGCTTTTACGGCATCAGCGCCGACATCAGCCGTTTGGAGCAATCCATCCGCGGGACCGAGCAGAGTCGCGCCGAAATGCAGCGGGAGCTGCAACGGCTGGAGGCCGAATCGGAAAAAGCCGCCCGCGATCTGGCCGACGACCAGGGCCAGATGGAAAACGTGCGGGAGGAATTGCTGCGCTTGGAGCTGGAATGCCGCGAAGCGGA
Organism: Methylogaea oryzae; assembly: GCF_019669985.1. Lineage (NCBI taxonomy): Bacteria > Pseudomonadati > Pseudomonadota > Gammaproteobacteria > Methylococcales > Methylococcaceae > Methylogaea > Methylogaea oryzae. The sequence goes on from NZ_AP019782.1 coordinate 1,850,565, forward strand.
GGCCCGCGAGGAGGAGGCCAACGGCCTGCGCGAAGACGCCGCGCGCCATCACCAGGAAAGCCAGCACCGGCGCGATGCCGCCAAGGGCGAGTCGGCCCGCCACGGCCAGCAGGCGGAAGTGCAACGCACCCGTCTGCGCCATTTGGGGGACGACGCCGGCCGCTTGCAATCCCGCCGGCAGCGCCTGGAGGCGGAACGGGGCGAGCTGGCCGCCAACCTGGACCAGGAAGGTCTGGAGGAGTTGCAGCAGGAAGTGGCCGAGTTGGAACTGCGCCGCGCCGATGCGCGGGAGGCGATCCAGGAGCTGGAGGAGACCTTGCAGAACGGCCGCGCGCAGCTCAAGGCCATGCGCGACGAACTGCACGCCGCCCGCAACGAATTGCAGCAAGTCAACGGCCGCGTGGCCTCCCAGGAAACCTTGCAGCAACACGCCATGGGCAAGGATAACGGGCCGTTGCAGCGCTGGCTGGAGCAATCCGGCTTGGCCGCCGCGCCGCGTTTGGCGGAGTGCCTGGAGGTTCGGCCCGGCTGGGAAACCGCCGTGGAAAAAGTGCTGGATCGCCATTTGCAAGCCGTATGCGTCGACGATTTCGGCGGCGCCGTTTCCCACCTGGAACAACTGCAGGGGCAGTCCTTGGCGTTGGTGGCGACCGCGGCGCCCGCCCAGTCCGCCGCTGCTCGGTCGGCCTCGAGCTTGGCGGAACAGGTGACGTCGCCCTGGGCGCTGGAAGGGCTGTTGGGTAGCGTTTATTGCGCGCCGGACCTGGCCGCGGCGGAAGCCATGGCGGAAAAACTCGCCAGCCACGAGTCGGTGATCACCCCGGACGGCGTGCGCCTTGGCGACCGTTGGCTGTTGGTGCAGCGGGAAAAGGACGAGCGCAGCGGCGTATTGCAGCGAGAAAAAGAATTACGCGCCCTGCGCGAACGGCAGCAAGCCTTGAACGGCTGTTGCGCCGAATGCGAAACGCGCATCGCCGAGTTGGAGCAGACCCGCCGCGACCAGGAAACGCGCCGGGGCGAGTTGCAGCAAAGCGAACAAGCGCTGGCGTCCACCCTGAACAAACGCTCCTCCGAACTGGCGGCGGCCCGCATTCGCCTGGAACAGGCGCAAAAACGCCTGCGCCAGCTGGACGAGGAACTGGCGGAAATCACGGAAGCCCAGCGCCACAACGGCGAGGAAAAAGCCGAGGCGGAACTGATGCTGGCCCAGGCGGAGGAAGGGTTGGCGGAACATCAGGCGCGGTTGGCCAGCGCCGAGAACGAGGTCAACGCGGCCCGCGACCAATTGCAGGCGGCGGAGCAGCAATCGCGCTCGGCGCGGGAGACGCTGCACGCCTTGCGCGCCCGGCGCGGCACGCTGACCTCGTCGCAAGAACTTACCGCCAAGCACCTGGAGCGCTTGCGCGAGCATAGCCGCCAAGCGGCCGAACGCATCACCGAGCTGCGCCAGCGCCTGGAGGGCAGCGAAGCGCCCATGCGCGACGAACGGGAGCAACTGGCCGAGCTCAAGGAGCAGCGCGCCGCGGTGGAGGCGGAACTGGCGCAATCCCGGCGCGCCCTGGAGGAGGCTGACGCGCAGTTGCGCAAGCTGGCAGAACAGCGCAGCCGGGTGGAGCAAGACAGCAGCCGCTTGCGGGAAAAGCTGGAGAAAGCCCGGGTGGAAGTGCAATCCATCCTGGTGCGCCGCCAAACCCAGCAGGAGCAGCTGGCCGAGGCGGACGAGAATCTGGAAACGGTGCTGGAACAACTGACCGAAGAGGCGGAAGAGGGCCGTTGGCAGGCCCGTTTGACGGCGTTGCAGGAGGATATCCAGCGGCTGGGCGCCATCAACCTGACGGCGGTGGAGGAGCACCAGGCGCAAAGCGAGCGGGCCGCGTTCCTGGAGCAGCAGTACGTGGACCTGAGCGAGTCCCTGGCGACCCTGGAAGAGGCCATCGAAAAAATCGACCAGGAGTGCCGCAGCCGTTTCAAGGAGACCTTCGACAAGGTCAACGCCGGCATGCAGAAAAAGTTTCCCACGCTGTTCGGCGGCGGCACCGCCTATCTGGAATTACACGACCAGGATTTGCTCAACAGCGGCGTCACCATCATGGCCAGGCCGCCCGGTAAGCGAAACAGCTCCATTCATCTGCTGTCGGGTGGCGAAAAGGCGCTGACGGCGGTAGCCTTGGTGTTTTCCATCTTCGAATTGAACCCGGCGCCGTTCTGTTTGCTGGACGAAGTGGACGCTCCTTTGGACGAAGCCAACGTGGGACGCTTTTCACGATTGGTCAAAGAAATGTCTGAAGCGGTACAATTCATTTTCATTACCCATAACAAGGGTGCCATGGAGATCGCCGAACAGTTGGCCGGCGTCACCATGAAAGAACCGGGCGTGTCCCGTATTGTTGCGGTCGACATAGATAAAGCGGTGGAGCTGGCGGGGGCTTGAGGATCACGAATGGATAGAACCACGGTTCGGATCATATTATCGATAATCGGCGTTTTGGTGATCGTCGGCGTTTACCTGTGGGATCGCTACCACGAAAAAATTCGCGCCTGGTGGGGCGATATGCTGAGCGGACGCGATTACGTGGACGAGTTCGGCGGCGAAGACGAGGCGGCTTACGACGACTATTTGGACGACGAGGACGTGCCCCCGGCGCAGGGCGCTGGCCATTCCGCTTGGAACAGTGCCGCCGCGCCGACGGCCAGGCCGATTCGCCCCAAGATGGTGGCTCCGGCGGTGGTGCAGTTGAGCGTGGTGGCGGCCGAGGAAGGTTTCTTCTCCGGCAGCGAGCTGATGGATGCCTTCCATTACGTGGGACTGCGCTACGGCGATATGGGCATTTTTCACTTGTACGACGACAGCAACGCCATCCATTTCAGCGTCGCCAGCATCGTCGAGCCCGGCACTTTCCCCGTCAACAATATGACGGACTTCCGCTGTCCCGGCGTGGTGTTGTTTTTCCAAGTCGACCAAGTCGCCGAGCCGCTGGAAACCTTCGACAGGCTGGTGTCCTGCTGCCACGAACTGGCGATCCGCTTGAACGGCGTGGAATGGGACGCCGATCGCGAACCGTTGACCACCGGAAGCATCGCGGCGCTGCGCAACGCTTTGGCTTGAGGCGTTCGGTGTCCGTCCCCCAGGACGCGGCGGATCGCGCCGCGGCGTTGCGCGAGCAACTCGATTTCCACAATCGCCAGTATTATCAACTCGACGCGCCGCTGATCAGCGACGCCGAATACGATGCCCTGCTGCGCGAACTGCAAGCGCTGGAAGGGCGATACCCCCAGCTGATTTGCCCCGAATCCCCCACCCAGCGGGTCGGCGCGGCGCCGTTGGACGCCTTCGCGGCCGTGGCCCACGAAGTGCCGATGTTGTCGTTGGACAACGCTTTCGACGACGAGGAATTGGCCGCCTTCGACCGGCGGCTGCGCGAGCGTTTGGGCGTGGATAGCGTGGAATACGCCGCTGAGCCCAAGCTGGACGGCCTGGCGGTGAGCCTGGTCTACGAGTCCGGCCTGCTGGCGCGCGCCGCTACCCGCGGCGACGGCTACACCGGCGAGAACATCACCGCCAACGTGCGCACCATCCGCGGCATACCCCTCAAGCTGCTGGGCGCGGGCTGGCCGCAGCGCTTCGAAGTGCGCGGCGAAGTGTTCATGCCGAAGAAGGGCTTCGAGGCCCTCAACGCCCGTGCCCAGCAAAACGGCGAAAAGGTGTTCGTCAATCCGCGCAATGCCGCCGCCGGCAGCCTGCGCCAGCTCGACCCCGGCGTAACGGCCAGCCGCCCCCTGCGCTTTTATTGCTACGGCCACGGCGTTTTCCCGGCCGAGGCTTTGCCTTCCCGTCACCACGAGCTGATGGAACTGTTCGGTCGTTGGGGTTTGCCCGTATCGCCGGAATTGCGGGTGGTGGAGGGCGTGGAGGCCTGCCACGAAACATACCGCCGCCTGCAATCCAAGCGTCCCGACCTGGATTACGACATCGACGGCGTTGTGTTCAAATGCAACCGCTTCGATTGGCAGGAGCTCGCCGGCTTCGTGGCGCGTGCGCCGCGCTGGGCCGTCGCCCGCAAATTTCCGGCGGAGGAGGCCACCACCCGCGTCGTCGCCATCGACGTGCAAGTGGGGCGCACGGGCGCCCTGACGCCCGTGGCGCGGCTGGAGCCGGTGTTCGTCGGCGGCGTCACCGTCACCAACGCCACGCTGCACAACGCCGACGAAGTTCAACGCAAGGACGTCAGGGTAGGGGATACCGTGGTGGTCAGCCGTGCCGGCGACGTGATTCCCAAGGTGGATCGCGTGTTGCTGGAAGCGCGGCCGGCCGACGCGCAGCCTTTCGTCATGCCGGATCGCTGCCCCGTTTGCGATTCGGGGGTGGTGGCGGTCGAGGGCGAGGCGATATTGCGCTGCGGCGGCGGTCTGTACTGTCCGGCGCAACACAAGGAGTCGGTCAAACATTTCGCCAGCCGTCGCGCCATGGACATCGACGGGCTGGGCGATAAGCTGGTGGATCAGTTGTTGGACCAGGGCCGCATCAAGACCGTGGCCGATCTTTACCTCCTTGCCGTGGAGGATCTGGCCAGCTTGGAGCGCATGGGGGAAAAGTCGGCGGAGAACCTCGTTCGCGCCATCGAGAAAAGCAAGCGCACGACTTTGGCGCGTTTCCTCTACGCCCTGGGAATCCGCGAGGTGGGCGAGGCCACGGCGCAAACCTTGGCGGGCCATTTCCACACGTTGGACGCCCTGATGGCGGCGGACGAGGCCGCGCTGCAGACGGCGCCGGACGTGGGGCCGGCCGTGGCGGGACAAATCGTGGCGTTTTTCGCCCAAGCGCACAATCGCGAAGTGATCGCCGCCTTGCGCGCGGCCGGCGTGCATTGGACGGAAGGGGTGCCGGAGGGCGTGGGCGAGCGGCCGTTGCTGGGCCAGATCTTCGTCTTGACCGGCACGCTGGAGTCCATGACCCGCGACGAGGCCAAGGATAAGCTGCTGGCCTTGGGAGCCAAGGTGGCCGGCAGCGTTTCGAAAAAAACCAATTACGTCGTGGCCGGCAGCGAGGCCGGTTCCAAGCTGGTCAAGGCCGAAGCGCTGGGCGTCGAAATACTGAGCGAGACGGCGTTCTTGGCGTTATTAGCTCGCTGAAGCCAGGGCCGCTTCGGCCATGATGGCGTCCCGTTGCAGCAAGAATGCGTCGATGGCGGCGGCCAAGCGATTGCAGGCGGCTTGCTCGCCGATTTTGACTTGGGCGATGAGCAGGCGTTCCAGGGTATCCGCAGCCGCTTTGATGTCGTTCAAATCGAAATAGGCGGCGGAGCCGTGCAGCTTGTGGGCCGATTCCAAGGCTTTTTCCCGCTGGCCGCTATCCAGGGCCTGCATTATCAACGCCATTTGCCGGGGCAGTTCTTCCATCAGCCGGGTGAGCAGCAATTGGGCTAGGGCGACGCTGCCGTTGGCGCGCCGCAGCAGGCAGGGCCAGGTGCCGGGTTGCGCTGCGGCGGCCTGGTTGGCGGCCGACATGGCTTCCGGATAGAAAACCGCCAGTGTTTGCGCCAGTTCGTCCATTTCCAACGGCTTGTACAAGACGCCGTTGAAACCTTCGACTTTCAGCGTCTCGCGATCCGAACCGCAGGTTTGCGCCGTCAGGGCGATGACCGGCACGTCCCGATTGGCTCCGTCCGTGGCTCGCAGGCGACGTATCGTTTCCCTGCCGCCGAGCACCGGCATGTGCAAGTCCATCAAAACGAGTTTGTAAGGGGAGGCCGTCAAGGCGAGCAAGGCTTCCTCGCCGTTGCAGACGGTTTCCACCGCGAAGCCGAACTCCTCCAGCTGGAGGCGCACCAGGTCGCGATTCAAGGGGTTATCGTCGACTACCAATATGCGGAGCGCTTGAGGGTACATGAGTCCTTTCGTATGAGCCGTGTTTGCATAGCCTGCGGCAGCGCTCGAGCCGGGAGGCCGGGCAGGGCCTGGCCGCATGGCGGGGACGCCGCTTTCTTCGCTGGGAGCGAAGGATCATATGATAACAAATCGCCGTCGCGGTTCGATCGCGTTGTTGCGGTTCCGAGCGGCGGCGGGGCGATGCCGCGTTATTCTTTCACTCCTCCCAGCATCAGGCCGTCGATGTAGTACTTCTGCAGCAACAAAAACATCAGCAGCACCGGGGCGATGGTCAACACCGAACCCGCCATCATCATTTCCGTATCCTGGGCGTGTTCGCCCATGAGGTTCGCCAGCGCCACCGGCAGGGTGTACAAGTCCTGGTCGGCCAGCAGGATCAGCGGCCACATGAAGTCGTTCCAACAGCCAAGGAATGTGAAAATCGCCAAGGTCACCAGAATGGGTTTGAGCAGCGGCAACACGACCGACCAATAAATGCGGAATTCGCCGGCGCCGTCGACCCGGGCCGCGTCCAGCAGGCTGTTGGGGATGGACAGCGCGTATTGGCGGATGAGGAATATGCCGAAAATACTGGCCATGCCGGGCACGATCAAGCCGCCGTAACTATTCACCAGTCCGAATTGCTTGAGCATGAGGAACAAAGGCAGCATGGCGATTTGGGCCGGCAGCACCATGGACGCCACCAGGGCCTGGAATATCCATTCCCGGCCGGGAAATCTCAATTTGGCGAAGGCATAGCCGGCCATGGAGTTGAGCAGCAGCGACAGCGCTGTCACCGCCAGGGCGACTCCGACGCTGTTGAGCACATAGCGCCCCAATTTCAGGCGCTCGAACAACACCTTGTAGTGTTCCAGCGTCGGGCTGTCCGGCAGCAGCGGCGGCGGAATCTGGGTGGAGTCCATGGCCGGCATCAAGGACACGGACAGCATCCACAACAAGGGAAACAACGTCAACGCGGCGCCCAGCAGCAGGGCGCCGTTGACCAGCAGGGTTTGCATCCAGCGCCACATCAGGTTCGCCTCAAGCGCAATTGCAGCCAGGTGCCGGCCAGGATCAGCACGAACAGTACCACCGCCACCGCCGCCGCGAAGCCCATGTTCCACCATTTGAAGCCTTCCTGGAACATGAGCAGCACCACGCTCAGAGTGGCGTTGCTGGGACCCCCCTGGGTCATCACGTAAGGTTCGCCGAACAGCTGGAAATAGCCGATCAGCGTCACCACGGTCACGAACAAAAAAGTGGGCGCCAGCAGGGGGAGGGTGATGTGGCGGAATTGCTGCCATTCGCCGGCGCCGTCGAGGGCGGCGGCCTCATAAAGGCGCGAGGGAATATTCTGCAGGCCGGCGACGAAAATGATCATGTTGAAGCCGAAGTTTTTCCAAATGGCCAGCAGCATGATGGCCGGCATGGCCCAGTCGGGATCGCCCAGCCAGTCGATCGGAGACACGCCGAACCAGCTCAGGGCGTAATTGAGAAAGCCGTAGCGAGGATGGTACAAATAACGCCACACCACCGCCATGGCTACCAAGGTCGTCACCACCGGCAAGAACAGCGCCGAGCGGAACAGCGGCTTGCAGCAAGCCAGCGGATGGTTCACCAGCAAGGCTGCGATCAAGGACACCGCCAGGGAGAGGGGGCCGCCCACCGCCACGAAATACAGCGTGTTTTTCAGCGCGGTCCAGAACAGCGGCGCTTCCAGCAATCGCCGGTAGTTTTCCAAGCCCACGTAGCGGGATTGTTGCGCATCCGCCAGGGCATAGATATCGAAATCCGTTACGCTCAGCAACAGCCCGACCAGCACCGGCAGAAAAAAGAACAGCACGATCAGCGCCAGCGCCGGCGCCACGAACCAAAACGCGACGCGGCGCTGGGCTAGATTGTCCTGTTGGGGACTGGAATACGGCACGAAAAAAACTCTTAACTAAACCAAGCGCCAGGATACGGAAGCCGGCGACAAAGGCAAGCGGCGTTGGGCGATAAATCGTCCGGTGGCCGGTAGCGCTGCCGATGTATTTCCCCGGGCTGGCGTGCGAACGCCTATAATCGCCCGCAAGGCCTGCGCCGGGCAATGATCCCGCCTTTCCCCATCCCATCCGCGCTGCCGCGCGGCCTCCCACCGGAACCTCCCGATCCGATTCTGCGCCTTGCTCTCGCGTAAGGCCGCCTACTCACCGAGGTGAACGATTTGGCAAAACCTAACTACCAGTATGAAAAACGTCAGAAAGATATCGCCAAAAAAGCCAAGCAGGAGGAAAAACGCCTGCGCAAGCTGAACAAAGGCGCGGCGGAGGGCGAGTCGGGCGCCGAGCCTTCCGCTCTCGTCGATGTTGTTGAGGACGAGGCCCAGCCGCCCCACTAGGCGGATCGGCGCGGCAGCGGCGCACATCGGGAACGTCCTCGATCACGGATCACGTCCCGCCGCTGGGACGGCCTTTCCTGCGGGCCGGCGGCCCGCTGATTCCATACCCATGCCGATTGCCGTGGAGCGCCGTTCAGGGTACGGTTGCGGCGATCGCTCCGGAGATTGGCAATGAAAGACTACCTATACGAACACGCCGCGCGGTTGTTCAAGATTTTGCTGGTACACCTTGACCGTATCCTGGCTATTTGGGGGAGACATATTGCCCATGGCATTTTGAGCGCCTCGGTTCGGTTGCGCGCTTATGCCGCGCGCCGTTTGCGGCAGCTGACCGATGCGGTGCGGGCGCGCATGGGCTGGACGCCGCCACGGGGAAGAAGGGCCCGCGCGGAACGGCAGCCGTGATCCGGCGTCGCCCGCCGCCCGGGCCGGGTTGAATTCTCGCTGTCTGTTTTTCCCTGAGCGGCGCCGTCATACAATTGGCCCACGCCATCGGTTGGGCGTTTGTTTAGAGGAGCGTCATCATGCTGCAAGTGGAAATACTGCCCGTCCTCGACGACAACTATATCTTCGTGTTGCACGATGCCGCCAGCGGCGCCACGGCCGTGGTGGATCCGGCGGAAGCGGAGCCGGTGCTGGCGTTCCTGCAGCGGAAAGGCTGGCGCTTAGACTATGTGCTCAATACCCACCATCATTGGGATCACGTCGGCGGCAACTTGGAACTGCACGGGGCGACCGGTTGCCGTATCGCCGGCGCGCGGGCGGATAAAGACCGCATCCCGGGTCTGGATACGTTTCTGGCGGAAGGCGACCGGTTGGCCTTGGGCGACAACGTGATCGAGGTGCTGGAAGTGCCGGGCCATACGCGGGCGCATTTGGCTTATTGGCTGCCCCAGGCCAAGCGCCTGTTCTGCGGCGATACCCTGTTCGGCTTGGGCTGCGGCCGGCTGTTCGAGGGCAGCGCCGAACAAATGTGGGCGTCGCTGCAAAAATTGGCCGCATTGCCCGGGGAAACCTTGGTCTATTGTGCGCACGAGTACACCCAGGCCAACGGCCGTTTCGCCCGGACGGTGGAACCGGGCAACGGCGCTTTGGCGGAGCGGTTGCGCCGCGTCGCGGAGCTGCGCGACAGGAACGAGTCAACCGTGCCTTCCACGCTGGCCGAGGAGGTCGCGACCAATCCGTTCCTTCGTCCCTCCAGCGCGGAAATCCGCGCAACGCTCGGCTTGGAGCGGGCGGCGGATTTGCAGGTGTTCGTTGCTCTGCGTTGCCGCAAGGACAGCTTCAAGGCGTAATCGGCCGCGCGTCGGAAAATCGCGGGGCGCCTTGAAATTCGGCGATCGAGGGCCATATCCCTGATCATCACCATTTCGATTCCTTGGGAGAGCGTGTGGACATCGTCATGTATGTGCTGTTTTTGGCCGTGGGTTTCGCCGGCGGCGTGCTGGCCAGCCAGGCGGCGCTGACTCGCCGCCTGGACCAGCGCGAGGCGCTTAAAGGTCCGAAGGCGGAGTTGCCGCAAATCGCCGTCAACGTGAACGTCAGCGAAGAACTGGTGGCCCGTTATCTCGCCGCCTACAATCTGGTGGCGATTCCGCGCGACGCGCTGAAAGGCTTGGAAGACTCGTTGCAAACCCGCCATTAGAGGACGGGGCCGCACGCGGCGCGCTGCGCGCCCGATCATTCATGGGAACATAAAAAGGGGAGAGACTCCGCCGTGTCGCTAGCTAATGTCAAGGGAGTGGGCAAATCCACTCAGGCCGTTTTGGCGGATCATGGGATTTTTTCCGTGGAGGAGTTGGCGGCGGCCGACACGGAGCGTTTGGCGAAAATTCCCGGCTTCAGCAAGGCCAAGGCCCAGCGCATCGTGCTGGCGGCCAAGGCCCTGGTCGGCAATTTGGCCAAAGCGCGATTCTCCCGCAGCCTGCAATCGGATGCCGACAGCCACCCCGCGGCCGGCGCGCCCATCTCTCTGACCTCTCCCGAGTTGTACATCAACCGGGAAATGAGCTTGCTCGAGTTCAACTACCGCGTCTTGGCCCAGGCGGAGGACGTCGGCACGCCGTTGTTGGAGCGGCTCAACTTTCTTTGCATCTCCTGTTCCAACATGGACGAGTTTTTCGAGGTGCGCGTGGCCAGCGTGCTGCAAAAGGCCGACTTGGGATCCACCCAATCGGAAACCGACAACCTTTCGCCCCATGAATTGCTGCCGGTGATCGGCGCCCGCGCCCACGAGCTGGTGGCGGAACAGTACCGCGTGCTCAATCAGGTGATCCTGCCGGCCCTGGAGAATGAGGGCATTAGGTTTATTCGGCGGGGCGAGTGGAACGACGCGCAGTTGGCTTGGCTGAAAAGCTACTTCGACGAGGAACTGCAGCCCATCCTCAGCCCCATCGGCTTGGACTCGGCTCACCCGTTTCCGCGCATCCTCAACAAAAGCCTCAACTTCATCGTCTCCCTGGGCGGCAAGGACGCCTTCGGCCGCAACATCGACACCGCCATCCTGCAAGCGCCGCGCGCGTTGCCGCGCATCGTGCAGTTGCCGCGCGAAGTGTCCGGCGGCCCGCACGATTTCGTATTCCTCTCCTCCATCATCCACGCCTTCGCCGACGAACTGTTCCAGGGCATGAAGGTGAAGGGATGCTGGCAGTTCCGCGTGACACGCAACAGCGAACTGTATTTGGACGAAGAAGCCACCGACGACTTGCTGATGGCGGTGGAGGGCGAGCTGGCGACGCGCAATTACGGCGACGAAGTGCGCCTGGAAGTGGCGGCCAATTGCCCCGACGATATGGTCGATTACCTGCAAGAGCAGTTCAATATGACCCGCGACCGTCTCTACCGCGTGGACGGTCCGGTCAATCTCAGCCGGCTGCGGGCCATCTACGACCTGGTGGATCGTCCGGATTTGAAATATCCGTCTTTCGTGCCCGGCTGCCCTAGCCAGTTATTGTCCAGCGGCGATATTTTCCAGGCCTTGCGGCGGCGCGACATCTTGCTGCACCACCCTTACGAATCGTTCACCCCGGTGGTGGAGATGATCCGCCAGGCGGCGATCGATCCCGACGTGTTGGCGATCAAGCAAACGCTCTACCGCACCGGTCCCAACTCCGCCATCGTCGACGCCCTGGCCGCCGCCGCCCGCAACGGCAAGGAGGTGACGGTGGTGATCGAGCTGCTGGCCCGTTTCGACGAGCAAGCCAATATTTCCCTGGCGAACCGCCTGCAGGAAGCGGGCGCGCAAGTGGTGTACGGCATCGTCGGGTACAAGACCCACGCCAAAATGCTGTTGATCCTGCGCCGCGAGCAAAAGCAGCTGCGTTATTACGTGCATTTGGGCACCGGCAACTACCACCCGAGCACCGCCAAGTTTTACACCGACTACGGCTTGTTCAGCGCCGATCCGGAACTGGGGGAAGAGGTGCGCAAGGTATTCGTGCAGCTCACCAGCCTCGGACGCATGAGCAAGCTGCACAAGCTTTACCAATCGCCTTTCACCCTGCATAAAGCCTTGCTGGACAAAATCGAGCGGGAGGCCGAACACGCCGCCGCCGGGCGGCCGGCGCGCATCGTCATCAAAGTCAATTCGGTGGTGGAGCCGTTGTTGATCCAGGCGCTATATCGGGCGTCCATGGCCGGCGTCGACATCAAGCTGATCGTGCGCGGCGTGTGCTGCCTGCGGCCTGGCGTGGCCGGCGTGTCGGAGCGCATCGAAGTGCGCTCCATCGTCGGCCGTTTCCTGGAGCATAGCCGGGTGTTCAGTTTCGAAAACGGCGGCGAGCCGGAGGTGTATCTGGCCAGCGCCGATCTCATGGATCGCAATATGTTCCGTCGCGTGGAAGTCTGTTTCCCGGTGCAGTCTAAAAAGCTCCAAACGCGCATTCGTGGCGATCTGGAGTTTTACCTGAAAGACGATAGCCAGGCGTGGCTGCTCCAAGCGGACGGCAGCTATCGGCGCCTGGCGCCGCAGGAAGGGCAGGGCTTCCAGGCGCAGACGGCGCTGCTGGAAGCGTTGAAGAAATAATCGAGCCAGGCCGCCCGTTCGCGCCCGGCGGCCCGCCGATGACTAGAAACCTTCGAAATCGGTATCCTCATCGCTGCCTTCCAAATTGTCCGAAGCCTTATTTAGTGGACCTTGTTTGATGTTGTTCCCATAGAGAACGGCCCGAAAGTTCACCTTGTCGTTGTCATCGGCTTGGTCCAACGCATTTCTCATTGGGTTTTCGAAATCCTTGCGATACGGTCCGTTGTTGACTCCGCCGTCTTGGGCGAACACGTTATCCTTGTCGCCACCGTCGCCACCGTTCTGTTGCGCAAGTATGTGGCCGGCTTGTCCGGTAATGTAGTTATTGTTGGTCATGGGCATGGCAAGGACTGTGTCTCCAACCTTGGCATCCGCTTTGTATTTTCTTACGCCATTCCACCCTTTGTTTTTCGCGGGCGCGCCACCTGTGAAATCCTTTGCTTTACCTTCCGCCGTTATCACCACTCTTTTTTTCTCCTGTTCCTCGACATAGACGGTGGCTTTGCGTTGCAACGGGCCGAGTCTCATGGGTACATTCTGGACTGATAAAGAACCGGTTCTCTCGGTGGGCGGGGATTTCAACTGCATGGCATTCGCGCCCATCACATCGGCTTCTTGCTCCAAGCCGGCATCATCGTTCACATGCACATTGTCCTTCAATTGCAGCGTCGGCTTCACACGTCCCTGTTTTTGCTGCACCACATGCCAAGCTTCATGGGGTAGGTGTTTTTCTTGTCCAGGCGCTAAATGAATGTCCGTTCCTTGCGTATAAGCATGTGCTTGCAATTGAGCAGGTTTATCGGAGTTGCGATGCACCTTTACATCGTCCAATGACATCCCGGATAGATTTTCCATTCCTGTTTTCAGGTTGTCAGGCAAACCCGTGTTGTTTTCCATTTTTTGGATGGGCTGCTGGGTTAAATGGTGGGTAGCCATGGCTTGCAGCTGAGCGGCTCGTCTCGCTTGATGGCTATTGTTCGCCATTTCTTGCAGTTTTCTTTGCGCAATTGCTTCGGGTCTATTATCTGCGAACTGAAAGGCGGCTTTGCCGCCGCCTTTTGTTGGATTGGTATTGTTGGCAATTGAATGATTTTTGATGTTATGGGTTTTGTCGGCGCGAGTATTCATGATTTACTTTCCTGATGTTTTGTTTGGTGCCTATAACATGCGTGGAAGCTTCGCGGAGCGCAATGGATGGGGAAGTCATGTATACGTCCGACCGCACAATGCTCGGGCTACCTGATCATAAGGTGGCGTAGAGTATGAGACGCAAAGCCGGCAAAAAAACAACGTCTATAACTCAGGCCTTATTGTCCATAGCCCGAGAAGTGCGGGTAACTGGCTCCAGTCAACATCTCCGGTACTGAATAGTCTACGCCAGGTAAGTTGTCCCAGCTTGGATCGCCTTCCTTGGTCTGCATCATATTGGCCCAATGAAATAAGTAGTTGCTGCCGGTAGCCGCTACCATTTGCATTTGGAAAGTCCATTGGTCATCTACCTTGGTTATGTGACCAAATCCGGTAATCACGGTATCGTTAACAAGCCGGTCGCCAATAAAAGTAATTTGTACCTGTCCTCCTGCGGTTACCGTGCCAACCAGCTTCACTTGTCGTGGCTTATTGTTGGTGTCGTCTGGATCGCGGATTATGGCGGAGGAAACCCCAAAAAAATATCCATTTTTATAGTTTGATATATGCCATACGGTTTGATCGATCTGCCAGTTCAACAAGTTGTCACCAGGGGAGAACTGCAGGGCGGGCAGATCCGGTGGAGTAACATACCAATAGGTGTCGGCAAGAAAATCCCAAGTGCTGCGATTTGTTTCGGACATACTTGTCTCCTTAAGTGGCGGGATTGATATTGCGGGCGGTAAATAATGAAAAAAGTGAAAATGGAGGTCGCCGGCGGTGCGCCGATAGGCGCAGCGTCCGGTGGACCGCAAGGTTAGACCACATGTGGGTTAGGTCAATTACGCGAACGGAACATGTGGTCTAACTACATCTAGACGACATATTTGTCGCTTAATACGGGGCGGTATGTCGTATGATCCGGCCGCGGACGTGCTAAGTCACGGAAATCAAAGGGAATACTATCCATGGACACCCCGTCGTTTGAGGGAAAATCAACATCCGGTAAGCCGGCCCGCCTCCTTGGCCGCGTAGTGGAGCGCACCTGCGTGAACACTCTTCGCGTCCAACCGAGGAAGCCTACGTTCACTGGATTAAACGCTTCATTGTGTTCCATGGCAAGCGCCATCTGGCCGAAATGGGCGGCGCGGAGGTGGAAGCTTTTTTATCGGCGCTGGCTGTCGAACGCAACGTCGCCGCCAGTACTCAGCATCTTGCGTTCTCGGCCGGCCATTCTTTTTCTTTATAAGGAAGTGCTGCTGATCGAGTTACTCTGGCTGGACAATATTGTTCGTGCAAAGAAACCCCGCCGTTTGCCCACGGTGTTGTCGTGCGACGAAGTGCACAGGCTGTTGGCGCACACGGAAGGAACGCCCTACTGGCGGTGCGGCTGTTATTCGGTACCGGTATGCGGTTACGGGAAGGGCTGCGATTGCGCGTGAAGGACGCGGATTTCGACCGGTGGGAGATTCTGATACGCAGAACCGTGCAGGAATTGCTCGGCCACAAGGACGCGAGCACGACGATGATTTACACCCACGTGTTGATGAACCCGGGGCGGACAAGGGATAGAGTCCGCTGGATACGATGTGAATTCGTCTCGCGGCGGCGTTTTCTCAGCAATAGCTCAACTTGATGCCCGCTTCGGCCAGATAGGCCGCTTCCTGGGCCAAGTCCGCCTCCGTCAGCGGGTGCTGCAGCAGCCAATCGGGCGGGAAGCGCAATACGGCGCCCATTTCGTTGGCGTCCAGGCTTAGCGGCGGCAGGGGATCTCCGTGACGGCCGCGGTGCAGTACGACCGCGAGGCGCAACAGCCAAGCCAGCGTCGGCGCTTGTCGGTTCCAGGGCGCCACCAAGTCCTTGAACAGTTTGCTCGGGAATTTGCGGCGATGGGACTGGACCAGGGTCGCCAGCAGCTTTTGATCCTGCTGGGAGAAGCCGGGCAAGTCGGCGTTTTCTATGATGTAGGCGCCGTGCTTGTGGTATTGGTGGTGGGCGATGTCCAAGCCGATTTCGTGCAAGCGCGCCGCCCAATCCAGCCACTGCAGGGCCTCTTCTTCGTCCGCTAGGCCGCCGCTGAACTGGGTTTGCGGCAGGAAACGGCGCAGGGTGTCGGTGATGCGCTCGGCATGGGCGTCGTCCGCGTGGAAACGCTTGGCGAGATCGGCGACGCTTTGCGCTCGCACGTCCTCGTGGCGGAAGCGGCCCAGCAGGTCGTAAATCAAACCTTCCCGCAGCGCGCCGTCGGACACGATCATGCGCTCGATTTTCAAGGTCTGG
The DNA here is from genome assembly GCF_019669985.1 of Methylogaea oryzae. Lineage (NCBI taxonomy): Bacteria > Pseudomonadati > Pseudomonadota > Gammaproteobacteria > Methylococcales > Methylococcaceae > Methylogaea > Methylogaea oryzae. The sequence goes on from NZ_AP019782.1 coordinate 1,866,242, forward strand.
AAGGTGGCGTACAAAATGGCCAGTCCGCCGGGGAACACCGGGGCCCGCTGCGGGTTCAGGTCGGGCAGGCGCAGCTTATCCACGTGCCCGGCGGCGATAACCGCCTCCACCAGCTTTTCTAAGGCGGAGGGAGTGATGCCTTGATTGCTCCAGCCTAGGCTGGAAATCAGCTTGTTGACCGCCCGCAAGGTACCCGAAGCGCCGATGGCTTCCTGCCAGCGGCCGTTGTGCAATTGCATGGCGCAGGGTTCCAGTTCCTGTTGCGCGGCGATGACGGCGCGCTTGAACGCCTTGGCGCTGATCTTGCCGTCGGCGAAAAAGCGGTTGGTCATGGACACGCAGCCCATGTCGAGGCTTTCCTTGAAACGGGTTTGCATGCTTTCGCCGATGATGTATTCGGTGCTGCCGCCGCCGATGTCCATGACCATGCGGGTTTTGTCGTCGAAGGCCAGGCTGCGGGCCACTCCCAGGTAGATCAAGCGGGCTTCTTCGATGCCGGAGACGATTTCGATGGGATGGCCCAGGGCCTGCTCGGCTTTGGCGAGAAAGGCTTCCGCGTCGCTGGTGGTGCGCAAGGTTTTGGTGCCGACGGCGCGGACGCTGCCGTGCGGCAGATCCCTGACCCGTTGCCCGAAGCGCTCCAGGCATTCCAGCGCGCGCTGTTGCGCCGCTTCGGTCAGTTTTCCCGACTTCGTCAGGCCGGCGCCGAGCCGCACCATTTCGCGCAGGCGGTCCTGGGTTTGCAACTGGCCGTCGCGCCAGTTGGCGATGAGCATGTGGAAGCTGTTGGAGCCGAGATCGACCGCGGCGACGGTTTGCGGGGTTTTGCTTTTAGGCACGGGTAGGCGATTCCAAATCGTTTAAGCCGCGGGGGGGCGGCGGCGACGGTTGCGGCCAACGCGACAACGGCCGGGAAAGCCGGCCGTTGCGCGCCTTAGCGCGGAAAAATACAGCGATTGCGCGCCGCTGTCACATGGCTTGCAGGCGGCTTTCGATGCTTTTGCGTATGCCGTCGGCATCCAGGCCGACAAGGGCCAGCAGTTCCTCGCGGCCGCCCTGCTCGACGAAAATATCCGGCAAGCCCAGGTTTAGCACGGTTTTGACGATGCCCTGGCTGTGCAGGTATTCCTGTACGCCGCTGCCGGCGCCGCCGGCGATGACGTTTTCTTCCACGGTGACGATCAGGTCGTGGCTTTGCGCCATTTGCTGGATCAGCGCTTCGTCCAGCGGTTTGACGAAGCGCATGTTCACCACGGTGGCGCCCAACTGCTCGCCGGCGGCCAGGGCCGGCGTCACCATGCTGCCGAAGGCGAGGATGGCGATGTGCTGCCCTTCGCGGCGAACTTCGCCTTTGCCTAAGGGCAGGGCGGACATTTTTTTGTCCACCGCCACCGCGGGGCCGCGTCCGCGCGGATAACGCACTGCTGCGGGGCCTTGGTGCATGTAGCCGGTGTAAAGCATTTGCCGTGCTTCGTTTTCATCGGCGGGGGCCATCACCACCATATTGGGGATGCAGCGCAGGTAGCTGTGGTCGAAGGCGCCGGCGTGGGTCGGGCCGTCCGGGCCCACCAGGCCGGCGCGGTCCAGGGCGAACAGCACCGGCAGGTTTTGCAGGGCCACGTCGTGCACCAGCTGGTCGTAGCCGCGCTGCAGGAAAGTGGAGTAGATCGCCACGACCGGATGGTAGCCTTCGCAAGCCATGCCGGCCGCCACGGTGACCGCGTGCTGTTCGGCGATGCTCACGTCGAAATAACGGTCGGGGAAGCGCTGCTCGAATTCCACCAGTCCCGAGCCCTCGCGCATGGCGGGGGTGACGCCCAGCAGTTTCGAGTCTTGCTCCGCCATGTCGCACAGCCATTGGCCGAAAACCTCGGTGTAAGTGGGCGTGCCGGGCTTGGCCTTGGGCAGATGATCCTTGCTCGGGTCGAACGCGCCGACGCCGTGGTAGGCCACCGGATCTTTTTCCGCCGGGCCGAAGCCTTTGCCTTTCTTGGTGACGATATGCAGGAATCGCGGACCTTTCAGTTCGCGCAGGTTACGCAGGGTGGTAACGAGGATGTCCAGATCGTGGCCGTCGATGGGGCCGATGTAGTTGAAGCCGAGTTCTTCGAACAAGGTGCCGGGGGCCACCATGCCTTTAACGTGTTCCTCGGCGCGGCGCGCCAGTTCCCATACGCTGGGCACGCCGGACAGCAATTGCTTGCTGCCTTCGCGCATGCTGGAGTAGAACTTGGAGGACAGGATGCGCGCCAGATAGTTGTTCAAGGCGCCGACGTTGGGCGAAATGGACATTTCGTTGTCGTTGAGCACCACCAGCAGGTTGGCGTCCAGGCAACCGGCGTGGTTCAGCGCCTCGAACGCCATGCCGCCGGTGATGCCGCCGTCGCCGATGATGGCCACCGCGTGGCTGTCGCGCTTGTCCAGGGAGGCGGCGATGGCCATGCCCAAGGCTGCGCTGATCGAGGTGCTGGAATGGCCGACGCCGAAGGCGTCGTAGCGGCTTTCCTCGCGGCAGGGAAAGGCGGACAGGCCGTCTTTCTGGCGGATGGTGCCGAGGCGGTCGCGGCGGCCGGTGAGGATCTTGTGGGGATAGGCCTGGTGGCCCACGTCCCACACCAGGGGATCGCTGGGGGTGTCGAACACGTAGTGCAGGGCGATGGTGAGTTCCACCGTGCCGAGGCCCGCGGCGAAATGCCCGCCGGACTGGCTGACGCTGTCCACCATGAATGCGCGAAGCTCGGCCGCCAATTGCGGCAATTTTTCCGGCGGCAGCGCCCGCAGGTCTTCGGGGGAATCGATGGTGCGCAGGAGTCCGTATTGCTGTTGCTCAGTCATGTCGCCTGTCTGTCTCTAGTGTGTCGCGGCCTGGGCCGTCATTAAATCCGAGTAATTCTCTGGTGATTATGGCTTTCCCGCCAGGCACCTGGCAAGAACGAACGCGGAATACGGCCCCGAAAGGGTTCGGGAAGGCGGAACTTCCCGAGTGTTTCAAGGGATAATGGCCGGTTGTTAGTGGCGGCGCTCGATGATGTACAAGGAAATCGCCTTCAACATGTCCGCGTTGGCGCCGAGCGGTTCCAGGGCGGCGACGGCTTGGTCGTGCATGTCGCGCGCTTTTTGTTTAGCGCCGGCCATGCCCAGCAGGGCGGGATAGGTGGGCTTGTTGTTGTCCCGATCCTTGCCTTGGGTTTTGCCCAGGGTGGCGGTGTCGCTCTCTTCGTCCAGGATGTCGTCCTGGATCTGGAACGACAGGCCGATGCACTTGGCGTAGTGGTCGAGCCGGTCCAGGGTGTCGGCGGAAATGCCGGCATCGGCCAAGGCGGCCATTTTGACGCTGGCGCGGATCAGGGCGCCGGTCTTGTGGATGTGCATGTTTTCCAGTTCGGGCAAGGTGATGCTTTGCCCAACCGAGGCCAGGTCGATGGCTTGGCCGCCGACCATGCCCGCCGCGCCGCTGGCCACCGCCAGGGTGTCGATCATGGCCAAACGCTGTTCGGCGCTGACGGCCATGGACGGGTCGTGGGCCAGCACGTGGAAAGCCAGGGCTTGCAAACCGTCGCCGGCCAGGATGGCGGTGGCTTCGTCGAAAGCCTTGTGGCAGGTGGGCTTGCCGCGGCGCAGGTCGTCGTCGTCCATGGCCGGCAGATCGTCGTGGATCAGCGAATAGACGTGGATGAATTCCACCGCGCAGGCCGGGCCGTCCAGGCGGTCCAGGTCCAGACCCAACGCCTTGCCGGTGGCATAGGCCAACATCGGCCGCATACGCTTGCCGCCGCCCAGCACGGAGTAACGCATGGCTTCGTGCAGTTTTTGCGGCAGCTTGGCGGCGGGCGGCAGTCGATGATCCAGGGCGGCTTCCGCGCGTTCCTGGCATTCCGCCATGAAGGCGGTCAAACGGTTGTCAGTTGTCATTGGTAACGGTGAACGGCTTGAGTTGAATTTGGCCTTCTTCTTCCAGAAGGACTTGAATCTTTTGTTCGGCTTCCTTGAGCGCTTTTTGGCAAACACGGGTCAATTGCACGCCGCGCTCGAATGCTTTGAGGGATTCTTCCAGGCTGATATCGCCTTGTTCCAGGCGTTCAACCAGCTGTTCCAGTTCTTCCAGGGACTCTTCGAAACGAGGGGATTTTTTTGTCATGAGTTGGGAAAAACCGTCGTGGCCGTATCCGGCTCGCTGCCATGGAAAGCGCAAAACGGGTGGTATTATAAACCCAAGCCTATGGTCGCGGTGACGTTTTGGCCGGTTTAGCGCCGGAAATGCGAACCGCTTTGCCCTGAAACCTGTTTGATCGAACCTTATGAACCAAACCTACGACGCTTCCGCCATCGAAGTGCTGAGCGGCCTGGACCCGGTGCGCCGGCGTCCGGGCATGTACACGGATACCTCCCGCCCCAACCATTTGGTGCAGGAAGTGGTGGACAACAGCGTGGACGAGGCTTTGGCCGGCCATGCCAAGCGTATCGAGGTGGTGTTGCTGAAGGACGGCGGCGTGCAGGTGTCCGACGACGGGCGCGGCATGCCGGTGGACGTGCATCCCGAGCTGGGCGTGTCCGGCGTGGAGGTGATCCTCACCAAGCTGCACGCCGGCGGCAAGTTTTCCGGCAAAAACTACCGCTTTTCCGGCGGTCTACACGGCGTCGGCGTGTCGGTGGTGAATGCTTTGTCCAAGCGCCTTGAGGTGGAGGTCAAGCGCGGCGGCAAGGTCTACACCATGGCGTTCGCCGACGGCGACAAGCGGACCGAGCTGACGGAAACCGGCACCGTCGCCAAGCGCGACACCGGCAGCACCGTGCGCTTCTGGCCCGATGAAAGCTATTTCGACACGCCGAAAATCGCCGTCAACAAGTTGGCGCTGCTGCTGCGCGCCAAGGCGGTGCTGTGTCCGGGGCTGGAAATCACCCTGAAGGACGAAGCCGGCGAGGAAACCCAGACCTGGCTGTACCAAAACGGCCTGCCGGATTATTTGCAGGGCCAGTTGCAGGGCGTGGAATGCATTCCGCCCGAGCCCTTTGTCGGTGCGATGGAAAGCGAGCACGAGGCGGTGGACTGGGCGATTCTTTGGACGCCGGAAGGCGGCGAAGCCATCGCCGAAAGCTACGTCAACCTAGTGCCCACGCCCCAGGGCGGCACCCACGTCAACGGCTTGCGCACCGGGCTGACCGACGCGGTGCGCGAATTCTGCGACTTCCGCAATTTGCTGCCGCGCGGCGTGAAGATCGCCCCGGAAGACGTGTGGGAGCGCTGCCATTACGTGCTGTCGGTGAAAATGCAGGAGCCGCAGTTCGCCGGCCAGACCAAGGAGCGCTTGAGTTCGCGCGAATGCGCCGTGTTCGTCGCCGGCGTGGTGAAGGACGCGCTGAGTTTATGGCTCAACCAGCATCCGGCGGTGGGCGAGCAATTGGCGCAGCTGGTCATCGACATCGCGCAAAAGCGTCTGCGCGCCAGCAAGATCGTCGCTCGCAAAAAAGTCGCTTCCGGCCCGGCGCTGCCCGGCAAGCTGGCCGATTGCAGCTCCCAGGATTTGGCGCAGACCGAGCTGTTCCTGGTGGAAGGCGATTCCGCCGGCGGCTCCGCCAAGCAGGCCCGCGAGCGTGAGTTCCAGGCCATCATGCCGTTGCGCGGCAAAATCCTGAACACCTGGGAGGTGGAGTCCACCGCCGTGCTGGCTTCCCAGGAAGTGCACGACATCACCGTTGCCATCGGTGTGGAGCCCGGTTCGCCGGATTTGACCGGGCTGCGTTACGGCAAAATCTGCATCCTGGCCGACGCCGATTCCGACGGCAACCACATCGCCACCTTGTTGTGCGCCTTGTTCCTGCGCCACTTCCGTCCCTTGGTGGAAGCCGGCCACGTGTTCGTCGCCATGCCGCCGCTGTACCGCATCGATTTGGGCAAGGAAGTGTTCTACGCCTTGGACGATGCGGAAAAACAAGGGATTCTGGATCGCTTGGCGGCGGAGAAAAAGCGCGGCAAGCCCACGGTTACCCGCTTCAAAGGGCTGGGCGAGATGAATCCCTTGCAATTGCGGGAGACCACCATGAATCGCGACACCCGCCGCCTGGTGCAAATGACGGTGGAGCAGGACGACGGGACCGCCGAGCGCATGGATATGCTGCTCGGCAAAAAGCGCGCGTCGGATCGGCGGGTATGGTTGGAAGAGAAGGGCAATTTGGCCGAAGTGTAGGCTTGCGGTTCGTCATGCCGCGGCCGTTTCACCCAGCAGGACCGCCAACTTGTCCATCAATGCTTGCCGTCGCGCGCTATCCTCGCCGTAGCGGGCATTGGCGGCTTTGACGTCCGCGCCGCAATGGACGCAGTCGGTTTCGTCGGCATAAACAAAACAATCGCAGTTGCGGCACAACACCAGCCGCTCCGGCACCGCGCCTTGGCGCGCGCGGCGGGCGGCATCCGGTATTTTTTCGAGGAAGCCGAAGCGGGCTTGTTGGTTGGCGCCGACGCCGAATGTTTCCTCCAGCCGTTCGCCGTCGTGATTTTCCAATACCAGCTTGAACGCGCCTATGGCGAAGGGCGTCTTTGCGGCGTCGGCGATTTTTTCCACCCTTTCGCGTAGGCCTTCCTTGGCCAACTGGCTCACCCGGTAATAACAATAGGGATTGTTGCCCGGCCGGCCGAACAGGGAGTCCGAGGTCCAGGTGCATCCCCCGCGGCATAGGGCGGCGTAATAGCAGCTGCTGCAAAAGCCCCACAGTTGTTCGGCGCTACGCAGCCGGTTGAAATACAGCTCCTTGCTTTCATGCCACAGCTCGCGCAACGGCGCGTTGCGCACATTGCCGCCGCTATAGCCGTCGGTGGCCAGGGAAGGGCAGCCTTTGATCGAGCCGTTTGCTTCCAACCCGATCGCCGTTTGTCCGGCGCCGCAGCCGGTCCAATGGGTGGGCGTGTCTTCGTATGTGCGGAACAGATGCTCGTATGGGCCGAAATAGCCGATATTGTTGCCGGCGATAATCAGCAGGTTGTTGTCGACGCCTTTGTGGTACAGGCGGGCGATCAGCGGCATCAGTTCGGCCAATTGGTAGGGCTGCAGCAACTGCTCGGGATTATCCACCGCATTGCCCATGGCGACCGCCAGTTGCAACTGCCAATGGGTGACGCCGGCGGCGATCAAGCGGTCCATCAATTCGGGCAGCACCCGCATGGATTCGGGGCCGATGACGGTATTGGCGCTGATGCGCAGGCCCAGCTCACGGGCCAGGCGCAAAGTTTCGAAGGCGTTGGCGTAGGAGCCCGGCACGCCGCGCGTTCGATCGTGCACCGCTTCCAGCCCGTCGATGGAGACGCCGATGCCTTGCAAGCCGGCGGCCGCGGCGTCGGATAGGCGCTTCGCGTCAAGGTTCCAGCCGCCGGTTTGAATCGCGCAATAAATGCCGTGGGAGCGTATGGCCCGGACGATTTCCAGCCAGTCCTTTCGCAAATAGGCCTCACCGCCGATCAGGGTGATTTCCCGTGTGCCCATCTCCGCCAGTTGCTCGACTACGGACAAGCATTCCGCCGTGCTCAGCTCGTCCGAGCGGGCCTTGCCGGCACGGGAGCCGCAATGCTGGCATTTTTGGTTGCAGGCCAGGGTGATTTCCCACACCACGTGGACGGGCACGTAGTTGATCAGATCGTCGTCGTTGCGGAAACGCGCCGGTTGATTTTGCGGCTGTGTCGTTGCTTCCATTCGAAAGCCCTTTGGGAGTGGCGAGAAAAGGCGTTCGGCCGCCATGGCGGAGGCCGAACCAAGGGAGTAACAAGTTATCTTGCTTTGCGTTTTGCGATTTCTATTTTCAAAACCCGCAAGGCCGCTGATATATCGCCGAAATTGTTCAGGCGATTTTCCGTCCGATGCCGGATCGCTTTGGTTTCTTCCGGATTCCCGCCGGCAGTTGCTGCTGGTTTGGCGGCGCCATGGGGCATAATCGAAACGTTCGCATTTATTACCGTTCCGGTACGAAGTTTTAATCCGCAACCGACGAACCGTCGGTTTTGAGTTATCTTCGTTCCAGTTTGGCGATTTCAACCTTCAGCACTTGCAGGGCGGCGGAAACATCTTCCGCCTTGTTCAAATGCTCTTCGGCTTGACGGCAAATGTCTTTCATTCGGCTCAAGTCGCCGCTGGCAATGGCTTCTTGTATGGCTACGCCGTAGGGGGGTATCGGGTGCATGGCATGTCTCGAAAAAGTCGGCCTCACCGGGGAGGCCGGGGTGTTGGAGCGCTTATTTTTCCAGCTTGGCGATTTCCACTTTCAGCACCTGCAGGGCGGCGGAGACGTCGCCTGCTTGTTTCAGGTGTTCTTCCGCCTGATGGCAAATTTCTTTCATTCTTTTCAGGTCGCCGCTGGCGGCCGCTTCTTGCATGGTTACGGCATAAAGGGGAGTGGGGTGCATGATTCGTCTCCTATGGGCGATTGCGTGTTCCGGTTCGACTTATTTTTTTTCCAATTTGGCGATTTCCACTTTCAGTACTTGCAGCGCAGCGGAAATATCGCCGACTTTTTCCAAATAATCCTCGGCTTGCCGGCAAACTTCCTTCATTCTGGAAATATCGCCGCTGGCCGCCGCTTGTTGCATGGCGACGCCGTACAATATGACTGGTCCTTGCATAGCCGCTCCGTAGTTTTGCCGCGGCGAAATTACCGTTTGGCGGGCGGAATCATAACAATGGCGCTGGCCGAATAATGCAGTCCAGGGATGAAAGTAATGTAAGCCTGGTCTTACGTTTTGATCTACGGGAATCGGGTTGGCGAGCGATGTACTTCGCTGAAAACAGCCGTAACTTGGTTCGCAGCAGCCGCGATGGGGACGCAGCAAAATGCCTGCCGTACTGCGTTGGAACGCGGCGCGGCGCCGCTAGGAGGGGCTGGCGGTATACTAGCGCGCTCTAGTTGCGCACGTTTTAGGGGGTATTCGATGTATGTCACGCTAGTCCATGTGCAGGTCAAACCGGAATACCTGGACGCTTTCATCGCCGCCACGGGCGAAAATCATGAACAGTCCATACGGGAGCCGGGCAACCGGCGCTTCGACGTGGTGCAGTCGGTGGAAGACCCGACGCGCTTCGTGTTGTACGAGGCTTACGCCAGCGAGGCCGACGCCAATCTCCATAAACAAACCGCCCATTACCTGAAGTGGCGCGATACGGTGGCCGACTGGATGGCCACGCCGCGCCAGGGCGTCCGCTACGAAGGGCTTTTTCCGCAATGATCGACATTCAACCGTTTGAAATCGCGCGCTTGCCGCGCATCGTGTTCGGCGACGGCAGCCTGGCGCGGGTGCCGGCCTTGGTGGCGCAGTATGGGCGCCGCATTTTGCTGGTGACCGGGGCCAAATCGTTTTTGCAGTCGGGCCATTGGAGCGAACTGGCCGATGCCTTGCGCGCGGCCGGTACGGAGTGGGAGACCTTTACCGTGGCAGGGGAGCCTTCCCCGCAATTGGCCGACGAGGCCGCCGGCCGTTTCCGCTCTGCGGGCATCGAGGTAGTGTTGGGCATCGGCGGCGGCAGCGTGTTGGACGCGGCGAAAGCCATCGCCGGCCTGCTGCGGGTGCCCAACTCGGTGATGGATTATCTGGAGGGGGTCGGGCCGGAACTGCCTTATGCCGGGCCGTCGGTGCCGTTCATTGCCGTGCCGACCACCGCTGGCACCGGTTCCGAGGCGACCAAGAACGCCGTGCTGTCGGTGCAGGGCGAAAACGGCTTCAAAAAATCGTTCCGCCACGAATTGCTGGTACCCGAATATGCGGTGCTGGACCCGCAACTGCTGGCGTCCTGCCCGCCGGCGCAAATCGCCGCCAACGGCATGGACGCGCTGACCCAGTTGCTGGAGTCTTACGTTTCCACCAAAGCCAATCCTTATACCGACGCCCTGGCCATGTCCGGCATGCGCATGGTGCGCGACAGCCTGTTTGCCTGGTACGAGCAAGCCGCCGAAGCGCAGGCGGCCCGGGGCGCCATGCTGTATGCGGCTCTGCTGTCGGGCATTACCCTGGCCCAGGTGGGGCTCGGATCGGTGCACGGCCTGGCGTCGCCGTTGGGGGCGTTTTTCCCTATCCCCCACGGCGTAGCCTGCGGCACCATGGTGGCTGTTTGTACGGAAGTGAATATCCGCAGCCTGCGGCAACGGGCGCCGGACAGCCCGGCGCTGCCCAAGTACGCCCACGTGGGCAAGGTGCTGGCCCAGGACATGTCCCTGGACGATGCCGCCGCTTGCGACCATCTGGTGAATACCTTGCGGCGATGGACCGAACGACTGGATCTGCCGCGCTTGTCCCACTACGGCATGGCGGCGGCGGACGTTGCCAAGGTGGTGGCCAACAGCCGCGGCAGCAGCATGAAGACCAATCCTATCGTGCTGACCGACGACGAAGTGGCGGAGTGTTTGCAGGCGAGGTTATAGAGCAAGCGGGCAGCGCGCCCGAACGCTACGCGCTGCCTGTATGGCGGGAATCGGCGGTCAGAACGCCTTGTTGGCGGCCTTCAGGTGGGCGATGGCGCCCTGGGCCGCTTCGCCGGTTTGCGCAGCGTGGCCTTGCTGGCCGTGTTCGATGGCGCTGTTCAGCTCCCGGATGGCGGCCGGCAGATGGGCGTTGGCTTTTTCCTTTTCGGCGGCTTCCGCATGGGCTTTGGCCGATTTCGCGTGTTCTGCGGCCGCTTTGGCATCGCCTTGCTTGGCGCTTTCCACACAGGCTTGGGCATGGCTGAGGGCTTCGGCTTTGTGGTCTTCGGCGGCAAACAGGGGGGCTGCGCTCAGCAGGCAGGCCAGGGTGGCGGCCAAAAATCCGGTGGCGGTTTTGCGTTGCATGGTGTTCTCCCAAAGGATGGTTGCACGGTTCGCCGCTGGAAGCGGCGGAAGCCGCCATGTTAGCAGCATGGCGGGGGTTGCCGCTTAGAACAAGCTCATTTGCTCGCCCGGCAGCAAAGGCGGTTTGAACAGGGCCGTATTCAAGGCGGGAAAATCTGCCGCCAGGCCGGCCTTTCTCTCTGCCAGGCGGAAGCGTTGCCGCAACAGGCCGGCGTAGGCGCCGGTTCCCAATTGGCGGGTTTCGAAACGGCTGTCGTTGTCACGGCCTTCGCGGGCGTCCCGAACCCGGCTCATCACGTGTTCCGCCTTGAGCGGCTCCTGTTCCTTCAGCCAGGCTTGGAACAGCTCCGCCACTTCCAAAGGCAAGCGCAACAATTGGTAGCCGGCATGGACGGCGCCGGCCTGGGCGGCGGCGGACAGGATCGCCTCCATTTCGCTGTCGGTGAGCACCGGGATCACCGGCGCCACCATCACCCCCACCGGCACGCCGGCCCGGCTCAAGCTTTCGATGGCCTGCAAGCGGCGGCGCGGCGAACTGGCGCGGGGTTCCAGGCGGCGCGCCAAGTCTTTGTCCAGGGTGGTGATGGAGATTTGCACCTGCACCAAGTGGTCGGCGGCCAACTGGGCCAGCAGGTCCATATCCCGTTCCACCAAGGCGGCCTTGGTGGTGATGGTGACGGGATGGCGGGTTTCGGCCAGCACTTCCAGGATTTGCCGGGTGATGCGCCAGTCCTTTTCGATGGGCTGGTAGGGATCGGTGTTGGCGCCCAGGGCGATAGGGGTGCAGCGGTAGCCGCGCTTGCGCAATTCGCTCCGCAGCAACCGGGCCGCGTCAGGCTTGGCGAACAGCTTGGACTCGAAATCCAGGCCGGGCGACAGGTCCATATAGGCGTGGGTGGGCCGGGCGTAGCAATAAATGCAGCCGTGCTCGCAGCCCCGGTAGGCGTTGATGGACTGGTCGAAAGGGATGTCCGGCGATGCGTTGCGGCTGAGGATGCGCTTGGCAGTTTCCACCGTGACGGTGGTGGCGAGGCGCGGCGGTTCCTCTTCGAGCGTGTTCCAGCCGTCGTCCACCGTTTCGCGGCGGTGGAGGCCGTAGCGGCTGTCGGCGTTGCTGGCGGTGCCGCGGCCTTTCAGTGGCGTATGGGGCGAATAGGTCATTGCGCCGGATTGGGGCTTGCCGGAGATTTTACTTGGCTGGACTGGATGGTGGCCTGCAGCGTTTCCACGTAGCGGTTATAGATGGCTTCCCGTTCCAACAGTCGACGGAAGGTGTCCGGGCTGAGGCATTCCAGTTCCTTGGCGGAAACGTAAGGCAGGGCCGGCGGAAAGGGCAGTTCCAGCGCTTGGATCGCGGTGGGAGGCGCTGGATCGGGCGGCGCGGTCCAGTTCGGCAGGCCGCAGCCGCTTAGCGCCGTGGAGGCTAGGGCGAGCAGGCTTATCGAATGTCGCACGGGCGCATCTCCTCGGTTGGCCAGTGCCGACAGCGGCGGCAGGCATGGGGATTTAGCCGATCAGCTCCAGAGCGTTGCCGTCCGGATCGCGGCAGAACAAGGCGCGCCGGCCCGAATGGCTCAAGGTGTAGCGGACACCGTGTTTGTCCAGGTGTGCGATCAATCCGTCGAAATCGTTGACGAGCAAGGCCGTGTGGCGGTCGCGTCCGCCGTGTTCGGGTCGCTGCAGGCCGATTTCCGGGCTGGGCAGGGCCAGCAGGTGAATTTGCTGTTCGCCCAGCTCGTACCAAACGCCGTCGTATTTCAGCACCGGCCGCTTATCGCTGGGTTCCAGGCCCAGTACGCCTTCATAAAAGGCGCGGGAGGCGGCCAGGTCGGCCACCAGCACCGAGGCGTGATGTAGGCTTTGGATGAATTTCATGGGCCGATTCTAGCGGGTGCGGGGCGGAAAATGAAGAGAGGGCCGGAGCGGTTCGTCGCCTTCGGTTTGGGTCGCCGTTGATCGGCTTGACCGCAGCGGGCGCCGTCCATACTCTTGCGGCGAAACGGTTGACTGGATCATCGGAAATTAGGAGGTGCAAGGCATGGGCGCGAAAACACTGGTCGGCGTATGGCGTGGCGGTGATTTGGGGACTTTGCCCCGGTTGCCCATTTTGGCTGTCGCCGTGTGCGTATTTTTTTCGCCGTCGCCGCCCGCGCTGGCGGAGGTGGCCGCAAACGGGGGGCGGATTCCGTCAGCGGAGGGCGCTCCCGCCAAATCGAACTGCACCAGTCACCGAACCACCATCCAGCAGTCGCCCAAGGGCGGTTATTGGGCTGATGGCTACATCAACAACACCAAGGTGTCCCTGCACATCGACACGGGGGCTAACGTGGTGGCGGTGCCGCTTACGGTGGCGCGCGCGGCCGGCCTGGCGGTGGGGGAAATGGGGCACGCCAACACCGCCAGCGACGTCATTACCACTTACCGGACGGTGATTCCGGCGTTGCGCGTCGGTAACCTGATGTTTCGTAACGTCAAGGCCGCCATCAATCCCAAATCCCCGGACGACGAGGTCCTGTTCGGCATGAGCGCGCTGGAAGCGGTGAGCGTTCATCAGGAGCAAGGCACCATGGTGCTTTCCACGGAGGTATGCGGACAGTCGCCGTCGGCGGTTGAAGGCGCCGCCGCGGTTGCTCCGGAGCCTGCCGTGGTGCTGAAGCGCTCGGTACGCGAATGCATGGGGCCGAATCATGTCATCGACAAAAAGGCCATGGAGTGCATGAAGTCGGCGCGATGAAGGCGGCCGCCGTTCTCGGCCTGGATTTTTAAGTTAATCAAATGTCGCAGCGAGTTATGCCTTATCCCCCAGCTCCGAGCCGCCGTATGGCGGAGATTCAAGCACCCATCATTCCCGTGGTGGCCGATTGGCTGCGTCAATGCCCTGCCGCGATTTCCCTGGGGCAGGGGGTGGCGTTTTACGGCCCGCCGGAGGAGGCTTTGGCGCGAGCGGGGCGCTTTGGCCAAAACGCGGACGAGCACAAATACGGCCCGGTGCAGGGGCAGCCGCAACTTTTGGCGCTGATCCGCGCCAAGTTGGCGGCGGAAAACGGCATGGATTTGACCGGGAGGCAGGTGGTGGTTACCGCCGGTGCCAATATGGCGTTCCTCAACGCCTTGTTCGCTATCACCGATCCCGCCGACGAAGTAATCCTTCCCTCGCCCTATTACTTCAATCAGGAAATGGCGGTTCGCATGGTGGGTTGCGAGCCGGTGCTGGCGCCTACGGACGACGACTATCAGCTGCGTCTGGACGCCATACGGGCGGCCATTACGCCGCGTACTCGCGCGGTGGTGACCATCTCCCCCAACAATCCCACCGGCGCGGTGTATGGAGAGAGCGCCCTGGCCGAGGTCAACGCGTTATGTCGCGAGCGCGGCATCTACCACATTTGCGACGAGGCCTACGAAAACTTCCTTTACGGACAGGCGCGGCATTTTTCGCCCGGTTCCTTGCCCGACTCCGCCGGCCACACCATTTCCCTGTATTCCCTGTCCAAGGCCTACGGATTCGCATCCTGGCGCATCGGCTACATGGTGGTGCCGGACCACCTGTATTCGGCGGTGTTGAAAGCCCAGGATACCAACCTCATTTGCGCCAGCCGCATCGCCCAAGAAGCGGCCATAGGCGCTTTGCAAACCGGCTCGGCTTACTGCCGCGAACATTTGGCGACCTTGGCAGGGGTGCGCCGGGCGGTGTTGGACGAGTTGCAGGCCTTGCGGGGCTGCTGCGCGATTCCGGCCACCGACGGTGCCTTTTACTTTTTGCTGAAATTGAATGCGCCGCTGGAGGCCATGGTCGTGGCTGAACGGCTGGTGCGGGAATACGGGGTGGCGGTCATCCCCGGCAACGCTTTCGGCTGGGAGGAGGGGTGTTATTTGCGCCTGTCCTACGGCGCATTGCAGCCCGATACGGCGGTGGAGGGCGTGCGCAGGCTGGTTAACGGGCTATTGCGTTTAAGCGGCGAGCATTCGCCGTAGGAACGCTTCGTGTTGCGGCCCTGGGACACCGGCGTGGGCATCCGAGCGCGGAGGGAGCAGCGATCGAGTGCGTAGCGCAAAACGATACATGCGGTATTTTGGATTAAATAAGGCTTATGTATTCGATTAAAAGTATTGATCCATTGGGTTCCGCCCCTCTTGTATAATTACTCCGTGACTGTCACTTAGCCCGCGTGGCGTGTGACAGGCCGTAGTCTGTTCTCCTCCTCTTTGGCGGCCTGTGGCCGCCTTTTTTTTGCCTTTAATCCGGGGGTTGGTATTGTCGGGCGACCTCGTTACTGGCCTGGGCCTGGGCAATAAAAAAACCCGCGAGGCGAAACGCGCCAGGCGGGTTTTTGGTGAGTTTGCGTAAACTCTAATTTGGCGGAGAGAGAGGGATTCGAACCCTCGATACGGGTTAACGTATACACACTTTCCAGGCGTGCTCCTTCAACCACTCGGACATCTCTCCGGTGCAGCCCAAAATTATAACAGCGGATTATTGGCATGTCACGCCCCATGACGTCTTTTATTCATGCTCCCGCGCATTTTTTGCTCGATGGAAGGCGCCGATGGCTGTGAAGACCGACAGCGATCATGGTGGCGTGATGTTAACGGCTTCGTTTCCCGGGCCGTATCGGGCCGCCTAGGAGGCGAAGGGAGACGGGAAGGGCAGGCGGGCCAAGGGCGCTGGGGCGCGCTCGGAAATAAAAAAGCCGCCGGTTGTTAAGCCGGCGGCTTTTTTGCTAGGCGTGAGCGGGCGGATTCAGCTATGCCGCGCCCGCTTTGCTCAGCACCAACCTAACCACAAAAATGATCGCCAATATGAACAGTACGGTGCCGATGACGCCGGTGACGATAAAGGTCTTGGCGGATCCCGCCGTAAAGTCACGCTCGCGGTTCGCGCTGCTTTGAATGCCGATCGCTGCGGACAGCGTACTGGCGATCACTTGCATCAAATTAGGTTTGGTCTGTTTGTCACTCATGGCGGCTTTACTGGCCCTGTTGCTTAGCCTTTCTTTCGCGAAGATAGGGCGGGAGGTACTTGGCGGCGAAAGCTCCGCCGATGACCAGCGCGACGATAATCAGCGATTTGTAGTTTTCGCGGGCGATGCGCTCATCCTGGTCTTCGTTCAGGCCGAACACGGAGACGTATTCGGTGACAAAAGCCAACAGCTGCACGGTGACGATGGACAGGCCCAGGGACAGGATGAAACGGTCCAGGGCGGCGTTTTCGGTGACTTTCAAATCGTTCAGGAACAATTTGACGATGACATATCCGGGCACGAGCATCTCGAGCACGCCCACCGCGATTTTTTCCGCCACCAGGATGCCGCTGCTGGTGAACACGGAAAACATGATGACCATGATGACGGTGAATACGCCGACGCCGCCCCACATTTTTTGGTCGATGCTTAATTTGTCCAAATATTCTTTGTAAAAGCTCATGTCTCCACCTCGTTTGGTTTATTTTTTCTTGAAAAAGTAGAAGCCTTCGGAACCGCCCTTCAAAATCATGCTGTTGCCGGTTTTTTCATAGACTTCGTAGGTTTGCGGTTTGTGCGGACGGCCCGGATCGGTAAGCAGAATTTTGCCGTTTTCGACCTTGTAACCGAACGACATTTTGTCGTCGATTTTCAGTACCCGGTTGTAGCCGGAGGAAACCAAAGTGCCGTCGGCTTTGAACTCCCAAGTGCGGTTCTCGTCGGTCTTGGCGCTGTTGAGCGTGGCGGCGACGAACTCCAGCGTCCAAGGGCCGACGATTTCGCTGTTGTCTTTCAAGAAGATTTCGGCAAATGCATTGCCGCTGATGCAAAGGGCGAGAAAGGTTGCGGCAGTTTTCATGGATAGCGGTTTCGCCATTGTGGACACCCCGTGCGGCTGGCTCGATTCGACATTGCGGCAAGTCGTTGGGACTGCTCGCGCTAGCCTCATTATTAAGAAAATGCCGGTCAAACACAAGCCGGAACGCCGCGGTTTGCGCACGGCCTGACAGTCGCCGGGTAAAAGCCTTAAAATGGCGCTTTGCGCTATGTCGGCGCTAACGCTTTCCATGGACCCGTCTCGCATGTCAGCCCACAAGCACCGATCCGATCTTTTTCGTTCCCTACTTGGCCAACGCATCCTGTTTCTGGACGGTGCGATGGGCACGCAAATCCAGACGTATCAGCTGCAAGAGGCGGATTACCGCGGCGAACGTTTCGCCGATTGGCCGTCTGACCTGAAAGGCAATAACGACCTGTTGCTTCTGACCAAACCGGACGTGATTGCGGCCATCCACAACGCCTACTTGGAGGCCGGCGCGGACATCCTGGAAACGTGCACCTTCAACGCGACGCGCATTTCCATGGCCGATTACGGCATGGAGGAATTGGCCTACGAGATCAACGTGGCCGGCGCGCGGCTGGCGCGGCAAGTGGCCGACGCGATGACCGCCAAGACGCCGGACAAGCCGCGTTTCGTTGCCGGCGTCATCGGTCCCACCAGTCGCACCGCCACCCTGTCGCCGGACGTGAACGATCCGGGCTTCCGCAACGTCACGTTCGACGAGCTGGTGGACGCTTATTACGAGTCGGCCCAAGGGCTGGTGGAAGGCGGCGCCGACATTTTGATGATAGAGACCATTTTCGATACGCTGAACGCCAAGGCGGCGGTGTTCGCGGTGGAAAAGTATTTCGACGACCACGGCATCCGCTTGCCGGTGATGATTTCCGGCACCATCACCGACGCGTCCGGCCGCACCCTCACCGGGCAGACCACCGAAGCGTTCTGGAATTCCCTGCGCCACGCCAAGCCGGTGTCCATCGGCCTCAATTGCGCGCTGGGGGCCAAGGATTTGCGCCAGTATGTGGAAGAGCTGTCGCGCATCGCCGACACTCACGTCTCCGCCCATCCCAATGCGGGCCTGCCCAACGAGTTCGGCGGCTATGACGAAACGCCGGCCATGTTGGCGGGCGAGCTGGCCGAATGGGCACGCAGCGGCTTCCTGAATATCATCGGCGGCTGTTGCGGCACCGGGCCGGAACACATCAAGGCCATTCACGACGCCCTCAACGGCATTCCGCCGCGCGCCATTCCCCGCATCGAGCCGGCCTGTCGCTTGTCCGGGCTCGAGCCCCTCAACATCACCGACGACTCGTTGTTCGTCAACGTCGGCGAGCGCACCAACGTTACCGGCTCCGCCGTGTTCCGCCGGCTTATCAAGGAGGAACAGTACGAACAGGCGCTGGACGTGGCGCGCCAGCAGGTGGACAGCGGCGCCCAGGTGATCGACGTCAACATGGACGAAGGCATGTTGGACTCGAAGGCGGCCATGGTGCGCTTCCTCAACCTCATCGCCGCCGAGCCGGACATTTCCCGCGTGCCGGTGATGCTGGACTCCTCCAAGTGGGAAATCCTGGAAGCCGGGTTGAAATGCCTGCAAGGCAAAGGCATCGTCAACTCCATTTCCATGAAGGAAGGCGAGGCCAGCTTCATCCAGCAAGCCAAACTGGTGCGCCGCTACGGCGCGGCCGTCATCGTCATGGCTTTCGACGAACAGGGGCAGGCCGATACCCTGGAGCGTAAGGTCGAGATTTGTACCCGCGCTTACAAGATCCTAACCGAGCAAGTGGGTTTCCCGGCCGAGGACATCATTTTCGACCCCAATATCTTTGCCATCGCCACCGGCATCGAGGAACACAACCGTTACGGCCTGGACTTCATCGAAGCGGTCACGGAAATCAAGAAAACGCTGCCCCACGCGCTGATTTCCGGCGGCGTGTCCAACGTGTCGTTCTCCTTCCGCGGCAACAACCCGGTGCGCGAGGCGATCCACGCGGTGTTCCTCTATCACGCCATTCGGCAGGGCATGGACATGGGCATCGTCAACGCCGGCCAGTTGGCGCTGTACGATGAAATTCCCGCTGAACTGCGCGATGCGGTGGAGGACGTGATTCTCAACCGTCGGCCGGACGGCACCGAGTGCCTGCTGGCCATCGCCGATAAATACAAAGGCGACGGTTCCAGCGTCGAAAAGAAGGAAGACTTGGCTTGGCGCTCCTGGCCGGTGGCGAAGCGCTTGGAACACGCTCTGGTCAAAGGCATAGACGAATACATCGACGAGGACACCGAGGAAGCGCGGCTTTCCGTCGAGCGCCCGTTGCACGTCATCGAAGGCCCGCTCATGGCCGGCATGAACGTGGTGGGCGATCTGTTCGGCGCCGGCAAGATGTTCCTGCCCCAGGTGGTCAAATCCGCCCGCGTCATGAAAAAAGCCGTGGCTCACCTCATGCCTTACATGGAAGAGGAGCGCAGCGCCGGCCAAAGCAACGGCAAAATCCTCATGGCCACAGTGAAGGGCGACGTGCACGACATCGGCAAGAACATCGTCGGCGTGGTGCTGCAGTGCAACGGCTTCGATGTGGTGGACATGGGCGTCATGGTGCCGGCGGACAAGATCCTGCAAACGGCGAAAGACGAAAACGTCGACATCATCGGCCTGTCCGGCTTGATCACGCCGTCCCTGGACGAAATGGTGCACGTGGCCAAGGAAATGGAGCGGTTGGGCATGCAAATTCCGCTGCTGATCGGCGGCGCCACCACCTCCCGCGCCCACACGGCGGTGAAAATCGAGCCCAGCTACTCCGGGCCTTGCGTGTACGTGACCGACGCTTCCCGCGCCGTCGGCGTCGCCACCAGCCTGCTCAGCGACGAATTGCGCGACCAGTACGTCGCCGACATCCGCCGCGAATACCTGGACGTGCGCAGCCGCCACGCGCAGCGTAAGGACTCGGATCGGGCGCTCAGTCTCAACGCCGCCCGCGACAATCGCTTCCAGGGCGACTGGACCGCCTACGTCCCGCCCAAGCCGTCCTTCCTGGGCGTGCAAACCCTGGACGACTTCCCGTTGGATGAACTGGTGGGCTACATCGATTGGTCGCCGTTCTTCCACGCCTGGGAGCTGGCCGGCGGCTATCCGAAAATCCTCGACGACGAAATCGTCGGCGAGCATGCGCGCACCCTGTTCCGCGACGCTCAAGCCATGCTGGACTTGATCGTCAAAGAGCGCTGGCTCACTGCCCGCGCGGTGCTGGGCTTCTTCCCGGCCAATGCCAGCGGCGACGATATCCTGCTGTATACGGACGAGGCGCGCCGGGAAATCCGCACCACGCTGCACCATCTGCGCCAGCAGCACGGCAAAACGGCGGGACACGCCAACTACTGCCTGTCGGATTTCGTCGCGCCCCACGACAGCGGCACGGCCGACTACGTCGGCGCGTTCGCCGTCACCGCCGGCATCGGCATCGAAGAACACGTGGAGCGCTTCGAAAAATCCCACGACGACTACAGCGCCATCATGCTGAAAGCCCTGGCCGATCGTCTGGCGGAGGCTTTCGCCGAATGCCTGCACGCCCGCGTGCGGCGCGAACTTTGGGGATACGCGGAAGCGGAGTCTTTGGGCAACGAAGCGCTGATTAAGGAAGCCTATCGCGGCATCCGTCCTGCGCCCGGTTACCCGGCTTGCCCGGATCATACCGAAAAAGCGACCTTGTTCGCCCTGTTGCAGCCGGAAGTCAACGCCGGCATCGGTTTGACCGAGAGTTTCGCCATGTTCCCGGCGGCTTCGGTGAGCGGCTGGTATTTGGCCCACCCCAAGGCGCAGTACTTCAACGTTGGCAAGCTGGCCAGAGACCAAGTAGAGGACTATGCCATCCGCAAGGGCATTCCCTTGAGGGAAGCGGAACGCTGGTTGGCGCCGAATCTCGGCTACGAGCCGGACTAATCGCGCGCCGGACGGCGACTCATCTGGAATGAAAAAGGCCGCGGTCCATAGGACCGCGGCCTTTTTGTTTGGTCGGGACACGGCCGCTGCCGCCTCCCGACGAATGCCGAACCGGCGTTATGCGGCTTCTTTCTGCATCAGGGCTCGCAACGAGCGGATGTAGTCCAAGCCGAGGTGGAACTCCTCCGCGCCTTCCAGGATCATCCGCAGGTCGCCGCGGGCCGGCTTCAGGCCTTCTTCCGTGGCGGTGGCCACGTAAACCTCTGCAATCACGTCCTTATTGCCGCAGCTTACCGTGACCTGCTTGCGCACATAACCCTCGAAAGCGCGGTCTAGGAAATTGAGGGCGTCGTCCTGCAACTGATAAAGCACGCCCTCCACCGCGGTATTGGCGTCTTCGACGATATTCGCCAAACCGTACCGATGGCCGAGCTGTTCGCCGACGATGGGCTTGTTGAACGCCAAGCGGTAGTCTTTCAGCATGCATTTTTGCGGCTTGGTCAGGTCGAAAAATTTGGCGTCTTCGGTGGATGTCCAGCCCAGCTTTTCCCGCATGGCGCTTTTCGACAGGCTCGGCCCGTAGATCATGACGGACTTCGGCTTGCGGCCGAATACGGCGGCCATGATGCCTTTTTCCGCCACCGGCAGGGGAGCGCGCAGGCGCCATTCCCGCGGCGGGTTTTCAAACAGCTTGATGACGAAGTCCTCGCCCATCTCGTCCAGCAGGATGAAACCCAGCGCGTAGGATTTCAATTGGACGTCAACGTCTTCCTCGTTGGCGACCTTTTCGATCTGGGCGATGATGTGGTCTTTCTTTTCCAGGGTTTGGAACGAAGACAGCATAGTGATGGAATATTCTTTCACCGCGTCGAAGTCGATGTTGGTGAGCTTGCTTTTCACCACATCGATACGGGTTTGGGCGCGCACGCGGTCGATGGCCTGCTCCATGAAGCGCAGGAAAACCTTGACCAGCTGGTCGGGCCCCAACGCGACATCTTCATTGTCGACCTTCAGCGTCAGCAATTTGGAACGCAGCAGCGCCATGGAGCCGATGCCGGCGCTCAAGACGATTTTGCATTTGTCCAGGTCCGTTGTGGTGGCGAAGCCATACAGCAACAGCAGGTTCAGGCCGAACATGGAAAACGCGCCGTTGAGGATGACGTACAGGACCGCATGGGGCGTACGCAGCGCCTTGACCGGCTCATTATTGAACTTGCCGATAATTTCCGCGCCCGATGCAAGCATGCCGAGAAAAAACGCCCAGGCGTACAAACCGGCGCCGGATGTTGTTCCCGCAATCAACAGAGCGGCGACGATGAGCACATACCAAGTATAAAAGCCCGCGAACCGCCATACAGCCACCATGCTGGCCGCGACCAAGGTCGCGGCGAATGGATGCCCGTCGAACATCTCCTGCACTTGCATCATGTATTCCATGCTGTTGTCCCCAATTTCATTGAATTGCTTTTTCGTGTAGTTAACGCGTTGTTTCTACGTTATTTTCTGTTCCCCGACGGACAGTGGGCTTGCCTGTGCCAAGCCAATGGCGGTTTATTCTGACGCTTGTGGCTCATCTTGCAACTTTTTTGTGGTTATTTGATGTAGATCGCGGCGAAATCCTATGGGCGAGGCCCCACAACGTTTCGCCTTTCGGCCCTGTCACCAGGCCTACAACGGAATAAGCCGTCAAGTTACATGCTCCGGCAGCTGGTTTCCACGCTGATATCTAGCGAAAAGCAAACTTGGTCACAATCATCGGCCGTCGCCGGCCGGCGGCTGTCTGGCATTCGTCCGGGACGCGGGGGATGACGATAGTTTTGTTGTTGGTCGCCGTCTAAAGTAGAATGGTTCTCAATTGGAGCCGCTGTGCCGGTTGGTTAAATGTAGAGGGGCGTTGTCATGTTGAAGCATTGCTGTGTGGTGTTGTCGGGGTGGATTTTGTTGGCCGCGACCGCTTGGGGCGAGGAAGTGGTGGTCTATTCGGCGCGCAACGAGCAGTTGATCAAGCCGGTGTTCGACGCCTATACCAAGAAGACCGGCGTCAAAGTCAAATACGTCACCGGCGAAGCCGGGGCCTTGATGCAACGCCTCAAGGCGGAAGGGGCGAAAACGCAGGCCGATCTGTTGATCACCGTCGACGCCGGCAACCTCTGGTTTTCCAAGCAGGAGTCGCTGCTGCAGCCGGTGAAAAGCGCCGTGCTCGAGCAAAATATCCCGGCCCATTTGCGCGATGGGGAAGGCCAGTGGTTTGGCATGTCCGTACGGGCCCGCACCATCGTTTACAACAAAAACAAAGTCCAGCCGAGTGATTTATCCACTTATCAGGCTTTGACCGATGCGAAATGGAAAGGCCGCTTGTGCCTGCTGTCGGGGAAGAAGGTCTACAACCGTTCCCTGGTCGCCATGCTCATCGCCCAATACGGCGCGGCCGCCACCAAGGAAATGGTGAAGGGCTGGGTCGCCAACTTGGCCGCGCCGCCTTTCGCCAGCGACGAGCAGGCTCTCAAGGCGCTGGCCGCCGGCCAGTGCGACGCGGCCATCGCCAACAGTTACTACCTGGGCCGTGAGTTGAAGCACCATTCGGATTGGCCGCTCAACATTTTCTGGGCCGATCAGGCGAGCGGCGGCACCCACGTCAATATTTCCGGCGTCGGCTTGACCCGCCATGCGAAACACGCCAAAGCGGCCCAGGAGCTGATGGAATGGATGTCCGGCGCGGAAGCCCAGGCGTTGTTCGCCAACGTCAATATGGAGTTCCCAGCCAATGCCGCCGTGGCGCCGGCACCGGAAGTCGCCGCCTGGGGGACGTTTAAGCAGAGTACGGTCGATTTGAACAAAGTCGGCGAGTTGCAGCCGGACGCGGTCAAACTCATGGACGAGGCGGGCTACAAGTAAGCCGGCATGGCGGAGGCCGCCATTTCTTGTCGGGCGGCGCCTGGCTGGCGCGCCAACCGCTGGTTCGGTTGGGCTGCGCTGGCCCTGGCTGCGTTGCCCCTGCTCGCGGTTTTGGCGACCTTGCTGGAGGCGGGGGCGGAGAGCGACAGCGAGGTGCGTTCGCACTTGGCAACGCTATTGCCGGAGCTGTTGGCCAATACCGCCTGTTTGGCCGCCGGCGTCGGCGTGACGGCGTTGACGCTGGGTACCGGCCTGGCTTGGTTGGTGAGCCAATACGAATTTCCCGGCCGGCGTTGGCTGGACTGGGCGTTGGTATTGCCGTTGGCCGTGCCGGCTTATGTGCTGGGGTTCGTGCTGATCGGCCTGCTGGATTTCAGTGGTCCGCTGCAAACGGCGCTGCGCGAATGGGGGCTGGGCTCCGGTTGGTTTCCCGCCGTCCGTTCCGGCGGCGGCGCGGCGTTGGCCTTGTCTTTGTCCCTTTATCCTTACGTGTATCTGCTGGCGCGCAACGCTTTCCAAACCCAGGGACGGCGTTTGCTGGAAGCCGCCCGTTCCCTGGGCGACACTCGCCGTGCGGCGTTTTTCCGCGTGGTGTTGCCCATGGCCCGGCCTTGGTTGGGTTCCGGGCTGTTGTTGGTGTTGATGGAAACGCTGGCCGATTTCGGCACCGTCGCCATTTTCAATTACGACACGTTCACCACCGCGATTTATAAAGCCTGGTACGGCTTGTTTTCGCTAGGCGCGGCCGGCGAACTGGCCTCCTGCCTGGTTTTATTGGCCTTGCTGCTGCTGGCGATCGAGCAACGCCAGCGTTCGCGCCAGCGTTACGCTTTCAACGCCCGCGGCCGCGCGGCCGACGGTCGGACGGCGCTGCGAGGTCCGGCGGCCTGGACGGCCTGCGTGGCCTGCCTGTTGGTGTTGGCCGCGGGTTTCTTGGTGCCCGTGGGGCAGCTCTTGCTTTGGGCCTTGCAGGTCGCCGCCGAAGACCTCGACGAACGGTACGTGGATTATTTCCTCAATTCCCTGGCGTTGGGCGGCTTGGGAGCCGCGCTGACCATCGCCGTCACCCTGTTGCTGGCGGTGGCGCGGCGCCGCTCGCGCGGCCCGGCGGTCACCTGGGCGGTGCGTTTCGCCACTTTGGGTTACGCCATCCCCGGCACCGTGCTGGCGGTAGGCATCGCCACGCCCTTGGCTTGGCTGCAAAACCGGCTGGCGGATTGGACGCAAGCCGCGTTCGGCTGGGAGCCCCCCACGCTGCTGGGCAATAGCCTGGCGGTGCTGGTCTTGGCCTATCTGGTGCGTTTCGCCGCCGTGGGTTACGGCGCGGTGGACAGCGCCCTCGAACGTATCACGCCGTCCATGGCGGAAGCTTCCCGCAGTCTGGGCGTTTCGGGTTTTGCCATGGTGCGGCGGTTGCATTTGCCGTTGCTGCGCGGCGGCTTGTTCAGCGGCGCGTTGCTGGTGTTTGTCGACATCATGAAAGAAATGCCCATCACGCTGATGGTGCGGCCCTTCGGCTGGGACAATCTGGCGGTGCGTATTTTCGAAATGGCGGCGGAAGGCCAATGGCAGCGGGCGGCCTTGCCGTCGGTGGCCCTGGTGCTGCTGGGACTGGTGCCGGTGGCGTTGATGGTCAGGGCAGGGGAGCAAAAATCGTGGTGAACGCTGTAGGGTACGCATCGCGTACCGAATGCCGCATCGCGCAACGGTACGCGGTGCGTGTCCTACGCGTCCTCAATCGGGCTTGGGGGAATCGATGAGCGTGGCGCGCTTGCGTTTGGACTCGGTGAGCGTCGCCTACGGCGACAAGGCGGTGGTGCGGGATGTTTCCTTCAGCGTGGCCGACGGCGACATCGCCTGCCTGTTGGGTCCCAGCGGCTGCGGTAAGACCACCTTGTTGCGCGCTATCGCCGGCTTCGAGCCGGTGGTCGCCGGCAGCATTGCCCTGTCGGGAGCGGTGGTCAGCAACGCGCAAGGCGGCCTGCCGCCGGAGCGTCGCCAGTTGGGCATCGTTTTTCAGGATTACGCTCTGTTTCCCCACCTGGATTTGGCCGGCAACGTCGGTTACGGCGTGCGCGGCCTGGACGGCCAGGCGTTGCGCCGGCGCATCGCCGAGTGCCTGGAGTTGGTGGGGCTGGCAGGGCTGGAGGGGCGCTATCCCCACGAGTTGTCAGGCGGCCAGCAGCAGCGGGTGGCCCTGGCTCGCGCCATCGCGCCCAAGCCGTCCTTGCTGTTGATAGACGAACCCTTTTCCAATCTGGATACCGCCCTGCGCGAGCATTTGGCCCACGAACTGCGGCAAATCCTCAAAGCCGGCGGCGTCACCGCCGTGCTGGTGACGCACGACCAGCAGGAGGCTTTCGCCATGGCCGACGCCATCGGCGTGATGGACCAAGGCGTGATGCTGCAATGGGGCGACGCCGACGCCCTCTATCACCACCCGGCCAACCGTTTCGTGGCCGAATTCATCGGCCAGGGCAGCTTGCTGCCGGTGACGCGGGAGGAGGGGGGCTTTTCCACCGAGTTGGGGCGCTGCACTGGAGCCGGGCAGGGCCGCTGGCTGCTGTTGCGGCCTAATCAGGTGGGACTAGGGGGCAGCGGCGAAGCGGAGGCCGTGGTGGAACACAAAGTGTTCCGCGGCCTGGACATCCTCTACACCCTGCGTTTGCCCAGCGGCCAAAGCGTCCTCTCGGCCGCACCCAACGACGTGCAGTATGCCGTCGGCCAGCGTCTATACGCGAGCCTGCGCGTCAGGGAGCCGGTGTTGGTGGAAGAGTAAACGCGCCGGCGCCGCGAAGCGGCGCACGGTGGCGGAATACATTAAAAAAGGCGGCACCGGGTGACCGGCGCCGCCTTTTTTGTGCAGCGGGACGCTTAACGCACTTTCTTCAGCGTATCGCCTTCGCTGTCGAATTTGCAGAAGTGGCCGAGGAAATAGCTGCAATCTTCCGACTGCTTGACGGTGGCCGCATCGCCTTGCAGGGTAACGTTGAGGGTGCAGTAGCGGCGTTCGCTTTCCGATTGCTTGCGCAGCACCAGTTCCGTGTCGGAGACTTTTTTGGCTTCGCCGGAAATGTCCACGGAGCAAGCGTGGGCGTCTTTTTCGCCTTCGCCCGGTTCGAAATCCACGTCCATGCTGACGATCTTGTCGCCGTTTTTCTGGGTGACGATTTTCAGGTGCTGCACGTGGCTGCCGGCGGTGCGCAAATAGTGTTCGGCACCGGCCTGGGCGGCACCGGCGAACAACAGGCCCAACGCGGCGTAAGCGATTCTTTTCATGGTTTTTGCGGTCCTTATGGTTTGGTTATCGGAACTAGTAAACCGGCTCGGGCTCAATCGCGCAACAATTCGTTGATGCCCACTTTGCCGCGGGTGCGCTCGTCCACCTGCTTGATGATGACGGCGCAGTACAGGCTGTATTTGCCGTCGCTGGAGGGCAGGTTGCCGGCCACCACCACGGAACCGGCCGGCACGCGGCCATAGCTGATTTCGCCGGTCATGCGGTTGTAGATCTTAGTGCTCTGGCCGATGTACACGCCCATGGAAATCACCGAGCCTTCTTCCACCACCACGCCTTCGACGATTTCCGAGCGCGCGCCGATGAAGCAATTGTCTTCGATGATGGTCGGGCCGGCCTGCAGGGGTTCCAGCACGCCGCCGATGCCGACGCCGCCGGACAGGTGCACGTTCTTGCCGATCTGGGCGCAGGAACCCACTGTAGCCCAGCCGTCCACCATGGTGCCGGAATCCACGTAGGCGCCGATATTGACGAAAGAGGGCATCAGGATCACGCCCGGGGCGATGTAAGCGCCTTTGCGCGCTACGGCGCCGGGCACCACGCGAATGCCGGCATCGCGGAAATCGGCTTCGCTGCAGGCGCCGAACTTGGTGTCAACCTTGTCGAAATAGCGGTGCACGCCGCTGTCCATGACGCGGTTGTCGTTGAGGCGGAAGGACAGCAGCACGGCTTTCTTCAGCCACTGGTTGACTACCCACTGGCCGTCGATTTTTTCGGCGACGCGCGCTTTGCCGGCATCCAGCAGCGCCAGGGCTTCCTCGACCGCGTTACGCACCTCGTTCGGCGCGCTGGAGGGGGAAAAGTCGGTCCGGTTCTCGAACGCTTCGTTGATAATGTTTTCCAATGAACTCATAGGGTTACTCGTGGAAGTTAAAGTGACAATGATTCGCTGAAACGGCGAATGCGCCGAGCCGCGTCGATGCATTCGTCCAAGGGCGCAACCAGGGCGAGGCGCAGGTGGCCGGCGCCGGGATTGTGGCCGTGGGCTTCGCGGGATAAATAGCTGCCGGGCAGCACGGTGAGGTTTTCCTCCGCATACAAGCGGCGAGCGAATTCCGCGTCGTCGCCCGGCACCCGCGGCCACAGGTAGAAGCCGGCGGGCGGCAGTTCCACGTCCAGCGCACCGCGCAGAATGTCGTAGACGGCGGCGAATTTTTCCCGGTAGGCGGCGCGGTTGGCGCGCACGTGCGTTTCGTCGCGCCAGGCCAGGGCGCTGGCTTGCTGCACGTGAACCGGCATGGCGCAGCCGTGGTAGGTGCGGTAAAGCAAAAAGCTTTTCAATATTTCCGCGTCGCCTGCGACGAAGCCGGAGCGCAGGCCCGGGGCGTTGGAGCGTTTGGACAGGCTGTGGAACACCACGCAACGGCGGTAATCCGTGTTGCCCATGGCTGCCGCCGCTTGCAGCAATCCGGGCGGCGGCGCGGCTTCGTCGTTGTACAGCTCCGAATAGCATTCGTCGGAGGCGATGGTAAAGTCGTACTGCTCGGCCAGTTCGATCAGCTTTTGGTATTGCACCATGGGCAACACCGCACCGGTGGGGTTGCCCGGCGAGCACACGTACAGCAGTTGGCAGCGTCGCCACACGGTTTCCGGTACGGCGTCGAAATCCGGCAGATAGCCGTTGTCCCTGGTCGTATTGAGAAAGTACGGCTCCGCTCCGGCCAGCAACGCCGCGCCTTCGTAAATCTGGTAGAACGGGTTGGGCATGGCGACCAAGGGTTTGTCGTCGCCGTTCACGATACACTGAGCGAAAGCGAACAGCGCTTCGCGGGTGCCGCCCACCGGCAGTATATGGCGCTCCGCGTCCACGCTGCCGGCCGGCAAGGCGAAGCGTGACGTCAGCCAGTCGGCGATGGCAAGCCGCAGTTCCGGCAATCCCTTGGTGGTGGGGTATTTCGCCAACCCATGCATGTGAGCGATAAGCGCATCGGCGATGAAATGCGGCGTGGGATGTTGAGGCTCGCCGATGGATAGGGCGATATGGGTCTGCCCGGTCGGTGGCGTGACGCCTTGCTTGAGGTGCGCGAGCTTTTCGAAAGGGTAGGGCTGTAACAGGCCTAAGTGTGGATTCATTGCGCCTAATCAGGCTGGATCGATAAAACGGATAAAGCTAGCCCGGCGGCGACGCCTCGTTATGCCCGGGCGGCGCCGCGATTGCCGACGGTCTTATTCTGGCTTATTCGGTCGGCAGTTGGTTTTTGACCAAAACGGAAATGCTGGCGTCGTACATGGGCTTTTGTATGCCCAGCAGCTTCTTGGTGTTGATGATCAAGGGAGCACGCAACGCTGCATTGACATTTTTGTTGACGGATACCGTCGGTAGCTCCGCCAAATCCGGCGCCGATTTGTACAGCAGCAGCATGACCACCAGATCGCCGGCCGATTCCGCGCCCAGCAGCGCGATATCCTCGCCGTTGAGCTCGAAATCGTAGTCCACGTTCAGCGTGTAAGGAAACGCCACGTTGAAAATTACTTCGGGAGAATCGATGGATTGGAGCCAGTAGACGATAGGCGCATTGGCGTCTTGCTGATGGAAAAGCTTAAATTTCTTGCAGTCTTCGAAGCTCGTCAATCCTTCCGGAAACGTAATGACGCTACCCGGGTCAACCTGCTGTGTGCTGCCGTCACGCGTTTCGATTTGCATCATGGTTGCTCGTCCTTCTTGGAATGAGTTGCGAAAGCAGCATCATTGTAGCCCATAAAGCGATACTTAGTGCTCGAAGAGACCATGGGCGATATGAGGTCAACCGTGATGCTTTCGGATATTTCCGGCAAGCGCGTGGAGGGCTAAGCCGCTTGGGAACTCCCTGTGGAACGGGAGTATAGGCGTGAAATGCTACTACAGAACCGGACGTTCAACTAGTTACCGCCGGGGGCCAGGTCGTCCGCCGTGTGGTCGTTGCGGAAAACAAAAGTATCGGCCGCGGATTAAAAAAAAACGCCTAACACATTGCTGTGTTAGGCGTTCTATATGGCGTCCCCAGGGGGATTCGAACCCCCGTCGCCGCCGTGAAAGGGCGGTGTCCTAGGCCTCTAGACGATGGGGACAGGACTTGGTAAGTTTGGTGGAGCCAGGGAGGATCGAACTCCCGACCTCTACAATGCCATTGTAGCGCTCTCCCAGCTGAGCTATGGCCCCAAACTGTCCGGATATTATAAGGGCGATATTTTCGGCTGTCTAGCCCTTTGTTGAATTTTTTATGTATTCCATGGCCTGCTGCAGTCGTGCCAGGGTTTTCTCCCGGCCCAGCAGGGCTAGGGTCGCGTCAATGGGGGGCGATACGGACGTGCCGCTGACGGCAACGCGCAGCGGTTGGGCGACGCCCCCCAGCTTGATGCCCAGTTCCTCGGCCACCGCATTGACGGTTTCGTGCAGGGCGACTTTTTCCCATTGGGACAGGGCGGCCAGTTTGTCGTGCAGCGCGGCGAGGGCGGTGGCGCTGTCGGCGGTGAGGTTCTTCTTCGCCGCTTTCTCGTCGTAGCCGTGAATGTCTTTATAGAAGAAGGCGCTGGCCTGGGCCATTTCCACCAGGGTTTTGCAGCGCTCGCGCTGGGCCACGACCACGTCGGCCGGCTCCGGGCCGTCGGTGGGGTCGACGCCCAATTGGCCCAGGTGGTAGCGCAGGTGGTGGGCGACGTGGGTCGGGTCGCCGTGCATGATGTGGTGGTGGTTGAGCCACAACAGCTTTTCCGGGTTGAAGGTGGAGGCCGAGTGGTTGATGTTGTCCACGTCGAACAGGGCGATCATCTCGTCGATGGAGAAGATTTCCTGGTCGCCGTGGGACCAGCCGAGCCGTACCAAATAGTTGAGCAAGGCTTCCGGCAGATAGCCGTCGTCGCGGTACTGCATGACGCTGACGGCGCCATGACGCTTGGACAAGCGCGCGCCGTCGCTGCCCAGGATCATGGGCACGTGGGCGTAGCGCGGCGGAGTGGCGCCCAGTGCCTTTAATATGTTGATTTGGCGCGGGGTGTTGTTGAGGTGGTCGTCGCCGCGGATGACGTGGTCGACCTTCATGTCCCAG
Source organism: Methylogaea oryzae (assembly GCF_019669985.1). NCBI lineage: Bacteria > Pseudomonadati > Pseudomonadota > Gammaproteobacteria > Methylococcales > Methylococcaceae > Methylogaea > Methylogaea oryzae. The sequence goes on from NZ_AP019782.1 coordinate 1,896,999, forward strand.
TCGTCCACCACCACCGTCAGGTTATAGGTGGGGCTGCCGTCGGAACGGGCGATGATGAGATCGTCCAGCTCGCTGTTCTTGATGACGACGCGTCCGCGCACGATGTCGTCGATGACGATTTCGCCCTCGTCGGGATTGCGGAAGCGCACCACCGGCGCAACGCCTTCGCGCGGTTCTGTGCGGTGGCGGCAGCGGCCGTCGTAGCGGGGCTTTTCTTTGCGCTCCATCTGCTCGGCGCGCATGGCGTCCAGTTCTTCCTTGCTGCAATAGCAGTGATAGGCGTCGCCTTGATCCAGCAATTGTTGGATGACCGCTTCGTAGCGGTCGAAACGGTGGGTTTGGTAGAACGGGCCTTCGTCGTACTCCAGCCCCAGCCAAGTCATGCCTTCCAGGATGGCGTTCACCGATTCGGCGGTGGAACGCTCCAAATCGGTATCTTCGATGCGCAGGATGAAAGTGCCGCCGTGCTTTCTGGCGAACAGCCAGCAGAACAGGGCGGTGCGCGCTCCGCCGACGTGGAGGTAGCCGGTCGGGCTGGGCGCGAACCGAGTGCGAATAGTCATTGGAAAAATCCAGTGGGAGCCAGGGATGGGAAGCGCGGCATTTTATCAGGTTAACGGTGTGTGTCACGCCGGTAGCGGTATGAATAAGGTATAGTGTTCAACGACTTCCGCTTTCCTTGCGTTGCGTATCGCGATGCCTGACTCACCTTCCCAATGGCATAAGCTTGCCCCCCCTCCATGGCTGAGGCGGCTTGGCCGTGCGGTGGCGCAATCGGCAGCGCTGCTGCTGCTGGCGGCCGGGGTGCTGGCCGTGCTGCTGTTGGAGAGCACGCCGCTGTTGGATCCCGCGCGCAAGCTGACCCACGACGAAATGGTCGAGGCGCGCAGCGTGTTGGACTTCGGCATTCGCTCGGCGCGCCATTTGGGCGTTACCAATACGGTGAGCTTGAGCAACGGGGAGCTGGACGCCACCGTCAACTACCTGCTCCAGCAATTCGTTACCGGAGTCGGCCATTTCCGCCTGGAACGGGAAGGCTTCACCTTCATCGCCACCGCGCGGATCCCCAGCGTGCCAGTGAACATCTACCTGAACGCGGAAATCACCGCCACCACGGAAAACGATCGCTTGGCGATCCGCCGGGTGCGTCTGGGAGACGCCAATTTCCCCACGGCCTGGGTGGATGCCGGGTTGTCGGCGGCGCAGCGATTCTCCGCCGTCGCCAAGTTCATTTCGGTGGCCGACAAGGCGGTCAAGGAAGTCACCGTCGAGCCGGATCGCCTGCTGTTGGTGTACGGCTGGGACAGCGACACGCTGCACAATATGCGCGACCTGATTTTGGACATCACCAGCAAGAAGCGGTTGCGCCATTACCAGGCCCGTTTGACCGAAGTCGTCAACGGCTGGCCCGTCGGCAACAAGCGCATGGCGTTGGGCGATCTGCTGCAACCGCTGTTCACCTTAGCCATGGAACGCTCTGAAGAGCGCGATCCCATCGAAGAAAACCGCGCCTTGCTATTGGTCGTCAGCGCTTACCTTAGCGGACACAAATCGGCGCCGGTGCTGGCCGCCAAGTACAGCGCGGAAAGCACGGCCCGGCGCACGGTAAGGCTCAACAACCGCTTGGATTTGGCCAAGCATTTCATCATTTCGGCCGCCCTGGCCGCGTCCGCCAACAGCACTTTCGCCGACATGGCCGGGTTGGCCAAGGAAATCGACGATTCCCATGGGGGCAGCGGCTTCAATTTTCAGGATTTGGCCGCCGACATGGCCGGCCAGCGTTTCGGTGAATTGGCGGTGTTGTCGGAAAAATCCGCTCGTCGCTTGCAAAAACGGTTAAGCCGCAACGCCGCCGACAGCATCATCATGCCGGTGGTGCGCGACTTGCCGGAAAATCTCGACGCAGAAACCTTCGCCAGCCGCTACCAAGCGGTCGGCAGCCCGGCTTTCGAGGAAGTGGAGGGCGACATACAGCAGCGATTGGACGCCATGGCGCTGTATTGGCAAGCGTCGGGCGACTGATCGGCGGCTAGCCGACCGGCTGTCGTTTCCGGCACGTCCGGGTTTTCGTATCCCCCGCACAAGCGCAAATGCGCATTTTGCCGCCGTCCGCGTTATGATGGCGCGTCTTCAGGTGCCTGGGCATTTTGTCCAGGTTAAACGGGAAGCCGGTGCGGAGTCGCGAGACTCCCAAGCCGGCGCTGCCCCCGCAACGGTAAGCAGGTTGCGGCGTACCACAAAGCCGCCGACGTTCGTCGGAATAATCAAGGCTTTTCGAATGCCACTGTGCCCTAGGCATGGGAAGGCGGTACGCCAGGCGTAAAGCCACTTGCGAGCCCGGATACCGGCCTGAGGCTACCCGTGGTCGCGGTGGGCGGCTAGGCCGGGTCGGTCTGGCTGCGCGCTTCCGCCTTGCAGCGACTTTCCTGCGTCTTGCCACTTCCTTGCGCGACCGTTGTTAACGACCGCCGCGCGGGTGTGCGCGGTATTGGCGTGGAGATGGTCCGTGTCCCTTGATACTTTTATCCGGGCGAATTCGTTCGCCAATGCGAAACTTGCCGGGCGTGTCAGCCATGGCTTCGATAACCCCCGCAAAACCCTAGTGCCGCGCGCCGGCGGCGCGGCGGTGTTCCTTTATGCCACGGCGATTTGGTCCGCTACGGTCCATGGGGCGGCGACGCAATTGGATGCCGTTGTCGTCACCGGCTCCGGCTCCGAAACCGCCAGCGGCGAGTTGGGTGCGACGGCGTCCGCCTCGCAAGGCGTGGTTGACCAGCGGACGCTGCAATCGCGCCCTTTGTCCCGCGTCGGCGAACTGGTTGAGGTCGTGCCGGGCGCCGTCGCCACCCAGCACAGCGGCAGCGGCAAGGCCAACCAATTTTTCCTGCGCGGATTCAACCTGGACCATGGCACCGATTTTTCCGTGGCCGTGGACGGCGTTCCCATGAACATGCCCAGCCACGCCCACGGCCAGGGCTATTTGGATCTCAACAGCATCATTCCGGAACTGGTGGACCATGCCGATTACGGCAAGGGGCCGTACCACGCCGACGTGGGCGATTTCGCCTCGGCCGGCTACGCGCGCATGTATACCGCCGACAGCCTGCCGCAGGGTTTCGTCAAATTCACCGGCGGCGAATTCGGTTACTACCGCACGGTGGCGGCCGACTCGCAGAAACTCGGGCAAGGCGAATTGCTCTACGCCGGCGAGGCGGCGTTTTACGACGGGCCGTGGAAAACGCCGGAAGGTTCCGGCAAATACAACGGCTTGCTCAAATACAGCCTGGCCCAAGACGATTGGGGGCTGTCTCTGGTAGGCAAGGGCTATCATGCCGACTGGACCGCCACCAACCAAATCGCCCAACGGGCGGTGGATAGCGGCTTGGTCGGCCGCTACGGCAGCCTGGATTCCAGCGACGGCGGCAACAGCAGCCGCTACAGCGCTTCCGGCAACTTCTGGAGCCGCGGCGACGCCTACAAGAACGCCGTCAACCTTTACGCCGTCTACTACGACGTGGAACTGTTCTCCAATTTCACCTACTACCTCGACGATCCGGAGCACGGCGACCAGCTCAACCAAAAGGAGCGGCGCATCGTGCTGGGCGGCAACGGCGAACAGACCTGGTACGGCAAGGCCTTCGGCGCCGATATGGACAACAGTTTGGGAGTGCAGGTGCGGCAAGACCACATCATGGGCTCCACGCTGAATCACAGCGAAAGCCGTCAGGTGCTGCATACCCTGCGCCGGGACGACATCGACCAAACCAATGTCGGCCTCTACGGCCGCAACCAAATCCGCTGGCTGGAAAAATTCCGCACCGTGGCCGGCTTGCGCGGGGATTTTTTCGTGTTCGACGTGCATAGCCGCACCTTGGCGCAAAATTCGGGCAACCAAAGCGCCGCGATGTTCAGCCCCAAGCTCAGCCTGATTTTCGGTCCCTGGTTCGACACGGAGTTTTTCGTCAACCTGGGCGAAGGCTTCCACTCCAACGATGCCCGCGGCGTGACGCTCAAGCTGGATCCCCTCCGCCCCGACACGCCCGTGCCCGGCGTCGATCCCCTGGTGAAAACCCGCGGCGCCGAGGTGGGCCTGCGCAGCCAATGGCTGCCGGGCTTGGATACCACCCTGGCGGTATGGTGGCTGCAAGTGGGCTCGGAGCTGGTATTCGTCGGCGATGCCGGCACGACCGAACCCACCGGCAAAAGCGAGCGCTACGGCGTGGAATGGACCAATACCTACAGGCCGGCTGACTGGCTGACCCTGGACGGCGAGCTGGCCCTCACCAGTGCCCGTTTTGTCGATGCTCCCGCCCACGCCGATGCCGTGCCCAATTCCGTAGGGCGGGTGATCGGCGCCGGCGCCAGCGTGGATTTGTCCCACGGCTTTTACGCCAACGCCCGGTTGCGCCACTTCGGCCATGTGCCGCTCAACGAGCAGGCCAGCGCGGACGGCGGCGCGACGTCCCTGGTCAGCCTGGGGGGCGGCTACCGCTACGACCGGGTGAAGTTGGAAATCAATGTCTTCAACCTGCTGGGCTCGAAACGCAACGACATCGCGTATTACTACAACTCCCGCTTGCCGGGCGAGCCGGCCGAGGGCGTGGAAGGCGTGCATTTCCACCCGGTGGAGCCGCGCATGGTGCGCGCGAGCGTGACATTGGGCTTCTGAGCCGGGGCGGTTCGCCCGGCTCGTGGCGATTTCCCAGGCCTGCTAGACTCAAGTGGGGGCGGCGGCCGGCTTAATAGAAAGGCGACGGCGCTCCCTGCTATTTATCGGCGCATTCATGAGGGGGCGGCATGGACAATATCGCGCTTCGGCAAGGCGACGCCTTGTTGGTGACCGACGTGCAAAACGACTTTCTGCCGGGCGGCGCCCTGGCCGTGCCCCGCAGCGCCCATATCGTGGCGGCCGTCAACGCTTGCATCGACGTGTTTCGCGCCGCAGCCCTGCCGATGGTTTTCAGCCGCGACTGGCATCCGCCGGACCATTGCTCGTTCCGGGAGCAGGGCGGCCCTTGGCCGGCGCACTGCGTGCAGGACAGCCATGGCGCCGCTTTCGCCGCCGAGCTGCGCCGCCCCGAGGATTGCCGCGTCGTTTCCAAGGCCACCGAGACCGGCCGCGACGCCTATTCGGCCTTCGACGGCACCGGGCTGGAGGCGTTGCTGAACGCGCTCGGCGCGCGGCGCTTGTTCGTCGTCGGCTTGGCGACGGATTATTGCGTCAAATACACGGTGATCGACGCTTTGCGTCTGGGATTTGGCGCGGTGGTGCTGGAAGACGCCGTCGCGGCGGTGAACGTGCAGCCCGACGACGGCCCCGCGGCCATGCGCGCGATGGCGCAAGCCGGGGCCGTCATCGCCCGTCGCGAAAATTTGTGTCTGTGAACAACCTCGGCGCCTAGTCGCCGGTTTCCGCCAGCCTTTCCGGCGGCACGGTGCGGTCTCGTCCCCGCTTACCCGGGCGACGGCCCCGGTTCAGCGAGGGGCGCGTTCTCCATGCTAGAATTCGCCCGCCGCACGGCCACCCTGCCGTCGCGGGGACGATTTTTCGCTGCTTAATTTCGAGTGACCTACATGATAACCAAGACTCACGGCTTGATCGCCCTATGCCAGATATTCGTTGCTGTTTCCGTGCTTTATCTAATCGTGGGCTTAATCAAACCCCGGTGGGCATGGCTGGGCGAGAAAGTTCCCAATCGCCAAGTGATCATCGCGATTTCCTTGGTCATGTTCATGGCCTCTTGGACCGGTTACAGCACCTTGAAACTCAAGCCCCGGGAAGAGATTCTGGCGGAACAGGCCCAGGCGGCGGCGCCGGTCGCCGTCGATCCGGAAGTCGCCAAGGCTTTGGCTGAAGCCAAGCCCGAATCCAAGCCCGCGCCGGCGGCTGCCGCCCAGGCCGCTCCGGCTCCCCAGGCCGAGGCTGCGCCTAAGGCGGCGCCCGCCCACGCCAAGGCGGAGCACAAGCCCGAGCACAAAAAACCGGAGCACAAGCAGGAAAAGGTCGAGTCGAAAAAGGCCGCGCAGCAGCGCTAAAACTGGTACGGGTGGCTGGCGGTGAAGTCGTGTATTTTGGCTTTGGGATGGAAGACGGGCGGCGCCCAGGGGGCGTCCGCCGCGCCGCTGAGGTACTGTGCCAGCCACAAGGCCTGGCTGCGGATCGGCGCGATAAAGGCGTAGATGCGGCCGTCTTCGCATTGGGCGGCGTCGCCGAAGGCGTGGATGTGCTCATCGCTGGTGCGGAGATAGCCGTTCACGCTGATGCCGCGTTGCGTCGCCAGCCCAGCCGCCTGGGCCAGCTGTATGCGCGGCTTGAAGCCGCAGGCCACGATCACGCCGTCGAAACCGCCGTGCCGGGCTTCGCCGGTTAGCACCGCGCGGCGCTCGCCGTCGGCTTCGATGGCCGTCACGTTGCAGTTCAATTCCACCGTGATGCCGGCTTGCGCGAAGGTGCTTAGCAGCGTTGCCGCATCGTCCTCTTGCAGTTGCCGTTCCATGAGACGGTCCGCTACGTGGTATACCGTCACGTCGTCGCCGGCCTTGGCCAGGTCGGATGCCACTTCGCAGCCGATCAAGCCGCCGCCGATCAGCCCCCATTTCGGCCGCCGGCCGTCATCCAGTGCTTGTTGCCTGATCCGGCGCAGCGCCAGCAAGTCGGCCAGGCTGTTGAGCACCTGGAAGTTCTCGCGGGACGCCGACAAGGGCGGCGGCACGAACGCCTCGGATCCCGGCGCCAGGATCAAGGTTTCGTAGTCCAGCGAAAATTCGCCTTCACCGCCGACGCAGGCCAATTGCCGGACGGCGGCGTCGATGCGCACCGCGTCGCAGCCGGCGCGAACCTGTATGCCGTTTTGCCGTAACTGCTCGAAGCTGCGGGTGACGATGCGTTGCTCGATGTCGTCATGGCTGAAACCGTGGGAGAGCATGGGGCGGGAATAATGGCCGGCGGTTTCCCGAGTCACCAGGGTGACGGCGCGCCCGGTCTTGGCCAAGGCTTCTGCGCAGGTGACGCCGGCGATGCCGGAACCGACGATGACGATGCTCATGGGATGCTCCGGCTTAATTGAGTGGTTCCAGTAATTCGAATTGGTTCTTTTCCGCGCCGCATTCGGGACAGGTCCAGCTTTCCGGCAGGTTATCCCAGCGTGTTCCCGGTTGTATGCCGTTTTCCGGATCGCCTTCGGCTTCGTCGTAGATGTGGCCGCAAACGGTGCATACGTATTTTCGGTAATCGCTCATGACTGGTCTCCATTGGATGGTAGGCGGCTATTTTGCTGCCGCACACGCAGTAGCGTATATCACTTTTCAGCGATTATGGGCTCCGCCGATCATTGGCCGCCGCCCGCCGCATCGGGATTCGCGCCCCGCAGGTTGACACCGGCGCCCGCCGATTGCTAGTGTTAGCAGTCATCAATGGCGAGTGCCAAAATCCGGTTGCAAGCAATGTTTCGCTCGGCCCCCCCAAACGTACCCGAACTCAACGAGCGCGCCCAGCATCTGCTCAAGGCGCTGGTGGAGCGCTATATCCACGACGGACAGCCGGTGGGCTCCCGCTGCCTGGCCCGGGAGACCGACCTCCAGCTAAGCCCCGCCACCATTCGCAACGTGATGGCCGATCTGGAGGAGTATGGGCTGGTTACTTCGCCCCATACGTCGGCGGGGCGCATTCCCACGGTAAGCGGTTACCGTTTTTTCGTCGACTCCCTGCTGACCATCAAACCGTTGCAGCAAACGGTGGTGCACGAGTTGACCCAAACGTTGGCGCCGCAAGGCAGTCAGCAGGAGTTGTTGCAAACCGCTTCCAAGCTGTTGTCCGCCGTGACGCAAATGGCCGGGGTGGTGACGTTGCCGCTGCCGTCGATGCGCACGGCGTTTCGCCACATCGAATTCCTTCCCCTGTCCAACGGTCGGGTGCTGGTGATCCTCGTCACCAATCAGCAGGAAGTGCACAACCGCATTATCCAACCGAGCCGCGACTTCACGTCGTCCGAGCTGCAAGCAGCCGCCAACTACCTGAACACCTTGTGCCAGGGGAGGGAACTGGCGGATATACGCCGCAACATTCTCAGCGAGTTGCAGCGGGATCGCGACGCCATGAACCAGGAAGTGCTCAACGCCGCCCATATCGCGGAGCTGGCCCTGCAGAACAAAAAATCCGACGGCGACAAGGACTTCCTGCTCAGCGGCGAAACCAACCTCATGACTTTTGCCGAGCTGTCCAGCCTGACTAAGCTGCGCGATATGTTCGAAGCCTTCAACCGTAAGCAGGACATCATGCATTTGCTGGATCGCTGCTTGGAAGCGGATGGCGTGCAGATCTTCATCGGCGAGGAGTCCGGCTACAAGCCGCTGGACCAATGCAGCGTGGTGACCACCCCGTACAGCGTCGACGACCAAGTGGTCGGCGTCCTGGGCGTCATCGGGCCGACCCGTATGGAATACGAGCGGGTCATCCCGCTGGTGGACATGACGGCGAAATTATTGAGCGCGGCCTTGAATCAGCAGGGCTAGCCCATATCTCAAACAGCGAAAATCAATCCAGCCAAGGCGGTGAATCCGCTTTGGCGCATCATGAATCAGCAATCGGGAGTTTCCATAGCGATGAACTCGGAATCGGAACAACAAGTAGAAGTGATAACCGCAGCCGAGGAGGAAAACACGGTTATCGACGCGGCGGCGGAAGCGCCCGCTGAAGCGCAAACGGACGTGGCGGCGTTAACCGAGGAGCTGGCTCAAGCCAATCGCCGCGCCGACGAGAATTGGGATAAGTTGCTGCGCCTGCAGGCGGAAATGGAAAACCTGCGCCGCCGCACGGAAAAAGACCTGGACAGCACCCGCAAATTTGCGCTGGAACGTTTCGCCAAGGAATTGCTGCCGGTTATCGACAGTTTGGAGCTGGGTATCCAAGCCTCCACCAGCGACAACCCCGAGGTGGTTAAACTGCGCGAAGGCAGCGAGCTGACCCTTAAGCAGCTGACGGCGGTGCTGGAGCGTTTCAACGTGTTGGTGGTCGATCCCCAAGGCGAAAAATTCAATCCGGAGCTGCATCAGGCTATGGCGGTCGATCCCAGCGCGCCGGGAGAGGCCAATACCGTGGTGAAAGTCTTCCAGAAGGGCTATGTGCTCAACGACCGCTTGCTGCGTCCCGCCATGGTGGTGATCGCTCAAGGCGGCGTTGAAGCGCCCCGCGTGGACGAAGAGGCTTGAAATATCCCCCTAGATATCCCCATATCCAACCACAGCCGTAATTACCGAATTCCCGCAAATCTGGAGATATAGATCAATGGCTAAAATCATCGGAATCGACTTGGGCACCACGAACTCGTGCGTCGCCATCCTGGAAGGCGGCGCGCCGCGCGTCATCGACAATTCGGAAGGCGCGCGCACCACGCCGTCGATTATCGCCTTCGGCAGCGACGGCGAAGTGCTGGTGGGCCAATCCGCCAAGCGTCAAGCCATCACCAACCCGAAAAACACCTTCTTCGCGGTGAAGCGCCTGATCGGCCGCCGCTTCAAGGACGACGTGGTGCAGAAGGACATCAACATGGTGCCCTACAAAATCGTCGGCGCCGATAACGGCGACGCCTGGCTGGAAGCCAACGGCAAAAAAATGGCGCCGCCGGAAATCTCCGCCCGCGTCTTGATGAAGCTGAAGAAAGACGCCGAAGCCTATCTGGGCGAGGAAGTGACCGAGGCGGTCATCACCGTGCCGGCATATTTCAACGACTCCCAGCGCCAGGCCACCAAAGACGCCGGCCGCATCGCCGGCCTGGAAGTGAAGCGCATCATCAACGAACCCACCGCCGCGGCCCTGGCCTACGGCATGGACAAAAAGCGCGGCGACCAGAAAATCGCCGTGTACGACCTGGGCGGCGGTACTTTCGATATTTCCATCATCGAAATCGCCGAAGTGGACGGCGAGCACCAGTTCGAAGTGCTCTCCACCAACGGCGACACTTTCCTGGGCGGCGAAGACTTCGACCTGCGCATCATCGATTTCCTGGCCGACGAGTTCAAGAAAGAGAACGGCATCGACCTGCACAACGATCCTTTGGCCCTGCAGCGTCTGAAGGAAGCGGCGGAAAAGGCCAAGATCGAACTGTCCTCCAGCCAGCAGACCGACATCAACCTGCCGTACGTCACTGCCGACGCCACCGGTCCGAAGCACCTCAACCTGAAGCTGACCCGCGCCAAGCTGGAAGCCCTGGTGGAAGACCTGATCGACCGCACCAAGGGGCCGTGCCTGACCGCGCTGAAAGATGCCGGCGTGTCGCCTTCGGACATCGACGAAGTGATCCTGGTGGGCGGCCAGACCCGCATGCCGAAGGTGCAGGACTTCGCCAAGGAAATTTTCGGCAAAGAGCCGCGTAAAGACGTGAACCCGGACGAAGCCGTCGCCGTGGGCGCCGCCATCCAGGCCGGCGTGTTGGGCGGCCAGGTGAAGGACGTGCTGCTGCTGGACGTGACGCCGCTGTCGCTGGGCATCGAAACCCTGGGCGGCGTGATGACCAAGCTGATCGAAAAGAACACCACCATCCCCACCAAAGCCGCGCAGACTTTCTCCACGGCGGAGGACAACCAGGTGGCGGTGACCATCCACGTGCTGCAGGGCGAGCGCGAAATGGCGCGGGACAATAAGTCCCTGGGCCGTTTCGATCTGGCGGACATCCCGCCGGCGCCGCGCGGCGTGCCGCAGATCGAGGTGGCGTTCGACATCGACGCCAACGGCATCCTGCACGTGTCCGCCAAGGACAAGGCCACCGGCAAGCAGCAGACCATTCGCATCACCGCCTCCAGCGGCCTGTCCGACGACGAAGTGCAGCGCATGATCAAGGAAGCGGAGGCCCACGCCGACGAGGACAAGAAGCTGCACGAGCTGGTGCAGGCGCGCAACCACGCCGACGCCATGATCCACGCCACCAACAAGTCGCTGCACGAATTGGGCGACAAGGTGGACGCGGACGAAAAAGGCCGCATCGAAGCCGCCGTCAACGAGCTGAAAGAGGCGATGAAAGGCGACGACAAGGCCGCCATCGACAGCAAAACCGAGGCGCTCACGGAATTGTCCGGCAAGCTGGCCGAACGGCTCTATGCTCAAGCGGGCGGTGCGCCGGGCGCCGAAGGCGCGGCGGGCGGCCACCAGGCCGGCGGCGAGGGGCAGGCGGATAGCGGCGCCAAAGCCGAAGACGTGATGGACGCGGAATTCGAGGAAGTGAAGGACGACAAGAAGTAATTCGTCGGCCCGGTTGCACGCGTTATCCTCCGCCTCGGCGGGGGGCGGCATTCGGGCCCACGGAACCGGCGCCGGCGGGGCGCGTGCCTGACACCGCAGAAGCTAAAAGCCGCCGGCAAGCCACCGGCGGCTTTGGCGTGTTATTCGCCCGGCGATTTTCCCGGGCCACGGATCGAGACGAGCATGGCAAAAGAAGACTATTACGAAACTTTGGGCGTGCCGCGCAACGCTAGCGAGAGCGACATCAAAAAAGCGTTCCGCCGGCTGGCCATGAAATACCATCCGGACCGCAATACGGATAATCCCCAGGCTGAGGAACAGTTCAAGAAGGTCAAGGAAGCCTACGATATTTTGTCGGACGAGAAGAAGCGCTCGGCCTACGACCAGTTCGGCCACGCCGGCGTGGATCCGTCCATGGGCGGCGGCTTCGGCGGTGGAGCGGACAGCTTCACCGACATTTTCAGCGACGTGTTCGGGGACATCTTCGGCGGCAGCCGGCGCGGCGGCGGGCGCAGCCGGGTGCAGCGCGGTTCCGACTTGCGCTACAACCTGGAGTTGAACCTGGAAGAGGCCGTCGCCGGCGCGGAAGTCAAAATCCGGGTGCCGACCCTGGTTACCTGCGAGGAGTGCAGCGGCAGCGGTGCGCGTAAAGGCACCTCCGTCGCCACCTGCACCACCTGCCACGGCCACGGCGCCGTGCGTATCCAGCAGGGGTTTTTCGCGGTGCAGCAAACCTGCCCGGCTTGCCACGGCAGCGGCCAGCAAATTCGCGACCCATGCCGCGCCTGCCACGGACAAGGACGCGTGCAGGAAAACAAGACCTTGTCGGTCAAAGTGCCGCCCGGCGTGGATACCGGCGATCGGATACGTTTGTCCGGCGAAGGGGAGGCGGGCGAGGCGGGCGGGCCGCCGGGGGATTTGTACGTGCAGATCCAGGTGCGCGAGCACGCTATTTTCACCCGCGACGGCGCCAACCTCTACTGCGAAGTGCCCATCAGCTTCCCCAGCGCCTGCTTGGGCGGGGATTTAGAGGTGCCGACGCTGAGCGGCAAGGTAATGCTGAAGATTCCGCCGGAAACCCAGACCGGCAAGCTGTTCCGCTTGCGCGGCAAGGGCGTCAAGCCGGTGCGCGGCGGCCAAATCGGCGATTTGCTGTGCCGCGTGCGCGTGGAGGTTCCGGTTTCTCTGACCAAGGAGCAGATCGACCTCATCAAGCAGCTGGACGAGTCGCTCAGCGGCGGCGGCAGCCGCCACAGCCCGCAGGCCCATGGCTGGTTCGACGGAGTGAAAAAGTTCTTCGACGGGATGAAGTTCAGCTGAGGGAAAGCGGGTTTCGGCAAAGGGAGGGGGCGGCCGCTAAGGCCTCCCCCCGGCGCCGCAAGGCAACGGACGTAAAAAAGGCCGCATCAAGCGGCCTTTTTTGCGCGAGTCCGGGTAGAACCGGCGACGATCAGCCTTCCTTGTGCACCTTCAGGACTACGCCCGGCTGCAAGCCGTTCTTGCCCAGACGCGCCACATTCCATTTGCGCAGCTCGTCCACGCTTACGTTGAAGCGCCTGGCGATAGTTTGCATGGTGTCGCCGCCGCGTACCGTGTAAAGCACGGATTGCTGCTCGCCCGTCTTCTTCGGCGCGGCCACGCCGGCTTGGGTCGGGGCTTTGGCGCTCTTGGCGCCCCTCGGTTGCGTAACGGCGTCGATGGAGTCCTTGCCCGACGCCGCCTTGGTCCAGACGACCAGCGGTTTGCCGGGCTCGAGCTTATCGGACTTCAGGTTATTCCAATGCCTGACCATATCCACGCTCACATTGAAGTGGCGCGCCACGGATTGCGGCGTGTCGCCCTTATGCGGCGTGTAGCTGGTGACCTGCTCGCCGGCGGACTTGGACGGGGCCAAAGCGATTTCCTGGCGGAATTCCTGCATGTTCTCCCGATGTATGACCTTCTCGGAAGTGGGGATCAGCAATTGCGTGCCGCTTTGCAGCTTGGCGGAAGACAGGTGGTTGGCCCGCTTGATCGCCGGAGCGCTGGTTCCGTACCGTTGCGCGATCTGGGCCAGGGTTTCGCCGTGGCGGACGCGGTGGAGCGAGCCCGGCGCCGGTGCGGAGGAAGTCGCGCTTCCTTCGTCGGATTCCGATTCGCTGGCGGACGACGACGGCGCGGCCGGCGCGTTCCAGTCCAGCTTGGAGAGCTGTTCCTTGAAGGTATCGCTTTTTTCCACCGGGATCAGCAGGGTTTGCTCGTCGGGTCCGGTAGAACCGTGGTGGAAGCCGGGGTTGAAGGTCTGCAGCTCGTCCACGGAAATATCGGCCATGGTGGCGGCCTTTTGCAGATTCAGGCCGGGCCCCACGGCCACGGGTTCCAATGTCGCCTTGTTGGGGATGTGGCGCAAAGTGAGGTCGTAGTCCGCGGCGTTGGCGAACAGCCGAGCCACCGCCAACAGGCGCGGCACGTATGTTTTGGTTTCCTGCGGCAGGCTGCTCAAGGACCAGAAGTCGGTGGGCTTGTTCTGCTCCTGGTTGCGCTTGATGGCGCGCGACACGGTGCCTTCGCCGGCATTGTACGCGGCCAGGGCCAGCAGCCAATCGCCGCCGAAACCGTCGCGCAGCCGCTTCAGGTAACGGATGGCGGCTTGGGTCGATTCATACACGTCGCGGCGGCCGTCGTACCAACGGTTTTGCTTGAGGCCGTACATGCGGCCCGTGGACGGGATGAACTGCCACAAGCCGGCGGCGTCCTTGGGGGAATAGGCGTCGGGACGGAAAGCGCTTTCGATGACCGGCAGCAAGGCGATTTCGCCCGGAATATCCTGCCTATCCATTTGCTCGACGATGGCGTGCAGGTAAATGCCGGCGCGTTCCTGCACCCGTGCGACATAATCGGGATGGTTGACGAACCACGCCACTTCGCGGTCGATGGCTTCGTGCTCGAAGGTGGGCAGGGCGTACATGTCGAAGACGCGCTGCCAGAGGGAATCTTGGGCGTTGCCGCCGCCTTGCTTTTGGGGCAGGTTTTGCAGCGACTGGAAGGCGGAATTGGAAAAACCGTTGGCCTTACTGGATTTGGCACTGTTTTGGGCGCATCCGTGCAAACCGAGCAGGATGGCGGAAGTGCACAGCAGAGGTAGTTTGTACTTCGGCTGTTTCATAAGTTGGCTTCCTGGATTGCGAGTCCGGGGTCCTATTCTAGTATCATTGCGCTTTGTGACACAAATCTAAATCCCCATGGTGCGTACTCCGAACAGTCTCGATGCACGTACCCAATTGGCCGATTGGTATGCCTCATCCCTAACGGGACAAGCGTTGCAGGCGTTGGAAGCGGCTTATTTGCGGGACGTTTTGCGCCTGTGTTACGGGCAGCATTTTCTGCAAATCGGGCCCCTGGGGTGGGAAGACGCTTTTTGGGAGCCGGATTGCTTCCGCCGGGCGTGGGTCGTGGGCGGCCCCGCCGTGGCTCCTCGCGACCACCACCGCATCGTCGCCATGGCGGACGAGTTGCCGGTGGCAAGCAACAGCGTCGACATCGTGCTGATGCCGCATACGCTGGAATTCGAAAAAGACCATCACCAGGTGCTGCGGGAGGCGGAGCGCGTGTTGAAGCCCGAAGGCCAGTTGCATTTCCTCGGCTTCAATCCCTACAGCCTCTACGGCGTCTGGCGTTGCTGGTCCTTGCAGCAACGGCGCGTCGCTCCCGGCTGCGGGCGGTTCGTCGCCAGCGGCAGGGTGCTGGATTGGCTGAGCTTGCTCAAGTTCCAGGCGGAGGTCACGACGACGTTTTCCGTGGCGGCCGGCGGCTTCCACCTGCCCTTGGGGCCCTTGTTCGCCACCGCCTACGCCATTCGCGCCATCAAACGCACCTACCGGACCATACCCGTCGGACGCCCGGCCTTATTGCGGCCGAATTTCGTTCCGCAAGGCATGGTCGGCCCAACCACACGCGGCAAATTGGATGGATAAGACAAAATTCGTGAACATTTACGCCGACGGCGCTTGCCGCGGCAACCCCGGCCCTGGTGGCTGGGGCGTGTTGTTGCAATACGGCGAGGCGGAAAAGCGCCTCTACGGCGGCGAAGCCGAGACCACCAACAACCGAATGGAGCTGATGGCGGCCATCCAAGGACTGGAAACCTTGACGCGGCCTTGCGCCGTCACGGTCAGCCTGGATTCCCAATACGTGCTGAAAGGCATTACCGAATGGCTGCCCAATTGGATACGGCGCAACTGGCGCACCGCGGACAATAAGCCGGTGAAAAACCAGGATCTCTGGCAGCGGCTGGCGGCGGTCCAGCAGCGCCACCAAATCCGTTGGGAGTGGATCAAAGGCCATTCCGGCCATCCCGGCAACGAATTGGCCGACCAGCTGGCCAACCAGGGCGTGGACGAGTTGCTGGCGCGGCGAAAGGCGGGGAAGGGCTGACCCATGCGGCAAGTGGTACTGGATACGGAAACCACCGGTTTGAGCCCGGAGGAAGGGCACCGGATCATCGAAATTGGCTGCGTCGAATTGCTCAACCGGCGTTTGACGCAACGGCGCTTCCACGTCTATTTGAACCCGGACCGCGCCGTGGATGCCGGAGCGCAGGAAGTGCACGGCCTCAGCGACGAATTCCTGGCCGACAAGCCGCGTTTCCGCGATATCGTCCAGGAGTTCATCGCCTTCGTCGACGGCGCGGAACTCATCATCCACAACGCCCCCTTCGACGTGGGCTTCCTCAACCACGAGCTGCGCTTGCTCGGCGACGAACCTGCCTCGCTGGCCGATCATTGCTCGGTGTTGGACACCCTGGCGCTAGCCCGTAAGAAGCATCCCGGCCAGCGCAACAGCCTGGACGCGCTGTGCAAGCGCTACGGCATCGACAACAGCCGTCGCGAGCTGCACGGCGCGTTGCTCGACGCGGAAATCCTGGCCGACGTGTATTTGGCCATGACCGGCGGCCAGATGGCCTTGTTGGAGGAGCCGGAGGCCGGAGCCGCCGAGACTGCTGCGGAGTCCATGTCCACCCAGCGCCGCCACACGGCGCGCCCGCCGTTGCGGGTGCTGCGCTGCACGCCGGAAGAGCTGGCGGCGCACGAGGAGCGTTTGGCGGCCTTGCAAAAAAGTAGCGGCGGCAATTGTTTGTGGAGCGAACCGACTGCCTGAACGGGTAAGACGCGCTAATATCTCCTAAACGCCAGCCCACCGGACGCCAAGGAGATATGCATGATCCGCCGTTATTTGCCGCTGCTGTTGGGATTGCTGGCTGTTTTTCCCACCCACGCCCGTCCCCTGTCGCCCGATCAAGTGCCGGAGCCGTTGCGCACCTGGATTCCCTGGGTGTTGCAGGGGCACGAACAAAGCCGCTGCCCCTTTCTTTTCGACGATCATGCCACCGCCTTATGCGCTTGGCCCGGCCCCTTGGATTTGCGTTTGGACGCCCACGGCGGCGCGTTCCGCCTGAATTGGCAAGTTTACGCGGCCGGCCCGGTGCCGTTGCCCGGGGAAAGCCGGTATTGGCCGTTGTCGTTGCAGGTGGACGGCAAACCGGCCGCGGTGCTGGAACGGGACGGCATGCCCGTGGTGGAGCTGGCGCCCGGCGGCCATGTGATAACCGGACAGTTCGCCTGGGAAGCGCTGCCGGACAGCTTGCCGGTGCCCGGCGAGTTGGCCTTGCTGTCCTTGCAGGTTGAAAAACAGACCGTTGCCGAAGTGCAGCGCGACGCGGACGGCCGCGTCTGGCTGCGCGACGACGGCGGCGAGCAAGCAGCCGAAATCGACGAGCCCTTGCGCCTGCAGGTGTTCCGCCAATGGGACGACGCCACGCCGCAGCTGCTCTCCACCCGTTTGCTGCTGGACGTGTCCGGCCAAGCGCGCGAATTGTTGCTGTCCAATCCTTTGCCCCAAGGGCTGTTGCCCCTGGCCGTGACCGGCGAGTTGCCGGCGCGGCTGGAGCCGGACGGCGCCTTGCGCTTGCAGCTGCGGCCGGGACATTGGCAGGTGGACTTGACCGCGCGTTCCACTACCGCCCTGGACGGCGTAAACCGCCCGCCAGCCGCCGCGCCCTGGCCGCAGGACGAGGTTTGGTCCTTCCTCGCCCGCACCGACCAGCGTCTGGTGGAGGTGAGCGGGGCGGCCCCGCTGGACCCGTCGCAAGCCAACGTGCCCGACGATTGGCGCGCGTTGCCGGCTTACCGCGTCGAAAACGGCGGCGGCCTGAAGTTCCGCACCGTGCGGCGCGGCGATCCCGAGCCGGAGCCCGACGCTCTCAGTCTGCAGCGGCAATTGTGGCTGGACTTCGACGGCGGCGGCTATACCGCCAGCGATTCCGTCAGCGGCAGCCTGAGCCGCGCCTGGCGGTTGGAAGCCGGCGACGATTTCCAGCTGGGACGGGCCAGCGTCAACGGCCAGCCCCATTTGATCACGCTGCTGGCCGGCGGCCGGCGGCCCGGCGTGGAAGTGCGCCACGGCAATTTGAACCTGTCCGCCGACGGCCGCGTAACCGGCGATATCCGCCGTCTATCCGCCACCGGCTGGGCGCAGGACTTCCAGCGGGCCAGCGTCGATTTGCACCTGCCGCCGGGGTGGCGCTTGCTGGCCGCCGCCGGCGTCGACAATGTGCCGGATACCTGGCTGGACAGTTGGACCTTGCGCGATTTGTTCCTGGTGCTGATCCTGGCGCTGGTGGTGGGCCGTCTGTGGGGCAAACCCTGGGGGATGGCGGCGCTGGCGGCCTTGGCGTTGTTGTGGCAAGAGCCGGCGGCGCCGCAGTACGTCTGGCTGCACCTGCTGGCCGCCATCGCCCTGCTGCGGGTGTTGCCCGACGGCGTCATCCGGCGGGCGGCGCGTTTTTACCGCAATCTGAGCTGGCTGGCGCTGGCCGTCGTCGCCTTGCCGTTCATGGCGGAACAACTGCGCCAGGGCATTTATCCGCAGTTGGAGCGGCCCTGGCAAGCGCCGGTGGCGGCGCCCACTTCCGCGCCGATGGCGCCGGCGCCCGCCGAGCAGGCGTTGGAGGAGGGCATGGCCGGCGGTGCCGCGGACCTGGCCGTGTCCCGCTCGATGGCGTTTTCCGCGCCGAAAAAGGCCGAACGCAAGCCTTTGGCTTATTCCGCCGAGCCCCCCGGCTTCGATCCCAAGGCCCGCGTGCAAACCGGACCCGGCCTGCCCGATTGGCACTGGCGCACCGCGCATTTGGCTTGGAACGGCCCGGTGGCGCAGGGGCAAACCCTGCGTCTCTATCTGCTGCCGCCCGCCGGCACGTTGCTGTGCAACTGGCTGCGTGTGGCGCTGCTGCTGTTGCTGGCGGCTCGCCTGGCCGATTTGCCCATGAAATGGCGGCCGGGCATGCCGCCCATCCTTCGGTCCACGGTGCCATGGCTGTTGCCGTTGCTGCTGGCCTTGGCGCCTCCCGCCGGGGCGGGGCTGCCGGACGATGCGCGTCTGGAACAACTGAGCCAGCGGCTGTTGGAGGCGCCGGAGTGCCTGCCGCGTTGCGCCGACTTGGCCGTGCTGCGCTTGGAGGCCGGCCGGGAACGCTTGGCCTTGCTGTTGGAATGGCACGCCGCCGCCACCGTGGCCGTGCCTTTGCCGGCGGTGGCGGACGAGTGGCTGCCGGAAACCGTCAAAGTGGACGGCAATCCCGCTCAGGGCGTGCTGAAAAGGGAAGACGGCGGCCTGTGGCTGAGCCTGCCCGCCGGGGTCCACGCGGTGGAACTGGAAGGGCGTGCGCCCGCCGCCGATAGCGTGCGCCTGCCCCTCATCGCGCGGCCTCATCGCGCCGTGGTCCGCGCCCAGGGATGGCAAGTGGAAGGCGTGCGCGCCGACGGCCAGGTGGACAGCCAATTGCGCTTGCTGCGCCAGGACACCGAGGTCCAGTCCAGCCTGCGCCCGGCGCCGTTACCGCCTTTCGTGCGGCTGGAACGCACCCTGGAATTGGGACTGGACTGGCGCGTGCACAACCGGCTGTCGCGCCTGTCGCCCCTGGGCGCGCCGATCGGCCTGGACATCCCCTTGCTGGCGGGGGAATCGGTCACCACGGCGGGCGTGGCGGTGGCGCAAGGCAAGGCGTCCGTCAGCCTGCTGCCGCAGCAAAGCCAGCTGGAGTGGGAGTCCGTGTTGGAGCAGCGTCCCGAGCTGTCCTTGACGGCGTCGTCCGGCACCGCCTGGCACGAAGTGTGGGAACTGCGCGCCAGTCCGGTATGGCACGTCGAATGGCAAGGCATCGCGCCCGTTCACCGGCGCGGCGCGGACGGCGTTTGGGCGCCGCAATGGTATCCCTGGCCTGGCGAAAGCGTGGCCTTGCAGATCGCGAGGCCGGAAGGCGTCGCCGGCCCCACCCTCACCATTGACGGCAGCCAATGGCATCTGGTGCCGGGCGCCGATTTTAGCGACTCCAGGCTGCAATTGACCCTGCGTAGCTCCCTGGGCGGTCAGCACAAGCTGAACCTGCCCGAAAACGCCCGTTTGCAGCGAGCGCTCATCGACGGCGTCATCCAGCCGGTGCGCGCCCAGGGCAGGGAAGTGGCGCTGCCGCTGCGGCCCGGCGTGCAACAGGTGACGCTGGAATGGCGGGAAGGCGCCGGCATCGGAAATTTCTACCGCTTCCCGGCGCTGGACCTGGGCAGCGACAGCGTCAACAGCCGCCTGGATCTGCAACTGGGCCTAGACCGCTGGCTGCTGCTGGTGGGCGGGCCGCTGCTGGGGCCGGCGGTGTTGTTCTGGGGCCTGTTGCTGGTGTTGGTTGTGGTCGCCGCCGGTTTGGGGCGCATTCCCTGGACGCCGCTGCGCGCCCGTCATTGGTTGTTGCTGTTGCTGGGCTTCAGCCAATCGTCGGTGTATGCCGGCTTGCTGATGGTCGGTTGGTTGCTGGCCCTGGGGCGGCGCGGCCGCCGGCCGGTAGGCGCCGACCGCTGGTTCAACTGGCGCCAGGTGGCCCTGGGGGTGTTCACCCTGGCGGCCATGATCGTGCTGTTCGACGCGGTCAGCCAAGGCTTGCTGGGGCGGCCCGACATGCAGGTGGCGGGCAACGGCTCCACCGCCCAGTCGTTGCACTGGTATCAGGATCGCAGCGGGCCGTCGCTCAGCCGGCCGTGGGTGATCTCGCTGCCGCTGCCGGCCTATCGCGGCGCCATGCTGGCCTGGGCGCTGTGGCTGGCCTGGGCCCTGCTCGATTGGCTGCGCTGGGGCTGGACTTGCTACGGGAGCGGCGGTTTGTGGCGGGCGAAAAGCAAGGCGGCGGAGGCGGGCGGGGCTGAAAAGCCGTCCCCCAGCGGCACGGCGCAGCCCTCCCAACCCAGCGACAGATAAGGAGGGACGACATGCTCAACAAAACCGCTCTGCACGAACGCCACCGGGCCTTGAACGGCCACATGGTCCCGTTCGCCGGCTGGGACATGCCGTTGCACTACGGCTCGCAAATCGCCGAGCATCATCGCGTGCGGACCGCTGCCGGCGCCTTCGACGTGTCCCATATGACGCTGCTGGACATCCGCGGCGCCGAGGCCAAAGCGTTGTTGCGCAGGCTGCTGAGCAACGATGTGGACCGGCTCAAACAGTCCGGGCAGGCGTTGTACGGCTGTTTGCTGAACGAGCGGGGAGGCGTCGTCGACGACGTGATCGTGTATCTGTTGGACGACGCGTGGCTGCGCATGGTGTCCAACGCGGCCACCCGCGATCACGTCACGGCCTGGCTGGCGCAACACAGCCACGGTCGCCAAGTGAGCATCGCGCCGCGCGCCGACTTGGCCATCGTCGCCGTGCAGGGTCCGCAAAGCCCGCAGCTGATGCGGCGCTTGCTGCCGCAATCCGGCGACTTCAACGCGCAGGCCGCCGATTTGGCCGGCTTCCGCAGCCTGCGCCAGGGCGAATGGCAGGTGGCGCGCACCGGCTATACCGGGGAAGTCGGTTACGAAGTGCTGTTGCCGCTGGAGGCCGCCGGTCCGTTCTGGGACGCGCTGATGGAGGCGGGTGTGCAGCCCTGCGGCCTGGCTGCGCGCGACACCTTGCGCTTGGAAGCCGGCATGCGCCTGTACGGCGTGGACATGGACGAGACCGTGACGCCGCTGCAATGCGGCCTGGAATCGGCCGTCGCCTGGCAACCGGAAGACCGGGATTTCATCGGCCGGGCGGCCTTGCAGCGGCAGAAAGCCGCGGGCGGCTTGCCGCGCTTCGCCGGCTTGGTGCTGGCGGAAAAAGGCGTGCTACGCAACGGCCTCAAGGTGAAGTGCGATGGCGGCGAGGGCGTCATCACCAGCGGCGGCTATTCGCCCACCTTGCAAAAGGGCATAGCCCTGGCGCGCCTGCCGGCCCAATGCCAAGGGTTTTGCCAAGTGGAACTGCGCGGCCGCTGGCTGACGGCGCATATCGTGCCGCCCAGCTTCGTGCGCCACGGCAAGGCGCGGGTTCCCTCAACATGAAAAACCTCGCACCCTTGAGACACGCACTCTCCGGTTCCCTCTCCCCCAGGGAGAGGGCTAGGGTGAGGGAGTTAAATGGCCATGGCCTGTTGTCCCCCTCCCCCCAACCCTCTCCCGAAAGGAGAGGGGGCCGGAGCGCCATGATCGTAAGGAGATAGCCACCATGCCGTTCATCCCCCACACCGAGGAAGATGTCGCCCAGATGCTGGCGACGCTGGGCGTGCCCGGCATCGAGGCTTTGTTCGACGAAATCCCGGCGGAACTGCGCTGCGGCGATTTGCCGGGCATTCCGGCCGGCCTCAACGAAATGCAGGTCGCCCGCTTGCTAGCCGAGCGCGCGGCCCAGGATAAAACGAGCCAGTGTTTCGCCGGCGCCGGCGCTTACGAGCACCATATCCCGGCGGCGGTGTGGCAGATAGCCACCCGCGGCGAGTTTTACAGCGCCTACACCCCCTATCAGGCCGAGGCCAGCCAGGGCACGCTGCAAGTGCTGTACGAATACCAGACCATGATGGCCAACCTGATGGCGATGGAGGTGTCCAACGCCTCCCTCTACGACGGCGCCTCGGCGCTGGCGGAAGCGGTGTTGATGGCGGTGCGCGCCAATCCCAAGTCCGCCTCCAAGCGCGTGCTGATGCCGCGCACGGTGCACCCGGCGTACCGCCGCGTGGTGCGCAACATCGTGCGCAACCAGGGCATCGAACTGCCGGAGCTGCCCTACGATCCGGCTACCGGCGCCACGTCGCTGGAAGCGCTGGCGGCTTACCGGGGCGGAGACGTCGCCGCCCTGGTGATTCCGCAGCCGAATTTCTTCGGCGTGCTGGAAGACGTGGACGCCCTGACCGACTGGGCCGCCGCCAACGGCGCGCTGGCAATCGCCGTCGTCAATCCCACCGCCATGGCGCTGCTCAAGCCGCCGGGCGAATGGGGCGGGCGAGGCGCCGATATCGCCTGCGGCGAAGGCCAGCCCTTGGGCATACCGCTGTGTTCCGGCGGGCCGTATTTCGGCTTCCTGTGCTGCCGTATGGAACACGTGCGGCAAATGCCGGGGCGCATCGTCGGCGCCACGACGGATAGTGAAGGCCGGCGCGGCTTCGTCCTCACCCTGCAGGCCCGCGAGCAGCATATCCGCCGCTCCAAGGCGACCTCCAACATTTGCACCAACCAGGGCCTGATGGTCACCGCCGCCGCCATTTACCTGTCGCTGCTCGGCGCGGCAGGCTTGTCGGACGTGGCCGCCGCCTGCCACGGCAACACGTTGGCCTTGCTGGAAGGCTTGACGGCCTTGCCCGGCGTGGAGCGAAGATTCGGCGCGCCGCTGTTCCACGAGGCGGTGGTGACGCTGCCGGTGGATGCGGCGGAACTGCTGAAATTACTGGCGCGGGACGGCATCGTCGGCGGTGTCGCCCTGGGCGGGGACTACCCGGAGCTGGGCAGCCGGGCGCTGTTGGTATGCGCCACGGAAACCAAGACCCGGGGCGATATGGACGCTTACGTCGATGCGGTGGCGACATTGTTGCGCGGCTGAGGGGACAAGACCATGAGCGAACTGATTTTCGAGATATCCAGACGCGGCCGCTGCGCGCGGGCGCAAAAGCCGGCCGCCGTGTCCGGCCGGAGCGAAATTCCCCAACACCTGCGCCGCAAGGCCGAGCCTGTGCTGCCGGAAGTATCCGAGCTGGATGCGGTACGCCATTACACCGGCTTGTCGCAGAAGAATTTCGCCATCGACACCCATTTTTACCCGCTGGGTTCCTGCACCATGAAATACAACCCGCGCGCCGCCAACGCGCTGGCCATGCTGCCTCCGTTCCTAGCCGGCCACCCCCTGGCCGACGCTACCTTAAGCCAAGGGCTGCTGGCCTGTTTGCACGATTTGCAGGAAATGCTCAAAGCGGTGACCGGCATGAGCGCCGTGTGCCTCGCGCCGGCCGCCGGGGCTCAGGGCGAATTCGCCGGCGTCGCCATGATCCGCGCCTATCACGAGGCGCGCGGCGACAGCGTCCGCATGGAAATGCTGGTGCCGGACGCCGCCCACGGCACCAATCCGGCCTCCGCCGCCATGTGCGGCTATAGGGTGCGGGAAATTCCCACCCTGGCCGACGGCGATCTGGACCTGGAAGCGCTGAAACTCGCCGTGGGGCCGCAAACCGCCGGCATCATGCTGACCAACCCCTCCACCCTGGGCGTGTTCGAGCGCCATATACTAGCCATCGCCGCCATCGTCCACGACGCCGGCGGCCTGCTGTATTACGACGGCGCCAACCTCAACGCCATTTTGGGCAAGGCGCGTCCGGGCGACATGGGCTTCGACGTGATCCATCTCAATCTGCACAAAACCTTCTCCACGCCCCACGGCGGCGGCGGCCCGGGCGCGGGGCCGGTGGGCGTCGGCGATAGGCTGCTGCCTTATTTGCCCGTGCCGCTGGTGGCGAAAGAGGGCGACGCCTACCGCTGGCTGACGGAGCGCGACCGGCCCCATAGCATCGGCCGGCTGTCGGCCTTCGCCGGCAACGTAGGCGTGTTGCTGCGCGCCTATGTCTATGCCCGGATGCTGGGCAGGGAAGGTTTGCCGAGGGTGGCGGAATACGCCACGCTGAATGCCAACTACTTGCAGAAAAAGCTGGAACTCGCCGGCTTCCAGCCGGCGTTTCCCCGTCGACGCGCCAGCCACGAATTCATCGTGACCCTGAAGGCGCTGGAAAAGGCGATCGGCGTGCGGGCTTGGGATTTCGCCAAGCGCTTGTTGGACTACGGCTTCCATGCGCCCACCAGTTATTTCCCGCAACTGGTGCCGGAATGCCTGCTGATCGAACCGACGGAAACGGAAAGCAAGGACACGTTGGATGCCTTTATCGACGCCATGGCGAAAATTCGCCGGGAAGCCGAAAGCGATCCGCGTTTGCTGCACGATGCGCCGCACGAGCTGTCGGCCAAGCGGCTCGACGAAGTCAAGGCCGCGCGGGAACCCAACTTGCGCTGGCGGCCGTAGCCGCTTACCGCCGCGCTTGCATCCAGGTCCGGCATGGGCGTATAAGGCGAATACGGCTAGGCGGATCTCGCCGGCGGTAGTTATCCGCTCCGGCGGGGAGACACGGTATGGAGGCCTGTCCAATGGCGTCAGCATTTTTCTGCGGGCGGGGATCGCCCCGCTTACGGTTGGGCGCTGTGTGTGTCCCCGCCGCATTGCGCCCCATCGCCAGGGTTGTCGGTAGCCTTGGGGGAAGTTTTCTTTCGGGCGAAATGCCTTTCTTCCGGGGCGCGAAGCCGGCGGACGACGCGGGCGCAAACGCCCGGGCCGTTGCTCGGCTGAAGCGCCTACCCGTCCTGTGGCAGTGGGGCTGCGCGCTTGGGCTTTCCGTCGTTTTGGCGGGCGCCGCTTGCGCGACGGTGCCGGGCGAGCCCTGGCACAAGCGCGCCTATCTCGAGCAATCGCTCGCCGAGGCGGCGTTCCAAGGCATGGCGCCGACCCATCCCGTCGTCGGATTACTTTACGGCGCCTACAAAGTCGCCGAGTTCGGCCTGTCGGTCAGCGACACCCGCGTCGATGCCGCCAACCGCGACGTGGAGCGGGATTTGCTCATGGTCAGCGCCGATGCGGCGCGTTTCAGCGCATGGATTGACGCGGGCCGCCCGCCGTCCCAGGCCGCCGAGGCCCAAGCGCTCGCCGAAAGCCTCAAGCAGCGCGCCGACGGGATGCAAGGCGGCACCGGACGTTTTGTCCGTCGCGCGTTGCTCGATCGCAGCACGCTCTACGTCGCTACGCGCAATCTCGCCACTCGCCAGTTGTTCCAGGCCTTGGGCGGAGGCATCGCCAAGCTGCTGGGGGTGCGCGAGGCGACGCCGGTGTTGCGGACGTCGATGAAGGGCGTCAGCGGCCGTTTCATGCAGGCGCAGTGGAAAGTGGTGCGCGATATCGCCCGACGCTCGGACGTCATTGCCGAAAAGATGGCCAAGAAAATCATCGGCAAGATACTCAGCAAGCTGTTCGATGAAGTGGCCGGCAAACAGATGGACGCCGCCGTCCAGGATTTCCTCTCCCGCCATCCGTCGCGGACCGTGACGCGCGACAGCAACGACCTGATTCGCCTGCGCGCCGTGGAGGCCCCGCAGCTTTATATGCCGGTTGCCGCCGCGGTATTCGTGCCCGCGCCGGCGGCTGTCGCGGCGCCGCCGCCAACACCGCCGGCGATCCAACGATCCCCGGATCCGGTCATCGATTACGCCACAGTGCAAAACCAGATGGTCTTCCAGAACGAAGGCGGGCAGGCTGAAACTTCGACTTCCTCGACGGTACAGGAATCCAGCGGGGACGATTGGCAGTCGTTCGACGACCGCAGTTCGCACATTCCCGACGTTCGCTTGCCGAGCAGCTCGGTCAATTTCGACGGTTCGAGGTTCCACTGATGACAGGCCTACGCATGGCGGGCTTGATCGCCGCGGGACTGGCGCTTGCGGCGGGGTATGCGCTGCTGCAGCCGCCGGAGGAAACAGCGGCCGCGGCGGCGTCCGACATCCAGGTGATGGAAGGGTTGCAGGTGACGTATCTAGCGACGCCCGCGTTGTTGGACGAACTGGGTTTGCACCCGCGCCGCGAATTCGGCGTCGCGGACAACGGCAATGTCGTTTTGAACACCGAGGAGGGCGTGTTCGAACTCGCCGTCCACGACGGGGCGCTCGAGTCCTCTACGCTATACGGCGAACCGCTCGACGCCATGGCGCTGGACAGCGGCGCCGTCACGCTCGGCATTCGCGGCCGTTTCTTCGGCCAGCTTGGCCCGGAGGGGTTCGACAAGGCGCTGCCGCTGCCGGAAGGCGAGCTTTACCTCGCGGCGTCGAGCCGGCCCGGCTGGGTCTATTTGGTCCGCAACGAGCCCGGCGGCGGCCGCCTGTACGGCATCTGGGATAACGGTACCTTGTCCACGCTGGCCGAACTGCCTTCCCGCATACAGGCGGTCACCGACGACGAGCGCCGGACCTACGTCGCCGGCGACGACGGCCTGTTGGCCATCGACGAGGAAACGGTGCAGGTCATCAGCAAGGCAACGGCGGATTTCCCTCCGGCCGATGCGCTGGCGGCGCGCGGCGGGAAGCTCTTCGCCACCGTCAACGACCGGGTTTACGTGGTGGCGGACGGCGTGATGCTGGCCATCGCGCGCGGTATTGCCCCCCAGCTGGCCTTGCATGGCGACCGCTTGTACTGCTGGGACCCTGAGCGGCGCCTGTTGTTGCACATCGATATAGCGCCGTTGTACGCCGATTAGGAGGATGCAGCCATGACGGGATGGAAACTTTGGCTTACTCTCGCGGCCGTCGCCGCCACCGCCTTCGCGGCGGGCGTGTTCGTCATGGGCGGGGGCGAGGTCACGATCGCCGATGCGGTGGAGGACGGCAGCGCGCAGGTTTCCATCAGCGGCGTCGACGTTCAGGAGATGAGTTTCTCGGTCAGTGCGACAAGCGATACCCGGGTGGTCATCCCTGCCGGCACCCTGCTCGCGAGCGGCGCGGAGGGTACGCAGAACATGATGACCGCGCGGACGATCCTCGTGCCGTTGCATGGGACGCCGGAGGCGCCGGACATCCAAACCGTCCGCGTTCCCGTGTACTGCATCAATCGCTATTTGGCGGCGCCGACATCCGCGTCGGCCTTTTCGCTGGGAAGCGTCACCGAAGAGACGGAGCCGGTGCAGCGTCTAGCCCGATGCTTGGAAAACCTCGATGCCGACCATCGCCAGAAGCAGTACGCCATATGGTCGGTTTCCGACAAGTTCATGAACATGAGCGGGGACGCGTTCGTCGAAAATGCTCGGCCGATCGTACGCAGCGAACTGCAGTCGCTGGGGCCGGAAGGGCTGGCCGACAAGGTTCAGCGCGAGATGCCCGATATTCAGCCGGAATACGTCGCGGCCATACGCGCCATGTCGTCGACCGATCTTGATGAAATGTTCGAGGCCATGTGGCCGATGCTGGCTGATTCCAAGCGCAAGGAATTCGACGTGATGCGGGAGGCCGCGCGGCCGTTGCTCGAACGGTGCGGTTACGACATCGGTACGTTGCCGATGTTTGCCGCTGCGCCCTGAATGACCGGCCGCACGGAAGCCTTGTGTTTATCCAAGAGCGCCTTGGGGCTCCTGCTTGGCCATGAGCGCTTCCGTGTCGGCGCGGCGGGGAATGGCGGGGCGGGCGCCCAGGGCGGCGCAGGCCAGGGCGGCGGTGGCGCTGGCATAGCGCAGCGTGTAGTCCCAGTCGCGTCCTTCGGCCACGCATAACGCATACGCGCCGTGGAAGGCGTCGCCGGCGCCGGTGGTATCGACCTCGGCCACTGGATAGGCCCCGAGACTGCCGCGCCCGTCGCCGCGCCTGGCCCACAGCAAGCCTCGTTCGCCGAGGGTGATGACGACCACCGGCGCCCGTTGCAGCAGCGCTTCGAGCGCCTGCTCCGGAGCGGCGATGCCGGTGGCTTGCAGGGCGAATTTTTCCGAACACACCAGATGATCGACCAAACCCTGCAGGGTTTCCGTGCCGGGGTGCAGCGAGCCGGCATCCAGTACCGTGGGAATTCCCAGTCCTTTGGCCCATAGGCATAGGGCAGGGGAGATGTGGGGTTCGTGGCCGTCGAACAGGATGGCCTGGGGGCGGCAATGGGAGAAGTCGATGCTGTCCACCGGCAAGGGGCGGGTTTCGCCCTTGTAGTTGACCAGGGCGCGGCGGCCGTCCGGTTTTACCAGGATGGCGGACAGCGGCGTCGGGTGGTCGCCCCGCACGACCCAATCGGTGTGGACGCCGGCCTCGGTCAGCTCCGCCAGGTGGCGCTGGCCGAATAGATCGTTGCCAAGGTAGCCGGCGAATGCGGCAACGCCGCCGGCCCGATTGACGGTCACGGCGGCGTTGGCGGCCGGCCCGCCGCCGCAGCCGAGGAAGCCGTCGGCGACGCTTTTCTCGTCCGCCGCCGGATGGTGCGGCACTTGAAAAATCAGGTCGTAGGAGGCGTGGCCGACGCAGAGCACGTCGAGTACGGCGTGGGACATGGAAACCGCTTAGTTGTCCCGTTCCAGGCCGATAAAGTCCCAGAAAGTTTCCACGGCGGTGCGTTCGCGCACTTCGGTGGGCTGCGGCGGGCCGTTGGGGTAATTGTGCGCGTAAATTTGCGCGGCCGCATCGGCCAATTCGTTCAAATTCAGCTGGCGGTAGGCCTCTTCCTGGATTTTCAACGCTTCGGGCACGGCCGGCGTACGTTGGTAATCGCGCAGGATGGTTTCGCAACGCTTGGCCGCCGCCACATAGGCGCCGCGCCGCAGGTAGTATTCCGCGACATGGGCTTCGTACATGGCGATGTTGTTACGCAATGCCGTCATGCGCTGGCGGGCGTCGGCGGCGTACATGCTGTGGGGAAACTTGGTGAGCAGCTCGTTGAACTGCTGGTGCGCTTCCTTGGCCGGCGCGGGGTCGCGCTGGCTGGTGTCGGTGGGGAGGAAGCGGTCTAGGAAACTGATGCCGCGGTTGTAGTTGACCAGCGCCCGCAGGTAATAGGCGTAATCGACGTGGGGATTGCGCGGGCTGAGGGAGATGAATCGGTCGGCTGCGGCGATGGCGGAGTCCGGCTCGTCGTTTTTGTAATACGCGTAGGCCATGTCCAACTGCGCCTGGCTGGAATATTTACCGAAGGGGTAACGGGCTTCCAGCTTTTCGTAAATGGTGACGGCTTTTTGGTACGAACCATCCATCAGCGCATGCTTCGCCTCGGTGTACAGCTTGTCCGCGCTCCAGCCCGCGTACTCGTCGGTTTCCTTTTTTTCACCGAAAAGGTTCGAGAGGGTCGAGCAGCCGGGCAGGACGGCGCACAGCAGAAGCAGTAGAATGGCTGTTTTTGTGTTCAGTCGCATGGGGTCGTATCCGGCGGCGCGGCGCCAAGGCAGCGCCGCCGAGTATACCTTAGATTGACGATTTAGCGACAAACCCGTGATCGAATCCTCTTTATACACGGCCGACATTCCCGACGAATTGGGCGGCCTGCGGTTGGACCAGGCCCTGGCCGAACTGTTTCCCGAATTTTCCCGCAGCCGCCTGCAGGACTGGATCAAGTCCGGTTGCGTCCAAGTGAACGGCAAGGCTTTGCGCGCCAAAGACAAGGTGATGGGCGGCGAGGCGGTGGAGCTGCGCGCGGAATTGCAGGATAGCGGCGACGATCAGCCTCAGGATATTCCTTTGGATGTGGTCTATGAGGACGCCAGCCTCATCATCGTCAACAAGCCGGCCGGTTTGGTGGTCCATCCGGCCGCGGGCAACTGGGACGGCACTTTGGTCAATGCCTTGCTGCACTATGCGCCGGAACTGGCGGCCGTGCCCCGCGCCGGTATCGTGCACCGTTTGGACAAGGACACCAGCGGCCTGCTGATGGTGGCGCGCACCCTGCAGGCGCATAAAGTGCTGGTTGAACAGCTCCAGGCGAGGGACATCGAGCGGGAGTATCTGGCCGTGGTGCAAGGCACTATGACCGCCGGCGGCACGGTGGACGCGCCGCTGGGTCGTCATCCGGTGGACCGCAAGCGCCACGCCGTGCGCGAGGACGGCAAGCCGGCCGTGACGCACTACCGGGTGCTGGAGCGCTATCCCCACCATACCCTGGTGCGGCTCAAGCTGGAAACCGGCCGCACCCACCAGATTCGTGTGCACATGGCCCACATCCATTACTCTCTGGTGGGCGATCCGGTGTACGGCCGCTTGCGCCTGCCCGCCGGAGCCGGTCCGGACTTGACGGAAACCCTGCGCGGCTTTCGCCGCCAGGCGCTGCATGCCACGCGGCTGGCCCTGGCCCATCCCGAGCACGGCGATCTCTGCGAATGGGAAGCGCCCATGCCGGACGACATGTCGGCGTTGGTCGATGCGTTGCGGCGGGCGCAGGAGGAGGGCGGAGCGTTGTGACGAAGGTGAATTCGGTTTCGCATCCACGTGGTTTTCATTGGGTACAGTTTATGAGTCCGAACAGTCGGCGGCGGTGGATATACGCGGTTTCCTATGTCGTGGTCTTCCACGTATTGCTCGCCTACGGTTTGCCGGCGGCGGTATTTTGGGGATTGGCGCTGCTGGCGGGCGTCGCCTTTTATCGCATCCAGCCCGCCGATGCGGTGGCCGTGGCCGGTTCGTTGGTGCTCGTCACCCTGGCGTATAGCCTGGCGCTCAAGGTGACGGGAATCGCCGACGCGATTTATTACCGGCCCGACGAAAAGCTGTCGATCTGCAGCGACGTACACGGCCATAACGCCTACATTCCCGGCGCCAGCGTCGACATGCTGATGCCCCACGGCGACTTGCAGTCGATGACCACGGTCAAGATCGGCGTTCCCCACCAAGTCACCTACCGGATCGATTCCTACGGCTTTCGCAACGACGCCGACTATCGCGGCGAGAAATACCTGCTCGTGGGGGATTCGTTCATAGCGGGATCCAGCAATACCCAGTCCGATTTGCTGAGCGCGCGTCTTGCCAGGGATTATGGAATCGCCGCGTACAATCTGGCGCACCCCGGCGACATCTCGGACTACGCGTCGTACCTGTCCGCTTTCAAAGCGAGCCATCACGACGACGCAAAGGCGCTGTTGTTCATCTTCGAGGGTAACGACTTCGTGCCCGCGCACAAAAAGAAGAAGGCCGGCCTATCCTCGTTTTTCAAGAATTATTTCAAGATTTTCTCGGACACCGACGTGTACCGAGTCACGAAATCCTTGTACAAACGAGCGCTGCGATCGGACAAGATCGCCGACTCCAAGGACGTGTTTTTCGCCGAGATAAAAGGGATCAAGATCGGATTTCTGCAGCACTATATCGACGTGACGCGCAACGCCGGCCAATCGCCGATCGTTAGCTTCGAGGAGACGCTGAAAGGCATGAGCCCCGATGTGGCGCACGTATTCTTCATTCCCACCAAGTACCGCGTTTATCATCGCTTTATTGACCCGCAAGAGTCGTTGCCCAATGCGTCCTGGGATTATTTGCGCGGCGTTTGCCAGGCGAACAGCCTCCGTTGCACCGATCTGACGCCCCAGTTGGTCAAAGCTTCCGTCGAACTATTGGAGAAAGGCGAGCTGACTTTTTGGCCGGACGACACCCATTGGAACGGCAACGGCGTTGCAGCGGCAGCCCGCGTAGTCGCCGATGTTTTACGGAACGAGCGCTAGATTCATGCCTCGAGCGGAGAAGGCACAAGGTGGGCGCACGGAGAAAAAACAATGAAAGTGGTTGACACGCAGGGGCGATTCACTATCCTTGTGCGCATCCTTGGAAAGCGCTAGTCAACCATGAGCCTAGGCCAACGCCTGAAAACCGCCCGAGAAGCGAAAAAGCTGACCCAGCTGAGCTTGGCGCAGCGGTCCGGTGTCAGCCAGCAACTGATCTCCCGCTTGGAAGGCGGCCACATCGAATCCACCACGGAAATATTCCCTTTGGCCGACACCCTTGGCGTGGATGCCCGTTGGCTGGCGACAGGGCAGGGCTCCATGAGGGACGGTTCGGAGGAAAACGCGTCGAAACCGCTGATCCACGTGCCGGTGGTGTCCTGGGTGGCGGCCGGGAATTGGCGGGAAATGATCGAGGACGACGAGCATAAGAGCATAGCGGTCACGTGCAAGGTCGGCCGTAATGCCTACGCCTTGCAAATCAAGGGGGATAGCATGGAACCGGTTTTTCCCAACGGCTCCTACATCGTGGTGGATCCCGACTTGGAACCGCGTCCCGGCAATTACGTGGTGGTGCGCTTGAACGAAACCCACGAGGCGACATTCAAGCAACTCATCGTCGAAGGCGGCATTCAGTACTTAAAGCCGCTCAATCCGCGCTATCCGATCATGGAGGTGCGGCAGGAAGCCAGTTTCTGTGGCGTGGTGCGCCATATGGAAATGGGTTTCGGCTAAAAATTTTTTGCCCACGAAAACTACAATTATAGTTTTTCGAATGGCTTAGGACGAGCCATCGTTGATCGCAGGACGTTTAACAACCCCATCGGGAGACCTTGACCATGATCGCGCGACTGATTTTCGTGTTGGAGCAGATTGTTAACTGGCTGGAACGTTACAACGAGGAACGCGCTAGGCGCGAAGAGGAGCTGCGCCGCGCTCGTTCCATCCGCCTCGCCAATATAGAGCGGGAAAAATTGGCCCGTTTGGGGATGTTGTGACGGGATTTGGAATCGTTGCGGAAACCTGAACGTTCAATCCGCCGTCATCGGAGCGCCGAGCGGCACCAGACAAGCGACCAGCAAGGATGGGGCCGGAGAAGGAGCAATCAGGCTGACGATTTCGGTCCATGGCCGCGCAGCCGTGCTCCGGGCCTAAAAGCTTTCCGCTTTCAGGAACCGGTAAATCTCGCCAATCCAGGGTCGCCGCTGCTGATAAATCCCCGAAGCGCAGACGAATCGCCAGCAGCGATGCGTCTTTCTTGTCCCGGTTCTGAATCGTCCGGACCGTCACGCCGAAGAACTTGGCGCAACGTTCCGGTTGGCCAAGTGCATCTTAACCCGCGCGGTAAAAACCGAACGCCCGCGACGCTTGCTCATGTTCTTTATTTGTCGGTGCTTGCGACGCACGGCGTAACAAGCATCGTAACCACCTCCTCCAAACGCTGCTTCTGTCATTGCGCATAATGTATATTATGTTAAACGGTGTCGTAGCCACCATGGCACTCATGGCAAAACAGCTGCTGCGCTTGAAGCCCAATAACAAACCGCCGCTGGGTATACATGGGCTGCGCAGGGACTCGCTTCGGATCCTGGGGAAATGCGGCAGGCTGTGGCGACAACCAGCGTTGCGGCTATTCGCGGCGTTTCTGTCTCTACCATCCGGGGTTGGAATAATTACGGATCGCTACCGACGGTCGGCCGTTTGTTTTGGCTGAACGAGGATTTGAGCGCAACGGCGAGGACGCTACTTCGGGGCGGCGACCCGGGCCGGCGCCGGAAAGGTTTGGGTCTGCGTGTTTCGGCGCCCAGGCGTGTTTGGTATGGACGGGCGCGAGCGGCTGCCTTTTTCAACGACCGGCCGTTATCATATGCTCCCTATCCCCTTCCCCGGAGACTGTGCTGGTGCACTATTTCAAGTATTCGCTAATCGTAACCGTGACGGGCTTGTTGCTGGCATGGTGGTGGGGCGGCAATGTGGCGCTGTTTCTGGCGGCCATCCTGGCCGTGATGGAAATCGGACTTTCTTTCGATAACGCGGTGATGAACGCCGCGGTTCTGCGCCGCATGGACGCGGTATGGCAACGCTACTTTCTCACTTGGGGCATGGTGATCGCGGTATTCGGCATGCGGCTGCTGTTTCCCATCGCCATCGTCGCCGTTGTTACGGGCCAAAGTTTGGCGGAGGTCACCCTGTTGGCGTTGCACGATCCGGGGGAATACGCGCGGCGCCTGACATCGACTCACGTACAGATCTCGGCGTTCGGGGGCATGTATTTGATGCTGGTGTTTTTCTCTTTCATTTTCAACGATGAAAAAGAACTGCACTGGCTGGGTTGGATGGAACGGCAACTGGGACGGCTGGGCAAGCTGGAGTCCATCGAGGTCATCATGGCTTTGGTGACCCTCATCGTCGCCCAGGGTTTTCTGCCGGCCGACGACAAGCTGCCGGCCCTGCTGGCTGGCCTGTGGGGCATCATCCTGTACGTATTGGTCGGCAGCGTTTCGGCCTTGTTCGGCAGCGCGCAGCAACTGGGCAAAGGCGCCGGGGCCGGTTTTGTCTCGTTTATCTATCTGCAATTGCTGGACGCGTCGTTTTCTTTCGACGGCGTCATCGGCGCATTCGCCATCAGCAAGGATATCGTCATCATCATGCTGGGCCTTTCCATCGGCGCTATGTTCGTGCGTAGCTTAACGGTCATGCTGGTGCAAAAAGGCACGCTGGATGAGTATCTATTTTTGGAGCACGGCGCCCATTACGCCATCGGTTCATTGGCGCTGATCATGCTCATCGGGATGGTCAGCCACGTTTCCGAATTGGCGACGGGGTTGATCGGGCTGGGGTTTATACTGCTGTCGCTGTGGTCGTCGATACTCTACCGGCGCCGCAATGGCAACGACGCGTAACGGAAGGAACGTTCCTGCTGTTGCGTCGCCCTACCTCGCGGTGAAGCGCTCGAGCGTATCCAGCAGTTCGTTCATGCTCACCGGTTTGGCGAGATAAGCATCGAAGCCGGCGGACAACCCGCGTTGTATGTCGTTTTGCATGGCATTGGCGCTTAGCGCGACCACCGGGATCGCACTGGTTTCCTTGTGGGCGCGCAACCACCGCAACGCGGCATAGCCGTCCATGCCGGGCAAATTGATGTCCATCAATATCAAGTCCGGCCGATGGCTGCGCGCCAATTCCACGCCCAGCTCGGCGTCCGGCGCCGACATCATTTCGTATTGGGCATAACGCGCCAACAGGCGTTCCACCATGCGCAGGTTGGCCACATTATCTTCCACGTACAGCACTTTATAGCGAATCACGGCGACTCGCTCCTCGGCGCTGGGGGCTATCGCCACCGACGCTTGCCCCGCCGCGGCTTGCCCGCGAGGCAGGGTTACCCAGAACTCGCTGCCCTGCCCCACCTCGCTATGGACGCCGATTTCGCCGCCCATCATCTCCACCAATCGCTTGACGATCACCAGGCCGATGCCGGTGCCTTCGACGCCGCTGTGCTCCGCGCCCATGCGGTTGAACGCCTCGAACAAATGCGCTTGTTTTTCTTCCGTCAGGCCCTCGCCGGTATCGCTAACGGATATTCGGACGTAATCGCCGCCCACCGGTGAGCAGCCGACGCGCACGTCGCCCCCCTCCCGGTTGTACTTGATGGCGTTGGACAGCAGATTGAGCAGCACCTGCTTGAAACGCATTTCATCGCCTCGCAGCCAACAACCTTGAACGGACGCGCGTTCCAAATTGATGCGGATCTTTCGCTGGGCGGCTACCGGGCTCAACAAGGCTAGGCATTCGTCCAGCAACGGTTCCACCTCCATGTCGCCGACTTCCAGCGAGACCTTGCCGGATTCGATGCGCGACAGGTCCAAGACTTCGTTGATCAATTTCAGCAAATGCCATCCGGCCACCAGGATTTGGTCGACGCTGTCTTTCTGGCAATTGCTCAACGGTTCGTCCGGGTCGTTTTCCAGCAGCTGGGCGAATCCCAGCACCGCATTGAGCGGCGTGCGCAATTCGTGGCTCATGCGCGACAGAAACTCGGTCTTCGCGCTGCTCGCCCGCTCCGCTTCGTCCCTGGCTTGCAGCACCTGCGCTTGCAGCGCGCGGGTCTCGTCGGCCCGGCGCATGGCGTCCGCCACTACGGCCACCGTGGCGTCGAACGGCCGCAGGAATTCCAACAAGGCGTCGTCGTAGCCTTGCGCGCGATTGGCGATGCCGTACATGGCCACCATGCGGCCGCCGTAGTAAACGGGCACGCCGAGAAAGGTGCTGACGACGAGTTGTTGCGGCAGCATGCCGCTGCCGCGCGGGTCCGCCGCCACGTTATTGCTCAGCACCGGCTTGCCGCTGGTCAAGACGGAGCCCAGCAGGCTGTGCAGATTGTGTATCTCGACGCCCTGCCCGCTCCGCCCTTGATTCATGGCGCGGCTGGCTTGTTCGCCGGCATTGCTGCTCATGGCCTGGGTCAACAAATACGGCGAACCGCCCGCGTCGTACTTGACCTCGCCGAGCAGGCCGTATTGGCTGTCGGTGAGATCCACCAGGGCGCGCAGCAAATAAACGGCGATATCGTGGGTGTCCTCTTCGCCGATGTAGCGCAGCACCGCTTGGCGCAATACTTCCAGCAACTCCTTCTGCTTCAGGAGGGTCTCTTCGGCCTGCTTGCGCCAAGTCACGTCGGTGACGACGCCCAACAAATGCAGGGGACGGCCTTCCAGCGTGCGGGTCACGTCGCCCCGGTGGTTTAGCCAGTGGATGCTGGCGTCGGGCCACAAGACGCGATGCTCGAGGTCCAGGGCCAATCCGGAATCCAGGCAGGCGGCCATGGCCGCGGCGACCTGGTCCCTGTCGTCCGGGTGGACGGCGTCGAGGAAATCCTCGTAACTCAGGTTGCTCACGCCTTCGGGACCGCCGAACAAGGCGCCGACCCGCTCGGAGCAAATCACGTGATCGGTGGCGATGTCCCAATCCCACGTGCCCACATTGGCGTAATACTGGCTGCGTCGCAGCCTTTCGTCGCTTTCCGCCAATGCTTCCTGCACTTGTTTAAGGGCGGTCACTTCGGTGCGGATGGCGATGTAGCGTTCGGGAACGCCATGGGCGTCGCGCCCCAGCGGCATCACGCTGGACTCCACCCAGTAATAGCGGCCGTCCTTGCTCTTGTTGCGCAACTCGCCGCGCCACTCCCGTCCGGCGGCGATAGTGCGCCATAAATCGGCATACACTTCTGCCGGCATGTCGCCTTTGACGATGCGATGGTTTTGGCCAATCAGCTCTTGATGGGTATAGCCGCTGATCTGGCAGAATTTGTTGTTGGCATAAAGTATGGTGCCCTGGCGGTCGGTGATGCTGACGATGGCGTGTTGATCCAGGGCCAATTTGAAGTTTTGCAGGTCGTTTACCGCCAGCCGGGCTTGGCGCGCCGCCCATTGCAAGTCGCGATAACGCCGCACCCTGGCTTTCACCGATTCCAGCAACCGCGCTTCCGACACGGGCCCGCCCAGGTATTCGTCCCCGCCCTGGTACAGACCCGCGGCGCTCGGCGTTTGGCCGTCGCCGGACAACAACAAAATAGGAATGTCGGCGCAACCGTCGAATTGGCGAACCACCGCCGCGACTTCCGCCCCGGAGCAGTCCGAACGCTGCAAGTCGATGAGCAGCAGTTCCGGCGGCGCGGCGTCCAGCAACCGCACGACGGATTCGGGGTTTTCGAGTACCGTCACCGACATGCCGGCGGCCTCCAGCCAACGGCGATAGGGATTGGCCGCGGCGTCGCCGTCCTGCAGCAGCGCCACCCGGCAAGGCTCGTCGCCATGGCAGCTGATTAATCCGTCCAGGGCGTGGGCCACTTGCTCGATGTCCACGGGCTTGACGAAATAGTGGGCGGAACCGACGCGCGCGGCTTCCAGGCGAGACTGGAAATCGCTGCGCACGGTGAGGAAAACGATGGGCGCCGTCAGTTGCCCGCTACGACGCAGATCGGCCGCCAACTCAAGGCCTTCCCGCCCGCCGCCCAAGGCCACATCCATGATGGCGACATCGGGAGGCTGTTCCGCCACTGCCGCGGCGAAAGCATCGGTCCGGTCGAAATGACGCACGCGGTAACCGCGCAGCTCCATGCCCAAGCAAAAATCCCGGCTGAAGGCGGTGTCGGCCTTCAACAGATACACCGCGGCCTGGGCCCTGCGCTGCGCCATATCCTCGGCCGTCGGCAACATAAACGCGCTGTCGTCGACGATTTCCACCATGGACAGACGTTCCTCGTCCATCAGGCGTTGCGCCATGTCCAACCAGGACAGGAACGACTCCATTTGCGCCGTTAGCTGGGGGGACGGAGAACCGCACGCCGTGTCGCCGGCGCTGCGGAGAAATCGCTCGAATCCCTGCGCCACTTGGCTCAGGGCCGCATAACCGAACGTGCCGGCGGAACCCAGCAAGCGCTGCAACCGATCCGCCAGCGCCAAAAAATCATCGCGTTCGACCATGCCTTCGGCCTGCACGGCGTGCCATGCATCGGATATTTCGCGTATTTTTTCCGGTATTTGCCGGGAGTACTGCGCACGGAGGCGGCGCAGATGGCGTTGCGGATGGTCTTTATGGTTCACGGGTGGCGGTGATCTTAGCGAGCGGGAAATCCGCCTTATAACTGAAAATGACTAACAACCTAGCTTAGTCGGCGAAAAAACCTTTACCAGTATTAAGGAAATAGGCGCCTACCTCAAGTCACATAGCGGACAAAACGCCGTTTGCGGCGGCAGCGCCTCGATCGCATGCTTCCTCGAAGATCGAAAAGCCGCTCAAGTCGGCATGGGCCAAGCGGATACGCCCCAACGGCTGCGCCGCCAGCATACCGCGCGCTTCGCCCCACACGGCGCCCACCAGCGGACGCGCCATGGCGTGGCCGTAGCGCCGGACATAGAGCGCCGCCGCGCGGGACGTCAAGTCGCCGTAGACGTTGCCCAGGTCGGCCAACACGAAATTGCGCCAATAGCGCCAGTCGGACGCCATCAACTCGCGCCGCGCCTGCTGCGGCGAGCCGGTGCTCAACGCGTGGTACCAGGTAAACACGCTGCCTTCGCCCTGCATCCGCCACTGCTGGTGGGTGGCGACCACGTAGCCGAGGGATGGGCTGTCGTACAACACATTGTCCCAACTCAGCGGCACGCCGTGTTTTTCCTCGGGGAAAGCCTTGAGCACCAGATTCGCGACCACCCAGGGCGAATATTCCATGCCGGCGATCGCTTGCCGTACGCCGGCCGGACAATTGGCCAGCACGCCGGGCAACAGGAACAACGGCGCCGCCCAAATAACGTGGTCCGCCAGGTAGCGCACGGACCGTTCTTGCTCGGCCAGCCACACGTCCACCGCCACCCGCTCGCCCTGCCGCTCCATACGGAATACCGCCGCGCCGGTGCGCAACCTGTTTGCCAAACGGGTTTGCAGTTGGCGCACCAGCCAACCGTTGCCTTCGGGCCAAGTCAGCACGGTGCCGAGGTCGGCATGTTCGCCGACTCCGTCGCGGCTGGCGAAATAATGGATTCCGGCCCACGCCGACACCCGGTTGTAGTCGCAGCCATAATCGTCCCGGCAGGCGTAATTGGCGTACCAATG
This sequence comes from Methylogaea oryzae, assembly GCF_019669985.1. Classification (NCBI taxonomy): domain Bacteria; kingdom Pseudomonadati; phylum Pseudomonadota; class Gammaproteobacteria; order Methylococcales; family Methylococcaceae; genus Methylogaea; species Methylogaea oryzae. The sequence continues at coordinate 1,936,403 of NZ_AP019782.1, forward strand.
CAGGGTCGGCGCGTCCAAGCCCTGTTGCAACAACCAATCGCGCAGGGACAACCGATCCAACGCCAACAAATCCGCGTCGCGGGCGCTGGACTCCATGGGAATGGCGAAGGCTTTTTGTCCGTGAAGACCCCGCCGCGCCCTGAAAGCCGCCATCCACTCCTCGAAGCGGCGGTGTTGATCCCTGTCGCGCCGTGACATCCCCCGGCTTGGCGCAAGCCCTTCCTGCCACAATCCGTTGCGATACAACCGTTCCTGAGGCACGTTGCACAAATAGCGCTCCTGGTAGCGCGGGCGTTCGGCGTGGGGATCGCCTTCGATGACGCCCAGATCGGACAGCAGCTCCCGTATTACCCGGGATTCCCGCGTCGGCAACGGCAAATAATGGGCGCCCCAAGGATAGGCGGACACGGAGGACTGGCCCCAATGGGCGTTGCCGCCCACATGGCTTTCCATTTCCAGCAGCGTGAAATCGTCGAAACCGTGGCGCTGCAGCCACCAAGCGGCGGACAGTCCGGCGATGCCGCCGCCGGCGATCAGCGCGGGGATTTTTATGATTTCGCCGGGCGGCGTGGAGAGTAAGGCGCCGTCGCGCAGACGATGGCCCAGGGAATGATCGGGATCGACGAAACCGCCGGGAATCTCCCCTGTCCCGCTGCCGCCCCGGCAGCCGGCCAGCCAAGGCAGGCTCAATCCGGCGGCGAGGAATTCGCGGCGGTTCACGGCTAAACCTCCCGAGGTCTATCCCGCGTCAGTTGGCCGTTTCGCAGCGGTTGCGCCCTGCCCGCTTCGCCGTCAGCAAGGCCTGGTCGGCGCGTTGCAGGGTCTCCGCGACATCCTCGCCGGGGTGGCGATGGGCGATGCCGAAGCTGGCGGTAACGCCGATCACTTGCTCGCCGATGCGGATATTCGTGGATTCAACCGTTTGACGCAGGCGTTCGACGATATCGCCCGCCACGTCGGACGCCTGTTCCGGCATGATGATGAGAAACTCCTCGCCGCCCCAGCGCCCGCAAATGTCGTAGTCGCGCAACCCTGCTTCGAACACCCGCGCGATGGTCGCCAGCACCTTGTCGCCGGCGTCGTGCCCGTGGGTGTCGTTGATCGCCTTGAAGTGGTCGACGTCCACCATCACCAAGGTCAAAGGCAAGCGATAACGATCCAAGCGCGAGGCTTCCGCCTTCAAGCGGTTTTGCAGCATGCGGCGATTGCCCAGGCCGGTGAGGGAGTCGCGCAAGGACTCCTCCCTTAACGTCTCTTGCCGGTCCCGCATCAGCGATTGATAGCCGTCGGATATGCGCGCGACCTTCTCCAAGTATTTGAGCTGACGCCGGCATCGGTCGCTCAGAGACAGATTGGTTTCGCGGGCGGCGCTTTGGTAATGGTCGGAGATACGGGTAACGCGGTCGATTTGCTTTACTTGCTGCTGGAATTCCTTATAGAGGTCCGCCAGCGCTTGGTGCAGGGGATGGCCGTCGTACTGCGGATCGGCCAGCAGCGTCTCGACCGTTTGCTCGATGTCGTGCCCCTTGCGCATGTTCACGCGACGTTCGGGGTGATGACGAAGGGAAAAGTGCAGTCTTCCTTGAACTCCTCCGCCAGATCCGCCACCCGCTCGTTTTCCTCGTCGTAGAACCAGTTGACCGACACCTGCCGCCCCTGGCGATGAGCTTCCTCCAGCATGTCGAAAATGTCCATCATGGCTTTAACGCTGCTGGTGTTGAGATACAGCAGGTGTAAATTGGCGGTAAACGGCTTGTCGCTGTGGCAAATGAAGTCCTCCACCCAGGCGAGCACCGGGGTGAAAAATTCGAATGAGTTTTCCGGATAGGAATCCCCCCGCATTTCCAATACCCCTGCCTCGCCATTGCACAGGATAGTGGGAGTGGATGAGGTACCGTCGATTTTTAGGTCGCCCATGGGCGGGTGCTCCAGTGAGACATTAAATGGTGGCAATCAAAGTAAAAAAGGCGCGTCCGTTGCCCAGCTCACGCAAGGAGCAGGCGAACGGGGAAGAGGCTTTGCGCGCGATATCCAACAACCCCAGGCCGGCGCCCGACGCGCTGCCCTCTTCCCTGGGCTTGCGCAACTGATCCTTATAGGCCGCTTTCAATTGCGGCTTGTCCAAACTCGCCAGCGCTTCGATACGCGCGACCAGCGGCGGACCGTCCTCGGCATTGACGGTATTGCCGGCGGAAACGACGTAGTGGCCGTCGCCGTTTTGGGAGATGACCACCGTCGCGGACGATTCCTGTTCCGTCCAACCTTGGCTGGCGGCGTAGTGGCGTATATTTTGCGTCATTTCAATGTAGGCGGCGAACACGTCCATGGAGGTGGAGGCCGATTCGTTGCGCATGTAGTTGCGTAACGCATGGCCGATTTCCTCGATCAGGCTCTTGGTCAGCGGCCCATTAAAACATAGCAATACCCCGTTGCGGTTATAGCTTTGCTGTAGCTCGTATAGATCGATCGACTCCATGTTTCCCCCTCTAAACGCGTGCGATGTCAATATTCAATTGGGTTCGGCAAAGCGGACGCACAGCAGCGTAATATCGTCCCGTTGCGGGTTTTCGCCTTGCCATTCGGCCAGGGAGGACTCGAACCAACGCTGTTGCTCCGTCACTCGCCGGCCCGCCTGTTGCTGCACCCATTCGGTGAAGCGCGTGGTGCCGAAACCGAAACCCTTGTCTCCGCCGCTTTGATCCAGCAACCCGTCGGTGGTTAGATAAAAGACGGTATCGTTCCGCAGCGGAACCGCTTCGTTGGCGAACTGGCCCGGGCGCCGCTCCGCCAAGGCGCGCCGGGCGCCTTTGATGCTGCCGACCTCTTCCCCGCAGTTCCAGTACAAGGCGATCTTGGCGCCGGCGAATACCGCTTGCCCGGCCGCCTGATCCACGTAAACCAAGCCGGCCTCCATGTGGGTGGCCACCCCATGGGGATGATGGCCGCTGCCCAACATGGCGCGTAGGGCTTGGTCGGTGCGCGCCAGGATGCCGGCTGGATCGTCCATGCCCGCCTCGGCGATGGCCAGTTCGATGGCGGCGTGGCCCAGCATGGTCATGCAGGCGCCGGCCACCCCGTGGCCGGCGCAATCGGCCACGCCCAGCAAATAGCGGCCGTCTTGCTGGCAAAAAATGTAGAAATCCCCCCCCACCACGTCGCGGGGACGCCATAAAACGAAATGTTCGTCGCCGAATGCCGCCGCCAGGGAGCGCTCCGGCAAAATCGCGCGCTGAATCAGGCTGGCATAGGCAATGGAATCGTGAATCTGCTTGTGGGCCAGCGCCATCTTACGGTTCGCCAGGACCAAGTCGTGGGTGCGGCTTTTCACCGTCTCCTCCAACTCTTCCGTATGGCCCTGGACTTTCGCCACCATGGACGCGAACGCGTCGGTGAGCGCGCCGATCTCGTCGCCGCTGGACGGCGGCAAGGCGACGCTGTAGTTGCCGGCGGCCATGGCGCGGGCGGACAGCGTCAGCTTGGCCAGGGGGCGGAACACCAGGCGGTTCACGGCGAAGCTGAAGCCGAAGCCCACCGAGATCAACAAGGCTGCCGCAGCGAACATGGCGGGTATCAGCAGGCTGAGATCGACCAATTCCGCCACCGCCAAGTCCACGGCGGTCAAGACGTGCCAGTGCAGCTCGGGAATGTAGGAAACCGCCACGATGTGGGGCTTGCCGTGGAATTCGGCTTCGAACAAGCGCACGCCGCCGGGGTGGCCGGCGGCGTCGGCCAGGGCGTCGCGCGCCAGATCCGCGTCCTGCGGCCGTTCCAGCAAGCCGAATACGGAATGTTCGGCGGCCGCTTCCTTGGTGGCGGAGTTGTAGGCGATCAGGGAGTAGTCGGGATGGGCCTGAATGGCGCCTTTGCCGTCGAGGATGATGGGCGTGATGCCCGGCTCCGCCTGGTCGACGAAACGGCGCAAAAAGTCGGTAAGGTCGAGACCGCTGCCCACCAAGCCGATTTTGCGTCCGTTGTCTTCGACGATGACGTTGAGCCAAATTTTGGTGAGTTTCAGGCTGACGTCTATATCCACATTGACGTTAAACAGCTCCGTTTCGGCAATGGTGGTGAAAAACCATTGGTCCTTGTCCAGGTTCGGCACCAGCCGATAACGGGGCGAATCGTCGAACGCGCTCTTGTCGTCGTTGAAATAATAATTGTTGGAGAGTGCCGAAATGAGGAAATAAGACCGGTCGGTGAAGTCCCGGCGGAAGCTTTCCGCCTCGCGGAACGCCAGCGTTTTTTTGGCCGCGTTGCCTTCGTCCAACAGCCACTGGCGCACCAGTTCCGATTTTGCCAGGCGCAGCGACAGGGCCAGTTCCCGTTGCACCGGGGCGACGATGCGCTCACGGTTGAGCAGGGTCAGGTTGCGAGCCAGAGAGGTGCCGAGGTAATGCCGGATGGAGCTGACGGCTTGCCAGCCGATGGCGCCGGCCAAGAGGCCGGACAACACGCAGGTGGCCACCAGGGCCAGGATGGATTTACCGCGTAGATTCAACATCGGACATCAATCGAGGCTTTGCAGCAATGGCGGTTCGGTGAAGGCGGAGCGGCCAATCTAGCCGTTTGTCCCTATTACGGCAAGTGGCGCCGCCATTAATGCAGCACCCGCCGCCACTCCTCCTCGAAATAACGCACCAACACCTGGTTATTGAGGCGGTTGGGCTCGGCCGGCACGCGCTGCATATCCTTGGGGAACTGGAACAGCTGCGGCGCGCTATCCGCCGTCAGGAAACGGGTCGCGACCGCATACGCGGTGGGGGGCGTCACCGGCCGGCGGCCGGCGAGAATATACCCCCACTCGCCGAAGGACGGCACCATGGCGTGGTACGGCGTGGTTGCCAGCCCCGCCTCTTCCAAGGTAGCCACCACGCACCAGTAGGATTGGCGGGCGTAATAGGGCGAGGTGGCTTGGATCACCGCCAGCCCCTGACTGGACAGGTGCTTTTCCAGCAGGCGGTAAAAAGCCGTGGTGTACAGTTTTCCCACGGCGAAATTGGAGGGGTCGGGGAAATCCACCACGATGAAATCGAACGTTTCTGCCGTCCGCTCTAGCCACAACAACGCGTCCTCGTTGGCGACCTTAACCTTGGGCGAAGCGAAGGCGTCGCCGTTGAGCCGGCGCAGAAACGGCGCGGTGGAAAACAGTCGCGTCATTTCCGCGTCCAAATCCACCAATTGGATCGACTCCAACTCGGGGTATTTGAGCAGTTCGCGTAGGGCCAGGCCGTCGCCGCCGCCCAACACCAGCACCCGCCGCGCCCGTACCGACGCCATGCCAGGATGCACCAAAGCCTCGTGGTAGCGGTACTCGTCCTGGGAGCTGAATTGCAGGTTGCCGTTGAGAAACAGGCGCAGGTCGTCCTTCCAGCGGGTCAGCACCATGCGCTGGTAAGGCGTCGATTTGGCGTAGACGATGGTATCGGCGTAGATATTCTGTTCCGCCAAGGCGCTGAGCCGCTCGGCTCCCCCCAGTCCGGCGACCAGCAAGGCCAGCGCCACGCCGCACTGAGCGTGCAATCCGTGCCGGGCCGGCAAATCCTTGGCGAACAGCCGTACCGTCCACAGCGCGACGGCGGCGTTCAACAGGCCGAACAGCAGCCCCGAACGCACCAGCCCCACCTGGGGGACCAGGACCAGGGGAAAAGCCAAGGATACCAGCAGGGCTCCCAGGTAATCGAAGGTAAGCACCTCGGCCACCAACGTCTCGAAGGCCAGGCGCTCCTTCAATATCCGCATGACCAGCGGGATTTCCAGCCCCACCAGCACGCCGGTCAGCAGGACCAGCAGGTACAGCGCCAGCTTGAACGGCTCCGACACGTAAGCGAACAGCAGGAACAGCGCCAGGGAGGAAAATCCGCCCAGCAATCCGACCATCAGCTCGATCTGCACGAAACGGCGCACCAGCTCCGCCGTCACATAACGGGACAGGTAGGAGCCGATGCCCATGGCGAACAGATAGGCGCCGATGACGGTGGAGAATTGGGTGACCGAGTCTCCCAGCAAATAGCTGGACAAGGCTCCGGCGATTAACTCGTAGGCCAGGCCGCAGGAGGCGATGACGAAAACGGCGAACAAGAGGGCGTATTGCCTCAGCCCTTCGCGCGTATCGGCCGCGGCGTTTTGTTCGGATTTCACTCAGGGAACGCCGGGAAATGCATCGACATACTGGATGGTGATATCGGGGAATGCGGTGACGCGCTGCGCCTTGATGTCGGGGAAAGCGTCCACTTCCTGCCATTTGCCGCAAGCGTCGGGAAACGCCGCCACTTTCTGTACCTTCACGTCGGGGAACGCATTCACCACCTGCACCTTGATATCGGCGAACGCGCCGACCCATTGCACCTTGCCCCACAGCGGCTTGCCGTTGAATGTGCAGTCGCCGCCTACTTTACCGGCCTCCGCCGCCGAAGCGGCCAACAGCAGACACAACCCGGCCGAAAACGATCGACGCTTAGCCATGTATCGCGGCGGCCACGATGATGGCCACGCCCAGGCACATGGCCGCGACGATGGTAGCCAGGGGCTGGTTTCGTTCCTTGATGATCTCCCGCCACAGGTCGTAAGGCGTCAGTTTGTCGATGACGACGAAACTGACCCAGAACACGACGACGCCCAGCAGCGAAAACACCAGGGCGTTGAGTAGCCAGTCCAGATGCAGGAATTCCATGATCGCGGTCCTCTTGAAGTTATTTGTGATAAACGCTGGAGCCCAGGGTGCGGGGCGCCGATTTGTCCTCGTCGGAACCGAACACGCTCCAACCGTGGTATTGGGCGTAGGCGAACAGCATCAGCAGCACGATGCCTTTGGCTTGGTAGAAACGGTCCATTAGCGGCCTCTCTCTTTCATCGGCGGTGTGGCGGCGGCTGCCCCCCCCCACGTTAATCTCCCTCGCTCGCCAAGGGATGATCGCTGTCCTTCCACCGTTCGATTTCGAAGCGGTTTTTGCGCCACCAATAGCCCAAGGGCCAGAGGGACAGCAGCAGCAGGGCGATCCAGTAATTGGCTGCGCTGGGCACGTCGCGCACGACTCGCAGGCGCACGTTGGCGCCGCGGAAGTCGCTGGGCAGCTCCGGGTCGACGACGAGGTAATAGCGGCCGGCGGGCACGTCGAAAACCACCGCCTCGTCGTCGGTGCCGCCCTCCGACCAGCTTTCTCCCCCGTCCACTCCGTGGTAATAGCTGATTTCGCGGCCCAGGGTACGGACGGCGCCGGTATCGGCCTCCACCAGCTGCAAATTCAAATAGACCCAGCTGTTGTCGACGTTGGCGCTGGAGCGGATTTCGACGTTGCTGGGGCGGCCGCTCACTTGGAAAGGCTCCGACTCGAAGTCCTCCTGGCCGGCCCCCAAGGGCAGCGGCAAAGTGGTTTCATACACTGTCTTGCCCGAGGAAAGCACCATGGAGCCCACTTGGATGAGCGTCAACAGCACGGCGAATAGGCCGAACCACAGCCAGGTGCGGCGCGACGCCTCGGCGTGGGGCCACGGTTGATTGAGGGCGACGCCGATGGGCTTGGGCAAGGCTTGCTTCGAGGCGAAGGCCTGCTGCACCGTTTCCGGCGCCAGGTATTCGCCCAGGGACCAAACGGCCTCCTGGTCGGTCCTTTCCTCCGACAACACCTGGGGCGGGTTGACGTAATCAGTGATGCGCACGGTTTCGCCCACTTTGACGCGCCAGTAGAACTCCCCCACCACGTAACTCACCTCGGCCGCGCTGTTCTCGAAGTGTTTGTAGTTCTTGCCGAGCAATTGCGCCACCGGCTTGCCCCAGGCCAGCTTTTCCATGGGCTGGCGGTTAAGGGTGCGGACGTAGGACCAGTGCCCTTTCGACTCCACCAGCCAGCGGAAGCCTTTTTCCGGGTTGAGCAGCAGGTATTCGCCCCACTCCGCCCCCCATTGCGTGTCGCGGCGGCGCAAATAGCCGATTACGTCGAAGTCCGCACCCTCGAAACGGCCGCGGCTGCCCAGCGCAACGGTGGGCTTGATTTTGGCGGCGGCGCGGAAGCGGGAGATGACGCTGTAGTTGGGATCCGCCGCGTCCAGTATGGACTCGCAACTGCCGCAAGCCACGGTTTCGATTTGGTCGGAGTGGATTTGCAGCGGGGCCGCGCACTGCGGGCATTGGAAACTCTTCACCTGGCCGGCCGCCAGAGCGGCCTTTTGCGGTTCGGCGCGCAGGTTGGCCAGTTTGAGGCTGTCGAACTCGACGCCTTCGCCGAGGAATAGCAAGGGCGGCGTTTCGCTGTAGTCCAAGGTGGCGAAGCGGGTATCGCTGCGCAAATCCGCCACTTGGGTGTCGTAGCCTTCGCCGACCATGAAGGGCAGCTCCCCTGCCCCGCCGATGCAGCGGCTGGAATCCAGGTTGGCGACGTGGTAGTCGCGGCCCTGCAGGCGGATCTGCTGGCCGACGTATAAATCGGCGTAGGCGGGTAGCGCGTCCTTGGTCGCGCTGAGGAAGGTGACGAAATACTGGCCGTTGGCCTCCCCCAGCCAACCGGAACGCTGGTTGTCGAACAATAAGTGCCATTCGTTCCACAGCCCCGCGCTGTAGCGCAGTTGGATACGGCCCACCACGGCGAAGCGCACGCCGCGGTAGCTGCCTTCCGTGCCGAGCTGGATCAGCGACTGGTCGTCCAGCAGTTCGGCCATTTTGCCGAGGTTTTCCAGATCGGTGCCGTGGCGCACCAGGGTGCTGCGGCAATAGCCGCACACCGCCAATATGGACACCGAGCAGCGGAATTCCACCGGTGCGCCGCAGGAAGGGCAATTGGCGGTTTTCATAAAAAAATCGCCCTATCGTTCCCACGCTCGAGCGTGGGAACGTTTCCGGTGACGCTCTGCGTCACGGGCCGCTGAGCGGCCAAGGCGGCATTCCGACGCAGGAGCGTTGGAACGATGCGAGGGTGAATCCGCATCGGGGTTCAGCCCAACTTCGCCAGCAGCTCGGCCTTCTTCGCATCGAACTCGGCTTGGCTGATCACGCCCTTGGTCATCAGGCCGTGCAGCTTTTCCAGGGTCGCCATCACGTCGTCCGAGGAAGGCGTCGCGGCGGCAGGCGCCGCCGGAGCAGCGGCCTGCGGATTCAAGGCGCCGGCGAAGGCCTGGCCGATGGACACGCCGGCCCCCAGGCCTGCGCCGGCTCCGGCCAAGCCGCCTTCGTTGCCGGCGGCGATGGGAATGGCTTGCGCCACTTGGTATTGGGTGAATTTGCCCAGGTCGCCGATGACGCCCATGCTGATGCGCTGGTCCAGCACGGCTTGCAGCTCTTCCGGCAGGGAGACGTTCTGCACCACCAGGCTGTCCAGGGCGAGGCCGTAGCGGTCGAATACCGGCGCCATCTTGGCCTTGAGCTGATTGCCGAACTCTTCCTGGTTGGCGGCCATGTCGACGAAGGGGACGGACGATTCGGCGAACAAATCGGTCATGGAGCCGATCAGGGTGTTGCGCAACTGCCCTTCCATCTCCTCCGTCGTGTAGCTTTCGCGGGTGCCGGACACTTCCTGGTAAAACCGTTTGGGATCGACCAGCCGGTAGGAGTAAATGCCGAAAGCCCGCAGGCGCACCAGGCCGAATTCCTTGTCACGGATGGTGATGGGATTGGGCGTGCCCCAACGACGGTCCAGTTGCAGGCGGGTGCTGAAAAAATAGACATCCGACTTGAAAGGCGAGTCGAACAACTTGTCCCAGTTCTTCAGGTTGGTGAGCAGCGGCAAGGTCTGGGTCGTCAGGGTATGACGGCCGGGGCTGAAAACATCGGCCACCTTGCCTTCGTCGACGAACAGCGCCAATTGGGACTCGCGCACCGTCAGTTGGGCGCCTTGCTGGATTTCGAAATCCTGCATCGGGAAACGGTAAGCGAGAACCCCATCGCCTTCTTCCGTCCAATGGATGATGTCGATGAATTGCTTTTTGATGAAGTCCATCAAGCCCATGGCCCCGCCCTCGGTATGAATTAGGAAAGCGCTATTGTTGTCCTTGCCGCAACGCAAGACAACTGTTTCTTCCGGCCCGGTATATACTGCCGCGCGCCGGTTTTAAACGGCGTTTTAACAACAACATGGAGAGCCAAGATGGCACTGACACCGGAAAAAGACTTCAAAACCTTCATCGCCATGATCGGTGTCGTCACCGTTCCAGCGACTCTAAGCCTGATAACCGCGGATCGGGCTCAAACCCACGTGGAGCCGGTAGTGGGTTCCTCGCCCTTGGGGTATACCGTCAGCTTATCGCTGTTCATCATTCCCATACTGGTTATTTTGTGGTGGATACACGCCAATGACGACGAGAAATTCATCCAGAAATCCTTCTGGATCGCCATCGCCGTGCTGGTGCCGCTGGGATTTCTGCTGGACCTGTTTTTCGGGCTGACGTTTTTTACCTTCGTCAACAGTCAAGCCACCTTGGAAATTTACGCGCCGGGATTCGATTTCGCCACTTGGTCCTGGGAGCGGAGAATCCCCATCGAAGAATTCGTTTTTTATATTTCCGGTTTCGTCGCCGTGTTGCTGATGTACATTTGGTGCGACGAGTATTGGTTGAGCGCCTATAACGTCCCCGATTATCGGCAGGAGTCGGCCGGCATCGAGCGCATCGTCATGTTTCACGGGAAGTCCGTGCTGGTGGGCTTGATATTGATCGCGCTGGGCGTAGTGATAAAAAACGGGTTTCCCAGCCCTTATCAAGGCGGTTTCCCCGGATATTTCACCTTCTTGGTCGTCGCCAGTTTCATTCCTTCGGCCGCTTTGTTCAAAACCACGTTCCGCTTCATCAACTGGCGAGCCGTGAGCCTGTGCTTTTTCTTCGTGCTGCTGATCAGCCTGTTGTGGGAAGCGACGCTGGCGTCGCCCTATCAATGGTGGGGCTACAACTATAAGCAAATGCTGGGCATCGTCATCGACGCCTGGACGTTGTTGCCGGTGGAGGCGGTGCTGGTATGGATGGCGGTGACGTTCACCACGGTAATCGTCTATGAAGCCATAAAAATCTGGCTCAATTCGCGCCGCTCCGCCAAAAAGGCCTTCCTGGGCCTGGATTGATTCCCACCCTGTCGAAAGAAAACAATAATTCGCTATTAAGGAGATACGCTAGTGTTGAGCGATAAACGACTGGTTTTTGTCCTGATTACCATGGTGTTGGCGCTGGTTACAGACCTCGTCGCTTGGGCGCTGCACGCCGGCTGGGTGGCCGCGGCGCTGATTACTTTCGCCGTCAACGGTTTGATTCTTTACCGGACTTACCAAACCCGCGACGGATTATTCGCCCGGTTATACCTGTTCGGTCTGCTGGTGGGTTTCGGCGAGCTGCCCACCGATCATTTGGCGGTATCGGTGCAGCAAACCCTGGTTTACGCCCCCGGCGAGCCGTTTATTTGGGACTCGCCCTTTTATATGCCTTTCTCCTGGGCTTTGATCATGTTCCAGTTCGGTTATTTAGCCTACTGGATGGCCAATCGCTGGGGACTGGGCAAAGCGACCTTGCTGACCGGCCTGCTCGGCGCCGTCAACTTGCCCACCTACGAATTCATCGCCAAGCAAGCCGACTATTGGTTTTACAAAGACTGCTGGATGGTGTTTTTCGATTCCACGCCGGTATATGTCATCGTCGGCGAATTCCTATTGACGGTAACCCTGCCGTTCGTCGTCGGGCGGGTGGTCAAATCGACCATTCCCTTCATCCTCGCCTGGGCGGTGGGGCAATCGGTGTGGATGTACGTGGCCACCCAGATCGCTTATGCCTGGGTCGGCCAGAAATAACGCGTAACCGGATCAGTAACGCACGCTGACTTGTCCGTAAACGCTGCGCTGGATGTCCACCAGCTGGGCCGTCAATACCGATTCTCCGAATTCGGGATGGCGGCCGTCCAGCAAATTACGTCCGACCACGGCCAGTTCCACGTTGCGGACCGGCTTCCAGCCCAGGCGCAAGTCCAACGCCGCGTAGCTGTCGACCTTGAACGCCGGCAATTTATCCACGTAGCGCAGGATGGCGTCGGCTTGCAGCGTTTCCGTGATGTCGTAGGAGGTTCTCAAGCTGAACTGGTGGTGGGGCGACGCATTTTCCGTGCTTTTCTGTAAAGACGGATCCCCGCTGAGGTTGATTTGCAAATAGGTGTAGTTGGCCTGAAAACGCAGGTTCGACGCCGCCCGCCACTGGCCCATGACTTCCGCGCCGTAGGTTTTTCCGCGCATATTGTTTTCCGGGAAGATGGGGAGACCCACGTACAAGGACGGCGTGGTGCCGACGTAAGGCGTGCCCAGCGAGGCGGAAGTGAGACGCGAGTAATCGTTGTAGAAGGTGGCGATGTCCACCGACGTGGTCGAGGTCGGCTGGATGCGGTAACCCAATTCGTGGGCGATCAACTCTTCCGGCTTGAAATTGCTGTTGCCTTGCCCGACCAGGTAGACGCCGGGAGACGGTTGCCCGAGGAACGTGGCGGTCATGTCGTGGTCCAGGCGGTTGGGAATGCGCACCGCGCGGGAAATGGAGGCCCAGATGGTCTGGTTGTCGGTCGGCGTGAATACCAGCCGGCCGTTGGGCTGCACTTCGAAACCGCTGTAGTCGTTGTGCTCGACCCGCGTGCCGAAAATCACGCGCCAACGATCCGGCACCAGGGTGATTTCGTCCTGCAGGAAGGCGCTGAACAGCTGCGTGTCCCGCGTCGGCGATTTCATGGCGTAGAAAAAGTCGTAGCCGGTGGTGGATTGGAGATGGCTGTAGCGGTAGCCCAGTCCCCAGGTCCAGGCGTGGGAGTCCCCCACCAGAAAGCGGTGCTGCCAGTCCGCGTCGTAAGTATCCACCCGGCTGATGGAGGTGTCTCGAATCCGGCTGACTTGGGTAGCGTCCTCGGTATGGTCGAAGTACATCTTCAACGTCATATCGGAGGTATCGGAGAAGCGGTGATCCCAACGGCCCAACACGTTGCCGCCGGAATAGCGTTTTGGTATGGCGCTGTCGAATTGGTAAGGCGCCATCGGCACCGAAATGTTCTGCAAGGCGTTGGCGTTGCCCTGGTAGACATCGCCTTGCAAGGTGACGGAGTCTTTCTGCGACAGCGAGCTCTCCAGCTTGAAGCCGCCTTGGGTATTTTCCCAGGCGTCGTTCGCGTTGTGTCCGCTTTGATCCAACGCCATGGTGTCGCGGCTGAAGTACTTCACATAACCTTTGTAGTAGGTCTGTTCCCCCAGCTGTCCGCCGTAGCGCACCGCGGCGAAACCATTTTCCTCGGTGCCGGTTCCGGCGGTGGCGTAGAGTCCGCGGGAGTCCTTCGCCTTCTTGGTGATGATGTTGATGACGCCGTTGACGGCGTTGGAGCCCCACATGGCGGCCCCCGGGCCGCGGATCACCTCGATGCGCTCCACGTCCTCCAGCAGGGTGTCCTTGGTTTGCCAAAGCGTTCCGGAAAAACTGGGGTGGTACAACGTTCTCCCATCCATGAGCACCAGCATTTTGTTGGCGGCCCGGTCGTTGAACCCTCGCGCGCTGATCGCCCAGCTGTTGGAATTGATTTGAGCCACGTCCAGCCCGGGCACCACGCGTAACGCGTCGGGTATGGAGGTGGCGCCGGAGCGCTTGATGTCTTCCCCGCTCAGCACGAAAACGGCGGCCGCGGTACGCGAGACTTTCTCCTCATGGCGCGAAGCCGAAAAAACCGTGGATTCCGCTTGCAGCCAGCTCAACTCTTCCTGCAAAACACTCTCGGTAATTTCGTAGGGCGTGGTGTCTTCCGCGCGCGCCTGCAGCGGTAGGATGGCGCCGCAACACGCCAAAACGCACAGCCCTTTTTTTATTCCGCCTAAGCCCGTCATTGTCCCTATGCCCCCCGGCTCTCGATGCGCGAACCGCTGTGCGGATCGCGGCCCACCACGCGGTTTTTACCGCTTTGTTTTGCGTCATACAGGGCTTCGTCGGCCCACTTCATGACTTGTTCTTGGCTGATGTCCCGCGAGGGCGTTACCGTCGCCACGCCGAAACTCGCGGTCAGGATTTTTCGTCCCAAACTGGAGGACGCGTGTTCCATCCGCAAGCTTTCGATGTTGTGGCGCATGGTTTCCGCCATGGCCATAGCGGAAACGAAATCCATGCCCGGCAGTACGGCGACGAACTCTTCCCCGCCGTAACGCGCGACGAAATCCGTCGCACGGTGCAAGGAGCCGCTCAGGGTGGACGCGACAATTTTAAGGCAATCGTCGCCGGCGGCATGGCCATAGTAATCGTTATAATTTTTGAATTCGTCGGTGTCCACGATGACGACCGACAACGGCGACCCGCTCCTTGACGCTCGCCGCCACTCGCCCTCCAGCACTTCGTCGAAATGGCGGCGGTTGGGAATATTGGTCAGGCCGTCCAAGAAAGCCATGCTGCCCAAGAGGTCGCTTTGCTGCTTCAGCTTGAGATGCGTGCGCACCCTCGCCTTCACCACGGACATGCGGAACGGCTTGACGATGTAATCCACCGCCCCCAGTTCCAATCCCAAGGACTCATTGACGTCGTCGTCCCGGCCGGTGATGAAAATCACCGGAATATTGCGGGTCGCTTCTTCCGCTTTGAGCAGCCGGCACACATCGAAGCCGTCCAAGCCGCCGGGCATTTCGATGTCCAGCAATATCAGCGCAGGATCGGCGTTCCCGGCGGCGATATGCATTACCTCGTGGCCCTTGGTGGCGATGACGATGTCGTAGTCGTCGCGCAACGCCTCGCCGAGAATCTTGAGGTTGGCCGGTTGGTCGTCCGCGATCAGCAGCCTCGGCTTGTTCTCCGGCGCGGGCAGGGCATGACCGGCTTTTCCCGCCAGATCCGCATCGATTTCAAGCAGCGCGGCTTTCGCGGCGGCGAAATCGAACACGTCCAGCGCCGCGCCCAGCCGATCCAGCGCATCCCGCCAGGCCGGATCGTTTCCGTAGGGCTTGATACGCTGAAACGCCATATCGACGTCCAGGCTGTTGGCGCATACCCGCGCGTACAATTCGGCCAGGCAAACGCCAAGCAATTCCCCGTCCCCTTCGGCTTCGGAGCAGTCGTCGGCCGAGGTCGCCGCCGCCAGTTGACGTATGGAAGCCATCACCTGCTCCAGCGCTTTGCTCCAGCGAACGCAGGCCGCGTCCACATCCCGCCCCTGACGGAGCGCCACGATCAAGTCGCCGGCGCGGGTCTGCAACTCCGACGCGCCGAGGTTGCCGGCCACCCCTTTCAAGGCGTGGGACAAAGTGGTCGCCGCCGCGGTGTCCTTGTCCGCTATCAATTGGGCGATCTGATCGGACGCGCCGTGGAAGTCCTCGACGAAACGCTGCAGCAACTGCCGGTAGAGCGCCCCGTTGCCGCCGACGTTGCGCAATCCCAGCCGCAAGTCCAGCCCCGGCAAATGGTCCGGTAGAGCTGCCTGCCCTGCCGGGTGGCGGCCGTCGGCGCAGTCCCCCTCCCCTTTGGGTTTCACCCACCGCACCAGCATGGCGAAGAGCTTATCCAGATCGATAGGCTTGCCCACATGACCGTTCATGCCGGCTTGCACGCACAGCTCTTTTTCCTGCGCCATAACGTGGGCGCTCATGGCGATAACCGGCAATTCGTCGAAGCCTTTTTCGGTTCGAATGACGCGAGTGGCTTCGTAACCGTCCATGAGCGGCATCTGCAAATCCATCAAAACGGCGTCGAACGGTTGCTGCCTCACCATCTGCACGGCTTCCGCGCCGTTGTTCGCTAACACCACCACGAATCCTTCCCGTTGCAGCAGTTCGGCCGCCACCAATTGATTCATCGGCTGGTCTTCCACCAACAACAAACGAGCGCCGCGAATGCCGGCGAGCAAATCGGGCCGCTGCTGCTTGTCTTGGGCGGCGGCCGGCTTCGGTATGGCCAGCGGACCGCACTTTTCCACGATGACGTCGTACAGCTGCGACGACGTCACCGGCTTCGTCAGTATGCCGTCGATGGGCACGTCTTGAGCCTCCCGCAGCACGTCGTCGCGGGAATAAGCCGTCACCATGATGATGGCGGGGGCGTGGGGAATCTTCGCGTCGCTCTTGATCTTGCGCGCCGTGGCGACGCCGCTCAGTCCCGGCATCTTCCAGTCGATCAAAGCCAATTCGACCGGGCGATCCTGGGGTTGCCGCTCCAGCAGCGTCAGCGCCTCCACGCCGGACTTGGCGACCAGCACCTCCAGGGAGAACGACCGCAAATATTCGTGCAGGATTTCCCGCGATACGGCGCTGTCGTCGACCACCAGCACCTTCATGCCTTGCAGCTGGTCCGGCACCGTTCCGCTCGGGCTGTGCATATCCTGCACGTCGAATTGCGCCGTAAAGGTAAACCGGCTGCCGACGCCCGGCGTGCTTTCCACGCCGATGTCGCCGCCCATCATGGTGACCAGCCGCTTGCAAATGGCCAGTCCCAGACCCGTGCCGCCGTATTGGCGAGTGATGGAGCTATCGGCCTGGGTGAATGGTTGGAACAGTTTCTCGCTTTGTTCCGGACTCAAGCCGATACCGGAGTCTTGCACGAAGAATTCCAGTTTGACCTTTTTGCCGAAGGCCGTTTCCTTTTGGTACGTGCGGGCCAGGCCGATACCGACGACGATATCGCCGCGTTCGGTGAATTTAACGGCGTTGCTGGTCAGGTTGAGCAGCACTTGGTTTAGCCGCAAAGGGTCGCCCATCAATAGCAACGGGACGTCGCTGGCGATGGAAAAATGCAGCTCCAATCCTTTCTGTTCCGCCGGCGTGCTCACAAACGACGATAAATTGTCCAGCAAGTCCGTGAGACTGAAGTTGACGTATTCGAGCTCCAAGCGGTCGGCTTCTATTTTCGAGAAGTCCAAGATGTCGTTGATAATGCCCAGCAGGATATGCGAAGCCGACTGCACGCGGCTGAGGTAGCTGTGCTGTTTTTCCGTCAGGGTGGTGCGTAAAGCCAATTGCGTGAAGCCGATAATGGCGTTCATCGGCGTGCGAATTTCGTGGCTCATGATGGACAGAAATTCGGACTTGCTATTGTTGGCCGTGATCGCTTGATCGCGCGCCTCCGCCAGCTCTTCGGTGCGTTCCCGCACCTTTTCCTCCAGGGTGCGGCTATGCTCGGAAAGCTGGTCGTAGGAATGCTTCAATTCCTTGGACATGGAAACGAAAGCATCGGTCAATATGCCGATTTCGTCGTCGCTGCCCCCTTTTATGTCGCTGCCGGCGGCGGCGAAGTTGCCCAGGGCGAGTTCGTTGGTTAGGCGAGTGAGGCGCCGTATGGGCTTGGATAAGCGGTTTGATACCGCCAATATGATGAAAGTCCCCAGCAAGGAAACGCCGAAGGCCATTGCCAGCGACTGTATGATGGTGGCGTGGATCTTGGCGGAAATCTCGTTTTGGGAGCGGACGATTTCCCGCTTGAGTGGCTCCATGCTGAATCCCAGCCGCAACACGCCCCACTTTTCGGCGCCGGCGTGCAGAGGAAGAATGTATTCCATGACCTGCAGGCCGTTGACCTCGTTTTCCACCACGGTCCTTTCCAAACGCCCGGCCGCATAGATGTCCGCCTCGGTGGACAGGACTTCCTGTTGCAAATTGGCTTGCAAGGTGTGCAACAGCGCCACCCGGGAGTCGTTCATCAAAATGGCGTAATACAATTTACCGTCGGCCGCCGCCTTCCGTAATACTTCCTCCAACAGGGACAATTTATAGGTGGCGATGTCGTTTTCCGCCTGTTGCGCCAGTTCTTCCGACAATATCGCCGCTTGGTTGCTGAGATTCTCCTTCATCAGCACAATGCGCTTGTCCAACTCGCTTACCAGCAGGCTTTTCTGCGCGGCTATTTGCACATAGGTCGAAATCACCACCAGCACAGCCAATAAACTCAGCATGGTCGCCAGGAGTTTGGTGCGTATGCTCCGTTTATACAGGCTTATTTTTTTCAAAGGCCCGCCCTCCGTGGCGCTCGCGGGGACAAACGCCGGCTTCGCCGCAAGACGATGGCCTCGGCCCCCTGGCGCGAACGGAACGTAGACGTCTTCGCCATGGCTACTCGATAACCCGGTTGACGGAGCCGAGGGCTTGGCGGTTCAAATTGAGGCGATAGCGCTGCAGCCGGCCGACGTTCAGCGTGATATGCGAACCGGCCGGGCTCTCGACGCGATCGGCGATCTGCTCCCGGTCGCTCAACACGTCTTCGGCGAGCTTGGCGGCCTGGACGCCCATGGTGGGAATGTCGGCGGTAATGGTGAGTACCGCGCCCAAATCCACGTAAACGTCGTCGTAAGCGAATACCGGCTTCATTTTGGCGTCGCTCACGCGGAATAACTCGATGGCCGACTTTTCGTTGGCCAAAACCACCGGGTCGGAAATCAGCCACACCGCATCCACGCGAGGAAGCAGCTTGGCCAGCGCCTCAGGAACCTCCGCGGACGCGGCGACCTTTTCGCCGATGAGTTCGATATGGACATCGCCCGCGGCGGCGGTCGCCTCGGCCAGCCATTCGCTATTGAATTTTTCGCTGTACAACACGCCGACGGTTTTAATATCGGGAAACAAATAGCGGAACATCGACAAAGGTACGCCGGACGGCAACTCGTTGGCGACGCCGTAACTGTCTTCCCGCAACGGCTGCCTGCGCCAGTTGATGACGGAGGAAAACACGATGGGTTGTTCCGCGTAATGGGCGGCCCATTGGTAGGCGTTGGACCCGATGGCGTAAATCAGCGCCGCGCCGGAGTTTTTCAGGTTTTCCCGCAGTGCGTCCGAAGCCGCGCCTTGGCTTGCCATATCCACCCTTTCGGTCGGATTGGTCAGGTTGGACAGGAAGGCCTCCTCCACGGTCGCGTATTTCTTGACGCTGGCGCTGGAGTTGAGAATCAAAATTTTGCCGCCGTCATCGGCGATCGCGGCAGGGATGCCCGGCGCCAACCAGGCCAGCGACAGCAACGCGATGGCCGCCGCCGCACGCCGCGCTAGCGTCGAACAATCAATCCAGGCCTTGATCCGTGTCGTTTCCATTCGCTTACTGCTCCAACACCTGTTGTTCGGACGCCGTCAGCCGTTTCCATCCGTCCAGCCCCAGCATGTGCAACGTGTCGCCGCTAGCGCCCTGCATGCGATCGACCACGTCCAGCAACGCGTCGACGGCCGGGGTGCGCTGGTGGGGCGTCACGACCAGCGTCAGCAGCGACGCCCGGCTGGCCCCCAAAGGCTCGAGCAGATCGTACTGCTTGCGATTGATGGCGCGTAAATCGTCCAGGCTTTTCTCGGTGGTCAGCGCGGCGGCGGCCATGCCGTAGCCCACGGCCATCAAGGCGTCGATGTCCTTGGGTACCAATATCAGGCGTAGGCTTTCCAAAAGGTCAGGAGGTTTGCCCGCGAAAATCTGCTCGAGTACGTTTTTACTGTAGGCCTTGCTTCCCGCTACCGCGATATTTTTTCCGCGCAGGTGTTCCAGGTCCGTGATTTTTTGCGAGGCGGACAGGATTTTCTTTTGCGAGGCGACGCCGCCCGATACCCCTACCAGCATGGGGTGCAGCGGATATTTGTGCTTGAGCAGGCGATAGTGCCAGCTGGATATCAGGAAAATGCTGTTTTCGTCGCTGCCGATGACGCTTTCAAAAATGTCTTTTTCGTCGAAAGGCTGAAACCTATATCCCTCCCCAAACTGAGACAGATAGGTATCGAAAGATGCCTTAAGGGAGACATAGTTGTTGATATTGGTTTCCGGGTTATAGAAGTAAATCGTGCATTGGCTGGCGCAAGCGGGCGGAGCCGCCCAGAGACTGTCGCCGCCGATAACCGATACCCAGGCAGCCGCCAGCAGCAGCCAACGTAAGCTGGCCCGCGTTTTTTTGGCGCGTAGGAAGATGGCATCAAGCATGTTGGGGCGGCTTTATGCGTCGATTTAACTTAAGTCTTATTATTGTTTCGTCACGAAGCGGTTTTATGCGCGCCTCGCAACGACGGAAACCCATTTCGTAACCTTGGCCCGATTATAATGGCAAGGGTCGATAATGCGGTAGAGAGGATGGCAAGGCAAGCCCGCCTAATTTCCTTCGCTTTTCCGGGCGCAGGCCAGGCGATAAACCAAAGACGCCGCCGCCACGTCCTCCACCGCCATGCCCAAGGACTTGAATACGGTGGTTTCCCCTTGGCGGCTAGGCACTTTTCCCGCCAACGCCTCGCCGATTTCCGCATACACCGGCGCGCCGGACAGGATCACGTCGCCCGATTCAGCCAGGGCGCCCGTGCGGGAATCCACGAACAACACGCTCTCCATGACGGTATCGTCCAATTCGCGCCAATCTGGACGGGGCGCGCCGACGGCGTTGACGTGGCAACCGGGCTTGAGCCACTCCCCTTTCAACACCGGCTCGGTGGCGCAAGTGGCGGTGACCACCACGTCGGCGCCGCGTACCGCTTCTTCCGCGCTGACGGCGCGGGCGCCTATGTCGGCGGCGAATGCCTGGGCATGGGCCGGAGTTCGGCTCCACACCCGCACGTCTTCGAAATCCCGCACCAGGCGCAGCGCTTCATAATGGCTGCGGGCCTGCGCGCCGCTGCCGAGAATCGCCAACACCTTGGCATCGCCGGCCGCCAGCAGCCGGGTCGCCGCCGCCGATACGGCGGCCGTGCGCATTTCCGTAATCAAGCCGCCGTCCATTACCGCCAGGGGCGCGCCGGTCTCCCGGTCCATCAGGAATATCGTCGCCATGTGGGTAGGCAACCCTTTTTCTGCGTTGCCCGGGTAGAGCGTGACGATTTTTACGCCGATGGCGTCGGCCAAAGCCGGCATCACGTAGCAATAACCGCCTGGCGGCTCGGCCGCCAGCACCGTGCGCAGCGGCTGTTGCACGCATCCCGCGGAGAAGTCCTTCAATGCCTGCTCCATGGCGGGTATCAGGTCTTCCATGCAGAGCAATCGGCGAATGTGGTCCCGGTCGAGAAACAAAGTCATGGGCGGCTCCGGTAAAGAGGACATAAAAAAACGCCCGGCCGAAGCCGGGCGTTTCCTTGACTGCCGATCCGCGGCGTTTAGCCGTTGATCAAGTAGTGGGTGACGATGGAGGCCGCGTAGCCGGCGGCGATGGCCCAGGTCCACTTCAAATGGCTGAAGAAGGTGTACATGCCCTTGGAAGTGCCCATCAGCGCCACGCCGGCGGCGGAACCCACCGACAACAGCGTGCCGCCAACGCCGGCGGTCAGGGTCACCAGCATCCATTGGTAAGTACCCATGTCCGGGTTCATGTTCAGTACCGCGAACATCACCGGAATATTGTCGACGATGGCCGACAGCAAGCCGATAAGAATGTTGGCGGTGGTGGGGCCGAGGCCGTCGAACATGGCGGCGGAAGCCAGTTCCAGGTAGCCGATGTAGCCCAGGCCGCCCACGGCGAACACCACGCCGAAGAAGAACAGCAGCGTATCCCACTCGGCCAGGCTGACCATGCGGAAAATGTCGAAATGCTCTTCATGGGTGCCGTAGGTCATCTTCAGGTAGTAACCGAAGAACATCAGGAAAGACAGGCCCACCATCATGCCCATGAACGGCGGCAGGTGCAGGAACTGCTTGAAGCAGACGGCGGCGACGATGGTCAGGGCGAACAGGCCGCAAACCACGATGGCGCCCGGCTTCATTTCCACCAAGCCTTCGTCGGTTTCCAGCGGCGCTTCGTCGGGAATAGCGAAGTGCATGATGGCCGCCGGCACGGCGAAGTTGACCACGGACGGGATGAACAATTCGAAGAAGTCGAAGAATTCCGCCTTGCCCGCCTGCCATACCATCAGGGTGGTGATGTCGCCGAAGGGGCTGAAGGCGCCGCCGGCATTAGCCGCGCTCACCAGGTTGATGAAGCCCAGCGCCACGAAAGCCGGGCTGTTGGCGCCCACCGCCATCACCACCGCGCCCACCAGCAGCGCCGAGGTCAGGTTATCGGCCACCGAGGACAGGAAGAAAGTGATGACGCCGGTGATCCAGAACAGCTTGCGGTAACCGAAGCGACGGCTTACCAGCCAGGAACGCAGGGCTTCGAACACGTTGCGTTCGGCCATGGAGTTGATGTAGGTCATAGCCACCAGCAGGAACAACAGCAGCTCGCCGTATTCCGACAGGTTGTGCTTGAACACTTCGTGCACTTTTTCCACCGGCACGTCGACCGACTGCGCCATCCAGGCCACCTGGGCCCAGATGATGCCGGCGGCGATGATCACCGGCTTGGATTTGCGCAGGTGGGTGTGTTCCTCCGCCATTACGAAGGCGTAGGCGATGATGAAGATCAGCACGCAGTAGATGCCGCGCTGCATGCCGGTCAGGCCGAGGTTTTGCATTTCCTCCGAAGCCCAGGATAGCTCCGGCAGTAACAGCAGGGGTAGGAGTAAAAAGATTGCGCGTAACAAAGCGGTGCCCTCTTGTTGTTTTAAAGTGAATTCACTGCAAGACCCCGCCGTGCGCTTCAGGGACTAACCGTATTCGCGGCTCCGGCGTGTGCAAAATGCGTCTATTATAGGGACTTCCTCCCCCAGAGTTAAAGCTCTATGCCGCCGATGCCCGAGCGGATTATGCGATTCAGGCCTAACCCTAGCATTTTTGGCAATTTTCTTCGCGGCCTCTAGCGCTTATAGTATGCGGCCCCGGCCAACCGGCTTGGCCTTGAAGCCGCCTTGCGAGTTTTGCATGTATCAGTACGACCAATACGACCAAACCCTCGTCGACGAGCGGGTTGCCCAGTTCCGCGACCAAACGCGGCGTTTTCTCGCCGGAGAATTGACGGAGGACCAGTTCCGTCCCCTGCGGCTCATGAACGGCCTGTATATCCAGCGCCATGCCCCCATGCTGCGGGTGGCGATTCCTTACGGCCTGCTCTCTTCGCGCCAATTGCGCAAGCTGGCCCACATCGCCCGCGCCTACGACAAAAGCTACGCCCATATCACCACCCGGCAAAACATCCAGTACAACTGGCCCAAGCTGGAGCAGGTGCCCGATATTCTGGCGGAGTTGGCGCAGGTGGAAATGCACGCCATCCAGACCAGCGGTTCGTGTATCCGCAGCGTCACCAGCGACCATCTGGCCGGCATCAGCCCGGACGAAATCGTCGATCCGCGGCCTTATTGCGAAATCATCCGCCAGTGGTCCAGCCTGCATCCGGAGTTCGCTTTCCTGCCGCGCAAGTTCAAAATCGCCGTGAGCGGCTCGCAGAAAGACCGCGCCGCCACCCAGCTGCACGACATCGGCGTGCACGTGCTGCGCGCAGCCGATGGCGAGGTGGCTTTCGAAATCCTGGTGGGCGGCGGCCTGGGCCGCACGCCGATCATCGGCCAGGTGATTCGTCCGCATTTGGAAAAACAGCATTTACTGTCTTACCTGGAAGCCATCCTGCGCGTCTACAACCGCTACGGCCGCCGCGACAATAAATACAAAGCCCGCATCAAGATCCTGGTGAAAGAGGAAGGCATGGACAGCTTCCGCCGCCAAGTGGAGGAAGAGTGGCTGCGCATCCGCGACGGCTTGGTGCTGGAGCAAAAAGAAATCGACCGAGTGAGCGCGTTTTTCGCACCGCCGCCCTATGCCGGCGACGCCGGCGCCGATCTTTCGGCGCTGACCCAGAAAAACGCCGACTTCAGCCGCTGGCTGCGCCACAACACCGTGGCCCACAAGGCCCCCGGCTATCGCGGCGTCTACGTCTCCTTAAAATCCCCGGATGCGCCCCCGGGCGACATCACCGATCGCCAGCTGGACGCCGTGGCCGACTTGGCCGACCGCTACAGCTTCGGCCAAGTGCGCAGCAGCCATACGCAGAATCTGCTGTTGGCCGACGTGCAGGAACGCGACCTGTTCGATCTGTGGCAACGGTTGGCTACCCTCAAGCTCGCCTCGCCCAACGTTGGCATGGCCACCGACATGATCTGCTGCCCGGGACTGGACTTCTGCTCCCTCGCCAACGCGGCATCCCTGTCGGTTTCCAAGGACATCTACGACCGTTTCGATAACCTGGATTATCTGTACGACGTGGGCGAGCTGCGCATCAATATTTCCGGCTGCATGAACGGCTGCGCCCACCAAACCGTGGGCCATATCGGCATCCTCGGCGTGGATAAGCACGGCGAAGAGTGGTACCAGATCACCCTCGGCGGCTCTTCCAGCAACGAAGCGGCCCTCGGCGAGCGCTTGGGACCGTCGGTGCCGAAAAGCGAGGTGGCCGACGCCGTCATGACCATCGTCAAAACCTACGTGGAGCAGCGCCAGGACGAAGAAACCTTCCTGCAGGCCGTGCAGCGTCTCGGTATCGCCCCATTCAAGGAGCAAGTCTATGCAAATCGTTAAGGACGGCCGCCTGGCGGAAGATCATTGGCAGCACCTCGCGGACGACCAGCCCGCGCCGGCACAGGGCGACGTCACCGTCTCCTACGGCCGCTGGGCCGCCGAGGGCGCCGCGCTGGCAAGCCGCGAAGGCCGCTTGGGGGTGCGCCTCACCGGCGCCGATCCGCTGGAGGCTTTCGGCCCCGTCGCCGGGCAATTCCCTTTGCTGGTGATCGAATTTCCCGGCATGACCGACGGACGCGGCTTCTCGGTGGCGCGGCTGCTGCGCGACCAATACGGCTACCAAGGCGAGCTGCGCGCCTACGGCCATTTCGTTCGCGATCAGGTGTTCTTCCTGCACCGGGTAGGTTGCAACGCTTTCGAATCCACGCTGGTTAGCGCGGAGCAGCTGTTGCCGGGCTTGAACGATTTCACCGTTCGCTATCAAGCCTCCCAGGACGAACCGCTGCCCATCTACCGCCGTCGCTGAAGCGCGCACAAAAAAAGGGCACTGTCACCAGTGCCCGAGCTTCTGCCGACGTGCGGCCATCCGATAGCAGTCGCCAAACCGCGCTCAGATAATGGGGGGCGAGGCGCTTACAGCAGCTTACGCGCCATTTGGAACGCCTCACGGAAGTCTACGAACATCGGCTCGCCGTCTCCGCGCAACAGGTCCTTCAGCAGTGCGTGTTGCAGCTTGTACTTGAAATCGCCGATCGCCAGCGCGCCGATGCCCACCGCGCCGGCGCTGTTGGCTGCGTGTTTCAGGGGAGTGCCGCAGTCCGTGCGCTTTAGCCCTTCGATCCCCAGGGGCGGTACCGCGTTCACATCGGCCGCCACTTTCAGTTTCCCGGCCTCGGCCAAAACGGCCGCTTTCAATACCTGTACCCCCGCCTTCGCCGTGCAGAACACCACGTCGGCGTTGTGCAGCAAATGCGCCTTGTCCGCCTCGGAAGCCGCGCAAGTGCCCTCCAGTTGCACGTCGAACAGCTGGCCGTAGGTGATCGCCTTGTCCAAGGCGTTATCCAGGGACGCATGGTCGACGATGGTGGTGTTGGCGCCGCACGAGGCGGCCAATACGCCCGTCGCCAGGCCCACCGGTCCGGTGCCGCCGAATACCACGGCGTTGGCGCCGTTTAAGTCGAAGCCGTGTTTTTCCTTCAGCATTTTCTCCACCATGGCGACCATGGCCGCCGCCGTGGTAAACGCACCGCTGGGATCGGCCATCACCGACACCTGGAACGGCGGCACCATGGCTTTCTTGGAAATTTCCAGCATTTCCATGGCCAGCCCGATATCCCGGCCGCCGATAAAAATGCCGGTGTTTTTAGTGCCCTCGGGGCCGCGGGAGAAAATCGCGTCCTGCGTCAATCCATTCATTTCCGTTCCCTTCACCGAGTTGAAGGGCAGCACGATATCGAAACCGGCGTCTATCGCCATATTGATGTCGAATGGGCTGTTGTGCGGCATGGGGTCCAGCATATAAAGCACGGTACGTTTAGACATGATTCTTCCTCGATAATTGTTTTTAGCCGGCTCAGTCGTCCCACATGGAGATCATGACGGAAATGCCGTGGCTGGCCACCTCCCGCCAAGCGCCGAGCAGTTCGTCGCTGCACTGGGGATCGTTTTCTTTTACCGCGGCCAACAGCGCTTCTAAAAAATAATCGTAAAGCTCCGGCTCGATATTCATGCCCGAACGCGCGTGAGATTCCCCAAGCTCCACCATCTTGGCGCTGGTGATGGAGTTCGGCTCATGGTAGAAAAGTATCAAGTGCCGAATACCGTGATCCAACATCTTTTTCTGCTCGATCATATTGGTCGAGGCGAATTTACCCGTCACTTTGGGGGAACTCGGCAGGAAAATCGAATAAAAATCGTCGGGAAACGTGCCGGTCATACGGCATCGTTCATAACTTTTGTCGACCAAATCGCGCAAACGCTGTGCATCGCTCATAACTACTCTCTCTCGTCGTTGTGTTGTTTATAATCGGCAATATCTTTAACGGTTTCTTATCTGGGGTCCCAGCCGTTCCGGGGCTCCGATACGTCCGTCGCCGCATCGGCCGTCGATCTATTGGCGGCGGCTTGCGGCAGTCGCTGCGCAAGGTTCAAAAAATAGAAGTGGAAGTTATCGACAAAATCGCCGGTAAAAGGGCACCGTTTACCGCTGTCGTATATCCGCTCGATCATGGTTAGTGCATCGCTCATGGCTTTTCTCCTTGGCTGAACATCTTATTGGCGGGCTTTAACAGCCCACCGCGAAACCACTCGTCATCTCGTCTTTTGCATTGGCCATCTGCTTGTATTCCTCCAGCATTTCCGTGCAACACAGCTCGTCAATCGAATAGAGTCTGGGCGTCGCCCCGGCGCTTAATACCGGACAACCGCTGCAATAAGACGCCCCGCCCTCCGGGCTTTGGCATTTGCGCAAGCACCAAGACATGGTGGTCAAGCCCAATTGCTTGCGACATAGAAAGACCTTCATGGCTACTCCCCCTCCCGCTATTAATCCGTAATCCGCTTACGCGCCGTTCTGGCTCAATCGGCCAACAATGCTTGCAAAGCTTCCAGCATGGCGCCGTATTCCAGCGTCTTATCGAACACCGCGTCCGCGCCTTTGCTCATAAGCTTGGTCTTGAGGCACTGCCCGGACGCGTTGACCGCCGCCACGATATAAGCGCCGGGAAAACCCTGCCGCAACTTCGCCAACTGGATTAATCCCCGGCGGTTTTGTTTGCCCAGGTCGGCGATCACCACATCCGGCTTTATGGCGTAAAACCGCTCCAGCGCTTGTTCGATCAACTCGGCTTCCAATACGGTATGAAACTGTCCCATTTGCTCGATGGCCGCCACAAGACGAGCGCGAATGACGAAAGAATCGTCTACCACTAAAATCTGCATTGCGCTTTAGCCGTCTTGTTGTCGGTCGTTGATGAATAGCGTGCGGGAAAAGTCGCCGCGATACCATCGGAACACCCTGATTAAATCGCTAGGAAAACTCCTACCGTCAATCACCGCCGGCACGGATTATTTCCCGTATATATCAATCGGGACGGCGTAATTTCGGCGGCTTTCCGATGGTGGAAAGAATGGCGTACGGAAGCGGGAAAAACTATCGGAACGGCCTGATTCGGCGTTAGGCATACGCCGAGCCGCTATAGGAATTTTCCTATGGCGGAAATCCGGCCGGCGCCGGGCTGGCAAAGGGAGCGAGGGAAAATGCCGACGACGTCGGCGCAACGACAAGGGAGAGGGGTAGTCAGGCTTGCTCGACCAAACCGTGCCTAATGGCGTAACGCACCAGATCGGCCGCGTTGCTCAACTGCAGTTTCTGCATGATGTGGGTTTTGTGGGTGCTGACGGTTTTGACGCTCAACGACAAATCGTCGGCAATGCTGGATAAGGCGCGGCCGGCGACGATGAGCTGGAAGATCTGGAACTCCCGGTCGGAGAGCTGTTCGTGCAGCTGGGTTTCCTGGTCGCCGCCGCCGGCCCGGCGCGCCAAGCCTTCCGCCACCGCAGGGCTGACGTAGAGGCCGCCGGTGGCCACCTTGCGGATGGCGCTCACCAGCAAGGTGGTGGCGCTGTCCTTGCACAGGTACCCGGACGCCCCGGCGCGAAAGGCCCGCATGGCGTATTGCTCCTCCTGGTGCATGCTGAGAACCAGGATGGGCAG
This sequence comes from Methylogaea oryzae, assembly GCF_019669985.1. Taxonomy (NCBI): domain Bacteria; kingdom Pseudomonadati; phylum Pseudomonadota; class Gammaproteobacteria; order Methylococcales; family Methylococcaceae; genus Methylogaea; species Methylogaea oryzae. The sequence continues at coordinate 1,964,334 of NZ_AP019782.1, forward strand.
TTTGGGCGCTTCCGCCTTGACCTGCTTGATGAGTTCCAAGCCGCTGCGTCCCGGCATGGACATGTCCGTCAACAGCATGTCGTACTGGTGGTTGCGAATTTTTTCCAGTACGGCATGGCCGCAGTCCGCCTCGTCGACGACCTGCAAGTCGGTGGTTTCGGCCAATAGCTGCTTCAAACCGTTGCGGACGATGGCGTGGTCGTCGGCAATGAGCAAACGGATCATGCGGCGCACTCCGCCCTATCTTCCGAGTGCGGCAGCTCTATGCGCACCGCCGTGCCCAGTCCCACTTCGCTTTCGATGGCGAAGCGCCCTCCCAGGGCGGCTATCCGTTCCTGGATGCCGAGCAGCCCGTAGGATTTTTGCTGCCGTTTCGCCCGAAAATCGAAGCCGCGGCCGTTGTCGCGCACCTCGATTTGGATCGATTCCTCTCCGCGCTCCAGGCAGACGCGCACGCTACTGGCCATGGCATGGCGAGCCACGTTGGTCAGGGCCTCTTGAATCACCCGGAACACGGTGATGGCGAGGCATTCGGGCAGATCCAGCTCGTCCTCGTTCATAGTCAGCTCATAGGCGACGCCGTGTCGCTTGGAAAAATCCTCCAGCAACCATTCCATGGCGGCAGCCAGCCCCAGGTCGTCCAACAGGCCCGGCCGCAAATTGGCGGCGATGCGGCGGACGGACTCCACGGTGGCGTCGATCAGCTTGAGCATGTCGTCGGCTTTCTGCGTCAAAACCGGCTGTTCCTCCGGCAAGCGTTTTTTCAGCCAAGACATATCCATCTTCAAGGCGGTCAACGATTGTCCCAAATCGTCGTGCAGCTCGCGGGCGATACGCGCCCTTTCGTCTTCGCGCATGCTTTGCAGGAAGTTGGACAGGTCGCGCAACTGCTGGCGCGATTCGATCAGTTCGGCCCCCGCGCGGCGTTGCTCCTCGCGACAACGGGCCTCGTGAATTTCCCGCGCGACGGCGGGCACCAGCCGCGCCAGGTTGTGTTTGGCGACGAAGTCGTGCACGCCGAGCTTGAGCAGGCTGACCGCCGTTTCCTCGCCGACATGGCCCGACACCACCACGAAAGGAATGTCCAAACGGCACGCCTTTACCACGCACAAAGCGTCCACGGCGTTGAAACTCGGTAGGTTGTAATCGGACAACACGATGTCCCATTGGCCATCCTCCAGACTGGCCTTGAGCTCCTCGGCGGTTTGCACGCGACGGATCGAGGCGCGGTAGCCGCCGGCCGCCAACTCCTCGGCGATCAGCGTGGCGTCGTCGTCGCTGTCTTCCACCAGCAAAGCGTTGATGATGCGTGAGTTCTCCATAACCTTGCGCTCGAAACCCTTGCGCTCAAACGCGCGGCGATTCGTTATACCGAAGCCAGTAATTGCTGATATTGCCCACCGCTTTGATGAATTCGCCGAAATCCACAGGCTTCTGGATGTAGCTATTGGCGCCCAGGCGATAACATTCCCTGACATCGCTGTCCTCCGTCGACGAGGTCAGCACCACAACCGGAGCCATGCGGGTGGCCGCATTGGCACGAATGCGCTTGAGCACTTCCAGGCCGTTGATTTTGGGCAAATTGATGTCGAGCAGTATCACATCGGGATTGGCCGCGCCCTGGCGGTCCGCAAATCGGCCTTCAGCGAACAGGTAGTCCAACGCCTCCTGGCCGTCGCGTACCACGTCCACCTGGCTGTCGACCCGATTGCACTCCAGCGCCTGCAATGCCAGCAACTCGTCGTCAGCGTTGTCCTCCACCAACAACATCCGCTTCGCTCTATAGAACATCGTCTATTCCCGGTTACCAGGTAATTCGAAATAAAAGGCCGCGCCGATCCCCGGCGAGCCCTCGGCCCATAGGCTGCCGCCATGGCGCTGTATGATGCGCTGAACGGTGGCCAAACCGATACCGGAGCCTTCAAATTGGCTGTCGTCGTGCAAGCGCTGGAACGGCGCGAACAGCTTATGCGCGTATTCTTGTTTAAAGCCGACGCCGTTATCGCGCACATAATACACGCGCCTACCGTCCACCGAGCAAGCGCCCAGGGCGATGCGGGCGTTTTCCGTATGGCCGGTGAATTTCCAGGCGTTGCCGAGCAAATTTTCCAACAACGCCTGCAGCAATCCCCGGTCGCCGTCGGCCCACAAATCGTCCTCGATGACGAACTCCACCCGCCGCTGCGGCGCACTTTGCCGGAGGTTGTCGGCCACCGCTCGCGCCATCGCGCTCAGATCGCAGCGGCTGCTGCGCAGCTCGCCGCGGCCCAGCCGGGACAATTGCAGCAATCCGTCGATCAAATCGCCCATGCGCTGGGTCGCCGCCAATATCCGCCGCAAATAGTCCCGCCCCTTGTCGTCCAGGGTTTCGGCGCAATGGCTCAACAGTAGTTGGCTGAAGCCGTTGACGCTGCGCAGGGGGGCGCGCAAGTCGTGGGAAACGGAATAGCTGAACGCTTCCAGCTCCCGATTGGCCGCCTGCAACTGCGTCGTCCGCTCCGACACGCGCTGTTCCAGTTCGCTGTTGAGGTTTCGCAATTGCGCTTCCAACTGCTTGTGCTGGCTGATGTCGCGCAACACCAACACCACGCCGATCAGCCTCCCCTGTCGGTCCAGCACCGGCGCAGCCGACCCCTCCACCGGCACGATCGACCCCGACTTGGCGCCGAGCCGGGCGTTGTCGGCGATAGCGATCACCCGCAGCTCCCGCAGGCAGCGCTTGACCGGATTTTCCCGCGTCGCAACGTCGTCGTCCGCCAGCGGGAACAACTGTTCCAGCGGGCGGCCCGCGCCGTCCGCCAGGGTCCAGCCCGTCAGCGCTTCGGCGGCGTCGTTCATGTTCTCCACCCGGCCGTCCACGTCGGCGGTAATGACCGCGTCCCCGATGGACTTCAGGGTGATTTGCGCCCGTTCCTTTTCCTGCCATATCTCGTCGCGGGAAACCGCCAAACGGATGAAAGGCGCGCGCACGCTGCCGACAAAGATGGTTCGATACAGCAGCGCATAGGCCATGACTTTGTAGATATGGCCGAGCAGGTTGAAAACGTCGCTGACATTCACGTACAGCGTAAAACACAACTCGCTCAGTACCGAGATACTCGCCGCCACCAGTAATCCGCGCGTTTCGGTTTGCGCCGATCTCGTCCGGAAAAAACCCAATGCGGCCATTAGCAGCAAAGTAATGACCAAGTATTCCAGTCCGATTTTTGTCGGGGTCAGGCCCTGCCCTTCCACCAACATGGGCGGAATCCAAGCCGGGTGATAAAGCCCTACCCAATAAATCGCCGCGGTAAAGAGGAGAAAACCGACGAGGAGGCAGTAACGAGATTGCGGTCGGCGGAACGGTCTCCATGGATAGAGACTCACCGTCAACAGCGCGGCGGCTCCCAACAGACGTCCCGCCAGCCAGAAAAAAATCCCTTTATCGGGCCCCGCCGGAGTGACGAAATCCGGCATTCCCTTGTAGGAAAGGGTATGGGCGAAATCGAGCAATCCCACGCACAGAAAGGCGCAGGCGAGAAGAATGGTATTGCCGGACCGCTCTTCGCTGTAGGCGTGCCAGCCCACCCCGAAGATCAGGCAGGCCACCACCAGCGCAAAGATTTCCATAAAGGTATGCAGCGGCAGAAAAACCACCAACTGCTCGAACGGCGTGTGGGCTTGGGTCAGGTCGACGAGCAGCAGCAGCAACGCCGCGCCGATGACCAGTCCATAGTCCCAATCAACCTGAAATACCTTTTTCACCCGGCCGCATTGTTGTTATGCCATAAAGGCCAATCATAAACCGGTATCGGCTTATTCCGCCATGGGCGAGGCGCTCCCCTCGCCTTCTAAATTTATCTTGACATGCCTCCCGGCCGCCTTTATAGAATTGCGTCTCGACCGCGCGCTAAAAATAAAAAAACACAGAGGGAGCGGATCAGTATGTCGAACATAGGCAAGGGAGACGTCGTCGTTACCAACGACGACCAACGGCTCATGTATGTATACGCCACATGGAACCAAGCGCTAGGCCAAGCCGACGATACCGCCGCATTATGCGTATGGTTCGAGAATAACCGTTTGTGCGAATCGATTTTCGACCTGAGCGTATTACAGCGCGCCAGTCGCTGGAATACGCAAGAAGCCTAGGCCGTCACGCGCAGGCCGGGCTTGTCGGCCTGCGCGTGAGAGAGCGGTCAGCGCTCAAACCACCTCCAACCGCACCGCGCGCGCCACCGCCTTGGGCAAGGCCGCGCCGCGCCGCGCCCGCTCGCCGTGGAAACGCTCCAGGTCGGCCGGCTGCAACAGCACCGACCGGCTGCCGGCGAACACCCGCAGGCCTTTGCCGGCCGGCACACAGGCCACCGCCACCAGCTTGTCCTGGCCGGCTTTGAAGTCCTTGACCGGCACGTCGATCAGCTTGTTGCCCTTGCCGCGGCTCAGCACCGGCAAATCCGCCGCGCGGAACACCAGCAAGCGCCCCTGGGCGGTGGCCGCCGCGAGCCAGTCCGCTTGCGGATCGCCCACCCGCAACGGGTCCATGGCGCCGCTGCCTTCCGGCAGGCTTAGCACCGCCTTGCCGTTGCGGATCTTGGTGTTGAGCTCGCCCAATTGCAGCAAAAAGCCGTAGCCGGCGTCGGAGGCGAGCAAGTACCAGTCCTCCTCGCCCCCGGCCAGCACCGCGCGGAAAACGGCGCCCGGCGGCGGATTGAGCTTGCCGGTGAGCGGTTCGCCCAGGCTGCGCGCCGAGGGCAGTTCGTGGGCCGGCAGGGTGTAGCTGCGGCCGGTGGAATCGAAGAAATAAGCCGGCTGATTGCTGCGCCCGAGGGCATGGGTCAGATAAGCATCGCCGGAGCGGTAGGACAGCGAAGCGGGGTCCAGCTCGTGGCCCTTGCCGGCGCGCACCCAGCCTTTTTCCGACAACACGATCGTGACCGGCTCGCTGCTCACCAGCTCCGCCGCCACCATGGCCTGGGCCGCCTGGCGCTCGGCCAGCGGCGATCTGCGGGCATCGCCGTATTTTTCCGCGTCCTGCTGCAGCTCGCCCTTAATGAGGGCGCGCAGCTTGGCGGGCGAACCCAGGGTTTCTTCCAGCGTTTGCCGTTCCTGCTCCAACTGGTCCTGCTCGCCGCGGATTTTCATTTCCTCCAGCTTGGCGAGGTGGCGCAGCTTCAGTTCCAGGATGGCTTCGGCCTGGATGTCCGTTAAGCCGAAGCGCGCCATCAGCTCCTGTTTCGGCTCGTCCTCGAAGCGGATGATGCGGATCACCTCGTCGATGTTGAGGAAGGCGATCAGATAGCCTTCCAACACGTGCAGCCGCGCCAGCACCTTGTCCAGGCGGTACTGCAAACGGCGGGTGACGGTTTGGGTGCGGAACGCCAGCCAGTCGGACAGGATGCCCTTGAGGTCCTTCACCTGCGGCTTGCCGTTCAAGCCGATCATGTTCATGTTGACCCGGTAGGTGCGCTCCAGGTCCGTGGTGGCGAACAAGTGCGACATCAGGGGCTCGACGTCGGCCTTGCGGCCGCGCGGTACGATCACCAGCCGCGTCGGGCTTTCGTGGTCGGACTCGTCGCGCAAGTCCTCCACCATGGGGAGCTTCTTGGCCTGCATCTGCGCCGCGATCTGCTCCAGCAGCTTGGCGCCGGATACTTGGTAAGGCAGCGCGGTGATGACGATATTGCCCTCTTCCAATTCATAACGGGCGCGCACCCGCACCGAACCGGAACCCGTCGTATACAGAGAAGCCAAATCCTTGGCCGGCGAGATGATTTCCGCCTCGGTGGGGAAATCCGGCGCCGGCACATGGGCGCACAGGTCGGCGACGCTGGCCTCGGGGTGGTCCAGCAAATGCACGGTGGCCGCCACCACTTCGCGCAGGTTGTGGGGCGGGATGTCCGTCGCCATGCCCACGGCGATGCCCGTGGCGCCGTTGAGCAGCACGTTGGGCAGCCGCGCCGGCAGCATCACCGGTTCCTCCAGCGTACCGTCGAAATTGGGCACCCAGTCCACCGTGCCCTGCTCCAGTTCGGACAGCAGGCTCTGCGCGTAGGGCGTCAGCCGCGACTCGGTATAGCGCATGGCGGCGAAGGACTTGGGATCGTCCGGCGAGCCCCAGTTGCCCTGGCCGTCCACCAGGGGATAACGGTAGGAGAACGGCTGAGCCATGAGCACCATGGCTTCATAGCAAGCGCTGTCGCCGTGCGGATGGTACTTACCCAGCACGTCGCCCACGGTACGGGCGGATTTCTTGTGCTTGGACTGGGCCGACAGCCCCAGCTCCGACATGGCGTAGACGATACGCCGCTGCACCGGCTTCAACCCGTCCGCCACGTGGGGCAAGGCGCGGTCGAGGATGACGTACATGGAATAGTCCAAATACGCTTTTTCGGTGAAATCCTTGAGTGGCAGGCGCTCGTGGGCGACGACGGTGTTCATGGGCTGGGATTGGATCCTAACGGTTCGTAAGCGCTACATTATGGCGGTATCGGCGGCGGGCGACCAGCACGCCGCATATCACGGAAAAACGCCAACCGGCTAGGCTTTGGCCTGCCCTCGTCACAGAGCCTTCCCCTCCTCCAACAAGGCATAACACACCGGCGTCAACACCAGGCTGGCGGCCATGCCGACCAGCAGGCCGGCGGAAAGGGACAAGGTCATGGGGATGAGGAATTGGGCCTGGACGCTGGTCTCCAGCAGGGTCGGCAGGAAGCCGGCGAAATTGGTGAGGAAGGCCAGCAGGATGGGACGGAAGCGGGAGGTGCAGGCGGCCAGGATCAGCTCGGAGACTTGGAGGTTGGCGCTGGAAGGGCTGGGGCCGGGAATGCCGGGGTCCATGGCCATGGATGGTGCATAGACGCGGCCGACAACATTGCCGGCGGCCTGCTCTCCAATCCCGTTATCCCTTTCACGGATATAGTCCAGCAACACCAGGCTGTCGTTCACCACCACGCCGCTGGCGGCGATCATGCCCACCAGGGATTCCATGGACAGGGGCAAACCAGCGACCCAGTGGGCCAGCACGGCGCCGCTCCAGGCGACGGGAGCGGCCAGCAGGAAAATCAGCGGCTTGAGGTAGGAGCGGAACGGCACGGCGATCAGGGCGTAGATCACCAGCAGGGATATCAGCGTGTTGCGCGCCAAGGTGGAGCCCATGGCCTCCTCGTCCTGGCGTTCCTGGCTCACTTCCAGGTCCAGGCCGGGGAAATCGCGGCGCAGGCTCTCCAACTCGCCCGCTTCCAGCTCGGCGTACAAAGCGTTGGCGTCCAGCCGCTGCGGATCCACGCGCGCCTGCACCTTGAGCACCCGCTGGCGGTCCTGCCGCACCAGTTTGGCGTAGCCGGGCTGCAGGGTCACGTCCGCCACCGATCCCAGCGGCGCCAAGGCGCCGTCGGGCAGGCGCACCGGCAGTTCCCGCAAGCGCTCCAGCGACCGGCGCTCCTCCAGCGGCAATCGCACCATCAGCTTCACCTCCTGGCGGCCCCGCTGCAAACGCTGCACCTCCTCGCCGAAATAGCCGGCGCGGGCTTGTTGCGCCAAGTCCTCCAGGCGCAGGCCCAACCGCTCGGCGCCGGGTTTCAACGCCAAACGCGCCTCCGGCCTGCCCGGCTCGGCCGTGTCCATCACGTCGAACACACCGGGATAGGCTGCCAGGGCGCGCTTGAGCCGCTCCGCCGCCGCGCTCGGCACCGCCGGGTCGGCGGCGGCCAGGTCGAGCTCCAAATCGTAGGCGGTGTCGTCGCCCTCCTTGTAATGGAAGTCGATGCGGCCGCGGCCGATGTCGCCGATGCCCTCCCGCCAAGCACGGACGAAGTCCTCCACCGCCACCTTTTGCCGCCCGTCCGGCGAGAATTCCACCCACAGTCCGGCGCCCCGCTCCCAGACCAGGGTTTCGACGTTGACGATGATGCTGCGGCCCGGCTCCAGCCGGGCGTCCATTTCGTCGCGCAGCTTGAACAGGGCGCGTTCGGCGCGGTCCGCCAGCTGGCGGATATCGCCGTAAGGCGAACCGGGCGGCACTTCCAGCATCACCCAGAAAGTGTCCTTGGTCACGTCCGCCCGCAGCGAATGGCGCACCCGGCCGCCGGCCACCAGCGCCGCGCTGAGCATCAGCAACACCAGGAACAGGGCGACCGTAACGCCGCGCCAATCCAGCGCCTTGAGCAGAAACGGCCGGTAGTGGCGCACGACGAAACCGTCCAGGCCGGCATTGAGCCGGTCCCGCAGGCGGTCCAGCCGCGACGGCTCGCCGCCCGCCTTGGACGGCGCGGCCAAGTGCGCCGGCAGGATCAGCAGGGCCTCCACCAGGGAAAACACCAGGGTGAGGATCATCACCAAACAGATCGGCCGCATCATCTGGCCGGCCCAGCCGGGTAGGAACAGCCCCGGCAGGAACGCTACCAGCGCCACCAGCACGGCCAACACCACCGGCACCGCCACCGATTGCACGCCGCGCACGGTGGCTTGCAGGTTGGACTCGGGAGGCGGGAGGCTGGGGGGGAACGCCGAGCCGGAGTCGTCGGTATCCCCCTCCCCCGCTTCGGCTTCCAGTCTCCGCCCCCCCGCCTGTTCGCTGTACACCGCCTCGCCGACGATGATGGCGTCGTCCACCAGGATGCCCATGGCCAGCAAAAAGCCGAACAGCGACAGCATGTTGAGGGAGACGCCCACCGCCGGCATCAACCAAAACGCGCCGAACAGGGAAGTCAGGATGCCGGCGCCGGCCCAGAACGCTACCCGCAGGCGCAGGAACAGCGTCAGCACCACCAACACCAGCGCGAAACCGCTCACCCCGTCTTCCACCAAGGTACGGATGCGCTCGTCGTAGGCGACCGAATCGTCCCACCAGGTGGCGATCGCCATACCCGGAGGCAAACGCTTGCCCATGTCCTCCACGTAGGCTTTGACCCGCCGCGCCACGTCCACCGTGTCGTGCTCGGCGTGGACTTCCCAGCCCTGGCCGGTTTCGCCGTTGTGGCGCCAATCGCTCTCGCGCTCCTCCAAACCGTCGCGGATGGCGGCCACGTCGCCCAAGCGCAGCACCGCACCGTTGGCGCCGCTGCGCAACACCAGGCGGCCGAGGGCCTCCGCGTCGCCGGCCTTGCCCTTGACTTGCAACAGCACCTCGCCGGCCGGCGATTTCACCACCCCGCCGGGCAAGTCCAGCGACATGCGCCGCAGGGCCTGGGCCACCTCGCCCAAGGACAGGCCGAACTGGCGCAGCTTGGCCGGCGACACCTCGATGGCGATTTCGTAAGGCGTTTCGTTGTAATTGCGGGCTTGGGTGACGCCGTCGATGCGGGACAGGTCCTCCTGCACGCGGTCGCCCAGGCGGCGCAGCGCCAGGGGATCGGCCCGGCCATGCAAGGCGACCCAGATGACGCCGTCGTCGTCGGCGCGGGACGCCGGCTCCACCTCGATTTGCTCCAGCTCTTTCGGCAAGCGAGGAATCGCCTGGACGCGGCCCCGCACCGTCGCCATCACCGCTTCCTTGTCGTGGTCGGGCAACACGGCCACTTTGACTCGGCATTGGTCCTGGACGATTTCCGTCTTCAGCCGTTTGACGCCCGGTGCGTTGTAGATGGCCTCTTCGATGCGCACGCACACCGCCGATTCGATTTCCTGGGGGCCGACGCCGGGCATACGGGCGGTCACCAGCAGTTGATGGGGGCTGAAGCGGGGAAACACCTCCCGCTCCACGCCGGCCAGCGCCGCGGCGCCGCCCAGCAGAATGAGCAGCATCAACAGGTTGGCTGCCACCGGATTGGCGGCGAACCAGGGAATCAGGCCGGAGGCTTGCGACCGGGGGCTGAAGGCGGGATTCATCGCGCTTCTCCAACCTCCTCCACCCGCACCTTCACGCCCTCCACCGGCACCTGGATGCCGCCGGTCACCACCCGGTCGCCGCTGGCCAGGCCGCCTTTCACCAGGACCCGTCCCGGTTCGTTGCGCAGCACTTCCAGTTGGCGCCGGCGCAGGCGGTCCTCACCGTCGACAATGAGCGCTTGCTGCGACGCGTTGACCGCCGCCGCCGGCAAAACGAACACGTCGTCGCGCCGGCGGCCTTCGATGTCGGCCTGCACGAACAAGCCAGCCAGCAACGGCGGTTGGCCGGCATAGGGCTCGCGCACTTCGGCCACGGCGTAAAGCTGGCCGTTGGCCTGGACCAACGCCCCTTCGGTGCGGACGATGCGGCCTTGCCAATGGCGCATGGCGCCGGCGAAATCGGCGCTGAGCGTCACCGCCGCTCCGCCTTCCCCCGCGCCGTTGCCGAAGGGCAAATCGACAAAGGCCAGCTGCTCGGCCGCCAAGGGCAGGCGGATTTCCGCCAAGTCGGTGGCATAGATGCGCGCCAGCTTGTCGCCCGCCCGGACGTATTGCCCCAAGCCGATGTGCTTGTCCCGCACGCGGCCGGAAAAAGGCGCTTTCAACTCGCAGCGGGCGCGCTGCAAGCCGGCCTTGGCCATGTCCGCCTCCGCCGCCAGCAGCTTGGCGCGGGCTTCGGCCAGTTGCGGCAGATGCAAGGCCAGCGGCGTCGGTTCCCCCTCCCCCAGGGCCCGCCATTCGTTGCGCGCCTGTTCCACCTGGGCCTCTTCCAAGGCCAGCTGCCGCTGGGCTTCGGCGAGGCGCGCCCGGGCGTCGGCGATGGCGTAGTCGTAATCGCGCGGATCGATGGCCAGCAACACCTCGCCTTCGGCGAAAAATCCGCCCGCCGCCAATCCGGGATGCAAACGCAGCACCTTGCCCGCCACTTCCGGGACCAGATCGATTTCCATGCGCGGCGCGGCCACGCCTTGGGATGCCACATTGAGACGCAGCGTGTGGGGCACGGCCCGCACCACGGCGGCGAGCGGCGCGGGCGGTGACGGGGGTTCCGGCCGCGCGGCCGGCCGGCCGGAAACCATGGCCACGGCCAGCCCCGCGCCGGTCAGCAACACGGCGGCGGGCAGGAGCGTTTTCAGCCGGGCGCGGTTATCGTCGCGCTTCAACATCGCCTCCCAGGGCCAAATACAGGTCGATGCGGTTGTTGAGCAGTTGCCGCTTGACCGCCAAGTGCGCGCTTTGCGCGCTCAAAGTGCTGCGGTAGCTGTCCAGCAGGGTGAGTATCTCGATGAAACCGTTGCGGTAGGAATAGACCGCCAGCTTGCGGCTGGCCTGGGTCTGCGCCACCGCTTCACGCAAGGCCGCCTCTTGGCCGCGCAGCCACGCTTCGGCGGCCAGCGCCTGCTCCACCTCGCGGAAGGCGTTGAGGGCCGTGTCGCGGTAGCGGTTGACGGCTTCCGCGACCCGCGCTTCGCTCAACTCGATGTCGGCCAGCAGACGCCCGCCGGTGAAAACCGGCTGGGCCAAGCCCATGGCCAGGTTCCAGGCGGCGGCGCGGGGGTCGGCCAAGTCAGCCAAGGCCGAACCGCTGGTGCCGCCGCCGGCGGTGAGGGTGACGCGCGGCAGCAGCGCCTTGTGGGCGCTTTCCAAACGGGAGTCCAGCGATCGCAGCCGCTCGAACGCGGCGACCAAATCGGGACGCCGTTCCAGCAATGCCGACGGCAGGCCGGCGGACACCGCCGGCGGCGGCGCGGGCAGGTCCGGCGCGCCGGCCAAGGCCGCCGCCGGATAGCGTCCCAACAACACCTCCGACGCCTTGCACGCGGTTGCGCGCCTGGGCCAGCTGCGCTTCGGCGTTGGTCAGGTCGGTCAACGCCAGACGCAGGTCCAGGGGCCGGGTCAGGCCGCGGACGTAGCGGCCCCGCACCAATTCGACGACGGTGCGGTGGTCGTTTTTGGATTGTTCCGCCACCTGGGACTGCAGCCGCGCCTCGGTCAGCTCGAAATAAGCCTGCGCCGTGCGCGCCGCCAGGGACAGGCGCGCGCCGGCCAAGTCGGCCGCCGCCGCTTCCGCCTCCCAGGCGGCCGCTTGCCGGGCCGCGCCGATGCGCCCCCACACGTCTAGCTCCCAGCTCAGGTTGAACGGCAACGCCAGCTGGGTACCCCCGTCGCGCTGGTCGCCGGCGCTTGGACTGCCGCCGCGTAGCGGGTTAACCGAGGCTTCCTGGAACCGGGGAGCGAAATTCAGTTGCGGCAAGCGCCCCGCGCCGTCGATGCGGGCCTGGGCCTGGGCCGCCTGCACCCGCGCCGCCGCCGTCTTCAAGTCGAAATTGCCGGCCAGCGCTTCGCGCACCAGGGCGGTCAGGGTTTCGTCGCGGTAGTCCGCCAGCCACGGTTCGACGGCGTCCCGGGCGGCCGCGCCCGAAAGCGCCGTCCAAGCCGCCGGCGTTTCGCCTGCCAGGCCGAACGCGTCCCGCTCAGGAGCCGGCGAACAGGCCGCCAGCCACAACAGAGCGCAGGGCAAGCCCCCCAGCAACCGGACCGGGCCGACGAAAAAACGGCGGTTAAGACCCAAACGCGCTCCCGTTCGCCAGCCCTATCGAGGGGAGGCGCGGCGCGCCGGCGAGCGCGCTACGGCTGCGCCGCATCGCGCTCGCCGTGGTCGGCCAGGGCGTCCAGGCGTTGCTGCAAGACGGCCATGCGCTGGTTGGTTTCGGCGAGGTGCAGCTGCAACCCGCCGATGATCTCGTGCAGGTATTCGAAATGGATCTGGAAATAGCGCGACGAGGGAAACGCCGGCGCCGCTGGGGATTTCTTGCCGGGAGTTCGCGCCGGGATGGCGGAGTTTTGCGTCAGTTGCATGGCCTCGACCTTGTCTTAATGAGTCCTTCCAAACAGTAAGACGTTCGAACGGGGCAAATCCCTCACCCGGCCGGCAACTTTTTTGCGGATTCAGTCGCCCATGGATACGGCGACCAAGCGGACCCGTTTGAGCAGGGGATCGGTCCAGGCGACGTACGCCTTGCCGCCGGCCCGCTCCAATTCGGGGTACTTGCTGGGCCAATTGGGGAAACCGCCTTGGTAGATCGTGACGCGGCCGAGCACCGCGCCGTTGGGCGCCACCCGCGCCGCCCTCAGCTCTTCCTGCGGACCGTTGCGGCCGCGCCAGCTCACCATGGCTGAACCGTCCTCCAGCAGCACGGTGTCGGCGTAGCCGACCGCTTCGCTGTCCACTTCGATGGGATCGCCAAAGCTGGCGCCGGCATCGGAGGAGAACGCCAGCCGCACCCGCCCGGCGCCGTCGGCGGCGGTGAACCAGGCGACCACGGCTTGCGCGCCCCGCATATCCACCGCCGGGCCGTTGCTGGGGCAGCCGTTGAGCACCCAGCCGTCCACGTGCACCGGCCCGGAACGCACCTCGCCGGCGGGATTCCAGCGCGCCGCGGCGATGTCCCGCACCTCGCTCCCGGCGTGGTCGCGGTAAACGGTGACCAGTTCGCCGCCCTGGGCCGCCGTGTCGCTGCGGCAACAGGAGCACACATCGCTGTCCAGGGTGATTTCCTCCCCCGGCCGCAAGGCCGCGTCCATGACCGTGGCTATGAGCTGGTAGCGCTGGGCATGCGCGGCATGTTCCGAATGCTCGGCGTGGCCGGCGCCCTCCGCCTGGACGTGGCGCTTATCGGTCCACACCAGCGCCAGCCGGCCGGCCGGCAGCGCCGCCAAAGACATTTGCGCGTCGTAAACGCGCGCGTCGTCGCCGTAAGGCCGCGCCGGCTCGCTCCAGGTGCGCCCGCCGTCGGCCGAACGGGCCAGACGGATTTCGGCCGAGGTGCGATCGGTGGAACCGGGAACGTACGACATCCAAGCCGCCGCCAACGCGCCGTCCGCCAGCCCCATCACCACCGGAGGCGCGGCCAACTTGCCCGGCACGCTGGCCACGGTCGCCGGCGCCGTCCAACGGTCGCCGTCCCGCACGGAAAAGCGGGAGCTGCTGCGGCCCTCGGCCACTTCGACCCAACTCAGGATCAGCCTGCCGTCCGCCGTATGGCCGAGACGGTGCTGCTGGGAATTGGCCGCCGCGGGCGTCTCGATTTCCTCCACGCCGCCGCCGGCCGCCCAGGACGCGCCGGCGGCGAGACAAGCCAGGACGAGACTGCACCGGCGAAGCACGAGGCGTGCGAAAGGAAGGCTGTGGCTCATATTGGGCACCGTTGGGCTTTGCGTTTCGGCGGCAATTATGCCAGTTCCAACCCAGGCGCTGGGGCAATCGGCGCGAACGCCTCTGCAAGCCGGGCGGGACGGCATGAACGCCTCCCGCAAACGGGAGGCCGAACGGCGAAGTCGCGATGGCCGGATAAGCGGCGGCTCAGCCGCGCGCCGCGGCCACGGCGTCGGCGAAAATGGCCGCGATGCGGTAGATGTCGTCGGCGTCGACGATCAGCGGCGGCAAAAAGCGCACCACGCTGCCTTGGCGCCCGCCCAGTTCCAGAATCAGGCCGCGCGCCAGGCATTCCTGCTGGATGCGGCGCGCCAAGTCGCGCTGGGGCGGGCGTTCTCCGGGCCCACCGACCGGGTCCACCACCTCCACCCCGATCATCAACCCCCGTCCGCGCACGTCGCCCAACTCCGGCGCGCCGGCCTGGATCTGGCGCAGCTGCTCCATCAGGCATCGGCCCATGCGGTCGGCGTGGCGGTGCAGCTGCTGCTGCCGCACGAAGCGCAAGGTCGCCAATCCCGCCGCCATGGCCAGCTGATTGCCGCGGAAAGTGCCGGCGTGGGCGCCCGGCTGCCAACGGTCCAAGTCCTTGTGATAGACCACGACGCTCAAGGGCAAGCCGCCGCCGATGGCCTTGGACAACACCAGCACGTCCGGCTCGATGCCGGCGTGCTCGAAAGCGAACATCTTGCCGGTGCGGCCGCCGCCGGTCTGAATTTCGTCGACGATTAGCGGAATGCCTTTCTCCCGCGTCATGCGGCGGATGTCGCGCAGCCATCGGTCCGGTGCGGGAATCACGCCGCCCTCCCCTTGCACCGCCTCCAGGATCATGGCCGCCGGCGGCGCGATACCACTGTTGCCGTCGTTGAGCAGCCGTTCGATGTAGGCCGCCGAGATGCGGCCGTCGTCTTGCCCGCCCAGGCCGAACGGGCAGCGGTACGAATAGGGATACGGCAGGAAATGCACTTCGCCCATGAGGCCGGCCACGGCGACTTTCGGGCCGATTTCCCCGGTCAGGCTCAACGCGCCGTGGGTCATGCCGTGGTAGGCGCCGTGAAACGCCAGGATCGAGCGGCGGCCGGTAGCGGTCTTCACCAGCTTCAGCGCCGCCTCCACGGCGTCGGCTCCCGACGGCCCGCAGAACTGGATTCGAGCGTTGGCGGCGAAGTCCGGCGGCAGGCACGCGAACAGTTCCTCCACGAAAGCGTCCTTCACCGGCGTGGTCAAATCCAGGGTCTGGAACGGCGTGCCGTCCGCCAGCAGTTGCTGAATCGCCTCCACCACCACCGGGTGGTGATGCCCCAGGGCCAGGGCGCCGGCTCCCGCCAGGCAATCGATGTAGCGGCGTCCGTCGGCGTCCTCCACGTGGATGCCCCGGCCTTGCTTCAAGGCCAGCGGCAAGCGGCGCGGATAGCTGCGGGCGTTGGACTCGCGCGCCGATTGCCGCCCCAGGTAATAGGCGTTGTCTTCCCGCGGGACCGGCGCCAATCCGCCGTTCCCCGCCGTCCACCAGGCCTCGTCCGCGACGCCGGGGCTTTCCGCTTCCACTTCAACGATACTTTGCATCACGACGACATCTCCGCATGGTTCGATTGCCGATCCCCGACCGAGACGGCGTTCGCCGCCAGGCCGCCGAAGGCGGGCACTTTGCCCCTCTCCGCCAAAAAACCCACGACCATGGCGGCGCACTCCTCCAGCCCCCGGCGGCCGGTCGGCACCTCCAGGTCGGGGCTCAGCGGTGCCTGATACGGCGAGGAGATGCCGGTGAAATCCGCGATCTCGCCGCGCCGGGCCCGGCGATACAGGCCTTTGGTGTCGCGCCGCTCGCACACGTGCAGC
Organism: Methylogaea oryzae; assembly: GCF_019669985.1. Taxonomy (NCBI): domain Bacteria; kingdom Pseudomonadati; phylum Pseudomonadota; class Gammaproteobacteria; order Methylococcales; family Methylococcaceae; genus Methylogaea; species Methylogaea oryzae. The sequence continues at coordinate 1,980,193 of NZ_AP019782.1, forward strand.
GGCGTATTGCAGTAAACCTCGATGAAGTCCCCCGACTCCACCAGGGCGCGCACCATGTCCCGGTCTTCGCTGAAAGGCGAAATGAACGCCGTCAGCACGATGACCCCGGCGTCCATGAACAGCTTGGCCGTCTCGCCGACGCGGCGGATGTTCTCCCGCCGCTCGTCCGGGCTGAAGCCGAGATCGCGGCATAAGCCGTGCCTGACGTTGTCGCCGTCCAGCACGTAGGTGCGGCAGCCGTTCTGGAACAGCAGCTCCTCCACCCGGTTGGCCAAGGTCGACTTGCCGGCGCCCGACAGCCCGGTAAACCACAGGATGAAACTGCGATGGCGGTTCTGCCGTTCCCGCTGCTGGCGAGCCACCGCCGATTGATGCCACACGATATCCGTATTCACCGTTTGCTCCTTAAAGTGGTTGAGGATGATTGAGTCGCGCCTGGTCACGGCCGTCCCGCCGGCGTCAACGTCAGGCGCTGCAGGGTTTCCCCCGCCAGCAAGGGCGTGGCGACGCCCGCCAGCCAGTCCCGCTGCTGGTCGTCGTAATACGCCGACAGGGGATTGCCGGATTGACCGCCGGGCATGTGCAGCAACGCATCCTGCTCGCTGCCGGGCGCCACCACCAGGCGTTCGCTGGCGCCGCCCGAACCGTCGGCCATGCGCACGCACTGCCGGCAACCGGGCAGCGGCGCGTCGGGCATGTTGAGCAGCGCGCCCAACAACGGATGGACGGCGGCGAACGGGTGTTCGATGCGCGTCGGGTTGACGCAGCCCCAGCTCGCGTCTTTCCACGTATCCGCGCCGCAGCGGGACAGCACCGCCTGGGCGGCGGCCTCCAGCCGGTCCAACAGCAACTCGTCCCAGCGCGCGTGGCCGCCCTGTGGCGGCAGCAATTCCGGCGCCCTGGCGTCCAGCAACTGCCGCAGCGGCTCGTCCATGTTGCGCCAGGTGTATTCGAAGGACGGATCGAGCGCCCGGCAGCGCGCCAACAGCGGCGCTAGTACCGCATCGGCCAGCAGCCGCCGGAATTCCACCAGCACGGCCAGTCCCCGCGACTCCGGCCAGGCATGGCCGTCCCAATCCTGGATGTGGCGGCGCAACGCCCGCAGCTCGGGAGACAGGGTGCTGCGATGGGTTTCCAGCGCGTCCAGCGCCAAGCGCTGGTAGTAGCGGTAGAACTCCGTGCGGGTATCGAGCTGCACTTGCAGCAGGTCTTTCTCGGTGACGCCCTGCAGTTGCGACAAGCGTTCGGCGATGCGGAAAGCGCGGTAGCCGCTATCGAAGTCCTGGCCGATCACGTGGGGATACTCGCGCCCCACCATGCGCTGGTTGGCGTTGACCAGATAGCCCGCCGGGGGATTGACGATGCGCGGCTTGTCGCCGGCGGCGACGTAGCCGCGCCAACCGCGCGAACCGTCCGCCCAGGAACGGCTCAGCAGGCCGTCCAGGTTGCGGCGGTCGGGGATTTTCCCGACGTAGGTCCAAGCGATATTGCCGCGGCTGTCGGCGAGCAAGCCGTTGAGCGGCGGCCCGCCCGCCCGTTGCATGATCGGCAGGGCTTGGAAAACGTCCTCGGCGTCCTGCAGATCCAGTAAGGCCAGATCGCTGGCTGCGGGGTCCAGCGCCGTCCAGCGCACCGCCACCGGCTTGCCCAGCAAGGGGTCCGGCAGCAGCGGTCCCCAAACGCTGGTGCGCACGTCCAGGGCCACGTCGGCCTGGCCTTTGACGCGAATGGTTTCGCGGCGCACGCCCAACGGCACGTCGCCCTGCGGCGTGCGGTAGCGATCGGGCGAATCCGCCGCCATTTCCAGCGGGACGAAATCCACGAAGTCTCCCGCCACGCTGGTGTATCCCCAGGCGACGCGGCCGTTGCTGCCGGAAACGAACAGCGGCACGCCGGGCAAGGTGATGCCCGCCAGCAGGCGGTCGGGCAGGCGCATTTCGGCGCGGTACCAGATGTTCGGCACCCGCAGCGCCAGATGCATGTCGTTGGCCAGCATGGCGCGTCCGCCTCGGCTTTTGCCGGGGGAAACCAACCAGCCGTTGGAGCCCACCGGCATTTCGCCGGCTTGCACCAGCCCGGCTTGCGGCGGCGGACTGTCCGCCAGCAGCGCCGCCAACGCCTGGCGCGGCATGGCGGTAACCGGCCGCCAGGGCTGTTTGCCGTTGCTGATGCCGTCGGTGTAGCGGTCGGTTTCCGGCAGCAGGAAATCCGACACTTCCTTGCCCAAGGCCGCCTCCATGACGCTGGCCCGGAGTTCCTGCTCGCCGGTGCGCCAAGTCAGATTCTCGAACATGCCCAGGACCACCAGCAGGCTGTCCTCCGCCCGCCAAGGCTCGGGACGATAGCGCAGCAGCAGGAACTCGAACGGCATCAGCGACATGCCGTCCATCGCCTGGTTGACGCCGTCGGCATAGGCGTCCAGCACGGCGCGCTGTTCGGCCGGTAGGCGCGCCGCGGCCGCGGCGGCGACTTGTTGAAAGCCCATGACGCGGTGCCAGCGGTCGGATTTCAGCGCGGCCTCACCCAATACCTCGGCCAGCCGGCCGCCGCCGCGCCGGCGCAGCAAATCCATCTGGAACAGGCGGTCGTGGGCGGTGACGAAACCCAATGCCCGAAACGCGTCGTCGCGGCTGTCGGCGTGGATGCGCGGAATGCCGCGCCGGTCGAATTCCACCGTCACCGCCGCGCGCAGGCCGGCCAGGCCCCGCTCGCCGTCCCAATCCGGCAAGGAAGCGCCCGCCAGCAGCGCCGCCACCCCGGCGGCGGCCAGGATCGCAGCCAGCGCGGCAGCGGCGATCCGGCGCGGCCATTTCCATCCGCCGGGCTTAACCGGCGACCGCATGGGACGCCTCCAGCGGTTGCTCCTCGGCCGGTAGCGGCTTCGCGGCCCCTACCCCGCCGCCGGGCCGTCCCGACGGGGCGATCGCGCCGATTTTCCCGTCCTCCAATCGCAGGCAGCGATCGGCCAAGTGGAAATAGGCGTCGTCGTGGGTGATGACCACCACGGTTTTTCCCTTGGCCTTCAGGGAAGGCAAAATTTCCGTGTAGAAAACCTGCTTGAACGCGGGGTCCTGGTCGGCGGCCCATTCGTCGAACACGTAAAACGGCCGGTCCTCCAGGTAAGCGGCCAGCAGCGCCAAGCGCTTGCGCTGGCCCTGGGACAAATCGACGGTGGAGAACCGGCCGTCCTCGATGCGCACCTTGTGATCCAATTGCAGCCGCCGCAGGTAGTCCCGCGCCTGCTCGTCCAATTCGCGGTTGCCGAATCCCAGCAGGCTTTCGAACAGATAAAAATCGGAGAACACCGCCGAAAAATGCTGGCGGTAGTCCTCGCGCGCCGCGGCCGTCACCGGCGCGCCGTCCAGGAGTATGGTGCCGCTTTCCGGCGCGAACAGGCCGATCAGCAACAAAGCCAGGGTGGTTTTGCCGCTGCCGTTGCCGCCGACGACGAAAACCAGCTCCCCCGGCTCAAGGACGAAGTCCAGCGGCCCCAGCATGAAATCGCGTACCGCCTCGTCGCGGAAATAATGGTGCGTCACCCCGGCGAACCGCAGTCGCCGCGCCTGTTTGGCGGGGACGCCGGCCGATGCGCAGTCGGCTTCGGGGCTCGGCGCGTCGACGCGGCCGGCCAGCCCGTCCAACTTGCCCAGAGCCGCCTGGGCGCGCCCCAGGATCGGCAGGCCGTTGAACAGCGTCACCAGCGGCGCCATCATGTAGATGACCGCGAACACCGCGCCCGCCATGGTGTCCGCCGGCAACGGCAGGTGTTGCGGCAAGACGAACAAGAACAGGCCGATGACCAGGTAAAACAGCCCGGTGCCCCAGTTGGCGCCCAGCACGTAGGCCGTCATGCCGGCTAGGTAAAGGGCTTGGCCGCGCTCGGCGGTGGCTTGCAATTCGTCGGCGAAAAACGCCCGGCGCTTGTCCCGGTTCAGTTGCAGCTCCTTCACGCCTTCGGTCAATCCGCGAAAATGCTGGAACAGCCGATCGTCGCACTCCCGCGCCTGCTTGAAGCGGGCGATGGCGCCGCGCTGGATGGCGCGGAAGCTCAGCACCCCGAACGCCATGACGACGGCCATCACCGCGAACAGCGGCGGCGACAGCCAAGCCACGTAGGCCAGGCAGCCCAACACCGTCGCCACGTTGATGCACAGCAGCGGAATCCAGGAAAACGACTCGGCGACGGCCGCCACGTCGTCGGTGAGGTTGACCAGCAAGCGCGGCGCGCCCAGCGCCTGCAAGCGGCGATAGGGCGTCGCCAGGATTTTGTGCCCCAGCTCCGCCCGCAGCCGGAAAATGGCCGACTGGCCCAGCCGGGTCAACAGCAGCGACGAACAAACGCGGCTGGAAACCATCAGCAGGACTAGCGCCGTGAACGCCAAAATCAGCCGATCGGCCGGATATTCCTTATGGAACACCACGGCCACCACAAAGGCCACCAGCCCGGCGCTGCACAGGCCGTTCAACAGGCCGGCCGCCAGCGCCGCCACCATTTGCCATTTCGCGGCGCGCAACAAAAACGCCATGATCGCCATGCCTATCCCTCCCGGAAACCTAAGCCGAACGCCGCCGCTAGCCCAGCAACAGCTTGCCGAAGCTGGTCGCCAGGCTGACGTTGCCCGCGATGCCGATGGCGCCGTTTTCGAAAGCGTCCACCACCGAGCGCTGGCCGGCGGCCAATTCGATCAAAGTGTCGGCCGCCAGGCTGATGACGCAATCCGCCGCCCGCCCGCCCGGCTCGATGACGGGTTTGGCCTGGGTCAAATCGATGGTCCATTCGCCCGGCTCGCGGCCGTTGACCACCAGCCGGCAGGTGCCGCCGATGGCCTTGGCGTAATCGCCCCGCTGGTCGATGGCGGCGCGGAAACCCTCTAACACGCCGGCCACCGCCCCTCGCTGCGGCGCGGTTTCCGCGCCGTCCGTTTCCTCCGGGAGCCGCTGGGCGGAGTAGCCCAGGTCGTCCAGCAAGGCGTCGATCCTGGCGCGCAGGGGCGCCGGGATGGTTTCCACCGGCAGGGAGGCGCCGCCGCCGATGGAAGCGGTGTGGATCTTCTTGGAAAAATGGAATTTTATGTCGCCCTCGGCGAATCCGCCGGCCGGCTGGCCGAAGGTTTTTTCCAGCAGGCTGTCGTCCCACTCCAATCCGAGAAAGCCGAACAGCGCCGTCAGCGTCTCGCCGGGCCGGCTGGCCAGGGACTCGTAATTCACCCGGAAACACCGCCCGGGATGGGCGCGCTCGAACGCCTGGATGGCGCTATTGCGCTCCACCCAGTACTCGGCGATGGCCGCCACCACGTTGTGCGGGCTTTTCTGCACGTGGCCGCAGATTTCCGGCAGGAAGCCCAGCCGCGACATGGACAGGTAGGAATGCACGAAATCCAGGCAATGGCGGTACAGGCAGATGTATTTGGCGTTGGGAAATACCCGGTCGATGAGCGGCAGGTGCGGCAGGTTGACCAGCGACTTGTCGCACCATAGCCGCGCTTGGTCCGCCTTGGCGTATTCGTCCATCAAGCCCGTCACCGCGGCCCGCGTTTTATCCAGCGCCAAGGCGCGGCGCTCCGGTTCCGAGCCGCCGCCGGCCGAACGGGCCAGCGCCAAATAATGGGTGGAGTTGAGCGCCTCGCACAGCGGCCCGATGGCGAAGACCGAAGCGAACACCGCCGGGTGGGAATCGACGACGTTGCGCAGCAGCGTCGAGCCGGAGCGCTTCAGGGATAGGATAAAGACCGGATTGCCGGCGTCGTTCGCATCGAAATGATCCATTACAGCCTCCTAGTGTTTTACGGTTGCGGGTCGGTGGCGGGGCCAGGCGCCGCTGATGGCTCCCCGGCGGCCGCGGTTACTCAGGCGAACAATAGGCGTCCGAATTCGAAGGCCACGTCGCGGTCGCCCGCGACTTCGATTTGCCCTTCCTCGTACGCCTCCATGGGATTTTTCCGGCCGTCGGCGATGTCCCGCAGCAGCTCGGCGGAAAGCGCCACGGTCGAACTGGTCTCGCGGCCGTCGGCCGGCACCACGCCTTCGCGGCTGGCGGGATCGACGATCCAGGCGCCGCCGTTGCCGCCGGTGACGACGAACTTGCAGGAACAAGACGCCAGGCCGTCGGCGCGGCGCAGCCGTTCCTGCTTGCCGGCCCAAAGCCGCTGGAATAAGTCGTCCGCCGCCTGCTCGGCCCGCGCCGTCGGCGCCGTGGCGGGCCCGACGGCGTGGCGCCGGTAAAACGCGTCGATGGACGGGTAATCCAGCAGCGCCAGCAGCGCGTCCGCCCGCTCTTGCAACGCTTGCGGTATGAGGTCGCGGGGCACCTGCCGGCCCTTGCCGACGGAGTCGGCGCTGATGCGGCCGGCGAATTGCACCTTGGCGTCGCCTTCGCCGCTGTCGTGGCGTTGCGTGAATACCGCTTCGATCAAGTCCGGCGACCAGTCCACGGCGAGAAACCCGAACAGCCCCTCCAGGGCGGCTGGGGTATCGCACACCAGGGACTCGTATCGCAGGCGATGGCAACCGCCGGGGTTTTGCCGCTCGAAGGCCAGCAATCGCTCGGTTTTGTCGATCCAATTGCTCATCATGGCGACGACGATATTGTCGGGATGCCTTTGGACGTACGGGATGTGTTCGGGCAGGTAGCGGTAAGCGCTCAGGCCGACACAGGAATGCACCACGTCCATGCAATGGCGGTACAGGCAAACGTAGCGGGCTTGGGCGAACGCCCGCCGGATGACGTCCAGATAATCCAAATTCATCGGCGTTTTTTCGCACCAAAGGCTTTTGCCCTTGGCGTCCGCGTAACGCGACATCATGCCGCCGACGATGCGCCGGATTTCCGCCGCCACCGCGGCCGCTTTTTCCCCGTCGTCCATGCCGGGCAGCGTCTGGCCCAGGGTCGGCCACAAAGCGCCCTCCAGGCTTTGGCACAAGCGCCCCAGGTACAAATGCCCCGGGCAGGCGATCTGCGGGTGGGTATCGACGATGTAACGCAGCAACGTCGATCCCGAGCGTTCGCAGGAAAGGATGAATAAGGGCGACGCCGGCGCGCCGCCGGTGTTTTCCGGGCGAGCGACATTAATCATATAAGCCTCCGTTGTTCGAATTCCCTGTCATCGCCCGCCGCGCCCGCCGGCGGGGGGATAAAGCCGCAGTCGGCCAAATAGGACAAATACCGGGTAAACAAGGCGTCCGGCCGGGTCGGACGGTCGATATTCCCTTGGGCGAGCATCGCCAGGGTCGCCGCGCAAGCGTATTGGCCGGCCGCCGAATCGGCCTCGTCGTCGCCGCCGCGCCACCCCTCCAACAGCGGCAACAGGGGATACAGCACGTGTTCCGGGTCGGCGGCGACGTTGCGTGCCGCGTATTCGGCCCATTCGCCGAGGGAAACCGCTTCCAGCGGGTATCCTCGGGCGCGGATGCTGGCGACCAGCTGTGCCGTCGAGCCCGCCGCCGGGTTGGTCAAATGGGAAATCCGCCCGATAAACTCCGGCCGGCCAGACAGGAACACGATGGCTGCGCTGACGTAGTCCACCGGCACCCAATCCAGGCTTTCGTCGATCCTGGGCGCCTTGCGCAACTGGATGCAGCCCTTGATGACGCGGCAGAGGAAATCGCCGGTATTCCAAACGCCGCTGCGGCTATCGCCGGTGACGGCGGCCGGCCGGTGGATGGTGACGGCCAAGCCCCGCGCCGCGGCGGCCCTCACCAGCCGTTCCGCCACCCATTTGCTTTGCGCGTAGCCGCCGGTAAGCTTGCCGTTGGCCGGCGGCTCGTCGTCCTCGGCGAATCCGCCGGCGCGCGGCGGCGGGTTTTCGCCGAACACCGACACGGTCGACACGTAATGCACGGCTTTGGGCTTGCCCAGGCAAGCGAGACGCAACACTTCCCGCGTGCCCTGCACGTTGGCCGGCTTCAGCTCCTCATAGGAACACGCGAAATTGACCAGGGCGCCGTTGTGGTAAATGGCGTCCAGTTTGCCGCTGAGGCGCTCGAATCGCTCCGGCGAAAGGCCCAGCGACGGCAACGCCAGATCGCCGCACACCACCGCCACCCGCGGATCGGCCGCCACCGCCTCCATGCCGTAGGACTTGAGCACTTGCCGCAGGCGGTCGGAGGCTTGCCGCGGCGACTGGCCGCGCACCAGGCAATAGACGATCGCTCCGGTGCGGGACAACAGGTCGCGCAGCAAATAGGCGCCGAGAAAACCGGTGGCGCCGGTGAGCAACACCGCCTGCGGCGCGCGCACCGCCGGCTCGGCGGCGCAACGCGGCGCAATGGCCGGATCCAAGCGCGCCTCCGCTTCCCAATCGGGCGCGGCGCATGCCGCCGGCGCGGACGCCCCCGTCAGCAACAAGGCCTGCGCCGCCAAGGTCGGGCATTCCACCAGGCTGCGCAGGGATGCCTCCGTAGCGAATGCCTGCCGCAACTTGAAAGCCAGCTGGACGGCGAGGATGGAATGTCCGCCCAATTCGAAGAAGTTGTCGTCTCGTCCGACGGACGGGAGGCCGAGGGTTTCCGCCCAGAGTTTGGCCAGCAGCGTTTCGGCCTCTCCTTGGGGGGCGGCGCGGCCGCTCGGGCGGGCGGACGGTTCCGGCGCCGGCAGGGCGTTGCGGTCCAGCTTGCCGTTGGGGGTCAGCGGCAAGCGGTCCAAGACCACGTAGGCGCTCGGCACCATGTAGTCCGGCAGGCCCGCTTGGAGCAGCGCTTTGAGTTCGCCGCCGTCCGGCGCGGCTTGGTCGGCCCGGGGCACCAGGTAGGCGACCAGCCGCGCGCCGCCGGGGCCGTCTTGCCGCGCCAGCACGGCGGCGGCCCGCAGGGCGGGATGCCGCAGCAGCCGCGCTTCGATTTCTCCCGGTTCGATGCGGTAGCCGCGGATTTTCACTTGGCCGTCGAGCCTTCCCAGGAATTCGAGGACGCCGTCTTCCCGCCGGCGCGCCAGGTCGCCGGTTTTGTACAGCCTGGACCCCGCCGGGCCGTAGGGGTCGGGGATGTAGCGCTCGGCGGTCAGGTCCGGCCGTTCGTGGTAGCCCCGCGAGAGGCCGGCGCCACCCAGGTGCAGTTCGCCCGCCACGCCCACCGGCACCGGGTTCAGGTGGGCGTCCAGCAGGTGGATTTGGGCGTTGGCGATGGGCCGGCCGATGGGGACGCTGGAGGACTGGCCGTCTTCGGCTTGCACGGTGTGGACGCTGCACCAGACGGTGCCTTCGGTGGGGCCGTATTCGTTGTGGAGCCGGGCTTGCGGCAGGCGTTCGCGGTGGCGGGCGGCGACGGCCGGCGGGCAGGCTTCTCCGGCGACGATGACGGTGTTCAGGGTCGCCAAACAGCCGGGTTCGGCTTGCTCCAGCAGCAGGCCGTAGAAGGCGGGCAGGCACAGCAGGTGGCTGAGCCCTTCGCCGGCGATCAGGCGCGCCAGGGCCGGCGGGTCTTGCTTGAGGGCGGCGTCGGGCAGGCACAGCTTGCCGCCTTGGCTCAGGGTCCAGAACAGGCCGGCGACGGAGCTGTCGAAGGCGTAGGAGGACAGCAGCAGGTAGCCTCGCACCGCTTCCGGGTAGTGGCGCTCGCGGGCGGCGGTGGAGTGCACCGCGTTGCGGTGGCTGACCACGACGCCTTTGGGGCGGCCGGTGGAGCCGGAGGTGTAGATCAAATAGGCGGCGTTGTCGGGATGGCCGGCCGGGACCGGGTCGCGGTCGGGCTGGGCGTCCAGTTCGGCGCGGTCGCGCTCCAGGCACAGCGGCGTTACGCCGGCGGCGGACAAGGCGTCCCTCTGGGCCGGTTCGGTCACCGCCAGCGCCGCGCCGCAGTCGGACAGGATGTCGGCGAGGCGTTCGGCGGGATAGCTCGGGTCCAGCGGTACGTAGGCTCCGCCGGCTTTGAGGATGCCGAGCAGGCCGATCACCATGTTCGCGCCGGCTTCCAGGCAGAGGCCGACCCGGTCGTCGGGGCGGACGCCGCGCCGGCGCAGGGCGTGGGCCAGACGGTTGGCTTGCTGGTTCAGCCGGCGGTAGCTCAGGTGCCGGCCGCTGTGGGCCACGGCGACGGCGTCGGGGGTCCGGTGCGCTTGCGCTTCGAAGCGGCTGTGCAGATAGTCCTCCGGCGGCAAGGGCGCGGCGGTGGCGTTCCAGTCGGCCAGTTGCCGCGCTTCCGCTTCGGTCAGCAGGGCCAGTTGGCTCAGCCGGGCCTCCGGGTCGGCGACGAGGCTTTCCAGCAGCCGCCGCCAGTGCCGGGCCAGGCGGGCGACGGCGCTTTCCCGGAACAGGGCGGTGCGGTATTCGAACGCGGCGCGCAGCCCCCCTGCCCGCTCCGTCAGACTCAGGGTCAGGTCGAACTTGGCGACCGGCAGTTCCAGTTCTTCTGCGTCCACTTGCAGGCCGGGCAGTTCCAGCCGGCCGCTGTAGGCGTTCTGCAGGACCAGCATGACTTGGAACAGGGGGTTGCGGCCGGCTTCCCGCGCCGGTTGCAGGGCTTCCACCAGTTTTTCGAAGGGCAGTTCCTGGTGCGCTTGCGCGCCCAGGGCGTGTTGCCGGACTTGGGCCAGGAGTTCGCTGAAGCGCGGGTTGCCGGACAGGTCGGTGCGCAGGACCAGGGTGTTGAGGAAGAAGCCGATCAGGCCTTCCAGTTCGGCGAGGGGGCGGTTGGCGGCCGGGTAGCCGATGCACAGGTCGCTTTGCCCGCTGTGGCGGTAGAGCAGGACGTTGAAGGCGGCCGCCAGGGTCATGAACAAGGTGGCGTCGTGGCGGCGCGACAGCCGGTTGAGGCCGACGAGCAGTTCTGCCGGGAGGTCGAGGGCGTATACCGCGCCGGCGTCGTCCGATGCGGCGGCCGGGGCGGCGTCGCCAGGCAGGGCCAGGACGGCGGGGGCGCCGGCCAGCCGTTCGCGCCAGTAGGCCAGCGAGCGTTCCAGCGTTTCCCCTTGCTGCCGCTGCCGCTGCCACACGGCGTAGTCGGCGTATTGCACCGGCAGCTCGGGCAGGACCGGGGTTCGGCCGGCTTGGTAGGCCGGGTAGAGGGCGGCGAATTCCCGCACCAGGACGCCCAGGGACCAGGCGTCGGAGACGCTGTGGTGCAACACCAGCAGCAGGGCGTGGTCTTGCGGCCCCAGTTCCACCAGCCGGGCGCGCAGCAGCGGGCCGGCCGCCAGGTCGAAGGGCTGGCCAGCCGTTTCCCGCGCCAGGCTTTCCAGCGCCGCTTCGCGCTCGGCGGCCGGCAACGCCTGCAGGCTCGCGTGCGGCAACGCCAGCGGGCCGGCGGCGGCGATGCGCTGGCGCGGCTCGCCCTCCACCGCGACGAAGGCGGTGCGCAGCACTTCGTGCCGGCCCACGATGGCCTCCAAACTCCGCCGCAGCGCCGAGGCGTCCAGATCGCCCCGGATCCGCAACCGGAATCCCAGGTTGTAACGCGAGCCGGCCGGGTCAAGATTCCACAAAAACCACAATCGCTCCTGACCGTAGGATAGCGGCGCGTCGCGCAGCGCCAGCCGGGGAATGGCGGGGCCATCGCCGCGCTTGGCGGCGTTGCCGCGCAGGCGCTGCTCCAGCAGTGCCAGTTTGGCCGGCGACAACCCCCGGCGCAGGGCGTCCATGGGACTATGGGCGTTCATGGCCAACCTCCCGGGCGGTCGCGGCGGCGGCGAAAGGCGACCCGACGGGAATTCGCCCGGTGGCGCTTGCGGCGTGCTTGCGCCCGCGCCTTTTCCGCAGCCAGTGGATCAGGCCGGTGGCGTAGAGCAAAGCCGGAGCCAAGCCCGACAGGCACGCCAGGATGCGGCCCGGCAAGCCCAAGGCTTCGCCGTTGTGCAGCGGCCACATGAGATTGAGGAAGGTCTCCCCGGCGCTGAATTCGTTCGGGTCGGCGACCTTCAGCACTGCGCCGCTGTACTGGTCCAGCCACACTTTGCTGCGCGGCCGGCGCACGTTGGCCTCGCCGGGCTGGCGCTTTTCGACGGCGTAATAGCCTTCCGGGCCGTCGGGCAAGGCGACCCAGCGCAGTTCCGCTCCCGGGAAAACCCGGTCGGCGACCGCCACCGCCTCGTCTGGGGAAATCGGCGCCGCACCCGCCACCGGCGTGGACTTCAGCGTCGGCGGATTTTGGAACGGCTCGGCGGCGACCGGCGAGAACCAGGCCACCACCGGCTTCACCCAGTCGCGGTAGGCGAAGGAAAAGCCGGTGAAAGCCAACACCGACAGCGCCACGGCGGCATAAGCGCCCATGGCCCGGTGTAAATCGAAATTGAACCGCGCGCCGCCGGCGCTGCGTTTGACCGTCAAGGCGGAACGCCACCCGCCGCCGCGCGGCCACCACAGGTACAGTCCGCTCGCCAGGGACAGCAGCAGCAACAGCCCGAGCGCGCCCACCGTCTTGAAGCCGAGCCGGGCCGCGTCGGGTCCGCCGTATTTGCCGAACCAAAGGCTGGCGTGCAGCTCGTAGAGGTTCGTCATCAGCGTATCGCCCCAGAAACGGCTGCTCAGCACCCGGGCGATGTAGGGATCCACATCCACCGTCAGGGGCGCAAAGGCCTTGCCGGCGCTCTCCTCCGGCTTGGCGTAAACGGCGCGCAAGGTGGACGACTCCCCGCGCGGCATGAACAGCATCCACCCGCCGGCGCGCTGGGGATGGGCGGCGCGCACCGCCGCCATGATTTCGTTCAGCGGCCTGGGGCCGGACCGGGCCGGCTCCACGCGCAAGTTCGGATTGAGCAGCGCGTCCAGTTCGAAGGTGAACACGTTGCAGCTGCCGGTCAATCCCAGCAGCGCGAACAAGAAGCCGGCCCCCAGGGCCAGGCAAAGATGCGCGTCCCGCCACCATTTGCGCAGGCGGCGGCGCGAAGCCGCTGTCGCGGCGTGCATCGATCGGGTCGACATGGCTACAACGCCTCCTCGGCGACGGTTTCTTCCAGCAGGCATTGGGCTTCGTCCTCCGACAGCCCGGCCAATTTTTCGATGAGCGCCGTTTCGACCAGCAGGGCCAAACGCTCCACCGTGGGGGCTTCGAACAGGCTCAGCAGGGACAGCTCCACGCCGAACTCGCCGTGAATGCGCGCCAGCAGCTGCACTGCCAGCAGCGAATGCCCGCCCAGGTCGAAGAAGTTGTCGGTGACGCCCACCTGCTCGACGCCCAGCACCTCCTGCCACAGTCCGGCCAGGATTTCCTCGCCCGCATTGCGCGGGGCGACGAGCTCCCGCTCGGGCGCTTCCGGCTCCGGCAAGGCCTTACGGTCGATTTTGCCGTTGGGGGTCAACGGCAACCGCTCCAGCGGCATGATCACCGACGGCACCATGTAGTCCGGCAGGGTCTCTCTCAGGAACTCCCGCAACGCGTCGCCGCAAGACCCGTCGCGCCGCGCCTCGCTTTCCATCGCCACGTAAGCCGTCAACCGCCGGGCGCCGCTGCGGTCCTCCGGCGCCGTCGCCACGGCCTGCTTGACCTGGGGATGGCGCAGCAACTGCGCTTCGATCTCCCCCAGCTCGACCCGGTAGCCGCGGATTTTCACCTGGTGGTCCAGGCGGCCGAGGAATTCGATTTCGCCGTCTTCGCGGTAACGGGCCAAGTCGCCGCTGCGGTACAACCGCTGGCCGGGCGCCACGGCGAAAGGATCGGGCACGAAACGGTCGGCGGTCAGCTCCGGCCGGTTGAGGTAGCCGCGCCCGACGCCCACGCCCGCCACGCACAACTCACCGGGAATCCCCGCCGGCACCGGCCGCAGCCAGGGGTCGAGCAAGTGCAGGCGCAGATTCGCCACCGGGCGGCCGATGGGCATCACCGTAGTCGCCTCGTCCGGCGGGGAGGCGACGAAGTGGTAGGCCACGTCGTCCGAACACTCCGCCGGGCCGTAGGCGTTGAGCAGCCCCATGCGCGGATAGCGCTCCATCCACTGGCGGCAAAGGGCCGGGGGCAACGCCTCGCCGGTGGGCAGCAGCCAGCGCAGGCGCGACAGGTCGGCGCCGGCGCCGGACGCGTCCAGCATGGCGCGCATCAGGGAAGGCACCGCCTCCAGCACGGTCACGCCGCGCTGTGACAGCTGCTGCAGCAGCCGGTTGGGGTCGCGCACGACGCTGTCCGGCAGGATTTCCACCCGCGCCCCGCACAGCAACGCCGTCAGGAATTGCCAAACGGAAATGTCGAAACACTGCGACGCGGTTTGCGCGACGACGTCGCTGGCGCGCAAATCCATGGCGGGAATCTTGCTGAGCAAGTTATTGAGCATGCCGCGCCGTTCCACCATGGCGCCCTTGGGCGCGCCGGTGGAACCGGAGGTGTAGATGACGTAGGCCAGCTGGGACGGATCGGCCGGCCCGGCGGGCGGGCGCCCCGGAACGGACGCCGCCAGCAGCGCATCCATGGAATGCACCGCCACCCCGCCCTCGCCCGCCTCCTCCAGCTCGCGGCGCAAGTCGTCCGCCCAAGCGGCGCCGGACAGGATGTGGCGAACCCGGCTTTCCCGCAGGATTTCCGCCAGCCGCCGGCGCGGATGGTCCGGGTCGAGGGGCAGATAGGCGCCGCCGGCCTTGAACACCGCCAGCATCATCACCAGGAAGTCGATGCCGCGCGGCTCCAGCAGGGCGACCAGGGTATCGCGGCCCACCCCCAGCGCCGCCAAGGGAGCGGCCAGCCGGTCGGCGCGGCGGTTCAGCTCGCGGTAGTCCAATTGGCGGCCCTGGCAGGCCACCGCCACGGCGTCCGGCGTCGCCGCCGCCTGCGCCTCGAAACGCGCGACGAAATCGCCCAGGGGTTCGGGCTCCCCCGCTTCGCCGACGTGGCGCCCGATCCAGTCCAACTCCGCCGCCGTCAGGGGCGACAGCTCGCTCAAGCGGGCCTGCGGCCGGCGGATCATGGCTTCCAGCAAGCGGCGGAAATGCCCCAGCATGCGCTCCACGGCAACGGCGGAGAAACGCTCCCGCTGGTAGGTGATCTGCAAATGCAGCGCGGGGCCGGGAATCACCACCACCGTGATGGGATAGTTGGTGTGGGTGCGGCTGTGGCGGTAACGGATGTCCAGCCCGCGGCGGCCGTCCAGCAGCGCCGGGTCGATGGGGGCGTTTTCGAACACCAAGAGGCTTTCGAACAACGGCCGGTTATGGGGCAAGCCGAGCCAGGACTGAATCTGCAACAGGGAGGTGTGCTCGTATTGGCGCAGCTCCAGGTTTTTCTGGAACAAGGCGCGCAGGAAATCCTCCACCCGCGTCTGCGGCGCGATGTCGACGCGCAACGGCAGGCTGTTGATGAACAGGCCGAGGATGTGCTCCACCCCCGGCAGTTCGGCGGGACGGCCGGCGACGGTGACGCCGTAGAGCACTTCGCGGCGGCCGCTGTACTGGCTCAGCAGCAAGGCCCAGGCCGCCTGCAGCAAAGTATTCGGCGTTACCCGGCAGCGCTGCGCCAAGGCGGCCAGGGCGGCGGTGTCCGCCTCCGACAACCGGCTGACCGCGTCTTCCATGGCGCCGGCCACCAGCGCGTTTTCCGCGGCGCCGTTGTCGACGGCCAGGGGCGTGGGCTCGGAAAAGCCGCCCAGTTCCCGTTGCCAGAACGCTTCGTCCCGGCGGCCGTTTTGCCGCCCCAGCCAGGCGATGTAATCGCGGAACGGCCGCGACCGCCAGGATGGCAGGGCCCGCCCCCCGGCCAGGGCTTCGTAGTTGGCCAGGAAATGGCCGAAGATTTCCGACGTGCACCACTCGTCCAGCAGGATGTGATGGTAGCTGCGCACGAAGCGGTAGCGCGCCTCGCCCAGGCGGAACAGGCGCAGGCGCAGCAGCGGCGCTTGATCGAAAGGCAAGCCTTGATCCCGCTCCCGCTGCAGCAGCCGGGCCAATCGCGCCGACTGCTCGGCGTCCGTCGTCCCGCGCCAATCGAACAACTCGAACGGCGCCTGGATGCCGCCGTGCACCAGCTGGTGGGGCCGCTGCTGCGTGTCCCAATAGAATGAGGTACGCAGGATGGGATGGTGATCGATCACGCCCTGCCAAGCGCCGCGGAACGCGGCCGCGTCCACCTCGCCGTCGATGTCGTAGCCATCCTGCATCAGGTAGATGCCCGAACGGGGGTACAGCAGCGTGTGGAACAGCAGCCCTTCCTGCATGGGCGTGAGCGGATAGAGGTCCTGCAGGTCGCCGTGGCGGGACGACAGCCGGTCGATTTCCTGGCGGCTCAGTTCCGCCAGGGGGAACAACGGGTGCCGGTCCGCTCCCGTCGGCTCATCGCCGCCCTGCCCTTCGGCCTCGTCCTGCCGGGGATCGGCGAGGCGCAGCGCCTCGGCCAGGGCGGCGACGGTTTGGTGTTGGAAAATCAAGCGGGGCGTCGCCGCCAATCCGGCCTGGCGGGCGCGGGTCGCCACCTGGATGCTGAGGATGGAATCGCCCCCCAGCTCGAAAAAATTGTCGTGGATGCCGACCCGCTCCAGCCGCAGCACTTCCGCCCAGATACGCGCCCATTCCGCTTCGACGGCATCGCGCGGCGCCGCGTAGCGGTCGGCGAAGCGCCGCGCCATGTCCGGCGCCGGCAGCGCTTTGCGGTCCAGCTTGCCGTTGGAGGACAGGGGCAAGGATTCCAGCATGACGAAGGCCGACGGCACCATGTAGTCCGGCAGGGTTTCCAGCAGGAAGGCGCGCAGCGCTTCCGTCTCCGGCGGCGCTTCCGTCGCGGCCACCACGTAGGCGGCCAGGCGCCTGTCACCCGGCGCGTCCTCGCGGGCGATCACCGCCGCTTCCCGCACTTGCGGATGGGCCATGAGGCGCGCCTCGATCTCGCCCAGTTCGATGCGGAAGCCGCGAATTTTCACCTGGTGGTCGATGCGCCCCAGGTATTCGACGGCGCCGTCGGGCCGGTAGCGGGCCAGGTCGCCGGTTTTGTACAAGCGGCTGCCCGCCTCGCCGTGGGGATTGGGCACGAAGCGCTCCGCCGTCAGCTCCGGCCGGTTGAGATAGCCCCAAGCGAGCTGCGCGCCGCCGATGTGCAGTTCGCCGGCAACGCCCACCGGCACCGGGTTTAAGCCTTCGTCCAGCAAATGGATGGCGGTGTTGGCCACCGGCCGGCCGATGGGCACGGACAGTACGTCGCCGTCCGGCGAGCACTCCCAAGCGGTAACGTCGACGGAGGCCTCCGTCGGCCCGTACAGGTTGAAGAACCGGGCGCCCAGGTGGCGGAAAAACCGCTTTTGCAGCGCCACGCTCACCGCCTCGCCGCTGCAGATCACCCGCCGCAACGCGCCGCAACGCGCCAAGTCCGGGGCGGCGAGGAAGGCGTCGAGCATGGACGGCACGAAATGCACGGTGGTGACCCCGTGCCGCTCGATCAGGTCGATCAACCGGTCCGGGTCCTTATGGTCGTCGGGCCCGGCCAGGATCAAGCGGCTGCCCGCCAGCAGCGGCCAGAAAAACTCCCACACGGACACATCGAAGGTGTAAGGGGTTTTTTGCAGCACCGCTTCGCCCGGCTCCAACCCGAAATAGTCCTGCATCCACCGCAGGCGGTTGCAGATGCCGCCGTGGGGAATGGCCACGCCTTTGGGGCGGCCGGTGGAGCCGGAGGTGAACAGCACATAGGCCAGGGCGTCGTCGGCCACGGCGAGATCCGGATTGGCCGAACCATCGCCGGCCGGATCGGCCGCCAGCGCCGCCACGGCGCCGTCGAACCAAACGTAACGGTCGATGAAACGGGGCTGGGTCAGGATCAGCCCCACGCCGGCGTCCTCGGCCATGGCGGCCAGGCGCTCGGCGGGATAGTCCGGGGCCAGCGGCACGTAAGCGCAGCCGGCCTTCAATATGCCGAGCAGGCCGACCACCAGTTCCAGGGAGCGCTGGGCGCCGATGCCGACCGCCGAGCCCGGCTCGACGCCTCGCTCCAACAGGGAGCGGGCCAAACGGTTGGCCCGTTCGTTCAGCTGCCGGTAGCTGAGCCGCCGGTCCTCGAACACCAGGGCCTCGGCGTCGGGGGTTTTGCCGGCTTGATCCTCGAACAATTGGTGCAGGCAGCGGCCGGCCGGATAGTCCACCCGCGTGGCGTTCCAGCCGGCCAGATCGCGCCGTTCTTCCTCCGTCAGCAACGGCAGTTCGCCCAGCCTTTGCCCAGGCGCGGCGGCGATGCCTCGCAGCAAGCGGCGGTAGTGGCCGGCCAAGCGCGCCACGCTGGCTTCGTCGAACAAATCGCTGCGGTATTGGAACGAAAACAGCAAACCGTCGGCGCAGTCCGCCGCCATCAATTTCAGGTCGAAATTCTCCACCCGAGGATGGACGGCGATGGGCATCACGCTCCATTCGCCCCATAAACGCGGCGCGCCGCTTTCGCCCAGGGCCAGTTGCGCGAAGCCTTCTTCGACGCCGGACTGGGCCTGCTGCAAGACGAACAGGGTCTGGTAGATGGGCCAGCGGCCGTCGCCGCGCTCCGGCTGCAGCCGCTCCACCAGCAGGGAGAAGGGATAATCCTGGTGCTCGGCAGCCTCCAGCCAGGCGTCGCGAACTTGCGCCAGGTAGTCGGCGAAAGTCTGTCCCGGCTTGGGCCGGGTGCGCAGGGGCAGCGGGTTGACCATATTGCCCACCACCGGCGCGAAGCGCGCCTGGCCGCGCCCGCTGGTGGGCACGCCGACGATGATGTCGTCCTGGTGGGTATAGCGGTGCAGCAGCGTTTTGTAGGTCGCCAGCAACAGGGTGAACAGGGTGACGCCCTGTTCCTTGGCCAAGGCGCGCAAGGCCTTGCTCTCGGCGCCGTCGAGCCGCAACGCCACGGAAGCCCCTCGGCAATCGGGCGTACCGGGACGGGGACGGTCGGTGGGCAAGGCCAGCAACGGCAGCTCGCCGTCCAAGCGGTCGCGCCAATAGCGCCAGGCGGCCTCGCCGGCCGGCCCGGCTAGGTGGATCGATTGCCAGGCGACGAAATCGCCGTAACCGGCGGCCAGGCTCGGCAACTCCGGCTCGCGGCCGGCCGCCAGGGCTTGGTAAACGGTTTTCAGCTCCTGCAACAGTTGCAACAGCGACCACAAATCCAGCGCGATGTGATGGGCGCACAGCAATAGGGTGTGAGCGGCGTCGCCGTGGACGTAGAGGACGGCGCGGTACAGCGGTCCTTGCGCCAGGTCGAACGGCCGGCGCGCTTCCTCCGCCATGCGCTGCTGCAGCTGCGCGGCGGGCCAGCCGCACGCGTCGACGGCGGCGAAACACGCCGGCGCGTGCTGCGGCGCCAGCGCCTGTTGCGCCACGGTTTCGCCGTCGGTGCGATACACCGTGCGCAACATGGCGTGGCGCGCCCACAGCCGGTCGAACGCTTGCCGCAAGCGGTCCGCGTCCAGCGGTCCGGCGATGCGCAATGCCAGATGCAGGTTGTAGCCGATGTCGTCGGGGGCCATTTGCTGCACGGTCCACATGGCGTGTTGGGCGTAGGACAAGCGGGTGGCGGGCGCCGCCGCGCCCTCGCCCCCGGCCGCCGCTTCGCCCTGCCCCGCCGCCAGCGCCTCGGCCAAGTCGGCCAAACTGCGGTCGGAGAAAAACAGCGATAGCGGCGCGTCCGCGCCCAGCAAACGGTCTACGGCGTATTTCAGCTCCACCCGCTTGAGCGAATCCATGCCCAAGGCCGATAGCGAGCGGTCGTCCGCCAGGGCGGCTTCGCCGACGCCCAGCAAGTTCGCCGTTTTGGCGCGCATGAAGCCCGCGATCAATTGGGGACGCAACGGCGCCGGCACCGCCGCCAACGCCTGTCGCAGCAACCGCAGGTCCGCATCGCCCTCGCCGCCGGCGGGCAAGGCCTGCGCGGTTTGCGCGGCCAAGCCGCCGGAGCCGGCCAGCAGCGGTAGCGTGCCGTCCAGATAGGCCTGCTTGGCGGGCTGGCGGCGGATTTTGCCGCTGGAGGTCTTGGGTACCGTGCCGGGCTGGGCCAGCGCCAGTTCGGCGGCGGCCACGTCGCAGTTTTCCGCCAGCGTTTGCCGCATGGCGGCGAAAATCCCTTCGTAATCGGCCTCGCGCAGGGCCTCGCGGGCCAGCTCCGCCACCACCGCCACGCGCTCCTCGCCGTCGCGCTCCACCGGGAACGCCACGCAGCCGCCGGGACGCAGGCCGGCCACGCCTTCGGTGAGGGCCAGTTCGATGTCTTGGGGATAGACGTTGCGGCCGCGCAGGATGATGAGGTCCTTGATGCGGCCGGCCACCACCAGTTCGTCGCCGGCCATATAGCCCAGGTCGCCGGTGCGCAAATAGGTCTGCGGCCCTTGCCATCCTTGCGGCCGGGCGCGGAATATGGCCGCCGACTCCTCGGGCCGGTTCCAATACCCTTGCGCCACGCTGGGGCCGGTGATCCATACCTCGCCGACGTGGTGGTCGCCGCGCACCTCGCCGCTGGCCGGATCGACGATAAGCAGGCCGTGGCCGGGCTGGGTCGCGCCGCAGCTGACGGCGGCGGCCTCCTCGGGCCGGCGGTACGGCTTACCGGTCACGAACAAGGTCGCCTCGGCCAGGCCGTAACAAGGGAAAAAGCTTTGCCGGCGGAAGCCGCACGGCTCGAAAGCCTCGACGAACCGTTCCAGGGTCACGCTGCGCACCGGTTCCGAGCCGTCGAACGCCAGCCGCCAGCCGCTCAAGTCCAAGCCCCGCTTCTGTTCCGCCGTCACCTTGCGCACGCACAATTCGTAGGCGAAATCCGGTCCGCCGGAGGTGGCGGCGCCATGATCGGCGACGGCGCGCAGCCAGCGCACCGGTTTTTCCAGGAAGGCCATGGGCGGCATCAGCACTGCCGTGGCGCCCACGTACAACGGCTGCAACACGTTACCGATCAGCCCCATGTCGTGGTACAGCGGCAACCATCCCATCACGGTGGAACGCTCCGTATGGCCGAAAGCGTCGCGAATGGCGCGCTGGTTGGCCGCCAGGTTGCCGTGGCTGACCATGACGCCCTTGGGATCGGCGGTGGAACCGGAGGTGTATTGCAGGAAAGCCAGGCTGTCCGCCTGCAGCGCCGGTGGCCGCCACGACGGCGCCGCCCCTTCGGCCGGCAGGTCCGTCGCCAGCCATCGCAGGGCGGCCGCCGCAGCGACGTCCTCCAGCGTCCCCGGCAATTTGGCCGCCAGCGCCGCCGTGGTCAGCACCGCCGCCGGAGCGGCGTCCGCCAGCACCGCCAGCAAACGCCCCCGGTGCTGGCGGGTGGGCGGATAAGCCGGCACCGCCACGGTGCCGGCGTAAAGGCAGCCGAAAAACGCCGCGATGAAATCCAAGCCGGCCGGATACAGCAGCAAGGCGCGCTCGCCCGCCAGTCCCGCCTCCTGCAAACGGGCGGCGATGGCGCGGGCGCGCCGGTCCAGCTCGGCGAAACTGAGTTTATCCGTGACGGATTCGCCGTCTCCCAGAAAAACATAAGCGTTTTGCTCCGGCGCGGCGGCGGCGCGAAACTGCAACAGCGCGACCATATCCTTGGGTTCGGCAACGGCGGGGGACGGCGGCGATTCCTCTCGGCGCATGGGTATTTCCTCGAAACACGTAATTCAGTTCCGTCGCCGCGTCAACGAGTCGCGCTGCGGAACCTGATTTCCCTATTTATCACAACGCCGATACGGCCGATCCAGCGATGCGGCCGACGGCATATTCCCGGTATAAGCTAGCCTTGCAGACGCCGTATTTATGGCGGCGGCGGACAAGGCGATACTCGTCAACTCGCGTCTTCGGCCATTTGCCGGCGCAGGCTGAGCGGACGTATATCGGTCCACGCCGCCTTGATGTAGTCGAGGCACTCCTGCTTGCTGCCGGCCTTGTCCAAAGCCGTCCAGCCCAAGGGTATCTCCTTGTATTCCGGCCAAATCGAATATTGTTCCTCATGATTGATCACCACTTGGTAAACCGTGGCGTCGTCATCGTTTTCCCAGGACATCGTCAATACTCCTAACGCGAACATCTTGATTGATACATCGTGCGACGAAAACAATTACACGATGCATGCCAATACCGTATTCATGCGGTTTTTCTCTGGAAATAATTACCTGATTACACCGCATGTCAGCTTAGGATTACGGGATATCACGCAGCGTTTCGATACTCTGCGCCAGATCGCGCCATAACCCGCAAAAAACCCGATCGATCCAAATCGGGATCGACTATTTCTTGAAATATACCCGTGAATAAAAACCGGCATCCCTGCCGAAAATACGATGGGGTGGTCCGGCGGCTTTACCGCCGGCCTCTATCGCTGCGCCGGCGAGCGCGGCCCCCGGGGAGGCCGCCGCCTGCTTAAAACTCCAGGGTCAAGCGGCCATAGATTTGACGGGGAGCGCCGGTAAAGGCGCCGGTCATTTGGTCGTTGCTGGTGTAGTAGTGCTTGTCCAGCATGTTCAGCGCGAACAGCTCCGCCTTCACCTTTTTCCATTGGTAGGAGGCGGACATGTCCACGGTGGTGTAGGCCGGCAGATCGAAGGTGTGGGCGTTGTCGCCCGGCCGCTTGGCGACGAAATTGGCGCCCGCGCCCAGGGACAAATCCTTCAACAAGCCTTCGTCGAACTTGTAGCGGGTCCATACATTGGCCTGGTGCGGCGCCACGTCCCAGGGACGGTTGCCCACGTCGCCGTTTTGGCTCTTGGTGATCTTGGCGTCGATGAGCGCGTAACCGGCCTGCACGAACCATTGCTTGTTGATCTGATAGGCCAGGTCGATTTCCGCGCCGCGCGAGCGCATTTCCCCCACTTGGGCGTTGAAGCCTGGATTGGCCGGATCCGGCGTCACCACGTTGCTGCGGGTGATGTCGAAGAAGGAAGCGGTGCTGGTCAACCCGAAAGGCAGCGCCAACTTCACGCCGGCTTCCACCTGGTCCGACTTTTCCGGCTTGAAGGCCGTGGCGCGAGCGGCCTGGGCGGCGAAAGATGCGTCCACGTCGAAGCCCGTGCCGTAGCCGGCGAACAGCGTGACCGGCTCGAGGACGTGGTAGGCGCCGCCCACTTGGAAGCTTTTGTTGTCCAGGTCGTACTGGGTGGCGGCGCCGTTGGCGGCCAGCTTGGAACCGGCCACGTTGCTCTGGCGCACGCCGCCGAACAAGTCGAACTTGTCGGTAATCGCCATCATGTCCTGGAAGTAGAACGAACCGATGCGCTTGTCGTTGCGGAAGACGAACGCCTTGCCCGGCGTCAGCTGCGTGGAAAGGTAGGTCGGGTTGAGCGCGTCCATGGCCGGCACCCCGTTCAAAGCGGTCCAGCCGCCGTTGCTGGTGGCGTCCTCATATTCGCCGCCGATCAGCACTTGATGGCTGATGAAGCCGGTGTCGAACTTGCCCTTCAGGTCCAACTGGCCGGTGTACATGAAGTCGTTTTCGCGAAAATCGGCGCGGCCGGAGCGGTTGATGGTGCGCCGATCCGCCCGCACGCTGTTCATGAATATCTGCGTGCCGCCGACGTTGAACTCCATGTATTGGAAGCGCGGCGACAGCGTCCAGTTGTCGGCGACGTCGATGTCGAGCCAGGTTTGCAGCACCGGCGAAGTGGCCCTGAGGTTGTCCATGCCCGGTTCGCCCAGGTAGGTGTCGCGGGCGGTTTTTCCGACGATCTGGCCAGGAGCCGGAACGCCCGGGTTGGGCTTGGTGTCGCGGTCCTGGTATTCCATGTTGAGGAAGCCGCGCACAGGGCCGCCGTTGTCCCAGGACAGCGCCAGCGCCAAGTTGTCGCGATCCAAGCCCTGGTATTTGATGAAGCTGCCGGAGCGCTCCAGGTCGCCGGTGATGCGGGCGGTCAGCGCGCCGTCGGCGATCACCGCGCCGGTCACGTCGAACTGCACGCCTTTCTGGTCGTATTCGCCGCCGATCCCGGCGACGTAGCCGCCGAATTCTTTTTTAGGCCGCTTGGTGACGATGTTGACCAGGCCGCCGATGGAGCCGTTGCCGTATAACGCGCTGCCCGGCCCTTTCAGCACCTCGAAGCTTTCCACGTTGGTCAAGGCGGAATAATCCACGTCCGAGTTGAACTGGGTGCGGAAGCCGTTGCGCTGCTGGATGGCCTTGAAACCGCGGATGGTGAATTTCGGGAAGCGGCTGTAGCGCGATTGCCCGACGTTGGCGGAGGGCACGCCTTTCATGATGCTGCCCATGGTCAAGGCGCCCTGGTCCTTGATCGCCTCCTCGGTGACCACCTGCACGCTCTGCGGCACGCGGGTGATGCCCACCGGTATTTTGCTGCCGGCGGTGGAGACGGCGGCCTGGTAAGGCGCCTCCCGTTCGGCGCTGTGCGCCGTGACGGTCACTTTCTCCAGGGACGCCCCCGATGGCGGCGCGACGGTGGACGGCTTCTCCAGGGTCACCGTGCGGTTGGCGCCGACGCGGTAACTCAAGCCGGTGCCTTGCAACAGCTTTTGCAGCGCTTGCTCCGCCGTGTAGCTGCCGCTGAGCCCGGCGGTGGAAAGCCCTTGCGCCAAGGAGGCGTCGTAAACCAAGTGCAGGCCGCTGGTTTCCGCCAGCCGGTTGAGCGCGGCCGCCAGGGAGCTGGCCGGCAGGGACAGGTTGAACGCCTTGGCCGCGGTCTCCTCGGCCCGGCCTTGGCCCGGCGCGGCGGCCAGCCCGGCCAGCAACAAACAGACAGCGGCCCGCAGCGTGGTGTTTTCCCCTAGCCGGTCGCAACATGCGGCATTGCCGTTCAACTTCATTTCGTTACCTCCTTCGTCTGTCGATAAAGCGGGGCCGGCGCGATCGCTTTGGCCGGATATCCGATATGACGAAACAGGCGCGTGATTGAGGAGGTGGAATTCGCCTTTAACTTTCCGCCGCCGGCCCGTGCGCGAGGCAAGGCGGCGTCGCCGCGTCCGTCGACACGGGAGACGCGTTGGGAAATTGAACGGGGAAAATGCGCCGCGGGGCCGTCAGCCGGCGCGGGCGGTCAACGATGCAGCAGGACGAAGTAGCCGCTGAGCCGCGTGGAACGCAATTGCAGGGCGCTTTCGATGGCGGCCAGGGAGCCCAGGGCGTCGTCGGCGCGAAACACGCCGTTGACCAGACGGCCCGCGATGGAAGGGTCGGATATCCAGATGCGGCCCGCGTGGTGCCGGTTGAGTTCGGCCACCACCTCGCCCAAAGGCCGTTCGTGGAACACCAGCGCTCCGCGCCGCCACGCCGTGATGGCGTCGGTGTCGGCGGTCAACGCCGGTCCCGCGCCGTGATCGTCGAACGACAGCGACTGCCCTTCGGCAACGGCGACCGGCGCTTGGCCCGCCGCATCCACGGCGACGGAATGCTCGGTAACCGCCACTTGCGTCGATGCGTCGCCGATGCGGACGTCGAAGGCCGTGCCCAGCGCCGTCACCGTGCCGTGGGCCGTGCCGACCCGGAACGGCCGCGCCGGGTCCGGAGCTACTTGGAAATACCCCTCTCCCTGCAGCAGGCGCAGGCGGCGCTCGCTGCGCCCCAAGTCCACGTCCAGGGCCGATGCGCCGCTCAGCGTCACGACGGAGCCGTCGTCCAAGCGCACCGTTTGCGTTTGCCCGGCGACGGTGCGGTAATCGGCCAACAACCAGGCCGGCGCCGGCGACACGGCCCACAACGCGGCGGCCGCCGCCAGCCATCGGGCGGCGCGGCCGGCGCGGCGGACGGCATCCCCCGCAGGGCGCGCCGGAGGTGGCGCCGAAGCCGGCCGGACCGGCTTGCGCAGCCCTTCCAGCTCGCCCCATAGGGCGCACACCTCGGCGAAAGCGGCGCGGTGGGCGGGCGAGCGTTCCATCCAGGCGCGAAAAGCGGCCTGATCGCCGTCGTCGGCGCCGCCGTCGAGGGTGACCCACCAGGCGGCGGCTTCCTCGAACAACGCCTGTCGCTCGGTTTCGGCATCTTGCATCGATGGACACCCGGATCTAGAGATTTGCAACACGGCCCGCCGGCCGCCCACGGGCGCGCCGCCCGACAGTCCGACCGAGCGCCCCTCGCATTAACGCCGAAGCCAGGCGAAACAGGAGCGGCCGGCCGTTTCGAAACGGCAAAACCGCCGTTTATACGACGGTTTCGACCGCTCGGCGGGCGGAACGGCTAGCGCGACGCTCCGAAGAAAACGCCGGTGTTTTCCATATCCGGCGGAGCGATGGGGGTCGAGTATAAAAACGGCCCCTTGGGAACGGACGGGTCGTCCGCACGCATGGCGGAAAGGCGCCGCTTTTGCGGCTCGGTCAGCGTTTGGCCGACCTCGGCGAAGGCTTTCGCGTACAAATACGACAAATCGCCGTCCAAGGCGCCGTAACGCCTCGACAATGCCAGTACCTTGGCCTGATCGGCGACCCCGCCCTGAAGGAAACGCCGCAGCTCCGCCGCGATGTCACGCCTTACCTGGACGATCTCCGCCAAATCCCGCCGCTGCAGTTCGACTAAGCCGGTGATAGCCCGGCGCTGGGAGTCGAACAGCGCGGTCAGGAAACTCTCGCCGCTGTCGCCGGTGAGCGAGGTGCTGATGGCGTAGTCGCGTTTCCCCATGGCCGGCGCGGTCTTCATGCCGAAGCCTCCAAAATACATGCCGTGCCGTTCGGGACAGAAATAGGTGTCGGCTTCCAGCGAACCGGCATACCAGGAAAACATCTCGCTGGCGTAAGTCATCACCGCCACGTCCGCTTCGTGGCTCATGCCGCGCCGCTCGAGCGGCTCCGGCACGTCCGGCCAGGTGGAGGAATCGCCGAACTTTAGCCGCGAAAGCGCGGCTTTTTGCCCGTCGTCCAAGCGACGGAGGATATCGGCCATCACCTGCGCCCGCCGATAGGCCAGCCGGCCGTCGATGGCGTAAAGCTCCATCGAATGGTCGACGACCGCCTGGCGGTCCAGCCCATCGCTCCCCGCCGGGATACGGCCTTCGAGGTTCAGCCTGAACGCCTTGATCAGCGGCAGGCGCATCATGGCGAAGCGTTGGATATCCGCCTGCTGTTCGTCGGCCAGGGCCAGCAATTGCGCCTTCTGGCCGTTGTTGAGAATGGACAGCACGTTGTTGGCGATCCGGGTCAGGAACGAGGTGTTATGCCCTCCTCCCCGCGCATCGATGTCGCGCATGTACTGGAATCCGAAGTAGTCGGACACTTTGCCGGGCGGCAGGAAGGTGTCGTAGCCGAAGTCGCCGGTAAGGAAAGCCAAGCCATCGAACGCGATGGTATTCAATTGGGCGTGGTCGGAGGTCGCTTGTTCCAGGGAATAAGCCTTCCCGCCCCCTTGCCCGTTCTGCGCGGGTCGCGGCCTCGGCTCGCCGGCCCTTCCTTCCGCGCTATCGGGCCCACGACGCGGCGATGCGTTGCGCGGCTGATTGGGGCGGGCCGCCAGCCCGTTGGGCGTGGGGACGCAGGTCGCGGCGACCTGACCTTGGGGCGTCGCGTGCTGGACCACCGCCCCCGGACTTTTGCCGCGGCAATCCTCGTAAACTTGGCTTGGAGGCTCGCCCGGCGGAGCGGCTAGCGCCGCGAGGGTATAGCCCATTCCGAAAGCAAGCGTTGCCAGCCGTGTGTTCATGGCGCCTCTGGGAAAGTCAGGGATGGATTCGTTATTTTGGATAGGAACGGCCAAAAAACAAATCCGCTCGCCTTTTTTCGCGTCCCGCCCTTAAACGCGCCCGTTTTTTGCGCGTTTTCGCCGTTCGGCGGCGCGGGTTACATATCGCCCAGGCCTTTGCGCAGCACGATCAAAGCGTGGCGCAAGTGCTTTTCCACCATGTTGCGGGATATGCCCAAACGGTCCGCGATTTCCTGTTGGCCGATATCCTCGAATTTACGCAACAGGAACACCCGCTGGCATTGCGGCGGCAGCTGCTGGATCGCCGCCAACAGCAAATCCAACCGCTCGCGGCTTTCGACGATTTGTTCGGGGGTGACGCCGAAAGCCGCCGTATCGTCGTCCGCCGGTTCGGGATCGATGTAGCGGCTCTCCACCTTGCGGCGGCGCTCGTAATCCGTCGCCAAATTGCCCGCGATGCGGTAGAGCAAGGCGCGGGGATTAACCGCCTCGCGCCACAAACCGCTGGCGGCCAGGCGGTGGAAGCTTTCCTGCAACACGTCCGCGGCCGTCTCCCGGCAGCCCAAACGGCGCATCAACACCCGCCGCACCTCGTTTCCATGTTCGTCCATCAACTGAGCCAGCGTCAGCGTCGATACCTGCGTCATCATCGTCCTTCATGTCCTGCGAAGAAAAAGCGGAGGCCGCCCATGACCGGGACGACGGCTCCGCGCACTTCACAGCAGATGCCGTGCCAACGTTCACGATCCTTGATCGACGCCGGCCGCCGTCGACGCGGCCCCGGCGAAGTGTGTGATATGCCGCAGCCGGTGCGGCGAATGGCGTATTCCGGGAATTCGGAATTCTCGTTGCGCCCAATGGTTTACCCCCTAAAGGTTCAATGCGCCCGCGCCGGAGGGCCAAGCCAACGCGAAACCTACTCCGGCATTCGAATTGCGTTACCCCCTCCGGCCATCCTGGTAGCTAGCAATGCGTCGAGGCAACTGTTGATGGATCTAAAACTCTGATGCTGGCGACGACACTTGGAACTTGAGCGGCGCATCACTAAAGCAAACATCTGTTTTGTGACCGCATTCACGGTTTTTATTATGGCATGGTGAACGTGGAAAGCCCCATAAGCACTATACTTCTTAAGGTTTCTTAAGGGGTGCCAAAGGGATGGCCTACAGTGGGGCATGTCCGCTGGCGGAACGAGTCAGATACCTAAGAAACGCCATTTAAACGCTAGAGACTCTCACTGCGAGCGTGGCTCTACGCTTGCGTCCATTTACCGGTTAGTCTGCGCTTTGCGTTGCGGCTTAGCAGCAAAAAAGACATAAGACATTCCACGAATGTCAAACCATTTTCGACGACCACATAAGAATGTTTCGTAAAATAGGTCTTGACCTATACCGCATGGGAATGGCCGAGTTCTTAAACGCGACAACACGTTCTAGTACCCAGGGATACTGAAAACCGTTTCCGGCTTTACCAAAAACGGCGCCTCCTACGCATGCCGCTACTCCACTTATCCGCTAGGGTTAGCGAACCCAGCGAAAACGCTTGACGGCGAAATATCTCGTTACAAAGTTCGATATCGCTTGACCACGTAACGAAAACTCGAAGCACCTCGCTAGAAAAAGCCATCCAACGCCCGTAGGGGCATTCAAATCTTTATTGTGAAGCCAATACCATCGAGACAGATACCGGGAGCATCTTGGCTGTGAAAGGCAAACTGGTGCTAATTATTTCCGTAACAGCGGCTTATGTTTTGCTGGGTCGTCTAGGACTGTTTCTAGCGATACACCCTGGCTATGTGTCCGCTATTTGGCCGCCGGCCGGCTTGGCTTTGGGAGCGGTTTTAATATGGGGCCGATGGGCTATTCCAGGGGTTTTTTTAGGGTCGTTTATAAATAACGCCCTACTCGGTGGCAATACGCCACTATCTCCAAACGATTTGTTGATGCCGACGGTCATCGCCGTCGGGGCCACATTACAGGTCGCAATCGTAGCCCATGCCATCCGCCGCTGGGTTGGCTACCCCATGCCATTGCACAACGACAGGGACGTCATTGTCTTTATGGCCATTGCCGGCCCACTAGGGTGTAGCATTAATGCCACCTGGAGCCTCACCCTCATATCTTGGTATACCGGCGTATTCTCCTCCAATTTCGCACTTAATTGGGTAACATGGTGGACCGGCGACACCATCGGCTGTTTGGTATTTACTCCTTTGCTCCTGACCATTTTCGGCCAACCGCGCTCTGCCTGGGAAATGCGCCGAAAAGCCGTCGCTATTCCTTTGATGGCCAGCCTAGCGGCGGCGATCGCGTTATTCGTATACGCGGGAACCGCGGAGCGAGCGCGCATGGAATCGGATTTCGAGAAAACGGTGGAAATGGCGTTCAACGCGGTGGAGTCGAGCATGCTGCGTTTCAACACGATAGTGTGGTCCACGCGCGGTTTTTTCAGTGGTTCGTCATATGTCTACCGTAATGAATTCAAAAGTTATGCAGACAATTTATTGACTAGGGAACCGGGATTACGCGCATTGTCATGGAACCCGCTTGTAAAATTCAGCGAGCGACGCGCATTCGAAGCTAAACAGCGGGCCGGAGGGATAACGGATTTTGCTATTCGCGAAAAGGACGCGCAAGGCAAATCAACGACGGCCTCGTCGCGCGGCGAATATGTCGTTGTGACCTATATTGAACCATTCGAAACCAATCAGCGGGCCTTGGGTTACGATGTCGGCTCCGATCCGCTACGTCGAAAGGCGCTAGAGCGAGCCCGGGACACCGGCGAGCTGTCCGCTACGGCGCCCATCGTCCTAGTTCAGGAACCCGCGATTTCCGATCAGGGTGGTCTGGAGCGTCAGTATCAATCCGGTTTACTCCTATTCGTTCCGGTATACAGGAACGGAATTTCATTTGATAACGAAACTCTGCGACGCGACAACTTATCAGGATACGTTGTCGGCGTGTTGCGCGTTGGTGACATGCTGGATTCGGTTTTGCCGCCAACGTCGCGGCAGAGAAGAATCCTGCCGCTGCGTATCACCGACCTGGACACAGTGGATAACGGGTTGCTGCATGCCGACAGGGACTTCAACGATTTGTCGGCGTTACATTTGCAAAAGCAGCTATCCATCGGCGGCCGGCGTTGGCTGTTGGAGGCATCCGGCAATCCGGACGATTTTAAAGGCTACTGGTCTGCCTGGTATGTTTTAGGGGGAGGATTCATATTTACCGGACTACTAGCTGGCGTTTTATTGCTTTTAACGGGACGTACGCTATTGGTCGATTCCATTGTGCAAGAGCGGACACGCAGCTTAGCGGAAAAGAATCAGCGCTTAATACAAGCCGAGGAGGAGATGCGAGTTTCCAAGGAAATCGCCGAGCGCGCGAACCGCTTAAAAAGCCAGTTTCTTGCTAACATGAGTCACGAAATTCGCACTCCGCTCAATGCGATACTCGGATTTAGCGATCTTGGGCGACACGTTCCGGATACGTTGCATGAGGTATCCGAGTATTTCGACGAGGTTCACCAGGCTGGCGACAGCCTATTAAGAATCATTAACGACATTTTAGACTTTTCCAAAGTGGAGGCTGGCGAACTTTGCTTGGAAAGCATGCCATTTTTTCTCCAGGATGTTGTGTTCGGCGCCTCCAGCTTAGTGCGATACGGCGTCCAAAAGAAGGGGTTGACGTTCTTTTGCGAGCTAGATGAAGGTGTTGATGGCGAATATTTTGGCGATCCTCACCGAATACGGCAGGTTCTGGTTAATCTACTTGGTAACGCGGTCAAATTTACCGAGCGGGGACACGTGCGGCTAAAGGTGGGACGGGTAAAACTTGACGGCGATCAAGCGGAATTGGTTTTTATAGTAGAGGATAGCGGCATCGGCATCGCTCCGGAAGTCAAAGACCAACTGTTCCAACCGTTCGTTCAAGCGGATGCGTCCACTACGCGTAAATACGGCGGAACGGGATTGGGATTGGCAATTTGCCGGCAACTGGTGGCGTTGATGGGCGGCAGAGTCAGCGTGGAGAGCTCCCCCGGGTTGGGCAGCCGTTTCATATGCAACATCGTTGTTGGCGTTGCCAATGAAAACACCTTGAACAAACCGCAAACGTATGAAAAATCCGTTGAGACCAACGTTATTTCTTCGGCCTCGCATCGCGTGTTATTGGTAGAGGACAAGTTGGTCAATCAGGAGTTGGCTTGCAGAATGCTGGCCCGGTTGGGCGTGTCGGTCGACGTGGCTTCAAATGGAAGCGCGGCATTGGAAGCGCTAACCGAAAAACATTACGACTTGGTATTGATGGATATCAAAATGCCGGTTATGGATGGCTTGGAAACCACTCGCCGTATTCGTGGCGAAGGGCAATGGCAAACCCTGCCGATTATTGCGATTACCGCCAATGCTTTATTGGATGAAGTTCAGCTCTGTTTGCAAGCCGGCATGAATGATCACGTGGCCAAACCGATTCGGATAAACGACTTAAAGGCGCTTTTAGAGAAATGGTTGAAATAAGCGCGGCGTTGCCGTTAAGCGACTCGGCGATCGCGCCTTCGATCATAAAATCATTTGACCGGCTAAAGTTCGCGCATAAACGACCACCTCCCCCGCAGCCAACGCCATAGGCGACCATATCGTTGCGACGCCAATAGGCGCCGCCGCCACTTCGACCATTGCGTCGGGCTCGGCCGCACGGACCAGGCCCGCCGACCGGCTTGCAGCGCCAAGGGCACGGCGACGCCGATAACTTTCCGTGCGACGCCGTAGGCGCGGCCGCCCTGGCGGCGACCGTACGAAAGCCAGGCGGCGACATCCACCGGCCGGTCCCGCACGACGCCGCGCCGGTGCAGCCAACAGAGCAAGCCGCTGGCGAACAGCAGCGCGGGCGTCAAGCCGGTCAGGAACCAGATAAACCGTCCCGTCGCGCCGAAAGCCTCGCCGGTGTGCAGCGGCCACATCCAGGTGGTGAAGGCTTGTCCCGCCGTAAATTGGGCTGGATTGCGCACCGCCTTGATTTGGCCGCTCCAGCGGTCCACCCACACCACGGTGAAAGGGTGCGCCTGGTTCAGCTCGCCGGCCTGGCGGAAGTTGACGCGGTAAACGCCGGCGTCGCCTTCGGGCGTGGTGATGCGCCGCAGTTCGGCGCGGCGAAACAGGCTGCGGGCGATAAAATCCGCCGCCGCCAGCCCGACGGGATTGTTGTTGGGAACGGCCGTGCTGCGCAGGTCGGGGCTGCCGTTGCCGTGATGGCCCATGCCGGACGCCCCGGCCAAACTTTCCAGCACCGCGGGATAACTCAGGTGAACGCCGGTCAAGGCCAACAACAGCAAGACCGTCGCGCTGGCCAAACCGACCAGGCGGTGCAGGTCGAACGCCAGCCGCACGACGCCGGCATTGCGGCGGATGGCGAACGCCGATTTGAGCCGCGCCAAGCCCGGCCACCACAGGTATAGCCCCGACGCCACGGAAATCGTCAGCAACAGCCCCAACGCGCCGACGAAATTCCAGCCGTTGCGGTCCAGCCGCAACTGGGTGTGCAGGTCGAGCAGCCAAGTGGTCGCCGTATGCCCCCAGTAGCGGCTGGCGACCACTTCGGCGGTGTAGGGATTCACAGACACCATGAGCGGCGCGTAATACTCGCCGAGCGTTTCATAAGGCGCTTCGTACCAGGCGGTCATCATGCCGCGGGGCGACCGGGGCATTTCCAAGGTCCAGGCGCCGTTGTAACGCGGATGGGCGCGCCGCACGGACTCCATGATCCGGTCCAGGGACGCGTAGTCGCGCCCGGGCCGCTCCACCACCAGCTGCGGATTGAGCAGCTCGTCCAGCGCCTCGCGGTAAACGCTGAGACTGCCGGTAAGGCCTAGCAGGGCGAAGAACAAGCCGGCGCTAAGCGCCAGGTAGCGGTGGCAGCGAATCCAATTATTGCGGGTGAACATAAGGACGGAGAAAACACCAAGCGAATAGCCCGTGGGCCAAGGCGGCACACTATACCAAGGCTTGCGGCATGGTCCGGGCGGTTGACGCGGGAAAATCGCGCCGCGCCGGTCAACCGGCCAGCCGAACCCCTTGCGGCAAGGATGGCCGGGCCGGCAAAGTCACCGTAAACGCGACGCCCCGGCCGCCGATGCCGTCGTCGATACGAATCGTGCCGCCGTGCTGCCTGGTCAACAAGTAAGCGTTGTACAGCCCCAAACCGGAGCTTTGGTAGGCGCGCTCCGCTTTGACGCCCAGCCGTTCGAAGCGATCGAAAACCTTGCCGCGCTCCTCTACCGGTATGCCCGGCCCGTCGTCGGCCACGGCGATCAGCACCGCCGCATCGTCCACTCGCGCCGACAGCCGCACGCATCCCCCCTCCCCCGCATACTTCAAAGCGTTGGACAGGATATTGTTCAACACGTGGTACTGGATACGGCACATATCCCAGTACACCGCGGGCAGCGGATCGTCCAGCTCGACCGTCAAGGCGATGCCCCGGCCCTGGGCTTTCGACCGGTAAATACCGCCGATCGACTGCAACACCTCGCCAAGATCGGCGATTTCCACCAGTTCCAGGTCTTCTTTGCCCGACTCGAGGCGAGCGGCGCACAGCAACCCTTCGACCAACCGCACCATGCCGTTGCCCATACTCAGGATGGTGTTCACATCGTGCAGTATTTCCGCTTTGTCCATCTCAGCGGACGGATCCGACAAACCGGCTCGCAAGGATTCGCCCACCCCCAAAATCACGTTGAGGGGCGACTTCAAGTCGTGGGCGACCATGGTCAATAAACGGTCTTGGCATTGACAGACGCGGCGCAGTTCCTCCAAGCCGTGAATCCCCGCCC
The DNA here is from genome assembly GCF_019669985.1 of Methylogaea oryzae. Lineage (NCBI taxonomy): Bacteria > Pseudomonadati > Pseudomonadota > Gammaproteobacteria > Methylococcales > Methylococcaceae > Methylogaea > Methylogaea oryzae. The sequence goes on from NZ_AP019782.1 coordinate 2,014,408, forward strand.
CGGGCTCGGCGAAAACGGATACGGTATCCTGCTGTTGGTACATACCCCCTCCTCTAAGATAACCGGCGCTCGGCCTATTCAGCAGAGCCCCGACTCGATGGCGCGGGCGGCCGCCAAGGCCGCGTCCAGTGAATCGTAAGGCGCGCTGATGGCACGGCGGCGACCGAAATTATCCTTGGCCATCACATACCAGCGATGGGACAAGCCGGACAGTTCCACCCAAAGCGATTCGATCGAGGTTAAATTCATTGATTAAACTCCTTTTAAAGCGTCGAACGGCAAGAACCCGCCTTATGCGCCCGGCGGGTTTCCTCGTTGCGCCAGGAACAAGGCTAGCCAGCGAAACCCCGCAAGGAAATGCGGCAAATTGTCGCAATCGCCCGGTTTTAATCCAAACGGGCCAAATGCCGCACCCCATGCGGCATTTGCCGCAACCGACCGCTGGACGCGTTGGGAAAACACAGGCGTTAAGGCCTGTTATAACTTGGCATGCCTACTGCTAAATAACGGGCGCATAACCTCAATAATGCGCGTCTGACACCGGCAATTAATCGGTTACTATCCACCGTATTGGTTGCCGGTGTTTTTTTCGCCCATCGATCCGCTAATCGCGCAAGATGGGGCTTGGCTTAACGTACGGCGCCGGCAAGCGGATGGCGGGGAGGCGTCGGAACGGCCTCGCCCTCGCCGATCCACGCCAATCTACCATCAATACGTTACAGAAAGATGTCCGTTCGCGACCACCCGGCCGCCCGACACCACCAGGTCGGGATATTCCAGCAGCTTTAAGTTCTCCTGCGGATCGCCACGCACGGCGATAAAGTCGGCGGGAGCGCCGGGAGTTAAGGTGCCCAGCGGCGCCAATCCCAAGTAAGCGCCGGCCTTGGCGGTGACCGTGCGGAACAAGTCCTGCGTGGACATGCCGCTAAGTTGCCGCAGCCAGTGCAGCTCTTGGGCGTCGATGCCCCACGGCACGTCCGTGTGGGCGATCTCTGCGCCGTAGAGGAAATCCGCGCCCAGTTTCGCCAGCGCCATGGCGTTGGCGTGGGCGCCGGCACAACCGGATAGGGTATCCAGGGTCGATACCACCTTCACGCCTTGCTCCACCGCGCGCCGCAACAGGCCGTCGCCGATGGCGGCGCAGGGGATATGCGCCCATTCGTCCACGCCGGCGTCCAGGGACAGTTCCACGCCCCGGCTCTCGCCCACGTGGGCCGCCACCTTGCGGCCGAGCCGGTGCGCCTCCTCCACCGCCGCCTTGACGACTTCCGGCGGCAGCAGCGGCCACGGCGGGCCGAACCGGCCGCCGCCGTGGCCATGACCGTGGCCGGTGTTGTTCCAAGGCGCGCCCGGTTCGCCGCCCGGTTCCAGGGCGATTTTGATCACCGCCGCCCCGCCCTCCACCAGCTGCCCCACCATCCGCCGGGCTTCCTCCGCGCCGCGCACCGCCACCGCCACTTCGCTGTCGCCGAAGGTGGCTATGGGATAACCGCCCGGCGCCGTGAGAATGGGGCCGGCGCTGAGCAAGCGCAGCCGGCCGTCACCGCCGGAAGCCGCCAGCAGCGGCCCGCCCACGTCCCGCACGGTAGTGATGCCGTGACGCAGCACAACATCGGCGGGGATACGGTGGAAGGCCAAATGGGCATGCAGTTCGATGAAGCCCGGCAGGATGGTGGCGTCGCCCAAATCCATTTCCCGCGCCCCCTGGCCGCGCAATTCGGCGGCGGAGCCCACCGCGACGACGTCGCGGCCGGCGATCAACACGCCGGCGTCCTGCCGCATGCTTTGGCCGTCGAAAACGCGGGCGGCCAATAGCAACAGCCGGCCCTCCTGCGCCGGAACGGCGGCGCCGCCCAAACCCACCGGTTGCGGCGGCGCGGCACAGGCGGCCAAGGCAAAGGCCGCCGCGATGGCTACGGGCCGTAGCCGGTTCCATATCGTCGATTTCATGGCCTACCCCTCAAAAGCTGGCGGCAATGCCCACCTGGCCCCAGATACCCGGCATGGGATAACCGGGGCGGTAGGAATACTTGCTGTCCAGCAGGTTTTCGGCGGCGACGAATACCTCACCTTTTTTGCCCAGCACGGGCAGCGGATAGGACACGCGGGCGTTGACCACCGTGAAGGACTCCACTTTCTCGGTGTTGCTGGCGCCGCCGAAGCGGGAACGGTTCAGCGCCCACACATCCCCTTGATATTGCATATCCAGCGCCAGTTTCACCGGCCCGACCTTGCCGTTGACGCCGGCGGTTACCGCGCTGCGCGGCGTATAGGGCAAATGGCCGATGCTGGGATCGAGCAAGGTCAGGCCGCCGAACACCGACCAATCGCGGCCGATGTCCTGGCGGATCGCCAGCTCCATGCCCTTCATGCGGTAGGCGCCCAGGTTGATGAACTGCGGCGGCGGCGGCACGTCCGGCGGGAAGCCGAAGATGTAGCGGTTTTTCACGTGGTCGACGAAGTAGCTGAAGTCCACTTGGGTGGAGTCGAACGGCATGGCCTTGAAGCCCACTTCGGCGTGGTCCATCTCCTCCGCCGTCAGCTGTTTCCAACTGGAGCCCAGCGGCATGATGGAAGACAGCACCGCCGTTTCCAGGCCGGCGAAGTTGACGCCGCGGGACAGGTTGCCGAACACGGTCAACCGCTCGGAAGCCAGCGACAGGCCGAAATGGGGCGCGGTGTTGGATTCGAACTGGTTGTGGTCGTAAAAGCGCACGCCGGCCGAGGGCGTCAGCGTCCAATCGCTGCCCAGCGCAATGTCTTGGCTTAGGCCCACATAGGGCGAGGTGACGCGGAAAGTGGGCGCTCCCACGGTATTTTTCGGTTCCGGCGCCAGCGGCTTGAACCGCACCTGGCCGGAAATCCAGTCGTTGTCGATGCCGGCCTTCACCGTGCCGCCTTCCCACAGGGAAAACTGCTCCTTCCAGCGCAGGCCGTCCATGTTGAAGGAGGACAGCGTATCGCCGGCCGTGCCCGACTGGTTGAGCCAGTTGCCGTCGCCGGCGTTGTGGTAGACACGGAACTCGCCCAGCCAACTGCCGTGCTCGTGGGACAAGGCGGCGGACACCATGCCGGCTTCTGTGGTGTATTGCGGCGCCACCGACGGTTTCGGCAGGCGGGAGTCGCCGGGATCGCTGGCGGTATTGCTGGTGTAAAGGAAGTTGACGCTGGTAGCCCAGTGCTGGTTGATCTGCCAACCCAACCGGCCCATGACGTTCTTCAGCTCGCCGTCGGCATTGGCGCGGTGGCCGTCCGATTTGGCATAGCCTTGCGCCAGCATGAAGTCCACGTCGCCCTGCTTGCCGACCACGTCCGCTTGCTCGATGAGGGTGCCGTAGAAGCCGCCGGACAACCGGGCGCTGCCGTGCACGCCGTCCTCGGTGGCGCGTTTGCTGGTGAGGTTGATGGAGGCGAAGTTGTTGCCGTTGGTCTGCGGCTGCGGGCCTTTGTTGACGGTGATGGATTCCATGCCGTTGACCGGCAGCAAGTCCAGCAAGGGATGGCTCCACACGCCCATATACAGGGGAATGCCGTCCACATAGGTCTTGATTTCGCTGCCGGGGCGGCTGGCGCCCATGCCGCGCACCAACACCAGGCCGTCCTGCTCGCCGCCGAACGCGCCCACCGGATTGAAGCGGGAAATCTGCACGCCCGGCGTGCGGCGCAGGGCGGCGGCCAGATCCACGGCATTTTGGTCGCGGATCTGGTTTTCCGTGACCACGGCGGAAACGCTGGAGTAGTTGTCCAGCTTCACTTCTTCGATCACCGGATGGGCGGTCACCTCGATGCCGGCCAGCGCCTGCACGGGTGCGGGCGTAACAGCGGCGGCCGGGGCCGGTGGCTTCTTGGGGCCATCGGCCGCCGGCTTGCGTTCCAGGGTCCAGGTGCCGTCGCCGGTACGGCGGGCTTGCAGCGGCGTGTCGGCCAGCAGTTTGCCCAGGGCCTCCTCCGGCGTGTAGCGGCCCTTCAAGCCGGAAGTTTTCAGTCCTTTGGCCAAATCGCTGCCGTACAACAAACGCACGCCGCTTTGCCGGCCGAACAACAGCAAGGCGCTGTCCAGCGGCTGGGCGGCGATTTGGTAAGCGGCGGCGACTTCTTCCGCCCGAACGGAGGCGGCGGGCAACGCCGCGCAGGTGGCCAACAACAGCGGCGGCAGGGACGGCAATAGGGGTTTCGGCATGGATTACCTCGTCGGTCTGTGGCTTGGGTTCGAGCCCCAAAGGGGCGTCTACCCATACAGACGGACCAGGTTCACAAATCCACGTGGGTCATTTACCGCACCAGCGCCACATAGGACGAAACGAAGGCTACACGGGCCGGCGTGGTTTCGCCCAGGGCGCGCAGCGCCCGGTCGATGTCGTCGACGGAGAACACGCCGCTGACGCGGTAATCGGCCAGTTTTTCATTGAGCAACAGCACCCGGCCGGGACGGTAACGGTCGATTTGCGCCAGGGCCGCGCGCAGCGGGGTGTTGTCGAAGATGACGTAGCCGTCGCGCCAGGCGGCGAGGTTTTCCACCGGCGCGGCCTTGTCCACGCGCAGCGCAGCGCCCTGCCGATAGCTGCCGAGCTGATGATGGGACAGCAGCGCCTGTCCTCCCGCCTCCATGCTCACGGTCCCTTCCAGCACCGCCACGTCCAAGCCGTCGCCGGTTTCGCGCACCAAAAATTCGGTGCCGACGGCGCGGGCGCTGCCATGGTCGCTGGCGACGACGAAAGGCCGCCCGGCGTCCTTGGCCACCTTGAAGGAGGCTTCCCCGGACAACAGGCGGATATCGCGCCGATTTTCGCTGAACTCCACCCGCAGGGCTGTGGCGGTATTGAGCGTTACGGTGGAGCCGTCCTCCAAGGACACCGTCAGCATTTGGCCGGTTCCCGTCGAATAATCGGCCAGCCAGCGCGCCGGCGGGTAAATCGCCAGCCCCCAGGCCAGGGCAACGGCGGCGGCGACGGCGCTCCACCGCTTTGACGGAAGGCGGCGACGGGGGAACGCGCGTCCGGCCGAGGCCGATTCCTGAGGCAAGGGCCGCGAACCGGGTATCGCCTGCTCGCAGAGCGAATCCATGCCTTGCCAGAGCGCTTCCGCTTCCCGCCAGGCATTTTCGTGCCCGGCGGAGCGCGCCCGCCACCGCTCCAAGGACAACCGCTCGCCCGGCGCCATGTCGCCCGAATGCAGACGTACCAGCCACGCGACGGCTTCATCCCGCAGACGGGCGGATTCGGAATCGGGGCGCAGGGGCATGTCGGTTCGCGGGGTTAAGCGCAGGTTTGGGGCGTTACAGAATAGACGGCCGCAGGGCGGAAAACCACGCCTAGCCCCTAGGCAGACGACGGACGCAGTGCCGCAAGGCGCGGGCGAGATTGTCCTCCACCGTGCGCACGGAAATGCCCAGCCGCTCGGCGATGTCCTTGTGCTTCCGTCCCTCGAATCGGTTCAAATAAAAAATACGCTGGCACAACGGCGACAACTCCGCCAACGCGGCCGCCACGGAGTCCAACTGTTCCTCGGCCATAACGACGGTTTCGGCGCTACGGCAATCGGGCAAGTTCGCCAGCAACTCTTCCGCCTCCTCGCCGGTCGCGCCGCTCCGCACGCCGGCGGAACGGTAGTGGTCGTTGAGCAGATTCATGGCAATACGGAACAAATAGCCGCGCAGGTTGCCGATAGCCGACAAATCTTCGCTGTCATGCAGCCTGAGAAACGCTTCCTGGGACAGGTCGGCCGCGGTGTCGCGGCAGCGCAGCCGGGCGAACAGCAGCCCCTCCAGTTCGTCGTGACTGTCGATATAAAGTTGTTGCAGCACGTTTTGGCGGTAAAAAGCCATGGGCGATTAACTGGCGCTGTTGACGGTGTGTTGATGAGGTGTTGAAAACCGGCCATTGGATACGGCCGCCGCCGGGACGGCAGCGCGGACACCGCCGGCGTTGCGCCAGCGAGCAGGCAACTTTCCTGCCATTCAGCCGCCATTCCGCCCGCGCCGCGGGTTGCCGGCGCACACGGCGCCGCCTCCCCTCCCCTCGCTCGTGCGTCATATGCCGCAATGGCGGGGCATTTGGCGGCCTTTGATAGGCGTTGCGGTTTTCCCGGAGGACCGAGGCGCGCCCTTAAACCCGGCGAGGTATGCCAAAAAAAACCTCCCCGAAGGGAGGTGCGAAGGGAGAGCTCTCCAAGAATGACGAATTCCGACATTTGCGCCGGCTTCCATAACTAAGACGTAGGAGGCGGGAAAATCCCCACGTCGCGCCGCAAAAAAATCCGTCCACGCGCCGCCGCTCGGGGCTCGGCGCGTCAGACCTAGGCGCTTCCGTCAAATGCCCTCGCCGATGCGCGTTTTCCCATAAGGGGCGGTCGCCGCCCACCAATGCGCCTTTTCCGCTCGCGTCGAAAACGCCCGCTCGGCGCGGCTTGCGGCCGATGCGATCGATAGTCTCGGTTTCTGGCCTGTTTATTGCTCAGCCAAGCTCGAGCAATGCTTTCCCTCTTTAGCTTGCTCATTTCCGATCAACTAAGTTTTAGGAGTTCACAATCATGCTGATGGGTGCACTTGCCATCTTCACTGTCGTCGCCGCCATGGGCTTGTCCATGGTTCTCGGCGTATTGCGGGGCCGCGCCGTGGATGGCCGCTATGCCATGATCCACGGTGCGGCGGCCCTTGCAGGATCGGCATTGGTGATCATGGCGGCCCTGGCCGGAGACGCGCGCCTGTATATCAACATCGCCATGGCGGTGGTCATCATCGGCCTGGGCTTGCTGATGGGAATGGCCGCGAGGAAAGGCAAGCGGCCGCCGAAGGTGGTCGTGGTCGCCCACGTCGGCCTCGCCGTGGCCTGCTACAGCGTATTGGCGTTTTTCACGCTGATTCCCACCGCCGAGCTGTTCTAAGCGCCTCCGCCCTTCCGACAACAACCGGAAGGGCCGCGCCGGGGCGGCCGCGAGCTCCCCGGCGTACTTCCTTGCACAAGCTTCGCGCTTGCATCAATGCGGCTCTAGCGCTTCAATGGCGCCTTGCCCACCATTACCGATATTCCTCCATGAAACTCGCCAAACAACGCCTGCGGCTTTGCGCCGCGCTGGCGCTCGCCGCAGGCGGCGCCAATGCCGAAGAAGTCGGCTGCGTCACCACCGCCTGGAAAATGATCGGCGCCAACCACAAAGTCTGCGTCGACGCTTTCGAGGACCCGAAAATCCCCGGAGTGACCTGCCACATCAGTCAAGCCAGAACCGGGGGGATTTCCGGCGGCCTGGGCTTGGCGGAAGATCCATCCCAATTCTCCCTCTCCTGCCGCCAAACCGGCCCCATCGCGCTGCCGGCGCAACTTCCCAAGGACGAAACCGTCTTCTCCGAAGACACCTCGTTGCTATTCAAGGCCACCAAAATCGTCCGGCTGTGGGACGCCAAGCACAACACCCTGGTTTACCTCGCCATCAGCCGCAAAGTCATCGAAGGCGCCCCGGTCAACAGCGTGTCGACGGTACCGGTCATGCGTTGGACCCAACCCTAGGAGCCGGGAAGCCATCGGCGGCCGGGGAACAGGCTTTGCCGCGTCGGGGAAGACCGTATAATGCGCTGGGCGCGCAGTCAGCGCAGGATTAGCCATCACTTGGGCCGAGTCGAACCATGCCGAATCAAACACTGGAAGTACGCGTACCGAATTTGCCGGAGTCCGTGAGCGATGCCACCGTCGCCCTGTGGCACAAACAACCCGGCGACGCGGTGACGAAAAACGAAAATCTGCTGGATTTGGAAACCGACAAGGTGGTGCTGGAAGTTCCGGCGCCGGCCGATGGCGTATTGGGCGAACACAGCAGCCACGCGGGCCAGCGGGTCAAAGCGGGCGATCTGTTGGCGCTGATTTTGACCGACGCAGCCGCCGCGAAAACGGCGCGGCCGCCGACGGAGCCCCCGGCACCCAAGTCGGAATCCAGCGCGCCCGCGGCGGTGGCCAGCCCCTCCGTGCGGCGGCTGTTGGCGGAAAACAACCTGGACGCGGCGCAAATAGCCGGCACCGGCAAGGACGGCCGGCTGACCAAGGAAGACGTAACGAGTTATTTGGCCGAGAAATCCGCCAAACCCGCGCCGTCGGAAAGACGCCCGTTGGAGGACGACGCGGGATTCGCCGCCGTCGCCGCAGCGCCCCCGGCCAACGGCCATCGCACCGAACAGCGCGTGCCCATGACCCGCCTGCGCGCCCGCATCGCCGAGCGGCTGCTGGAAGCCCAGCACAGCACGGCCACGCTGACGACCTTCAATGAGGTGGACTTGCGCCGCATCATGGATTTGCGCGCCCAATACAACGCCCGCTTCGAGAAGGAGCACGGCATCAAGTTGGGCATCATGTCCTTCTTCGTCAAAGCCGCGGTGGAAGCCCTCAAGCGCTTCCCCGCCGCCAACGCGACCATCGACGGCGAAGACATCATTTATCACAACTACTACGACATCGGCATCGCCGTCTCCACCAATCGCGGATTGGTCGTGCCCATACTGCGCGATGCCGACCGGATGATTTTCGCCAACATCGAAAAGAACATCGCCGAATTCGCACAAAAGTCCCGCGAGGGACGCTTAAGCATGGACGATTTGAAAGGCGGCACTTTCACCATCACCAACGGCGGCATATTCGGCTCCTTGCTGTCCACGCCCATCCTCAACCCGCCGCAAAGCACCATACTCGGCATGCACGCCATCAAGGAGCGGCCTATCGCCGAGGACGGCCAAGTAGTCATACGGCCCATGATGTACCTAGCGCTGTCCTACGACCACCGTTTGGTGGACGGCCGCGAAGCGGTTCAGTTCCTGTTCACCATCAAAGAGCTGCTGGAAGATCCGGCGCGGCTGCTGCTGCACTTGTAACCGTCGCCTTGCTCCCCAAAAGAAAAGGCCGGCTGACGCGCTAGACGCCAGCCGGCCTTTTCGCTGAAGAAGGAAGCCCCTCTATTCCTTATTGGCGGTGATGTGCACGTCGCCGTCTTCACGCAACTGCTGCATCAGGCTGGCGTACTCCGCTTGGCCCTTGGATCGACTCAACAGATCGCGCACTTTGGCCTTTTCTTGGGCGTCAACCGCCGCCGCGTCGCCGTCGGTCACTTCGAGCAAGTGCACGACCACCTGCTCGCCGCTCGCCAAGGAAGTGAGCAACTTGCCAGTCTGATTCCCGGCCGGCCGGGCCATATGGAACGTCGCCGTCACCAGTTCCGGAGAAACCTGAGTGTCGTCGCGACCGAACGGCTTGGGCTTCTCCACCGCCAAACCGTCGCTTTTGGCGGCATCGGCCAAGGAAGCGCCTTGCTGGAAACGCTCGAATAGCGCCTTGGCCTTGGCCTTGGCGGCGGATTCGGCGGCTTCATGGCGCAGGTGCGCTTCGATTTGCGGACGGACTTCGTCCAATGGCCGCAACGACGACACGACGTGTTTCTTGACGCGCAGCACCACCACGTTGCCCGACGCCAACTCGACGGCTTCGCTATTGTGGCCGTCCAATACGTCCTGGCTGAAAGCGGCGTTGCGCAACGCGGGATCGGCCGCAACGCCCGCCCCCTCGTCACGGGTGAACAGCGCCGTTTCCTGCAGCTTGGCGCCCACCGCTTCGGCCGCCGGCTCCAGGCTATCCGAGTGCTCGAACCCGACTTGGCTGAGCTTTTCCCCCAGCTCGTAGAACCTCTTTTCCGCTGCGTTACGCTGATAAGTCTGGCGCAATTCCTCTTTCACCTCGTCAAACCCCCTGGACTTCCCAGCGGTCAACTCGGTCAACTTGATCAGATGGTAACCAAACGAGGTTTTCACCGGTTCGGATACTTCACCGGCCTTGAGCTTAAACGCCGCATCCTCGAAATTTTTGTCCATCTGGCCCTTGGCGATCACGCCCAGATCGCCGCCTTTAGCCGCGGACAATTTGTCGTCCGACAGTTCCTTAGCCACGCTGGCGAAATCGGCGCCTTTGCCCAACCGCTCGGCCGCCTGCTTGGCCTTGCCCAGCGCTGCGGCATAAGCGTCGTCCTTGGCGCCCGGTTCGACGCTAAACAGCATATGGCTGACCTTGCGGCGCTCCTGAGTAGTAAAGCTGGCTTTTTGCTCTTCGTAATAGGCCTTCAGTTCGTCGTCATTCACTTGAACTTGGCGGGCGACTTGATCCAGGCTCAGTTCCACGTACTGGACGGAAACGCGTTCGGGAGTCTGGTACTGAGCCTCGTGGGATCGATAGTGCTGCTCAATCGCCTGCGCCGTCGGTGCAGCGCCTTCTTTCGCAACGGGAACCAGCACGTATTCGGCCGTTCGCTTTTGATTTTTCAACCGGAGAAATTGATCTACTTCGTGCGGAGTGGCGAAAGCGGTGCGGGCAATAGCGTGCTGAAGCTGATCCATGGCGACCGCCATGCGGATTTGCGCGGCGAAACCGGCGGCACTCGCCCCCTGGGCCGACATGGAAAGCTTGTATTTTTCCTTGTCGAACTTTCCGTCGGTCTGGAAATAAGGCAAAGATTGAATCACGTCGCGCAGCGCATCGTCTCCCAGGCCCATGCGCAGGCGTTGGACTTCGTCGTGCAGCAACGTTTCATGGATCAGGCGTTCCAGCGCTTGCTGGCGGATAACCTTCTCGTCCTGCTCGCCGAATCCGACCAGGTTCGAAAGATCCTGTTCGGCCACTCGGCTCACATCCCGTTCGAAAAGTTCCTTATCGCCCACCGAAGCCACCGGCTTTTCCTTACCCACATCCATGTAGTTCTGGATGCCCCATAAGGCGAAAGGCACGGCGATGGAAATCAGTATTACCCATGCCATGATGCCATGAGCACGGTCGCGGATAGTCTGCAGCATAGGCTTACGACCCGATAGAATTCTTAATTATTGTAATCACCCTGCCTTTCCGGCAGGCTCGTAGGCAAACAAAAACCCCGGCACCGTGTGGCAGCGGGGTTCTTATAATTAGTGGCGGAGTGGACGGGACTTGAACCCGCGACCCCCGGCGTGACAGGCCGGTATTCTAACCAACTGAACTACCACTCCAAAACCTAACTGGTGGGTGCTGCAGGGATCGAACCTGCGACCCTCGCCTTGTAAGGGCGATGCTCTCCCAGCTGAGCTAAGCACCCTAGCTAAGATTCAACTATTTTACACAGTCTTTCAGAACTTTGCCAGCCTTAAATGTCGGTACGCTGGCCGCCTTGATGGTGATGGTTTCACCGGTCTGCGGATTACGGCCCTGGCGCGCAGCGCGTTCCTTAACGGCAAAAGTACCGAAGCCCACCAGAGAAACGCTGTCCCCGCTCTTCAACGCAGCCGTAATAGCATCGAGCACGCCGTCCAAAGCACGAGCCGCATCGGCTTTCGTCAGGTCGGCCGTCTTAGCCACTGCGTCGATAAGTTCCGCTTTATTCATCAAATCCCCCTGTTTCTATAATTGACGGTTGGTTGTTTTCCGCTGGATTCGCACACCGGCAGTCATGCTATGCAGGGAATCCTGCGGAATTTATAGCAGTCGGTCAAAAGCCCGTCAAGCCAGTAACTGCAAGGCTTGCGGGCCATCTGCCTGGGTCGTGAGGCCATTCACAAGATTGAAGTGCCTTTAGTGGGTCAGCACCGCGTTTCCCGCCTTGGCCGCGCCCTGCTCCTGCGCCGCCGGAATCGCCGTATCCCTCGGCTCGGGCAAGTACTCCAACGCCACCTTCAGGACTTCGTCTATCCAGCGTACGGGCAAGATTTCCAAATCTTGCAGCACATTTTTCGGAATTTCTGCCAAGTCCTTCGCATTTTCCTGCGGAATCAACACGGTACGAATGCCGCCGCGGTGCGCCGCCAGCAGTTTTTCCTTGAGTCCCCCAATGGGCAACACGTCGCCACGCAGGGTGATCTCGCCGGTCATGGCGACGTCGGCTCTAACGGGAATTTGCGTCAGCGCCGATACCAGGGCGGTGCACATGCCGATGCCGGCGCTGGGGCCGTCTTTCGGCGTGGCGCCTTCCGGCACGTGGATGTGCACGTCCAGCGTCTGATAGAAATCCGCCGCGACCCCCAATTGAGCGGCACGGCTGCGCACCACCGTAACCGCGGCTTGTATCGATTCCTTCATGACATCGCCCAACTTGCCCGTGGACAAGTGAGTGCCCTTGCCCGGCATGATCGCCGCTTCGATGGTCAAAAGCTCGCCGCCCACCTCGGTCCACGCCAAGCCATTGACCAAGCCGACCTGGTTGCTTTCCTCGGCCTGGCCATAACGGAATTTCCGCACGCCCAGGTACTGTTCGAGGTTGCGCCCGGACACGGAAACCTTCTTGCCTCCCTTCTTTAGCAAGAGGCCTTTCACGACTTTCCGGCAAACCTTGGCGATCTCGCGCTCCAGGCTACGTACTCCCGCCTCGCGGGTGTAATAGCGAATGATGTCGCGCACGGCGGCCTCGGTAATCTGTATTTCCGTGGGCTTCAAACCGTTTTGCTTGATTTGCTTGGGCACCAGGTATTGCAAGGCAATGCTGGTCTTTTCATCCTCCGTGTAACCGGCCAAGCGGATGATTTCCATGCGGTCCAGCAGCGGCGCGGGAATATCCAGCGTATTGGCCGTGGCGATGAACATCACGTCCGACAGATCGAAATCCACTTCCAGGTAGTGATCACTGAAAGTGTGGTTCTGCTCCGGATCCAGCACCTCCAACAACGCCGAGGCGGGATCTCCGCGGAAATCCATGGACATCTTGTCGATTTCGTCCAGGACGAACACCGGATTGCGGGTCTTGACCTTGGAAAGATTTTGCAGAATCTTGCCCGGCAGCGAACCGATGTAGGTACGACGGTGGCCGCGGATTTCCGCTTCGTCGCGCACGCCGCCCAGCGCCATGCGAGTGTATTTGCGGTTGGTGGCGCGGGCGATGGACTGCCCCAGGGAGGTCTTGCCCACGCCGGGCGGCCCCACCAGGCACAAAATCGGGCCCTTCATGGTCTTAACCCGCTGCTGTACCGCCAAATATTCCAGAATCCGTTCTTTGACTTTCTCCAAGCCGTAGTGCTCGGAATCCAACACCTGTTCGGCGCGTTTCAAATCCTTGCTGACCTTGGTGCGCTGTTTCCACGGCACGCCCACGATCCAATCGATGTAATTCCGCACCACGGTGGCTTCCGCCGACATGGGCGACATCAATTTCAGCTTGTGCATTTCCGCGTCGGCCTTCTTGCGCGCCTCGGCCGGCATGCCCGCGTTTTCGATTTTTTTCTGCAGCTCTTCCAGTTCGTTGGGGACGTCGTCCATCTCCCCCAGTTCTTTCTGGATCGCCTTCATCTGCTCGTTGAGATAGTACTCGCGCTGATTTTTTTCCATTTGCTGCTTGACGCGGCCGCGGATGCGCTTTTCCATCTCCAATATGTCGACCTCCCCTTCCATGAAGGTCATGAGCTTTTCCAAGCGAACGGCGATATCGCTCATTTCCAGGATGAGCTGCTTGTCCTCGACTTTCAGCGACATGTGGGCGGCGATGGTGTCCGCCAAGCGGCCCGCATCGTCGATGCCAGCCAAAGAGTTGAGCACTTCGGGCGGAATCCGCTTATTGAGCTTCACATACTGGTCGAAGGTGGCGACCGCCGTGCGCATGAGCACGTCCAGCTCCTGCTCACCGACGTTCACCTCTTCGTGCAGCAAATCGATGATCGCTTCGAAGTAGTTCTGGATCGGCCGCAACTCGACGATACGGGTGCGGCGCGAACCCTCCACCAACACCTTCACCGTGCCGTCGGGCAGCTTGAGCAACTGCAGCACATTGGCCAGAGTGCCCACCCGATAGAGGTCGCCGGCTTCCGGATCGTCCAGCTCCGAGTCCTTTTGCGCCACCAGCAGGATTTGCTTGTTTTCCCGCATGGCCGCATCCAAGGCATGGATGGACTTTTCTCGACCGACGAAAAGCGGAATTACCATGTGCGGGTAAACCACCACGTCGCGCAACGGCAATACCGGAACCGCCATATCGGCGGTCGTGGCTAGGGATTCGTCTTGCATAATTAGGATCCGGGCAACGTTAGAGGACGGTACCAATCAATATGGAGTCGGCTGAACTCGATTGCAAGCCGCCAAAAACCCGCCGTTGGCCGATGAGCGAATCGCCGAGGAGTTGCTCACCGACCGACAGTTAAAGACAAGGCCGAGGCCTCACTCGCCGGACAGCTTTTGCTGCTTTTCGGCGGTTTCGTAGATTAGATAGGGTTTGGATTCGCCCTTGATGACGGAGGAGTCCACCACCACCTTGGAAATATCCTCGGCCGACGGCAGTTCGTACATCAGGTCCATCAGCGTGTTTTCCAGGATGCTGCGCAAGCCGCGAGCGCCGGTCTTGCGTTCCAACGCTTTCTTGGCCACGGCTTCCAGGGCGTCCTCGCGGATATCCAGCTCGCAACCTTCCATTTCGAACAAGCGATGGTACTGCTTGACCAAGGCGTTCTTCGGTTCCGTAAGGATGCGCACCAGCGACGCCTCGTCCAACTCTTCCAGCGTCGCCAGCACCGGCAACCGGCCGACGAACTCGGGAATCAGGCCGTATTTGATCAGGTCTTCCGCCTCTACGTCCGCCAGCGTTTCGCCCACGCTGCGCTTATCGTCCTTGCTGGACACCTCGGCGGAGAAACCGATGCCGCCCTTTTCCGAACGGGCGCGGATCACCTTGTCCAAGCCGGCGAATGCGCCGCCGCAGATGAACAGAATATTGGCGGTATTGACCTGCAAAAATTCCTGTTGCGGATGCTTGCGTCCGCCTTGGGGCGGCACCGAGGCCACCGTGCCTTCGATGAGCTTGAGCAGCGCTTGCTGCACGCCTTCGCCGGACACGTCGCGGGTGATGGAGGGATTGTCCGACTTACGGGAAATCTTGTCGATTTCGTCGATGTAGACGATGCCCTGCTCCGCCTTCTCCACGTCGTAATCGCACTTTTGCAGGATCTTCTGGATGATGTTTTCCACGTCCTCGCCCACGTAACCGGCTTCGGTCAGCGTGGTGGCGTCGGCGATGGTGAACGGGACATCCAGCACCCGCGCCAGGGTTTCCGCCAGCAACGTTTTGCCGGAGCCCGTCGGGCCGATCAGCAGGATATTGCTCTTGGCGATTTCGATGTCGTTTTTCTTACGGTGAACCTTTAAACGCTTGTAGTGGTTGTAAACCGCCACCGACAAGGTTTTTTTGGCCCGCTCCTGGCCGATGACGTGCTCGTCGAGCACCGCCTTGATTTCCTTCGGCTTGGGCAGATTGTTGACGCTTTCAGCGGACTTTTCGTTCAACTCCTCGCGGATGATGTCGTTGCACAACTCCACGCACTCGTCGCACACGTACACCGCCGGGCCGGCGATCAGCTTGCGTACCTCGTGCTGACTCTTCCCGCAGAAAGAGCAGTACAGGAGCTTGCTGCTGCCGCTTTTTCCCATCTTATCGTCGCTCATTCTCTAAAAATCCTCGCTTGGGGAAACGCCGCGTCAAGACGCCGCCGTGGGCTTACGCGCTTTGCACCGCTTCGCGCTTGGACAGCACTTTGTCAATTAAACCATAGGCCACAGCGTCTTCACCACCCATAAAATTGTCGCGGTCGGTGTCCTGCTGTATGCGCTCGATAGGCTGTCCGGTGTGATGCGCCAAGATGCGATTGAGCCTCTCGCGCACGGCCAAAATCTCCCTGGCATGGATATCGATGTCGCTGGCCTGGCCTTGGAATCCGCCCAGCGGTTGGTGAATCATGACGCGGGAATGCGGCAAGCAATAACGCTTGCCCGCAGCGCCGCCGGCCAGCAGCAACGCCCCCATGCTGGCCGCCTGGCCGATACAGAGCGTGCTCACGTCCGGCTTGATGAACTGCATGGTGTCGTAAATGGCCAAGCCGGCCGTCACGAGGCCGCCGGGGGAGTTGATGTAAAGGTGGATATCTTTGTCCGGATTTTCCGACTCCAGGAACAGCAGCTGCGCCACGATCAAGTTGGCGCTATGGTCTTCAACCGGCCCTACCAGGAAGATCACCCGCTCCTTCAAGAGGCGCGAATAGATGTCATAGGCCCGCTCGCCGCGCGCGCTTTGCTCAATGACCATGGGAACCAGGCCGGTAGCCTGCGGAGCCATGGAGGCGCTGTTGTCGATTCCGTACATGGATGTCACCTTTTGGGTTAGTGCTGATTTATACCGCAGCGTGTTCGCTGGCGTTTACTTTCATCAACTCGTCGAACGGGATGTTTTCCGGCGTCACTTTGGCCTTGGACATCACCAATTCCACCGCCTGGTCTTCCAGTACACGGTGCTCGACTTCGCGCAGGCGCTCCGGCTTGGCGTAATACCACTGAATCGCCGCCTCCGGCTGCTGATAGCTGTGGCCGATGCTTTCCACCAAGGCACGCACCCTGGCGGAATCCACCCGCAGTTCGTTGCGCTTGATGACTTCGCCCAGAATCAAGCCCAACGCCACGCGACGACGCGCCGATTGTTCCAGCCGGGGACGCATGCCCTCTTCATCGAACGGCTGTTGGCGTTGCTGGGCGGATTGGCGATAGGGCGCCATCATTTGCTCGATTTCGTCGGCCACCAGCGCTTCCGGCAATAGTATGGGATTGGCGTTGTACAGCGCGTCCATCACCGAATTCCGCTGCCGTCCCTGAATCACGCGCTCCATTTCGCGTTCCATGTTTTCGCGCACGTCGCGGCGGAATGCCTCGATATCGCCATTCTCGATGCCATAGGCTTTGGCGAACTCCGCGTCCACTTCCGGCAAGCGGGACTCCTCCACCTTCAACAGGTCCACGCGGAACTGCGCGGTCTTGCCGGCCAGCGGCGCATGGCCGTAATCGGCCGGGAAAGTCATATCGAATTCCAGGTGATCGCCCGCCGATTTGCCTTCGAGTTGCTTTTCGAAATCGCCGAGCAGCTGCTTGCTGCCCAATACGGCGACGAAGTTTTCCGTCACCCCATTGGTGAAATTGACGCCGCCCTCGCTGCCTTCGAAATTGAGGGTAACGCGGTCTCCCTGCTGCGCGGCGCGGTCGGTCACCTGCCACGTTTTACGCTGCTCGCGCAAACGCTGCACCATGGCGTCCAGGTCCTTGTCGGCGATTTCCGACACGGGATTTTTGACGGCGAGATTCTCCAACGGGGCCAAATTCACTTCGGGATACACCTCGAACTCGGCGTCGTAAGCCAACCCCTGGCCTTCGGCCGTGCTCTTCGGCGTAATGCGGGGCATGCCGGCCGGACGCAACTGCTGGCCCTTGAGCGCCTCCTGGAAGCTGGAATACACCATATCGCTCATCACTTCTTCCCGCACCCTGGCGCCGAAACGCTTAACCACGACGGCCTGGGGCGCCTTGCCGGGACGGAAGCCGTCGATACGCGCATCGCGCGCCACCGACTTGAGACGCGCAGCGACTTTTTCCTGAATGAGCTCTTCCGGAACTTCGACGGTCAGCTTGCGGCCCAACTCGGACGTGGTTTGCACGGATACTTGCATGGTTCTACCTCGAATTTTTACTCGTGGAAACGGAATAGGGAAAAGCCGCTAGGGCGCGGCAGCGCGCAGCGATACATGCTGCTCGAAAGACGTTGCAAATCGGCTGGGAACAATCGGACTTGCCTGAGAGATGATGGTGCGAACGGAGAGACTCGAACTCTCACGGGTTACCCCACTGGAACCTAAATCCAGCGCGTCTACCAGTTCCGCCACGTTCGCACGAAATAAAAAAATTATATCGAAAAGCGCCGGATTTGTCCGGCAATAATTGGGCCAGACGCTGATAACTCAAGCGTCGCCGGCACTTTCGAGGAAGGGCCGAAACAATTCGGCCATCAAATCGACGTGGACCGATTCGGCATTCAACGCGGGCACGTATTGATATGTCTCGCCGCCGGCGTCAAGGAACACTTGACGGTTCTCGTGAGCGATCTCGTCCAGCGTTTCCAAGCAATCCACGGCGAAGCCGGGACACACCATGTCCACTGCGCGAACGCCCCGTTTCGGCAGCTCGGCCAAATATTCGACGCAATAAGGCTTGAGCCATTCGTTGCGACCGAAGCGGGACTGGAAAGCCAGCCCCCACTGATCGCTGGCCAACCCCAACGACTGCGCCACCAGCACCGCGGTCCGGTGGCACTGGTCGTGGTACGGATCGCCCTCGCGCCGCGAGGCCTCCGGCAAGCCATGGAAGGAAAACAACAGAAAGCCGCTATCGCCGTGCTTGGCGCGGAAGGACGCGATACTGGCGGCCACCGCTTCGATGTATGCCGGGTGATCGTGGTAATCGCCCAACAGGACCACCGGCGGAACGTATCGCCAACGGCTCAGCTCCGCGCCGACGGCGTCGTACACCGTCGCCGTGCTGGGGGACGCGTACTGAGGATACAGCGGCAACACAACCAGCCGTTCCGCGCCGGCTTCGCGCAATTGAGCCAAGCCGTCGGCGATGGACGGCGTACCGTAACGCATGGCGACTTCGACCGCCGCGCCGTTCGGGCCGAGGCGACGCCCCAGAGCGGCCCCCAGCGCCAACGAGTGGGCCATCAAGGGAGAGCCCCGCTCGGTCCAAATGCGTTTGTAAGCTTGCGCCGAGCGCCCGCCCCGCAACGGCAGCACGGCCAGATTCAGAATCAACCACCAAATCCAGCGAGGAATCTCCACCATGCGCGGATCCCACAGGAACTCGCGCAAATAACGCCTTACGGCTCGGGGAGTCGCCGCATCGGGCGTACCCAAGTTCACCAGCAGCAGCCCCACCTTGCCCCGAGGCTGATGGCCGGGCAGAAAACGTCGCAACGCCATGGACTTGCGGTTAACGGTTAATGAGGTTCAGGAACTCGGAGCGGGTGCTGATTTCCTTGCGGAAAATGCCCAGCATGGTCGAGGTCGTCATCACCGAGTTTTGCTTTTCCACGCCGCGCATCATCATGCATAAATGCTTGGCTTCGATCACCACCGCCACGCCGCGGGGACTCACCGCATTCTGGATGGCGTCGGCGATTTCCTTGGTGAGCCGCTCCTGTATCTGCAAGCGGCGGGCATACATATCGACCACGCGGGCGATTTTCGACAACCCGAGAACCTTGCCCTGCGGAATATAGGCCACATGGCACTTGCCGATGAAAGGCAGCAAATGATGCTCGCACAAGGAATACAGCTCGATGTCCTTGACGATCACCATGTCCTCGGTGTCGGCCTCGAAGATCGCGTCGTTGAGCACCTCGTCCAAGGTCTGGCCGTAGCCCCGATTGAGAAAATGAAACGCCGCGGCGGCGCGCTTGGGCGTATCGCGCAAACCTTCACGCTGCACGTCTTCGCCGATTTGTTCGATGATTTGGGAAAAAAGCTTTTCCATGGGCTGTTCGCTTAATTGTCTAGCGATTCAGTATACATTAGCCTGTCGGCTCGTGTCTTTGTTCAGCTGCCGCTAAGGCGACGGCATCCAGCGCATCCAACAAAACCCGTTCATCGGCGCCCGGCCGCACGCCGAAGGTGCTGATATGACGGCGCCAAGCGCGGCCGCCCGGCTGGCCGTGGAACAACCCTAGCAAGTGGCGAGCGATTTGCTGAAAACGCAGCCCGCACGACAATCGCATAGCCACGTAAGGCAACAACCGGTGCACCACCTCGGCGCGGCTGGGAGCCGGATGGCGATCGCCATACAAACGACCATCGGCCTCGGCCAGCAAATAAGGATCGTGGTAGGCCGCGCGGCCGATCATGACGCCGTCCACCCGCTGCAAATGGGCCTCGGCCTGATCCAGGTCCACGACGCCGCCATTGAGGATGAACTCCAGTCCGGGAAAGGCCTGCTTCAAAGCCCAAACCCGCTCGTACTGCAGCGGCGGAATCTCCCTGTTCTGCTTGGGCGACAGGCCTTGCAGCCAAGCCTTGCGGGCATGAACGATAAACGTGCGGCACCCCGCCTGCGCCACTGTCTCGACGAAGCGGTGCAGTTGCTCGAAAGAATCCTGCTCATCCACGCCGATGCGGGTCTTCACCGTTACCGGCAGCGACACCGCAGCGGCCATGGCCTGGATGCATTCCGCCACCAATTCGGGCTCCAGCATCAAACAAGCGCCGAATCGGCCTTTGCTGACGCGGGGGCTGGGGCAGCCCACATTGAGATTGATTTCGTCGTAACCGAAGTCCGCCCCCAGCACCGCGCCTTGCGCCAGCAGGCGGGGGTCGCTGCCGCCCAATTGCAACGCCACCGGCCCCTCCAGCGCATCGAAGGCCAGCAAGCGCGACGGATCACCGTGATGCAAAGCCGCGGCGGTGATCATCTCCGTGTACAACAGAGTGTGGCGGGTCAACAGCCGGGCGAAATAACGATAATCCCGGTCGGTCCAATCGAGCATCGGAGCCACGGATAAGCGCCGGTCCAATATTTTGTCGCCGCCCTGCGGCGGGAGCGGACGGCGCACCGCCTGCTCGCTGATCGCTTCAAGCATAAATCCGACTACCGCCTGGGTGGGATAAGCGCCGAAACCCGCCGTAGCCGAGGGGATGGCGCGCAATTACAATGACATCCATCGCCGATATTTGTCACAACGGGTTCGTATGGCTATCGAAATCGAAAAAAAATTCCTGCTCGCCGATGAGCGCTGGCGCGCCGAGGTCACGGAGTCGGCGCCCATGCGGCAAGGCTACTTGAACCGCGAACAGCGCTGCTCCGTGCGGGTGCGCACCAGCGGCAAGCAGGCTTGGCTCAACATCAAAAGCGCCACCATCGGCGCGCAACGCCAGGAGTTCGAATACGAAATCCCCCTGGAAGACGCCGACTGCATGCTCGACACCCTCAGCCACCAGCCCCTCATCGAGAAAGTGCGCCATTACGTTCCCTACCAAGGGCATTTGTGGGAAATCGACGAATTCGCCGGAGACAACGCCGGGTTAATCGTGGCGGAAATCGAGCTGAGCCACCCGGACGAACACTTCGCCCGGCCCGACTGGTTGGGACAGGAAGTCACCATGGACGTGCGCTATTACAACACCAGCCTGTCCCGCCATCCTTATCGCAACTGGGAGGACGGCAAGGAAGGCTTGGCTTGAAAACGGCGGGGCGCCGCCGTTCCGTTCGTTAATCCGGCCCGCACACCCGATTACGGCCGCCGCCCTTGGCGCGGTAAAGCATGCGATCCGCCATGTCGACCAAGCTCTGTCTGGCGACCTCTGGGCAGGCGACCACCGCCGCATAGCCGACGCTAACCGTCACCACGTCCGCCGCTTTCGAACAAGCGTGCTCGATGCGCAAATCGGCCACATTGGCGCGAAACCGCTGCGCCACGTCCCGTGCGCCGGCCAAATCGGCACCGGGCAATACCGCCGCGAACTCCTCGCCGCCGTAACGCGCCACGAAGTCGCCCGGCCGCAACAGGGTGGAAACCAAGGCGTTACTCACCTGCCGCAGGCATTGATCGCCAAGGCCGTGGCCGTAATGGTCGTTGTACTGCTTGAAATGATCGACATCCACCAAGGCCACAGCCAACCAGGAACCAGTCCGCTGCGCCCGCCGCCATTCGATCTCGAAAATTTCGTTGAAGTGGCGACGATTGGGAATGCCGGTGAGGTCGTCGCGCATCACCAGCGATTCCAGCAGCTCGGCCTTCAGCTTGAGATTGACATGGGTGCGCACCCGCGCCAAAACCACCGGCGTATAAAACGGCTTGACGATGTAATCCACCGCCCCCAAGGCGAAGCCCCTGGCCATTTCCTCGCCGGTGTTCTTCGCCGTGACGAAAATCACCGGTACGTTTTTCGACTTGGCGTCCTCCTTCAAGCGCCGGCAGACCTCGTAGCCGTCCATTTCCGGCATCATGATGTCCAACAGAATCAAGTCGGGCTGGTCTTCCTCCACGGCCAAACGCAGCGCCAACGCGCCGTTGGACGCGACCTTGACGCGGAACTCGGAACGCAGCGCCTCCCCGAGCACCTGAATATTCAGGGGCGAGTCGTCGACGATGAGCACCAAGGGCTTTTTCGCTTGTAAGTCTTCCATGTTATGAATCGCCGAATTTTACCGGGTGGATAAGGCAGGCTTGAGCTAAATCGTCCAACAATCGACTCGCATGAACGTAGTCGCAATTTTCCACTGCGGAAACCAAGTCGTCCAGCACAACGCCGTCGATGGAGGAAGAAAGCGCCTGGCGCAAGCTGCGTATCATATCTTGAGAAACGTATTCGCTGTTCTCCAACCGCAGGCGCAATTCTTCGATCAGCTGGATCGACCGCCCTGGCAGCTCGTCGGCGGCTGGGCCGGGCGGCAACAGCGGCGAGGCCGCCGGGACGGCGGCCTCGGGTACCGCCGGCGAGCTGGCGCGCGCCGCCCCCAGCCATTTCGCCATCACTTCCAACAGCTGCCCAGGATTGAACGGTTTAGCCACATGATCGTTCATGCCCGCCGCCAGACAGGCCTCGCGGTCTTGGGTCATGGCCGCCGCCGTGATGGCGATAATCGGCATGTCGCCGCCCTTCGGCAACGCCCGTATCGCCCTGGTGGCGTCGAAACCGTCCATTTCCGGCATGTGCAGGTCCATCAGCACGATATCGAACGTTTCCCGCTGCACGCTTTCCAACGCCTCGCGGCCGTTTTCGACCACCGTCGCAGCCAGTCCGCAACGGTTGAGGTACTCGAGCACCACCACTTGATTGACCGGATTGTCTTCCGCCAGCAAAACCCTGGCGCCGGCCAGCGATGCCGCGCGTTGACGATAATCCGCGGGCAAGGCCTCCCGCGACTCCGGCAGGGCGGGCTGCAACAAGACGCTGAATGTGAAGACGCTACCCACCCCCGGCGCGCTTTCCACCTGGATATCGCCGCCCATCAAACGCACCAGGTTCTTGCAGATGCTCAAACCCAGGCCGGTGCCGCCGTACCGGCGCGTGATGGTGCCGTCGGCCTGGGTGAACGGCTGGAACAATCGCTCGAGCTGCTCCCGGTCCATGCCGATGCCGGTATCGCTGACGGAGCAGCGCAATCTCGCCAAGGCCCCTTCCCGGCCCTCTTGCCAAAAACGCACCGTCACCCCGCCGTGATCGGTGAACTTCAACGCGTTACCGACGAGATTGTTCAAAACCTGCCCCAGGCGCAGCATGTCGCCGCTCACCCGGGTCGGCGTGTTCGGCGCCACTTCGAGCCGCAACCACAACTGCTTGCGCTCGGCGGTCAAGCCGAATAAGCCGGACACTTTTTGCAACAACTCATCCAGGCCGAAATCGGTGGATTCCAACGCCATGCTGCCGGCTTCGATCTTGGAGAAATCGAGGATGTCGTTCAGCACCCCTAACAGCGCCTGGGCCGAATCGAACACCTTGCTCAGATAATCCCGCTGCAGCGGGGTCAAGTCGGTTTCCAGGGCCAATTGGGTCAACCCCAGAATCCCGTTCATGGGGGTGCGGATTTCATGGCTGACGTTGGACAAAAATGCGGATTTGGCGCGACTCGCCTGCTCCGCCCTTTCCTTCGCCACGATCAACGCCTGTTCCGCCTCCCAGCGGCGCGTCACGTCGTTGAGCGATCCGCTTACGCCGATCACCTCGCCCCGGCAGGCCAGCCGCGGACGCAAGGTTTGCTCCACCCGCAGCACCTGCCCCTGCTTATGCCGATAACGCAACTCCAACACCGCCTTGCCGCGTTCTCCTCGCAGCACCTCGCCGAAGCCCTGCATGGCCTTGGCCCGATCCGCCGCCAACAGATAATCGACGAAGGGACGGCCCAGGCTTTCCTGCAAGCCGTAGCCGCTGATCGCGCTCCAAGCCGGATTGAGAAAGCTCCAGGCGCCCTCCCGGTCCGTCTGGTAAACGGCCTCGGAAATCCCCTCCACCACCGAGCGGTAACGTCCCTCGCTCTGGGCCAAGGCGGCCTCCGCCTCCTGCCTGACGGCGATCTCCCTCGTCAACGTGGCGTTGGCCTCGGTCAGGGCTTGCGTGCGCTCGGCGACCTTGGCCTCGAGGTCCTGATAGGACTTGCGCAACCGCTCCAGCAATTGATTGAAGGCGGCGGCCACCCGCCCCACTTCATCGGCGGCATCCACGTCCAAGTCCCGGGAGGCCAAGTCCTCGACTCCGATGATCGCGTCGGTTTGCGCCGCCAGCGCAGCCAAATTCCTCGTCAAGCCTCGCACCACGCCGCGTCCCAACACCCCGGCCACGGCGATCACGGACAAGCCGAACACGGCGTACCACAAGGTCATGCGCGACAAAGGCTCGAGCACACGGACCCTATCCTGCGCCATGGACACACTCATACCGAGAACGTGCAGCGGCGCGTCCAACAGCAAGGGCCGGCTTTCCGACACGATCCAATCGCTTCCCAAGGACGCGCCGAACAATAGATTTTGCGCCCCGTCGCGCAGTAAAATGCGACTGTTCACATCGGCGGCCATGAGGTGCAGCCACTGGAGCAACTTCAGCCGATAAACCAACGCCCCGGCGACTACGCCGGTGGTCGGAAACACCACCGGCTGCTCGATGACCAAGGCTCCGCCGCCGTCTTCGAACAACAACTCCGCCCTGGCTTGGCCTTGCCGCAACACGTCCGCAAGCGAGCGGAACTTGGCCGGCGAGAATTCCGCCGAGTTGCCGCTCACCGCCAACACGCCGCCCTGGGCGTCGACCAGCGCCAATTCGCCTTCGGACAAACGCACCAAAGAGCTGCCGCGGAGAAAAGGATGCAAAAAACGGTCGGGCTCCTTCGAGTCCGCCAAGGCATGCAACAACAAGGGATTGGACGCCATTTGGCTCAGCACGGCATTGCGCTCGTTCAGCTGCTGCGTGGCCCACGCACGGACGTGGCGCAGGTCGTGGCGCATCTCGGCGGCGATTTGTTCGCGCATCAGTCGATCCATGACCATGAACGACACCAAGCCGATGATTAAGCTGAACCCCATGGTGGGCAGCAAAGTGAACAGCAAAATACGTCGCCGTAGGCTGCGACTTTGCCAGCGAAAGCACCTATGCAAAAAACCGACAGGCCATCTCATGAACGATTCCAGCGTGCGCGAACTGCGGTGATGCGGACGACAGGCGCTCGCCCGCCGTCTGCGGGAACACCTGTCTGCCGAGGCCAAAATCCTGCGTTCCCTGCGGGACGGTAGGATAGGAACTTCCCATCGGCGCGAAACGCGCCCCGCCCGGCGGACTGGCGTCTCGACGGTATAGCGAAGGGCGGCGCCTCATGGGCGAGCGACGCAAAGGGCCAAGCTTATCTCAAGGTGCGAACGGATGACACAGCGAAGCCGCGAAACGCCGCATACCGCCCCGGCGCCTTCGGCCTTCGGCGCCGTATCGGCTTCTTTTTCTAGAAGTTTTTCATCCGCCCTGCCAAACGCGACATACCGGGGCGAAGCCGCCGGCAACGCCGCCCCAACATACCGGCCGCTATCGGTATTGGCAAGCCGCCCCCGGATCACGCCGCGCCCGGACTCCGCTCGTTAACACCTGCCATCGGGGCTTGCAACATTGTTTACCTAGACCTCCCGTAGGATAATGATGGTAAATCGCGCGGGATTCCGCTTGCGCGCCTGCCGGCCCCCAACGCGTCGCTTGCCCGAACGCCGGAGCCGCGGCGCGGATTAACATCAGTGGGTTTTAGCCAACCAAATCGAAGCGACCATGGAACCGTCTATCACAGACCTGCTGCAAAACGGCCTCCAGCTCATGATCGTGGGCATGGGCATCGTATTTCTTTTCCTCGCCTTGCTGGTGGCGGCGGTTACCGCTTTGCCGCGGTTGCTGAGGCGCGTCGCGGGGGAAAAGGCATACGAACAAGTCGCGCCGACTCCGCTCGCAACCAGCGAGCCCGCCATTGATACCGATGTCATGAGCGCCATCCAGACAGCCATCCGGCTTTACGAAACACAGAATTAAAGAAGGAAGGAGTTCTTTACATGGCGAAGCCCCTAGGCATAACCGAGGTCGTGCTGCGCGACGGCCACCAGTCGCTGCTGGCAACACGGTTGCGCATCGAAGACATGCTGCCCATTTGCGCCAAGCTCGACCGCGTCGGCTATTGGTCGCTGGAAACCTGGGGCGGCGCGACCTTCGACGCCTGCATACGCTATTTGGGCGAAGACCCTTGGGAGCGCTTGAGACAGCTCAAAAAGGCCATGCCGAAAACGCCCCAGCAAATGCTGCTGCGCGGTCAAAACCTGCTGGGCTACCGCCACTACGCCGACGACGTGGTGGAAAGTTTCGTGGAACGCTGCGCCCATAACGGCATCGACGTATTCCGCATCTTCGACGCGCTGAACGACCTGCGCAACCTGGACAAAGCCGTCAAGGCCGTCGTCGCCACCGGCAAACACGCCCAAGCCACCATTTCCTATACGGCCAGCCCGGTCCATACTATCGATCTGTACGTGGACCTGGCCCAGCGCATGGAAGACCTGGGCTGCCATTCCATCGCTGTCAAAGACATGGCCGGCTTGCTCAAGCCTTACGAGGCGGAAGAGCTGGTGCGCAAGCTGAAAGCGGCGGTAAAGGTCCCCATTCACCTGCACTGCCACGCCACCACGGGTCTGAGCACCGCCACCATCCTCAAGGCGGTGGAAGCCGGCATCGACAACGTGGACACCGCCATCTCGTCCATGAGCACGACCTACGGCCATACCGCGACGGAAACCGTCGTTGCGGCTTACGAGGGCCTGGAGCGGGATACGGGGCTGGACCTGGTGCTGCTGGAGGAAATCGCCGATTACTTCCGCGAAGTGCGGAAGAAATACGCCAAGTTCGAAGGCTCGCTGAAAGGCGTGGATGCCCGCATCCTGGTGGCGCAAGTGCCGGGTGGCATGTTGACCAATATGGAAAGCCAGCTGCGCGAGCAAGGCGCGCTGGAACGCATGGACGAAGTGCTCAAGGAAATCCCCAAAGTGCGCAAAGACCTCGGCTATATTCCGCTGGTGACGCCAACCTCGCAGATCGTCGGCACCCAAGCCGTCATCAACGTGTTGGCGGGCGAACGCTACAAAACCGTCACCAAGGAAACCGCCGGCGTGCTGAAAGGCGAATACGGCGCCACGCCGGCGCCGGTCAACAAAACCTTGCAAAAGCGCGTGCTGGAAGGCGCCAAACCGATTACCTGTCGCCCGGCCGATCTGCTGGAGCCGGAGCTGCACAAAATCGCCGAAGAATTACGGCAAATGGCCAAGGACAACCATGTCGAACTGGCCGCCGAAGACATCGAAGACGTGTTGATCTACGCCCAATTCGCCCAAGTCGGCTGGCGTTTTCTGCAGAACCGCGGCAACTCCGCCGCCTTCGAGCCGCCGCCCAGCGCCGAGGAAGGCGCCGTCAACCGCGGCCAGCGCGCCTACGACGTAAGCGTCAACGGCAAGGCCTATCACGTGGAAGTGGCGCCCAGCGGCACGCTGAGCAACGTCCATCCCCTCGGCGTCACGCCGAGCGTGACGCTGGCCGCCGCGCCCGCCGCCGGCAACCACGCGGTGAATGCCCCCATGGCCGGCACCGTTTTGAAAGTCGCCGTGTCGCCGGGTCAGCACATCAACGAAAACGACGTGGTGGTCGTCATGGAAGCCATGAAAATGGAAACGGAAGTGCGGACGCGGCAAAGCGGCACGGTGGTTAGCGTCGCCGTCAAGCAGGGCGACAATGTCGCCGCCAACGACATCCTGGTTACCTTGAGCTGACGCAATGGAAGACCTATACCGCATTTGGCAGGATACCGGCCTCTACAATTTCGAGCCAGGCCAAGCCGCGATGCTGGGCGTCGGCTTGCTGCTGATTTATCTGGCCATCCAAAAAGGCTTCGAGCCCCTGCTGCTGCTGCCCATCGGCTTCGGGGCCGTATTGAGCAACATCCCGGTGGCCGGCATCGCCGAAGATGGCGGCATCCTGTATTTCCTCTATGCCGGAATCAAATCCGGCGTGTTCCCGCTGTTGATCTTTCTGGGGCTGGGTTCCATGACGGACTTCGGCCCCATGCTGGCCAACCCCAAGACCCTGCTGCTCGGGGCGGCCGCCCAGTTCGGCATTTTCGGCACACTGTTCGGCGCGCTGGCGCTCAACGCCGTGCCGGGCCTGCACTTCACCTTCAAGGACGCGGCGGCCATCGCCATCATCGGCGGCGCCGACGGACCGACCGCCATTTACGTGGCCTCCCGCCTGGCCCCGGATCTGCTGGGCGCCATCGCCGTGGCCGCCTATTCCTACATGGCCCTGGTGCCGTTGATCCAACCGCCCATCATGCGGGCTTTGACCAGCCGCGAAGAACGGCTTATCGAGATGTCCCAGTTGCGCGTGGTCAGCAAACGGGAAAAGATGGTTTTCCCGGTGGTGCTGATCGTTTTAACGGCCATGCTGCTGCCTTCCGCCGCCCCGCTGATCGGCATGTTCTGCCTGGGGAATTTGATGCGGGAAAGCGGCGTGGTGGACCGGTTGAGCAAGACCGCCCAAAACGAATTGATCAACGTCGTGACGATTTTTCTCGGTCTATCCGTGGGTTCCAAACTCAGCGCTTCGGCGTTTTTGCGTACCGAGACCCTGGGCATCCTGCTGCTAGGCGCCATCGCCTTCAGCATCGGCACCGCCGCGGGCGTATTAATGGCCAAATTGATGAACCGCTTCACCAAAGCGCAGGTAAACCCGCTTATCGGCGCGGCCGGGGTCTCCGCCGTACCCATGTCGGCGCGTGTCGCCAACAAAATCGGGCAAGAAGAAAATCCGCACAACTTCCTGCTAATGCACGCCATGGGGCCCAATGTGGCGGGCGTCATCGGTTCCGCCGTGGCCGCCGGCGTATTGCTGGCCTTGGTGCGGTAGGCGGCGCCCGCCTCCGGCGGGCTCGATAAAGAGAACCCACAAAAAAGGCACTATCACCGATAGTGCCTTTTTTAATCCGCCGGTAGTACGCGCGACGGGGCTTATTTCACTACCGTCAATACCGGCCGCTTCGACTTTGTGGGCTCCTTGGGAGCAGGCTCCGGGGACGTGGGCGACGGCGGCTTGCCGTCCCCTTCTTCCGGCTCGAACACCATACCGCGACCGTTTTCCTTAGCGTAGATCGCCATGGCGGCCGGGACCGGCACCGTCACCGACTGCGGCACGCCGCCGAAACGGGCGTTGAACTCGATGTATTCGTCGCCGAGGGCCAGGTGTTGGGCTGCCTCGGGACGTAAATTCAGGACTATGCTGCCGTCCGGCTGAACGTACTGCTGCGGCACCAAAACGCCTTCGGCCCTGGCGTTGACCATCAAATAAGGCGTACAGCCGTTATGCAGGATCCAATCGTATACCGCACGAATCAGGTACGGACGCAGGGATGTCATGATTATGCCGTCAGGGCCAAGCCGGACCCGGCCAAGTCCCTTTCATCCTCGCTGAGGCTGGCCTGGAAAGAGTCCCGTTCGAAGATACGTTTGGCGTAATTGCGGATGGGCTCCGCTTGCTTCGGCAACTCGATGTGTAAACTGGATAAGCGCCACAGCAAAGGCGCGACGGTGCAATCCACCAGGGTGAATTCGTCGCTGAGAAAATACGGCTTGGCGGCAAACACGGGCATGGCGGCGATGAGATTCTCTCGCAGCGTCTTCTTGGCTTTGACCGCCTGTTTTTCGTCGCCCTTCAGTATTTGATCGTAAAGCGAGTACCAATCCTGCTCGATACGGTAGGTCAGCAAGCGCGAGCGAGCGCGCGAGACGGGATCCATAGGATAAAGCGGCGGATGGGGAAAGCGCTCGTCCAGGTACTCCATGATGATGTCGGCCTGGTACAGCACCAAGTCCCTATCGACGAAAGTAGGCGTGGTGCCGTAAGGATTCAGTTCAAGCAGCTCCTGGGGCGAGTCCGTAATGCTAACGAAGTCGACTTCGGAGCTGATGCCTTTCTCTTGCAGAACGATACGCGCCCGATGGCTGTGTAAACAGCGCGGATAGGAGTAAAGCGTCATGGTCGACTTGCGACTCATTACATTGGCCACGGATCGGAACCTCACTACTGTGATCGTTGAAGGGACGCAAATTTTATCACGATGGCAAGACTAGCTGATTTCCACCCGCTTCGCCGTGCAAGTCGTGTAGTGCGGGAACGCCCGGCACATAGCCCCTACCCCCGCGACTTTACGCCTGCGCGGCAAACACGACTATAGCCAATCGGACAAGGCGGGAGGCAGTGCGACGCCTCCCGCTACATCAATTAGAGAATATCAGCGTCGACGTCACGCCAGTACTCTTTCTTGAGCTTGTAGAGTACCACCATGAGGATGACTAGATAGAACAGCACCCACTTCCCCAGACTAGAGCGCTCCAATTGCGCCGGCTCGGCCACATAGGCCAGGTAATTGGTCAGGTCGCCGACCGCTTGGTCGAACTGCTCGGCGTCCATACGCCCGGGCTGGACCAGCGACAGCTTATAGCTCTTGTGGCCGTTCCATCCTTCTTCGACGACCCGCTCCTGCTGCCCCTGCAACTCGCCCAGCACGTTGGGCATGGCCACATCCTTAAACAACAGGTTGTTGACGCCGGTCGGTTTGGACGGGTCGAGGTAGAAGCTGCGCAGATAGGTATATACCCAGTCCGCGCCGCGCGCGCGCACGGTCAAGGACAAATCCGGCGGCGCCACGCCGAACCACGACACGCCGTTTTCTTTGGTCAGGCCGGTGGTCATCACGTCGCCGATAGCGCCTTCGCCATGCAGGAAATCCTTCAACACCGCCGCCTCGTCCATCCCCGCATCCCGTACCAAACGGGAATAACGCATGTATTTCAGCGAATGGCAGCCTTGGCAATATTCCGCATAGAGGCGCGCGCCGCGCTGTAGCGACGGTTGGTCATACACATCCACCGGCGCGCTATCCAGGGATAGGCTTTCGCTAGCGACGGCCCATAGCGGTGAGAAGCACAACAAGAAGAAAAATAGCTTATTCATTTAGGGCATCGGCGATTTGTTCTTGAATTTTTCTTCCCAGAATTTGACCATGGTTCCTTGGTATGTGGGATGAGTCACTATATATTCCTTATATTCCTTCGAACGACCCGCCAACCAGCGGAAAGCCGGACGCTCCAGCAACGGCACAGGCTTGGTTACCCGATCCGGCACCGGCAAGGTCTTCTCCCAGCGAGTGTAAACCGGCATGGCCAGGAAGAAGGCGAAGTACACCAAGGCGAACGCCTGAGCAAACAAGGTCGCCACCGGCGTCACCGGCTGGGTGCCGAGATAGCCCAAGCCCAAGAAACTGACGGTGAATACGCCCAGTATTACTTTGTAACGCGGGCTGCGATAGCGGATGGATTTCACCGGGCAGCGGTCCAGCCACGGCAGCACGAACAGCACCACGATGGACAACCCCATGGCGACTACGCCGCCAAGCTTGTTGGGCACCGCCCGCAAGATGGAGTAGAACGGCGTGAAGTACCAAACCGGCGCGATGTGTTCCGGCGTGACGATGGGGTCCGCGGGAATGAAGTTGGCGTGTTCCAGGAACAACCCGCCCATCGCCGGAGCGTAAAACACCACCCAAGCGAAAGCCAGGGCGAATGCGGCCACGCCCACCAGGTCCTTCACCGTGTAATAGGGATGGAACGGAATGCCGTCCAAGGGGACGCCACGGCCGTCCTTGAGTTTCTTGATTTCGACGCCGTCCGGATTGTTGGACCCTACCTGGTGCAGAGCGACGATGTGCAGGTAAACCAGGATGACCAACATCAACGGCAAGGCGATAACGTGGAAGGCAAAGAAACGGTTGAGCGTCGCATCGGAAATCAGGAAATCCCCTCGAATCCACTGCGCCAGATCCTCGCCGAACCAGGGAATCGCGCCGAACAGGGAGATGATCACCTGGGCGCCCCAGTAGGACATCTGGCCCCAGGGCAGCAGATACCCCATGAAGGCTTCGCCCATCAACAGCAGGAACAAGCCCATGCCCAGCACCCAAACCAACTCGCGCGGCTTTTTGTAAGAGCCGTACATTAGGCCGCGGAACATGTGGAAATAAACCACCACGAAAAACGCCGAAGCGCCGGTGGAATGCATGTAGCGGATCAACCAGCCCCAGTTCACGTCGCGCATGATGTACTCGACGGAGTCGAACGCCAAGGTCGCATCGGGCTTATAGTGCATGGTCAACCAAACACCGGTGAGCAACTGGTTGACCAGCACCAACAGCGCCAGGGAGCCGAAGAAATACCAAAAGTTGAAATTCTTCGGGGTGTAATACTTTGCCAGATGTTCGTTCCACACCTTGGTCAGCGGGAAACGCTGGTCAATCCAGCCCAACAACGGTATCAAATACTTGTCCATCAGGCCTTAGCCTCGTCGTCGCCAATGATGATGCGCGTATCGCTCAAGTAGCGGTACGGCGGAATGTCCAGGTTGGTGGGAGCCGGAACGCCTTGGTAGACGCGGCCGGCCAAATCGAAGCGGGAACCGTGGCAGGGGCAAAAAAAGCCGCCTTTCCAAGCGCTGCCCAAATCTTCCGGCGCCACTTCGGGACGGAACGTCGGCACGCATCCCAAATGGGTGCAAAGCCCCAACGCGACAAAATACTCCGGCTTTATGGAACGCGCCGCATTTTGCGCCGCCTGCGGCTGCACCGATTCTTTCGATTGCGGGTCGCGCAACTGGCTGTCCAGGCTAGCCAGATCCTTCAGGCTCTGCTCGGTGCGCCGCAGCACCCATACCGGACGTCCCCGCCATTTGACGCGGATCAGTTGGCCCGGCTCAATCTTGCTGATATCCACTTCCACTGGCGCTCCTGCCGCCTGCGCCCTTGCGCTGGGCTGCATGGACGACACAAACGGCACCGCCACAAACGCGGCGCCGACCGCGCCGACGGCAGATGCGGCAACGGTAAGAAATTGGCGCTTGCTGTTGTCAACGCCCTCATTATTCATCAATGCCACTCCAATTCATTTGCGCCATCACTGAGGAAACAAACCCTTCACTTTTGGTTAACGTTACAGAAGCGCGGCGATTTTGGGCGATTGCCCGCCACAAATCAAGTCGGAAACGCGACCAGCCACGGCTTTGTGGGCTCAGCGGCCGCTTATCGCCTGCTCCAAAGCAGAGATAAAACGGCGGTTTTCCTCCGGCTTTCCCACCGTAACTCGCAGGCATCCGGATAAAGCGCCGCCGGCGCTAGAGGAATTCTTGATCAGCACGCCGCCGCGCTTGATGCCATCGAACACATCGCCCGCCGCGACGCCTTCGCAGCGAAACAGGATGAAATTCGCCCGGCTGGGGAACGGCGTGATGCCCGGCATGGATTGCAGCGCCTGAAACAAGGCTGCCCTCTCCTGCCGCAGCAACGCCGTTTGCTCCTCGAATACCGGCAGCCTTTCCAGCGCGAATTCCACCGTCGCCTGCGTCAGCACGTTGATGTTGTAGGGCATGCGCACCTTGTCCAGCTCATGGAGCCACGAAGGCGGGCCCGCAAGGAACCCCAAGCGCAATCCCGCCAGTCCCAGCTTGGACAACGTGCGCATCACCAACAGATTGCCGTGGCGCGGCAAATCCTCCATGAAACTGGCCTCGGCGAAGGGCGCGTAAGCCTCGTCCACCACCACCAGGCCCGGCGTCAGGGCAACGATCGCTTCCACGTCGGCGCGTTCGAATAGGTTGCCGGTGGGGTTGTTGGGATAAGCCAGGAATACCAAGGCCGGCTTGTGCTCGGCAATCGCCGCCGCCATGGCCGGCATATCCATGGAAAAATCCGCCGCCAGCGGTACGCCGACGAACTCCAGACCCAGCGTGGAGGCGATCTGCCGATACATGACGAACGTGGGTTCCGGCGCCAGCACCTTGACGCCGGGCCCGGCCACCGCCATGAGCAGCATTTGGATGATTTCGTCGGAACCGTTGCCCAGCAACAGGTCCATGCCGGGCGGCACGCCGTTGCTGTCGCGCAGCAGCGTTTTCAGGCCAGCCGGTGACGGGTCGGGATAACGGTTGAGGGGCAGCGAACGCAGGCGTTCCAGCCATTCCGCCGTCATGGCCTCAGGCCAAGTGTAAGGGTTTTCCATGGCGTCCAACTTCACATACCCAACGGCGTCGGCCACGTGATAGGCGCTCAAGGCGCGCACCTCCGGCCGTATCAACGACTCCACCGCGATTGCCGCAGCCATGGCCGCCTCAGCGACCCCGGTAACGAGCCGACAAGGCGTGAGCGCCCAGTCCCTCGCCCCGCGCCAGCAAATCCGCCACGCGGCCGAGTTTGGCCGATCCCGCCGCCGAGCAGTTGATCAGGCTGGAACGCTTCTGGAAATCGTAAACCCCCAACGGGGAGGAAAAGCGCGCCGTGCGGGCGGTAGGCAGCACGTGATTGGGCCCGGCGCAATAATCGCCCAAGGCTTCCGCCGTGTAGCGCCCCATGAAAATAGCGCCGGCGTTGCGGATGCTCTTCACCAATTCGTCCGGGTCGGCCACGGACAGCTCCAGGTGTTCCGGCGCGATGTGGTTGGCGACGTCCGCCGCCTGGGCCAGATCCCGCACTTTAATCAACGCGCCGCGATCCGACAGCGATTTGGCGATGACGGCCGCACGCTCCATCTCCGGCAGCATGCGGCGGATGCTAGCCTCGACCTTGTCCAGGAATGCCGCATCGGGGCTAAGCAGGATCGCTTGGGCATCCTCGTCGTGCTCGGCTTGGGAAAACAGATCGGCGGCGATCCAATCGGGATCGGTGCCGCCGTCGCAAATGACCAGGATCTCCGAAGGACCAGCCACCATGTCGATACCGACCTGACCGAACACCAGCTTCTTGGCCGTCGCGACGTAGATGTTGCCGGGGCCGACGATCTTGTCGACGCGGGGGATGCTGGCGGTGCCGTAAGCCAAGGCGGCCACCGCCTGGGCGCCGCCGACGCGGTACACCCGGTCGACGCCGGCCAGGTGGGCGGCGGCCAGCACCAATTCGTTGACCTCGCCCAGGGGGGTGGGCGTCACCATGATTACTTCCGGCACGCCGGCGACTTTGGCCGGAATGGCGTTCATCAATACCGAGGACGGATAGGCCGCCTTGCCGCCGGGCACGTACAAACCGACACGATCCAAGGGAGTGACCTGCTGCCCCAGGACGTTGCCGTCCGCGTCTTCGAAGCGCCAGGACTGGAGTTTTTGCTGCTCGGCGTAGGTGCGAATCCGCTCGGCGGCGAATTGCAGTCCTTCGGCCAAATCGTTGGGCAGATTATCCCAGGCTTGCTGTAGGCGGGCCTTGGGCAATTCCAGATCGGCGGCGCCGGCCAACTGGTATTGATCGAAACGCTGGGTGTATTCCAGCAGCGCCCCGTCGCCCTCGCGACGGATACGGCCGATGATTTCCAACACCCGCTGGTGAACGGCTTCGTCGCTGCTGGCGTCGTAGCTGAGCAGCTTATCCAGCTTGTCCTGGAAATCGCCATCGGCTGCGTCGAGCCGGTTGATCATCACTTCGCTCATGAATCCACCATCTGTGTTGTGCGGTTTCCCGCCAGAGCGCGGAAAGCCGGAGTGAGTCCGCCTACTTCGCCGCCCGCCGCTCCACGGCGGACGCCAACTGCCCTACCAGCGCCTTGACCGCCTCGTGTTTCATTTTCATGGCGGCCTTGTTGACGATCAGGCGCGAGCTGATGTCCATGATCAAGTCGCGCGGCTCCAAACCGTTGGCCTTGAGGGTGTTGCCGGTGTCCACCAGGTCGACGATGCAGTCGGCCAGCCCCACCAGGGGCGCCAACTCCATGGAGCCGTACAACTTGATGATTTCCGCTTGCACGCCCTGGCCGGCGAAATAACGCTGGGCGATGCCCACGTATTTAGTCGCCACCCGCAAGCGACGCCCCGGGAACGGCACGCCGACGCGGCCGGCCGTCATCATGCGGCAGCGGGCGATGTTCAAATCCAGCGGCTCGTAGAAGCCTTCCGACCCGTATTCCAACAACACGTCTCGACCCGCCACGCCCAGGTCCGCCGCGCCGTAATCCACGTAGGTGGGCACGTCGGTGGCGCGCACGATGAGCAGGCGCACGTCCGGCTGATTGGTCTCCAGAATCAGCTTGCGGCTCTTGTCGGGGTCGTCGGCTGGCACAATGCCCGCGTCCGCCAGCAGCGGCAGGGTGTCTTCGTAGATGCGGCCCTTGGATAAGGCGATGGTCAGCACGGGGCCTCCTAGCGCGGCATGCGGCGAATCTCAGCGCCCAATTGCGACAGCTTTTCCTCGATGCACTCGTAGCCGCGATCGATGTGGTAAATGCGGTCCACCACCGTCTGGCCTTCGGCCACCAAGCCGGCCAGCACCAAGCTGGCGGAAGCGCGCAAATCGGTCGCCATCACCGGCGCCGCGGTCAAACGATCCACGCCGGTGATGATGGCGGTGTTGGATTCCAAACGAATGTTGGCGCCCATGCGCTGCATTTCCTGCACGTGCATGAAACGGTTCTCGAACACGGTTTCGGTGATGACGCCGACGCCCTCGGCCACGCAGTTGAGCGCGCTGATCTGCGCCTGCATATCGGTGGGGAACGCCGGATACGGCGCGGTGCGCAACGATACGGCCTTCGGGCGTCGGCCTTGCATGTCCAGCTCGATCCAATCCTCGCCCACGGTGAGCAGCGCCCCCGCTTCCCGCAGCTTGGCCAGCACCGCGTCCAGCAGATCGGGAGCGGTGTTTTTCAGCTTGACCTTGCCGCCGGTAATGGCCGCCGCCACCAGGTAGGTACCCGTTTCGATACGGTCGGGCAGGATGTTGTAGTGCAAACCCTTGCCGGACAGGGACTCGACGCCTTCGATTTCCAGCACGTCGGTGCCGACGCCGTTGATCTTGGCGCCCATGGCGATGAGGAAGTTCGCCAAGTCCACCACTTCCGGCTCGCGCGCGGCGTTTTCCAGCACCGTGACGCCGTCGGCCAGCACCGCCGCCATCATGAGGTTTTCGGTACCGGTCACCGTCACCTGGTCCAACACCAGCCGGCAGCCCTTGAGCCGCTTGCAGCTGGCGTGGATGTAGCCGTTTTTCACCGAAATGTCGGCGCCCATGGCGGCCAGGCCTTCCAAGTGCAGGTTCACCGGACGGGTGCCGATGGCGCAACCGCCCGGCAGCGAGACTTCCGCCTTGCCGAAACGCGCCAACAGCGGCCCCAGCACGAGGATGGAGGCGCGCATGGTCTTGACCAGTTCGTAAGGCGCGTAAAACGTCTTGATGGTGCTGGAATCGACCTCGATGTTGAGTTTTTCGTCGATCACCAGGTGCACGCCCATCTGGCCCAACAACTCCATGGTCGTGGTGATGTCGTGCAAATGAGGCACGTTGCCGATGGTGACCGGGTCTTGCGACAACAAAGTGCCGGCCAGAATCGGCAGCGCCGCGTTCTTGGCGCCGGAAATGCGCAGCTCGCCCACCAGGGAGTTGCCGCCGTTTATGATCAATTTATCCATGGAAACCGCTTAGCCGCGTGACGCGGATTGAGTTAGGAACGTTACGACGTTCATAGGGACAGAATGTCTTCCAGGCCACCCACCTTGGCCATACGCAAAATCTGATCCGGCACGTGCCGGAAATCCAACTGGCGATTCAAGCGGTTTGCCTGCGCCAGCCATTCCACCAGCAAGGCGAGGCCCGCGCTGTCGGCGCGCCGCACCCCGCTCAAATCCAGCTCGATGGCGCCTTGGCCGGCGAACAGCGCTGCGCCCCGCCGCAACAAGGCGGGAACGCTGGCGAAACTCAGCTCCCCTTCCAGGGCAAAGCGTCCGCCGCCTTGATCGCTCAAAGCCGCCTGCGCCGCACCGTTGTCGTTATGCCGGCACCACCTCATGGCGTTCAGCCGCCTGCCGCCGCGTCGTCTTTCTTGTCCGGCGACTTGTCGCTGGCCTTCTTGTCGCCTTCGGCCTTGTTATAGAGGAATTTACTCACCACTTCCTCCAACACAATCGCCGACTGCGTCAGATCCACGACGCTGCCGTTTTTCAGCACGTCATCGGAACCGCCTGGGCTGAGGCTGATGTACTGTTCTCCCAGCAAACCGGCGGTCAGCACGCTGGCCGTGGTATCTTCGGGCAAGTTGTCGAACAGCGGGTCGATGCGCATCTCCACCACCGCCTGGAACTTCTTCTTGTCGAAGTAGATGTTGCTGACACGCCCCACGCGCACGCCGGACATGGACACCGGAGCCCGTACTTTGAGGCTGCCGACGTTCTCGAAATTAGCCTTGATCAGGTAACCGTCGGTGGTCTCGTAATCGGCCAAATTGCTCACTTTCATGGCCAGGAAGAACAAGGCCACCAACCCCAGGGCCACAAACAGCCCCACCCACATTTCTGTCGCTTTCGACTGCCGCATCAATCCTCTCCAAACATCAGGGCCGTCAACACAAAATCGCAGCCCAGCACGGCAAAAGCCGAGTAAACCACGGACCGGGTCGTGGCGCGCCCCACGCCTTCCGAGGTAGGCACCGCATCGTACCCCTCGAACACCGCGATCCACGTCACCACCGCACCGAACACCAAGCTTTTGATGACTCCGTTGAGGATGTCATCCCAAAAATCGATATGAGCCCGCATGGCCGACCAGAAAGCGCCCTCGTCCACGCCCAGCAGGCCCACGCCGACGAAATAGCCGCCGATCACGCCCACCATGCTGAACAGGGAAGCCAACAACGGCATGGAAATCAAGCCGGCCAGGAAGCGCGGGGTAATGATGCGCTTAACCGGGTCCACCGCCATCATTTCCATGCCGGACAATTGCTCCGTGGCTTTCATCAGGCCGATTTCGGCGGTCAGCGCCGAACCGGCCCGGCCGGAGAACAGCAGCGCCGTCACCACCGGCCCCAGCTCGCGCACCAGGGAGGCCGCCACCATCACGCCGAGGGACTCCTCGGCGCCGAAGTCCGACAATACGTTGAAGCCCTGCAGTCCCAGCACCATGCCGACGAACAAGCCGGAAATCGAAATCAACAGTACGCTGAGCACCCCGACCGACAACATCTGCGCGCTGAGCAAGCGGGGACGCAGCAAAATCCCCAGCACTCCGCGCAACACGTGCAGCAGGAACAGCATGGAGCGCCCCAGTTTTCGGAACGCCTCCAGCGTCGCCCTTCCCAAGCGTTCAAATAAATTCATCATGCCTTCCTATTTCCGCTGGGCGCCCAATAAATCCCGGGCGAAATCCGGCGCAGGATAGTGGAACGCCACCGGGCCGTCCGGCAGCCCCTGCATAAACTGCCGCACCCAATCCGAATCCGATTCGGCCAACTCGGCCGGCGTGCCCTGCCCCACCACGCGCCCGCCGGAAACCAGGTAGATATAGTCGGCGATGGCGGCGGTTTCCTGCACGTCGTGAGACACCACGATGCTGGTCAGGCCCAGTGCGTCGTTCAACTGGCGGATCAACTGCACCAGCACGCCCATGGAAATGGGATCCTGGCCGGTGAAGGGCTCGTCGTACATGATCATCATCGGATCCAGCGCCATGGCCCTGGCCAGCGCTACGCGACGCGCCATGCCGCCGGACAGCTCGGCCGGCATCAGCCGGCTGGCCCCGCGCAGGCCCACCGCCTGGAGTTTCATCAGCACCAGGGTGCGGATCATGGATTCCGGCAGCTTGGTGTGCTCACGCAGCGGAAACGCCACGTTTTCGTAGACGTCGATGTCGGTCAGCAGCGCCCCGCTCTGGAACAGCATGCCCATGCGCTTGCGCAACTCGTACAACTCGCCCAGGCGCAGCTTGTGCACCACCTGCCCATCCACGGCGACGCTGCCCTTTTGCGGCAGCAATTGGCCGCCGATCAGGCGCAGCAAGGTGGTCTTGCCGGTGCCGCTCGGGCCCATGATGGCGGTGACCTTGCCCCGACGGATATCCATGTCGATGCCGTCGAAAATCTTGCGCGAGCCGCGCGAGAACGACAGGTCGCGGACGGTAACAAGGACGTCGCTGTCCGAAGCGGTACTCATGCCGAAATCGAAGCTCCGTGGAAC
Organism: Methylogaea oryzae; assembly: GCF_019669985.1. Classification (NCBI taxonomy): domain Bacteria; kingdom Pseudomonadati; phylum Pseudomonadota; class Gammaproteobacteria; order Methylococcales; family Methylococcaceae; genus Methylogaea; species Methylogaea oryzae. The sequence continues at coordinate 2,054,252 of NZ_AP019782.1, forward strand.
GGGAATGGCGTAAACAAAGTCGGTTATTGTCCCCGACGGGTCCGCCGCCAGTCAACCGACGCAACGGCAGGCCGGCGGATACGCGACCTAAGGCGCGTCGAATGGGCGACGGCGCGCGTCGATTTTCGGCGCGCTCGGCCGAATCGGTCCGCCTCTCCCGGCACGGCGGACGAACACGCCGTCCCATGCCAATCGGCGCCGCAGGTTATATAATGCGGCCAGCCCCGCCCGTCGGGCCAAAAGCAACCCTCCCCATACGACCTCATGGTATTGGCTCCCCCCGACAACGAACTTTGCCGCTCCGGCCTAGCCGTGATCCGCACCGAAGCACAGGCGGTGGCCGCACTGGAGCCACGCATCGACCAAGCCTTCGCCGCCGCTTGCCGCCTGTTGCTGGAATGCAGGGGACGCATCGTGGTGACGGGCATGGGCAAGTCCGGCCACATCGCGGGCAAGATCGCCGCCACCCTGGCCAGCACCGGCAGCCCGGCGTTTTTCGTCCACCCCGGCGAAGCCAGCCACGGCGACTTGGGGATGATTACTCCCGGCGACGTGGTGCTGGCCTTGTCCAACTCGGGCGAAACGGACGAGATACTCACGATCCTGCCGCTAATCAAGCGCATCGGCATTCCGCTTGTCGCCATGACCGGCGAGCCGGCCTCCACCTTGGCGCGGCAGGCGTCCGTGCATATCGACGTGGGGGTAGAGAAAGAGGCTTGCCCGCTGGGATTGGCGCCCACGTCGAGCACCACCGCTTGCCTGGCCATGGGCGACGCCCTGGCCGTCGCGCTGCTGGAAGCGCGGGGCTTCAGCCGCGACGATTTCGCCCTATCCCACCCCGGCGGCAGCCTGGGACGCCGCTTATTGCTGAAGGTCGGCGACCTCATGCACACCCAAGCGGACATACCCGCCGTGGTCGAATCCGCCCCCCTCAGCGAGGCCCTGCTGGAAATGTCCGCCAAGAAATTGGGCATGACCGCCGTCGTCGACGGCGAAAACCGCATCAGCGGCATTTTCACCGACGGCGACCTGCGCCGGCTGCTGACCAAGACCCACGACCTCCGCACCACCCCCATCGCCGACGTGATGACCCGCCGATGCACCACGGCCACACCCGACATGCTGGCGGCGGAAGCGCTCGCCGTCATGGAGCGTAAGAAGATCAACGGCCTGCTGGTGGCGGACGAACAAGGCCGCCTGGTGGGCGCCCTGAACATGCACGATCTGCTGCGTTCAGGTATCGTTTAAGAAAAAACCAACGTACCCAATAACCATCATGCAGGAAATCCTCAACAGAGCCGCCGCCGTCCGCCTGGTCATCTTCGACGTGGACGGCGTGCTTACCGACGGCAAACTGTTCTTCGACGACCAGGGTCGCGAGTACAAATCCTTCCATGCGCGCGACGGCCACGGCATCAAATTGCTGCGGCGCACCGGCGTGGAAGTCGCGGTCATTTCCGGCCGCAAGGCCGAATCGGTGGGGCGGCGCATGGCCAGCCTGGGAATCGAACACGTTTACCAAGGGCAAGAAAACAAGCTGGCAGCGTTGGAGGACTTATGCGGCCGGCTTGGTCTGCGTCATGAACAAATCGCCCACGTCGGCGACGATTTGCTGGACTTGCCGCTCATGCGCCGGGTCGGCCTCTCGGTGGCCGTCGCGGACGCCCATTGTTCTATACTCAACTACGCCCATTGGCGCACGACCCTGCGCGGCGGCGAAGGCGCGGCGCGGGAGGTATGCGATTTAGTCATGCGCGCTCAAGGCACCCTCAACGGCATTATCGAATCCTATTTTTAAGCCATGCGCCTGCGCGAAGTCCCGATTTCCCTGTTCGCCGGCTTGATAGGCCTGTCCCTGGTTTCCTGGTGGCTGGCGGAATTGATGACGCCGCCGCCGGAGGAAACCAAGGCGGACCTGGAACACAGCATCGACTACTATGCGAAAGACTTTATCCGCACCGAAATGAAGGCCGACGGCACGCCTAAAAGCCGCCTGTTCGCCGTCGCCATGGGGCATTATCTGGACAACAACGTCTCTGAGATGGAAAAGCCCGTCATGCTGTTTTTCAATCCCGGCGTGCCGCCGTGGGTGGTGCGCGCCAACACGGGCACCATTTCCGGCGACGGCAACGAAATTTTCCTCGGCGGCAAGGCATGGCTGAGCAGAGAACCTTTCGGCAGCGACAAGGGACTGGACGCCTACAGCAAAAACGTCACGGTACACATGGACAAAAGCTACCTAGAGTCCACCGAATTCACCGAAATACTCAACCATCCCCATTACACCAGCGGGACCGGCATGCACACGGATTTCTCCGACGGCATGCAGATCAACCTGCTGTCCGACGTAAGAGGCCGCTATGAATTTTAACCACCGCCCCTGGCTGCTGCTGGCATTGCTGACGCCCTTGGCCGCGCAGGCGCTGGAAAGCGACGCCAAGGAGCCCATCTATGTGGACTCCGACACGGCCACTTACGACGACCAGAAAGGGATCGCCATCTACACCGGCAACGTCCATTCCGTGCAAGGCTCGCTGGTCACGGATAGCGACCAGATGACCGTTTACCTCAACCAAGGCAAGATCGACAAAATCTTTGGCGTCGGCAACCCGGTGCACATCGTGCAAACCCAAGAGGAAGGCAAAGGCACCATCGACGCCACGTCGTTAAAGGCCGAGTACTATCCCAACGAACACCGCTTGATCCTCATCGACAACGCCATCGTGCTGCAAAGCGGCAACATCTACAAAAGCGACCGCATCGAATACGACACGCAAAACTCCGTCGCCGTCGCCGGGGAAAGCACTTCCAGCAAAAAGCGGGTGCATACCATCATCGGCCCCAAGAGCTCGGACCCGGCCGCCCAGCCGGCACCCGCGCCCGCCCCAGCAACTTCCCCCGCCAAGAAGCGGTAGACATCATGGCAGTACTTTCCGCGCACGGCCTGCTCAAGGCCTACAACAAACGCCGCGTGGTCAACGACGTGTCACTGCGCGTCAACAGCGGCGAAATCGTCGGCTTGCTCGGCCCCAACGGCGCCGGCAAAACCACCAGTTTCTATATGATCGCCGGCCTGGTGCAGCCCGACGGCGGCAATATCAAAATCGATAACGCCGACATCACCCACATGCCCATGCACGCCCGCGCCAAGCTGGGCGTCGGCTATCTGCCCCAGGAGCCTTCGGTCTTCCGCAAGCTGACGGTGGCCGACAACCTGCGCGCGGTGTTGCAGCTGCGCGACGATTTAACCGACGGCCAGCAGGAACTCTTGATCGAGGAGCTGCTGGAAGAATTCCATGTCGGCCACCTGCGCAACCAGAAAGGTATCGGCCTGTCGGGCGGCGAGCGGCGCCGCGTCGAAATCGCCCGAGCCCTGGCCAGCGAGCCGCAGTTCATCCTGCTGGACGAACCTTTCGCCGGCGTCGACCCCATTTCGGTCATCGACATCCAAGGCATCGTCTCGCACTTGGCACAACGCGGCATCGGCATCCTCATCACCGAACACAACGTGCGGGAAACCCTCAACATCTGTAATCGCGCCTACATCATCAGCGAGGGCCAAGTGATCGCCGAAGGCGAACCTTCCGCCATCGTCGCCAACGCGGAGGTCAAACGGGTTTACTTGGGCGAATCGTTTACCATCTAGGCCTGTGCCCATGGATTACAATGATCAGCATGCATAGCCTCCCCAGCCACCGTCGCAACCAATCACTGCAGCCATGAAGCAAACCTTGCAGCTAAAGCTCGGGCAGTCGCTGGCCATGACGCCCCAATTGCAGCAAGCCATTCGGCTGCTGCAACTGTCGACGCTCGATTTGCAACAGGAAATCCAGGAAGCGCTGGATTCCAACATGATGCTGGAAGTGGACGACGAGATCGAAACAGGCGGCGCTCAGCAAGGCGCCGAAGCGCAAACCGCGGAACCGGTGCGGGAAACGCCCGTCGAAGAAAATTATTACCAGGAGCTGGCCGGGTCCGAGTCGCAGCAAAACGACATCCCCAACGAGCTGGCGGTGGATATTTCCTGGGACGACGTCTACGAAGCGGGCGCCTCCTCCGGCGCGCCGCCCTCCTCCGGGGACGGCGAGGATTACAGCTTCCAGCGCAGCGCGCCGCAAACTTTGCAGGACCACCTCGTGTGGCAAATGGAGTTGACCCCGTTTTCCGACCGGGACCACGCCATCGCCGCCGCGATCATCGACGCCATCAACGACGACGGCTATTTAGACACCACCGTCGAGGACATCCATCAAGGCCTGGCCGACCAATTGGGGGACGAACTGGAGCTGGACGAAGTGCAGGCGGTGCTGCACCGTATCCAGCAGTTCGACCCGCCCGGCGTGGCCGCACAGGACCTGGCCGACTGCCTGCGCATTCAGCTGAAGCAACTGGCGGAAGACACGCCCCACCGGCAACTGGCGCTGGAAATGGTGGACAAGCATCTCGACCACCTGGCCCGCAAGGACTTCAGCCGCATCAAGCGCCTCATGCGCCTGGAAGACGACGTCTTCGCCGACGTGGTAGCGCTGATCCGCTCCCTGGATCCCCGGCCCGGCCGCCACGTCGCCAGCGAAGAGCCGCAATACGTCATTCCCGACGTATTCGTCGTCAAGCGGGACGGCGGCTGGCAGGTGGCGCCCAATCCGGAAACCGCGCCCAGGCTGCGGGTCAACCCCTATTATTCCAGCCTCATCAAGCGCGCCGACGACAGCGCCGGCAACCAAAGCATGCGCGACCACCTGCAGGAAGCGCGCTGGTTCATCAAGAGCCTGCAGAGCCGCAACGAAACCCTGCTGAAAGTCGCCAAGGCCATTGTCGAACGGCAGCAGGAATTCCTGGAACACGGCGAAACCGCCATGAAGCCCTTGGTGCTGCGGGACATCGCCGAAGCGGTGAGCATGCATGAATCGACCATTTCGCGGGTCACCACCCAGAAATACATGCACACGCCCAACGGCATCTTCGAATTCAAATACTTTTTCTCCAGCCACGTCTCCACCGACAGCGGCGGAGAAGCGTCCGCCACCGCCATCAAGGCGCTGATCAAGGAATTGGTCGGCCAGGAATCGCCGAAAAAGCCCCTCAGCGACCATAAGCTGGCGGAAATGCTGGTGGCCAAGGGCATCAATGTCGCCCGCCGCACCGTGGCCAAGTACCGGGAGGCCTTGGGCATACCGCCGTCCAACGAGCGCAAGGGCTTTTGACCGTGAAGCTGATCATCGTCAGCGGCCTATCGGGCTCGGGCAAAAGCATCGCCCTGGCGACGCTGGAAGACTGCGGCTTTTACTGCATCGATAACCTGCCGGTGGCGCTGCTGGAGTCCTTCGCCAGCCAGATCGCCCTGGCCAATCCGGGCGTTTACCAGAAAACCGCCATCGCCATCGACGCCCGCAACCAAAGCAACAACTTGGCGCTCTTCCCGCAAAGCCTGGCCGCGGTGAAGAAACTGGGGCTGGAGTGCGAAATCCTATTTCTACAGGCCGACCACGACACCCTGCTGAAACGCTACAGCGAAACCCGCCGCAAACACCCGCTGACCGATTCGGCCCACTCGCTGGGAGAAGCCATCGAGCTGGAACGCAGCCTGTTGCAGCCGGTGGCCAACGAAGCCGACCTGACCATCGACACCAGCCACACCAATATGCACCAGCTGCGCGGCGTGGTGCGCGCGCGGCTGGGCAACGAAGCGCAAGAAACCCTCTCGCTGTTTTTCCAGTCCTTCGGCTACAAGCACGGCATACCGCTGGACACCGACTTCGTCTTCGACGCCCGCTGCTTGCCCAATCCTCATTGGGAGCTCGGCCTGCGCGAGCTCACCGGACGCGACGCGGCCGTTGCCAAGTTCCTGGAGCACAGCGCCGACGTCCGCGCCTACCTGGCCGACCTGGTGGCGTTTCTCGACCGCTGGATTCCTCGCTTCGAAGCCGAAAACCGCAGTTATCTCACCATCGCCATCGGTTGCACCGGCGGCCAACATCGCTCGGTTTACCTCGCGGAGGCCCTCAACCGGCACTTCCAGGGCTCGCGCTACAACGTGCTGTTGCGGCACAGGGAGCTGGCGTAACGCCGCTCGCCCAGGCCGCCGCGCTCACACCCCCGCCCGCTTGCGTTTGCGCCAAAAGGTCGCGCGGCTGACGCCCAATAAGCGCGCCGCCTCGTCCACCCTGCCGCCCGCCTCCCGCAAAGCCGAGCGTATGCGCTCCGCTTCGTCGCCGGCACCGCGGGCGGCCAGCGGCGACGCGGACGGAACGGCGGCCTCGCGAAACTCCGGCGGCAGCTCGTCCAACCGCAGTTCCGCGCCGCGTCCGACGGCGAAAGCATACTCCACGACGTTTTTCAGCTCCCGCACGTTGCCCGGCCACGGGTGATCCAGCAGCGCGCGCATGGCTTCCGGCGCGATGCACTCCACCCGTCTCACCCCGACCGCGTTGTGCTGGCCGATGAAGTGCCACAGCAGCAACGACACGTCCTGGCGACGCTCCCGCAGCGGCGGCAAAAACAACGGCACCACCCGCAGCCGGTACATGAGGTCTTCGCGGAAACTTCCCCCTCTTACCGCCTCCCGCAGGGAGCGGTGGGTGGCGGCGACGATACGCACATCCACCGTCACCCCGCGGCTACCGCCCACGGGAATGAAACTGCGCTCCTGCAACACGCGCAACAGCTTGGCCTGAAGCTCCAAAGGCAGCTCCGCCACCTCGTCGAGAAACAGCGTGCCGCCGTCGGCGCGCTGGAACAAGCCAGCGTGGTCTTTTATCGCCCCGGTGAAAGCACCGCGCACGTGGCCGAACAGCTCGCTGTCCAACAGGCTGGGCGTCAGCGCCGCGCAGTTGATCGCCAAGAACGGCTGGTCGCGGCGGTTGCTTTCCTCGTGGATGGCCCGCGCCACCAGCTCCTTGCCGGTGCCCGATTCCCCTCGCACCAACACCGTGGCATCGCTCTGCGCCACGTTGCGAATCACCGTGAAAGTGTGGCGCAGGGCCGGGTCGCGGGTGATCAGGCCGTGAAAATTCACCACGCCGTCGGCGTCCGTGGGCTCGCCCACCGCAGCCGGATCCGGCGTGAAACGCACTGCCCGCCCCCGCTCTCCCCAATCGATTTCCCGCCTTCTTCCCCACAAGCGCCGGCCGCCGGGCAACACCAGGCTGCAATGCAAATCGACTTCCCCTTCGCCAAAAGCGCATTCGAATTGCATAACTTCGTGCATGGCCCGCCCGATCAGGGATTCCGCCTCGCAGCCGAGCAGGCTCGCCGCGGCGCGGTTGGCTAACACCACCTTGCCCTCCGCCCCGGCCACCACCGGCTCGTCGAGCAACTCCGCCAGGGCCTGAGCCAAAAGCCGCATCTGGGATGTTTCACTATGAACCATAAGCGTTGCAACAACGTTTCACCAAATGTTTCATCATTGAAACACAACCGTCGAAACGATGCCAACTCGACCAGGACTTTATCGCGTTTTATCAGACGCTTAGCCATGCAAACGGACTTGGCACGAAGCGTGTAAAGTCATAGGCAACGATTCCACCATCCAGGAGAGAGACATGATTTTCCGCCAACTGTTCGAAGCAGACACCAGCACCTACACCTATTTGATCGCTTGCGAACGCACTCGCGAGGCGGCCCTCATCGATCCGGTCCTCAGCGAAATGGATCAATACCTCGCCGTGCTAAAGGAACTGGATTTGAAACTGGCTTATACCCTGGAAACCCACGTCCACGCCGATCACATCACCGCCAGCGGCAAGCTGCGAGAGGTTCTCGGCAGCCGCAGCGTCGTGCACCGGGACGGCGGCGCCCAATGCGCCGACATCTTGGTGGACGACGGCGACACATTGTCCGTGGGCGATCTGCAAATCGAAGTGCGCCACACGCCGGGACACACCAACGGCTGCGTCAGCTACGTCATGGCGGACCGCGTTTTCACCGGCGACGCGCTTTTGATCGGCGGCTGCGGCAGAACCGATTTCCAGCAAGGCGATCCCGGCAAGCTGTACGACAACATCCACGGCAAGCTATTCAGCCTGCCTCCGGAAACCCTGGTTTATCCCGGTCACGACTACCAAGGCAACACGGTATCCACCATCGGCAGGGAAATGGCGGAAAACCCCCGCCTCGGCGGCGGCAAGCAGCGCGACGAGTTCATTCAACTGATGACCAATCTCAACATGGCCTATCCGCGCCATATCGACCGCGCCCTTCCCGCCAACCAGGCTTGCGGCAACGTGAACAGCTGAGGACACCGCCATGACACTCGAAATCGGCATAGCCGCAGTCGTCATCGGCGTGCTGCTGGGTATGCTCGGCGGCGGCGGCTCCATACTCACCGTCCCCATGCTGGTTTACATGGCCCACTTGGAACCCAAAGCCGCCATAGCCACGTCCTTGCTGGCGGTAGGCAGCACCAGCGCCATCGCCATGCTGCCCCACGCCCGCCTGGGCAACGTCTGCTGGCGCGCAGGAGCGGCGTTCGGGACCGCCTCCATGGTCGGCGCCTACGGCGGCGGCCGCCTGGCTGCCTGGCTGCCCGGACATTTGCTGCTGCTGCTGTTCGCCGGCATGATGCTGGCCACCGGCGGCGCGATGCTGTTTCGCCGGCAAAAGGCGGACGAGGAATCGGCCAACACCTGCCCAGGCAACGTATGGGTACTGCTCGCCATCGCCCTGCAAGGCGTCGTGGTCGGGGCATTGACCGGGCTGGTCGGCGCCGGGGGAGGTTTTGTGGTGGTGCCGGCCCTGTGCCTGCTGGGCGGCTTATCCATGCGGGCGGCCATCGGCACCTCGCTGCTGATCATCGCCGCCAACTCCTTCGCCGGGCTGGCGGGTTATTTGAGCCACGTGCAGATCGACTTGCAATTGGCCGGCGCCGTTACCGCCGCGACGATATCCGGCAGCCTCGCCGGAAGCTGGCTGGCCCCCCGCGTCAGCGCGCCGGCCCTGCGGCGCGGTTTCGCCCTGTTCGTCATCGCCGTCGCGGTATACCTGTTGCAGCGGGAACTGAACGCGGGGGAATTCATCCAGCGACTGGCGAGCCCGTGCCAGCTTTGGACAGGGGGAATTGTCCTGGCCGCCGCCGTCGTTTTGCCGCAACTGGGCAACCTCTGGCGCGCAAATCGCTAAACCGGAGTTAACCTAATGCCATTGACAGGCAAATACGCTTCCAATAAGGTTCGCCGATAACCCGACGCTAGGCGCTCAGTCGCAGCGCAACAAAAATAAATCGGCGCCCATTGTTCGGCTGGCATCGCGACAGCCCGTGGGATAACCGGAGCGCCGCTACCGTTTCAAAACACGAGGAAGGCAGGAGGACACACCCATGGCAGACCAGACCCATCACAAAATCATCGTCATCGGCGGCGGCGCCGGCGGCATCAACGTGGCGGCCCGATTGCTGCGCCAAAGCCATATCGACGACCTCGCCATCATCGAACCGTCCGACACCCATTATTATCAGCCGGGCTGGACCCTGGTGGGCGGCGGCATCATGAAACGAGAGGCCACCGCCAAGCCCATGGCCGACTACATCCCGGTCGGCGCCAAATGGATCAAGGACGCGGTGGTCGAAGTCGATCCGGACAACAACTGCCTCAAAACCAGAAGCGGCGACCTGTTCACCTACGACTACCTGGTGGTCGCGGCGGGGCTCGAACTCGATTGGCTCAAGATCGACGGCCTACTGGACGCGGTCGGCAAGGACGGCGTGTGCAGCAACTACAGCTACGACACGGTCAACAGCACCTGGGAAACCATCCGCAATTTCAAAGGCGGCACGGCGTTGTTCACCTTCCCGCCTCCCCCCATCAAATGCGCCGGCGCCCCGCAGAAAATCATGTACCTGGCCGAGGAGCATTTCCGCAAGGCCGGTATTCGCGACAAAACCCAGGTTGTCTACATGTGCGCCGGCCCCAGCATTTTCGGCGTGAAAAAATATGCCGAAGCCCTGCTCGAGCAAGTGGTAAAGCCGCGCGAAATCGAAACGCGCTATAAACACAACCTGGTGCGCATCCACGCCGCGAAGAAGGAAGCCGTTTTCCTCGACATGGACGCCAACCGGGAAGTGGTGGTGAAGTACGACATGATCCACGTCACGCCGCCCATGACCGCGCCGTTTTTCATCCGCACGAGCAAGCTGGCCAACAAGGCCGGATGGGTGGACGTGAACAAAGACACTTTGCAGCACGTGCGCTATCCCAACGTATTCAGCCTGGGCGACGCCAGCAGCCTGCCGACCTCGAAAACGGCGGCCGCCATCCGTGCCGAAGGACCGGTATTGGTGGAAAACCTGCTGGCCGTCATGAAGGGCCAGCAAGCCAAGGCGACTTACGACGGCTACACCTCCTGCCCGCTGGTCACCGGTCGCGGCAAGCTCATCCTAGCGGAGTTCGACTACGACCTGAATCCCAAGGAAACCTTCCCCTTCGACCAGGGCAAGGAGCGTTTGAGCATGTATTGGCTGAAGCGTTACATCCTGCCGATCATCTATTGGAAAGGCTTGCTCAAAGGCCGCAAATGGCCGTTGGCGGGGGACTGAGTCCCTAGCGGCGTAAAAAAACGGCCGTCGAACGGCCGTTTTTTTTTTTGCCTCACTGTTTACGCAAATCGCGGAAGCGGCGGACCGAACGGCGCCCGCCACATCCTGCAACACAGTGTTTTCCCTATGCTTCGTTGCCAGAAGCGGCAAATCTTGCGTTAATACCTCTTTGCGGCACCCGATCGCCGCCGGTAATCCCAGTCCCGTCCTGCGGACCTATATCGCCCACGACAGCATCAATCGCCGCACGGCCACAATCGAATCACCATTGGACGTTTCCAGCGTGGATCTAACCCACCAAAATTTTTTCCTGCAACACCTGCAGGCGCTAGCGCAGAACGAGACCCTCCATACCGCCGAGGAAATCCGCGCGGCAGCGGAAGGCTTGAAACTGTTGGACCGGAACGTGAGGCTCGAATCGGAGGATTTGCAAAAACTGGCGCAAATCCCGCTCGAACGACCGATTTATGAAAACATCCGCTTCATGGAGCCGCTTACCCTGCCGGCGATACGACTGCACATGCAAAAAGCCATGGCGCAGTCGCCCGGACTACAGCTGTTTCAGCGGGCCACGCGGGCGCCGCAAGTCGCGCTGGACTGCCTCAACCAGGTCACGCTACCGCCGCCGCTGCTGAACATCCTCACGGTCATGTCGCGGCAGCTTCCGGAGCTGTATGCGCACACCCTGGAGGTGGCCTTAATCAGCACCTTCCTCGGCATCTTGCATCGAATGGACCGATCCGAGCTGGTGCACGTGATGTCAGCGGGGCTGTTTCACGACATCGGCTCGATGTTTTTGCCGCCCAGCCTGCTGGACAGGGAAACGACGCTGTCGTGGTCCGACTGGCGCCTCATTTACACGCATCCCAGCATCGGCCACGACATTCTTAAGGGCGTCAAAGGCGTGCCCCCCCAGGTGATGGCAGCCGTCCATCAGCATCACGAACGAGTCGACGGCAGCGGCTATCCCCAAGGCCTGGTCGACCAGGATATCGGCCAGCTGGGACGCATAAGCGCCGCCGCGGAGGTCGTGGCCGGCGTGACGCAGCACAAATCCAAGCATTATTTGACGACGGTGCTGAACGCCAATATCGGACGACTGGACCGAACGGTGCTGGAAACCCTGACAGAGGTGCTCGCCAACGTCAGCAGCGACGACTTCTCTCAGGTCTCGGACAACGCCGCCACATTCCGGCTGGTCGACACCGTCAGCGATGCGCTGGCCCGTTGGCAAAGCCTCGACCTGCAGGTCCGCTCCCACCGCGATCTGGAAAAAGTCTCCGGCGGCATTGCGGCCGCCCAACGCATCGTCAACGCGTCGGGATTGTCCACCGATAGCCTGGCGCTCAGCGACGCGGACTCCATGGCGTTCGTGAAACTTTCCCAGCACACGGCGGACGCCTTTCAGGAAGCCAAGTACCAGCTTGGGCAGGTATTGCACGATGTGCATAGAAACAAAGCGTCCTACATGGCCATCGATCCCCCCGAGGCGTCCAAAGCCTTCGGCCGTTGGGTTGCCGAAACCGACAGGCGTCTCAAGGAAATCGCCGACCCGGTCGAAACGTTGAGCGAGGCCAAAGCGCCCCCTTCCAGTCCTGAACACGAACCGCAGTGGTATTACCTCAAGGCCGGCAAGAAGTGCGGACCGGTCAGCCCCGTGACCATCCACGAATACCTGGAACAGGGAGAGCTGCAACCGGACGATCTGGCATGGCGCGCCGGGCTCGACAACTGGTGCATACTCAGGGAAGTGGAAGACCTGATTACCTGGGACATCAAGCATGCCGAGCAAGGCAGGGCCGGCTAAATCGCGGCGGACTTAAGTTCCGTCGGCTGCCTCGCCGGGCGGCGCAATACGCAGACGCACGGTCAACCGGCGGAACCCGTCCGGCGGCAAGCTGTCCGGCAACAGCGGCACGGCGCGGAATCGGCCGGCACCGTCGCGGAAATGCAGTAGAATCAGCCAAGACGTTGCCACCGTGCTTGGCAGCAAGGTCAAGCCGGTCTCTTCCTGATCCGCGCGCCACAACGTCCACCCGCCGTTTTCGCCGACGCGCAACCGCGTCACGGACGCCGTAGGCGTCAAGGCCGCGCCGACCAGCACCGCCGCCGCAACAAAGGCGCGCAGCCACCAAGGCAGCGGGCTGGCGACGACGGCGAAAACCGACAAACCGTAAAGCAGGCCCATGACGCCGGCAAGACGGCGCGACGGTTTAACCGCCAGCGTGATAGGCGCTACGGATTTGGCCGGCAAGGCACGTCAAGTCCCTGTCCATGGGCGGCTCGGCTTCGCCGTGCGGCGCGCCCTGCCCCAACAAACAGCGTTGCAAGCGATGTTCCGGCAGCTCCAGCAAACGCTGGAACGCGGCTTGTTCCGCGATGTCGGCCTGCGGGTAGCGGCGCTCCAAATAGGCCAGCAGCATCAATTCGAGTTCCCGGCTGCCCCGTTGGCAGCGCCAGCGCAGACGGCCGGCCTCCATGGCTACTGCCGCTCCACCAGCAACTTTTTGATTTCCGCGATGGCCTTGGCCGGATTGAGGCCTTTGGGACAAGTTTGAGTGCAGTTCATGATGGTGTGGCAACGGTACAGCTTGAACGGGTCTTCCAGCTCGTCCAAGCGCTCGGCGACGGACTCGTCGCGGCTGTCCACGATCCAGCGGTAAGCTTGCAGCAACACCGCCGGCCCCAGATAACGGTCGCTGTTCCACCAATAGCTGGGGCAGGAGGTGGAACAACAGGCGCAGAGGATGCACTCGTACAGCCCGTCCAACAGTTCCCGCTCCTCCTTGCTTTGCAGGCGTTCCCGATCGGCCGGGGGCGGCGTCTGGGTGGCGATCCAGGGCTTGATGGAGGCGTACTGGGCGTAGAAATGGGTCATATCCGCGATCAAATCCTTAATCACCGGCATATGGGGCAACGGATACACGCGGATCGGGCCGTCGAAATCGGCGATGGCGCTGGTGCAGGCCAGCACGTTTTGGCCGTTGACGTTCATGGCGCAGGAGCCGCACACCCCCTCACGGCAGGAACGGCGCAGCGCCAACGTGCTGTCCATTTCGTTCTTGATCTTGAGCAAGGCGTCCAGCAGCATGGGACCGCATTGCGACTCGTCCAGCTCGTAGATGTCCACCCGCGGATTTTCGCCGGCTTCCGGATCGTAGCGGTAGACGTGCACTTCCCGGATTTTTCCACCGCCGGCGGACGAAAAACGCCGGCCGGGCTTAACTTGGGAATCCTTGGGCAGGCGAAACTGGGGCATGGCGGCTCCTTCAATAAACCCGGGGTTTAGGCGGAATGGGCTGCACGTCGCCGGTCAGCGTATGCAAATGCACCGGCCGGTATTCGATACGCACCCGGTTCCGCTCGTCCAGCCAGATCAGCGTATGCTTCAGCCAGTTTTCGTCGTCGCGCTCGGGATAGTCCTCTCGAGCGTGGGCGCCGCGGCTTTCCGTGCGGTTGTGGGCGGCATTCATGGTTACCACCGCTTGGGCCAGCAGGTTTTCCAGCTCCAGGGTTTCCACCAGGTCCGTATTCCAAATCAAGGAACGATCCGATACCTTCACCTCGGCCATGGATTCCGCCACTTCGCCCAGCCGCGTGACGCCGTCAGCCAAGCGCTGCCCGGTGCGGAACACGCCGGCGTGCGCCTGCATGGCGCGTTGCATGTCCAAGCGGATTTCCGCCGTCTTGCGCGTACCGTCGGCGTGGCGCAGGCGATCGAAGCGGGCCAGGGCGTGGTCGCAGGCGTCGCCGGCCAAAGGATGGTGCAACTGGCGCGGCTTGACCACTTCGGCGCAGCGCAGCGCGGCGGCGCGGCCGAACACCACCAGGTCCAGCAGCGAATTGGAGCCCAGCCGATTGGCGCCGTGCACCGACACGCAAGCCGCTTCGCCGATGGCCATGAGACCGGGCACGACCCTCCCCTTTTGGCTGCCTTCGTCCAAGGTCATCACTTCGGCTTTGTAATTGGTGGGAATGCCGCCCATGTTGTAGTGGACGGTGGGGATGACGCGGATCGGCTCCTTGGTCACGTCCACCCCGCCGAAAATGCGCGCGGTTTCCGCGATGCCCGGCAATCGCTCGTGGATAACGGCCGGGTCCAAGTGTTCCAGATGCAGCCAGGCGGAATCCTTCTCCGCCCCGACGCCCCGGCCGGCGTGCACCTCCATGGTGATGGCGCGGCTCACCACGTCGCGGGACGCCAAATCCTTGGCGTGAGGCGCATAGCGCTCCATAAAGCGCTCGCCTTCCGAATTGGTGAGATAACCGCCCTCGCCTCTCACGCCTTCGGTAATCAGGCAGCCGGCGCCCCAAATGCCGGTAGGGTGGAATTGGACGAACTCCATGTCCTGCAATGGCAAGCCGGCGCGCAGCGCCATGGCGCTGCCGTCCCCCGTGCAGCTGTGGGCTGAGGTGGAGGAAAAATAACTGCGTCCGTAACCGCCTGTGGCCAGCACCGTCATATGGGCGCGGAACAAATGCATGGTGCCGTCTTCCAGGCGCCAGGCCAATACGCCGCGGCATTCGCCCCCTTCCATGATGAGGTCCAGAGCCACGTATTCGATGAAAAACTCCGCCTCGTGCTTCAGCGACTGCTGGTAGAGGGTATGGAGAATGGCGTGGCCGGTATGGTCGGCGGCGGCGCAGGTGCGCAGCGCCTGGCCTTCGCCGTAATGGGTGGTCATGCCGCCGAACGGGCGCTGGTAGATTTTGCCGTTCTCGGCGCGGGAAAAAGGCACGCCGTAGTGCTCCAGCTCGATCACCGCCTGCATGGCCTCGCGGCACATGTACTCGATGGCGTCCTGGTCGCCCAGCCAGTCGGAGCCTTTCACCGTGTCGTACATATGCCAGCGCCAGTCGTCCTCGCCCATATTGCCCAGCGCCGCGCTAATGCCGCCTTGCGCCGCTACCGTGTGGCTGCGGGTGGGAAAAACCTTGGTCAAGCAGGCGGTCTTCAGGCCTTTCTCGGCCATGCCCAAGGTGGCGCGCAGGCCGGCTCCGCCGGCCCCCACCACCACCGCGTCGTAGGTGTGTCGAATGATTTCGTAGGCCGGCATGGCTTATCCCGTAAAGGCTATGCGCAAGGTGGCGAATACCGACGCCAAGGCCAAAAAGGCCAGGATCAGCTTGATGGAAAGGATGGAAAGGATCTTGATCCAGTCGGTGTGCACATAGTCCTCGATGATCACCTGCACGCCCAGAATGGCGTGGTAGAACGCGGCGATGATGAAGGAAATGAGCAGTATGGTGTTCCAGGGCGCCGCCACCCAGCGGGTGAATTCGCCGTAATCGGCATGGGGCCAGCGCGCCACCGCCATGGCGAACCAAAACACCAGTGGAATCAACGCCAAGGCCGTCACCCGCTGCGCCCACCAGTGGCGCGAGCCGCCTTTGGCGGAACCCAGTCCTCTGGCCTTGCCCAAGGCCGATCCGTATTTCATGTCAGCTCCAGAGGAAACAGGTGGCGAGGAATACCATCAAGCTGAACAGCAAGGAAATCGCCAGCTCCAGATAGGCGGCGATGTTCTGGTGTTCCCGGCTGAAACCGTTGCCCGTGTCCCAAACCAGATGCCGTACGCCGTGGCATAAATGGAAAAACAACGCATAAAGCCAAGCCCAAATAAAAGCTTGGCCCAAAACGCCGTTGAGAAAGGCGTGAATCCTGGCGTAAGGCGCACTCCCGGCCGCCCCCGCCATGAGGCACACCACCAACACCAGCATGCCCGCCACCAAGAACACGCCGCTGACGCGGTGGCTGATGGATAAAATCGCCGTCAAAGGCAGTCGGTAGCTGCCGAGATGGGGCGACAGCGGCCGCTTCGCCGCCATCACCGCGCCCCGTTCCGCGATGGGACGGCTGCGATCGTCCATCCCCACGTCGACAAACGGCTGAGAGCGATTCGCGTTGGAGTCGTTAGAAGTCAATGCAGCGTCCGTTTCTTTCCCAGTCGCCGTAGCGGGTGGGATTGTGCGTTAAAGGATTCGGCGCCGTCGGCTGGGTCGGAGGAAGCGCGCCGCTACCGGTCGGGCCGGCTTGCCCCGCGTGGTCCTGCGGTGGCGGTGAAGGAGTAACGACTTTGCTCATGAAACTGTCCCTTGGTTAGCGTAGCCGCCGCAAAACACCAGGCCATCGGCGAAGGATACGCTGTCGAAAACCGCTTTCCGTTACCATTGTACGGACTACGATCCAACGAACAAGCCGACGCATGAACGAAACAGCCTCCCTCACCTACTTTTCGCTCAACAACTTGGCCGCCATCGCCGTGCAGGGCGAAGACGCCGCCACTTTTCTCCAAGGCCAAACCACCTGCGACGTGCGCCAGGTGACGCCGCAACAGTCGCGGCCGGGCGCGCTCTGCAACCTCAAAGGCAGGGTAATCGCCACCATCCGCCTGGTGCACAGCGGGGACGGCTTTTTGCTGCTGCTGCAACGGGATATGCAGGAAACCCTTCTGAAGCGGCTGCGCATGTATGTGCTGCGTGCCAAAGTGGTGGTGGCCGATGCGGGCAGCGATTGGCGTATCGCCGGATTGATCGGCGACACCCTGCCTGGAACGTTGAGCAACGCCGGCTTACCGCTGGCCGACGAAACCGATGCCGCGGCTGGCAACGGCGGCGCCATCGCCGTGCGCTTGCCGGGCGAACGACCGCGCTGCCTGCTCCTGTCGCGCCAGGACTCGCCGCAACCCTGGCTGGACAACTTAACCGTCGGCGACGAGGGCGTTTGGCGCCAGGCCGACATCGCCTGCGGCATCCCCCACATCGGCGCCCGCTTGAGCGAGGAATTCATCCCGCAAATGCTCAACCTGGATTTGATCGGCGCCGTCAGCTTCCAAAAAGGCTGCTATACCGGCCAGGAAATCGTCGCCAGAACCCATTACCTGGGCCAAGCCAAACGCCGCGCCTACCGCTATGCCGCTCCCAGCCAAGCCGCAACCGGAGACAGCCTGTTTGCCGACGGCCAAGCGGATGCGGTAGGCACCGTAATCGATGCGGCCGGCGGCGAGCTGCTGGCGGTGGTGTCCTGCGAACACAGCGCCATGCTGTTACGGCTGGGCGCCCCTGATGGCCCGACACTACAAGCGCTGCCCCCGCCCTACGGCATGTAAACCCGGTCGCTCTGCCGATAGGAACGTCCACCGCGCTCTCACCGTAGCCCGGATGCGGCGCCGTGGACTCCGGGGCTACCGTAGTTGAACCGGTTGCGGCGGCTCTGGCTCGCCGTCCCTGTAGCCCCGTTCGCCAAAGCCAAGTAGGGTGGGCGAGAGCTAGCTTGCCCACCATTCGTCAGGCGGTCACCATGTGCTGCGGTGGGCAGCCTGCCGGCCGCCCACCCTACCTCTAGCCACGCTCCAACGTAACTGTTCACGAGTTTTTGTTGCTTGTAGCCAAGTAGGGTACGCAATGCGTACCAGATATGTCTTTAGCTTTTCGCCCGTTGGTCCGTAGGCCGTGTTGCAGCACAGCGGAAACCCGGCCGCCGCGTCAACCGCCGGGATTACGCTGCGCGCCATCCCAGCCCTAATATCGGCCGGGAATTGATGTTGTTACGCCCTCTTAGCCCACATAGCGGGTGGCATCGACCACGCCGGCTTGCTCGAAACCGGCGCGGCGCAGGCGGCAGGAGTCGCAACGGCCGCAGGCCTTGCCCTCGCTGTCCGCCGCGTAACAAGACACGGTGAGGGAGTAATCCACGCCCAAGGCCACGCCCTGGCGGATGATTTCCGCCTTGCTCAGATGGATCAGAGGCGTATGAATCTGGAAACGCGCGCCTTCCACGCCGGCTTTGGTGGCCAGTTGCGCCAGGTTTTGGAAAGCCGCGATGTATTCCGGCCGGCAATCGGGATAGCCCGAATAGTCCACGGCGTTGACGCCGATGAAGATGTCGAAAGCCCCCAGCACTTCCGCCCAGCCCAGGGCGAACGACAGGAAGACGGTGTTGCGGGCCGGCACGTAGGTAACGGGAATGCCTTCCTGCTGCTGTTCCGGCACGGCGATGCTGCTGTCCGTCAACGCCGAGCCGCCGATAGCGTCGAACCCCACGTGCACGGTTTTGTGGGCACGGCAGCCCTGGCTCGCGGCGACGCGCTGGGCGGCTTGCAACTCCGCCCCGTGACGCTGGCCGTAATCGAAACTCAGGGCGTAACAGTCGTAGCCCTGGGATTTGGCAATGGCCAGCACCGTGGCCGAATCCAATCCCCCGGACAGCAGTACGACGGCTTTTCGGCGGTTATTTTCCTGGCTCATTGCCCCACAGCAGTTTGTGTAATTGCAGTTGCAGGCGCACCGGCAAGCGGTCGCGCAGAATCTTGTCGGCCAACTCGGTGGGATTCTGCACCCCGTTGCTGGGGGAAAACAGCACTTCGCAGCGTTGCGCCAAGCGGTGCTGCGCCATGATTTCCTTGGCCCATTGATAATCCGCCTCGTCGGCGATGACGAACTTCACCTGGTCGCGAGGCTGCAAGTGCGCCACATTGGCGTAAAGGTTGCGATGCATTTCCCCGGAGCTGGGGCCTTTCAGATCCAGTACCTTGACGACGCGCGGGTCCACGCCGGCCACGTCCAGGGCACCGCTGGTTTCCAGGGACACTTCGTAGCCTTCGTCGGCCAGGCGTTGCAGCAGCAACAAACAGTCGGGCTGCGCCAACGGTTCGCCGCCGGTCACCGTCACGTAATGGGCGCCGTAGCCGCGCACCCGCGCCAGGATTTCGTCCAGCTCCATGCGTTCGCCGCCGCTGAAGGCGTAGGTCGTGTCGCAATAGCTGCAACGCAATGGACAGCCGGTCAGGCGGATAAACACGGTGGGGCAGCCCACCGTGCGGGTTTCCCCTTGCAGGGAATAAAAGATTTCGGTGATGCGTAAAGCGGGCATGGCTGAGGATGAAGGACTGAGGACCAAACCCAGTCCTCGCCATCCTTCAGTGGCCTTCCTTTTTCATTTGCTGCAAACGTTCCTGGGCTTTCTGCGCCGCGCTGGTGCCGGGGAAACGCTTGCCGACATCGTTGAAGATCTGGCTGGCGGCGGGCCACTTCTTGCCGTCGTACTCGATATTGCCCAAACGCAATAAGGCATCCGCCGCCTTGGGGCTTTTCGGATACGCGTCCAGCAGCTTGCGGAAGGCTTCCCGCGCGCCGTTGAAGTCCTGGGTTACGTAGTAACACTCGCCCAGCCAGTACTGGGCATTGGGCGCGCTTTCGTCGGTGGGATAACTGGACAGAAAGCTCTTGAACAAGCCGATGCCTTCCTTGTAACGGCCTTCCTTCACACTATCGAAAGCTTTCTGGTAGGCCTGCTGCGCCGCTTCCGCGGCGGCGGAATCCACCGCCGGCTGGCCGGCGTTTGATGCCGAGCCATCGTCGCCGCCGCCGGCTGCTTTGCGCGATGCCGAACCGCCCGCGGCGAGCGCCTGGAGGCGCTGATCCAGATCCTGATACTGCGCACGCTGCTGCTGCTTCAGTTCCTCGATCTCATGGGTCAACTGCTCCAGGTCGCCGCGCAGCGACTGAATGTCCGAACGCAACTCGTCGGACTGGCCCACCATCTGCGCCAAGGCCGGACCGGACAAGCGCTGCTCCAGGCGGCCGACCCGATCGATCAGGTTGGCCACCGTGGCATAAGTCTCGTCCGCCGCCCGCGCGGGAACCCCGCCGAGAATCAACGACGCGGCTACCGCGCAGGAAGCGGCGCCAAAGCCGACTTTAACTCGTTCCGACATAGACATCAGTGGCCGGGATAAGCGAACTCAACGCGGCGATTCTGGTGCCAGCATTCTTCGTCATGGCCGGTGCAGGAGGGCTTCTCTTCGCCGTAGCTGACCACCTGAACCTGGCTCTCGGCCACGCCTTGCAGCTTCAGCATATTGGCGACCGTCTTGGCGCGCTGCTCGCCCAGGGCGATGTTGTATTCCCGCGAGCCACGCTCGTCGGCGTGGCCGTCCAGCGTCACGCGCTGCCCCGGATTGCCCGCCAGGAACTCGGCGTGAGCGCTGACCACCGACACGTATTCCGGCATGACGTCGGAGCTGTTGTACTGGAAGTAGATGACTTTTTTGAACAACGGACTGCTGGGATTGTCCAGATCCGCCGCCGTGTAATGGCCGCCGCCGGCGCCAAAACCGCCGCCAGCACCGCCGCCGGTGCCGTAACCGGTGCCGCCGACACCGGCGCCGTAACCGGAAGTGCCCGCGCCGCCCAGACCGCCGGCACCTGCCGCACCCTCTTCCGGCTTGTCGCCGGTGGAGCTGCAACCCACCAGGGCCGCCGCCATCAATAACGCCGCGACGGAAATCTTTTTCGTTGCCATGGGACTACTCCTTAAACTTCAACTGTTAAAAACCAATCAAGACGCATTAAAACGGGGACCACGCCGGCTCACGCACATCGTGAGTTTCGCTGGACAAACGCTGGTGCACGCCGCCGTCGAAGGACACCGCCGACAGATACCCTTCGTTGCCGGCTTTGCTGGCGTACATGATCATGCTGCCGTTGGCGGCGAAGCTGGGAGACTCGTCCAGCGGACCGCGGGTCAACACCCGCAAGGCACGGGTCTTCAAGTCCATCACGGCGATGCGGAAATTGCCGCCGCCGCCATGCACCATCACCAGGCTGCGGCCGTCCGGGGAGAACGCGCCGCGCGCGTTGTATTCGCCCTCGAAAGTGGCGCGCTGCGCCGTTCCGCCGCTGCTGGAGACGATATACAGCTGCGGCTTGCCGCCTCGGTCCGAGGTAAAGACGATGCTGCCGCCGTCCGGCGACCAACTCGGTTCCGTGTCGATGGCGCGGCTGTTGGAAATATTGGTCAGGCTGCGGCTCGCCAAGTCCAGCACGTACACGTCCGGATTGCCGTCCTTGGACAAGGTCACCGCCAAACGCCGGCCGTCCGGCGACCAGGCCGGGGCGCCGTTGATGCCCGGCAGGCTGGAAACCATGGTGCGCTGACCGGTGGCCAGTTCCTGCACATAAATGGCCGACGCCTTGGTTTCGAAGGAAACGTAGGCCAGACGCTTGCCGTCCGCCGACCAGGCCGGCGACATGAGCGGCTCGGGCGAGGTGACGATGGTCTGCGGCGCGTAACCGTCGGCGTCGGCCACTTGGATGCGGTACTGGCGCTTGCCGTTGTCGCCCATATAGGACGTGACGTAGGCGATGCGCGTCGCGAAGGCGCCGGGCGTGCCGGTAAGCTGCTGGAAGATCATGTCCGCGATGCGGTGGGCGGTGCGGCGCAAATCCGGCGCGCTGCTCTCCACCGTGTAGGACATGAGCTGCTGGCCCTTGAGCACGTCGAACACGAAGAACTGCACGGTATAGCCTTCCGGGCCCGGACGCACCTGGCCGATCACCAGGTAGTCCTGCTTCAACACCTGCCATTCGGGAAAACGCACCTGATCCGGCGTCGAAGGGGTGCTGAGCATGGCTTCCCGTCCCAGGGACTTAAAGCGGCCGCTACGGCCCAAGTCGTCGGAAATCACGCCCGACATATCCACCGCCAGCTGCGATTGCGAGCCGAACGGTACGACGGCGATAGGACTGGCGCGCTCCACGCCCTTGGTGATTTCGATCATCAACTCGGCTTGCGCCAGCGTCGAGTAGAGGCCGGCCAGCAACAGCCAAACAACTGCGAATATCCGTCGATTCATGGGTCGTTCTTGTAAGTTGGCAAACACTATGTGACTAGTCCGCTAGTGGTGTTAAGTGGGGCAATCGGGACAGAATTTAAACGGGAAAGACTTGAAGTCTTGGAACGCGGCGGCATCCTCCGGGACGGGCAGCGGAGAGGCCCTGCGCACCGCGGCCTCGGCAGACTGGTCGAAGGCGGCGTTGCCGCTGCTTTTTTCCACTTTAGCGTCCAACACCGCGCCCCCCGGCGCTAATCTCACGCGAATTATACAAGACAAACTGCTGTCCACCGAAGGCGGCTGATACCAATTATTGATAACCTTCTGCTTGATGGCCGCGATGGCCGCCGCTTGGGCTTTATCCGAAGCCGCCTTGGCGCGCTTGGCCGCCTCCGCCTTGCCTTCCGCCTCCAACTGCTCTTTGAGCGCCCGCTCGCGTTCGGCTTGGCGTTTGGCCTCTTCGGCGGCTTTGCGATGCGCCTCTTCCTCGGCCGCCTGCTTTTTCGCCTCGGCCTCGGCTTCCGCCTTGCGCTTGGCTTCCGCTTCGGCTTTTTGCCGTGCCGCGTCCTCCTCCTTGCGCTTAGCCTCTTCCGCCTGGCGTTTCTGCTGCTCGGCTTTCTGCTTGGCTTCTGCATCGGCCTTCTGTTTGGCCTCCGCTTCGGCTTTTTGCTTGGCTTCAGCCTCGGCCTTTTGCTTCGCCTCCGCGTCGGCCTTCTGCTGTTTAGCCAACTCGTCCTTGCGCTTGGCTTCCGCCTCGGCTTTTTGCTGCTTCGCTTGCTCTTCCTTACGTGCCGCCTCGGCCTCCGCCTTTTGCTGCTTGGCCTGTTCCTCCTTGCGCTTAGCCTCGGCCTCCTTCGCTTTCTGGGCCGCTTGAGTCTCCTCCTGCTTGCGCTTGGCTTCCGCTTCGGCGGCCAGTTTGCCCTGCTCCGCCAGGCGCTGCTGTTCCTCGGCCTTTTTCTTCTCCTCGGCGGCCTTCTTCACCGTCTCCTGGCGCTTGGCCTCCGCTTCGGCGGCGGCTTTTTCCTCTGCCTGGCGTTGTTTCTCGGCGGCCTCTTTACGTTTCGTCTCTTCCTTGCGTTGCGATTCCAGCTCGGCGACGCGTTTTTCCTCCGCCTGGCGCTGCCGCTCCGCCTCGGCCTGCTTTTGCTTGAGCTCTTCCAGCTTCTGCGCCGCTTGCGCCTGCGCCGCCTCGTTCTGCTTTTGCAAAGCCAGCTTCTGCGCCTCCAACTCGGCCAAGCGCTTCTCTTCCTCCAAGCGTTTTTGCTCCAACGCCTGCTGCTGCGCCTGCTTGGCCTGCTCTTTCTGTTGCAGCTTGGTCAACTCCTGCTGAACCTGGCCTTCGTCGGCCATGGTGGCCTTGATGGTCTCCGGCTGGGCCTCCTCGGGCTTGCCCTGGGATTGCTCGCCGCTGTTGAAGCTGATGAAAAACAAGGCCAACAGGGCCAAATGCAGCAGCAGGGCCCACAACAAAGGTCGCTGGTATTGGCGCAGCATTTCCATGGTCATTCCGCCGGATTGGTCATCAAGCCCACGCTGGGTACGCCCGCTTGTTTCAACGCCGCCATGGCGGTCACCACCCGGCCGTAATCCACCGCCTTGTCGCCGCGGATCAACACTTCGGTGCCCGGTTTCAAGCGTAGCGCCGCCATCACCTTGGCCATCAGCTCTTCCTGCGCCACCGGCTGGTCGTCGTGATCGCCCAGATCCACGTAAAAGCTGCCGTCGGCCTTGATGCTGACGACGATGGGCGGCTTGTCCTCTTTCACCTCCACCGTCTTGGCCGCCGCTTGCGGCAGATCCACGTCCACGCCGTTCTGCACCAGGGGCGCGGTGATCATGAAGATAATGAGCAATACCAGGGAAACGTCGATGTAGGGTACGACGTTGATTTCAGCCATGGGCTTGCGGCGTCCGCCGCCGCGTCCGGGGACGTTCATTGGGACACCCGCCGCGCCGCGGAATCGCTAACCGCGGTTGAATGGACCTGACGGTGCAACAGGCTCAGGAATTCCTCCATGAAGGTCTGATAACGGCTGGCCAGCTTGTCGTTGACGGTGGCGTAGCGGTTGTAGGCGATAACGGCTGGAATGGCGGCGAACAAGCCCATGGCCGTGGCGATCAAGGCTTCCGAAATGCCGGGAGCCACCATGGACAGGGTCGCTTGCTTGACCGCGCCTAAGGAGCGGAACGAATTCATGATGCCCCACACCGTGCCGAACAAGCCGATGTACGGACTGGTGGAACCCACCGTGGCGAGGAAGGGCAAGTGCTCGTCCAGCATATCCAGCTCGCGTCCCATGGCGGCGCGCATGGCGCGCTGGGCGCCGTCCACCACGGCCTCCGGCGCGATGCCTTCCTGGCGCCGCAGGCGGGAAAACTCCTTGAAGCCGGCCACGAAAATGTTTTCGATGCCGTCGCACTGATAACCTTCCGAAGACATTTCCCGATACAAATCGGACAGTTCCATGCCGGACCAAAAGCGGTCCTCGAATTCGTCGGCGATCCCCACGGCATTCCTCAACACCTTGCGCTTGCCGAAAATAAAAGTCCAGGACACCACGGAAGCGGCCAGGAGGATCAGCATCACCGCCTGAACGACGAAGCTGGCCTCCATGATGATGGTTATAAACGACTGGTCAGAATTCATCTTTGATCCGTTGCAATAAATAATCCGGTATGGCGGTGGCCTTGAAAGCGTCCGCTTCCAGGCAGGCCACGCGCACTTGCGTCTTGCACAGCAGCTCGCCGGCGTCAGCCTGGCGGCGAATTTCCTGCTCGAAAACCAAGCTGGCCCGTTTCGCCTCGACCAAGCGGGCATCGACCCACAGCAGGTCGTTGAAGCGGGCCGGCTTGATAAAATCCAAGTTCATGGATTTTACTGCAAATACAATGCCTTCGCGCGTACGCAGTTCGTCCTGCTCGAATCCCATCGCCCGCAATCGCTCGGTGCGCGCCCGTTCGAAGAAGCGCACATAGGCGCCGTGGTATACCACGCCGCCCGCATCGGTGTCCTCATAATAGACGCGCACCGGCCATCGAAAAGTGTCGGCTTTCATGAAACCCGCCTCATCCGAACAAATCCTCGGACGGCGCCGCCGCCCTGGGCGCCTCCAGTCCGAAATGCAAATAAGCCATCCGGGTGGCGACGCGCCCGCGCGGCGTGCGCATAATGTAGCCCTGCTGGATCAAATAAGGCTCCAGCACGTCCTCGATGGTGCCGCGCTCCTCGCTGATGGCGGCCGCCAAGCTGTCCAGGCCCACCGGGCCGCCGTCGAACATGTCGATCATCACCTTCAACAGCTTGCGATCCAGCGGGTCGAAGCCCACTTGGTCGACCTTGAGCATTTCCAGGGCTTTAGCCGCCACCTCGGCGGTGACGTGACCGTCCGATTTCACCTCGGCATAGTCGCGCACCCGCCGCAGCAAGCGATTGGCAATACGCGGCGTGCCTCGGCTGCGGCGCGCCACTTCCACCGCACCGTCATGATGCATGGTCAGGCCGAGAATGCGGGCCGAGCGCTCGACGATGCGGGTCAAGTCCTCTACCGAATAAAACTCCAAGCGCTGGACGATGCCGAAGCGGTCGCGCAGCGGCGACGTGAGCAGGCCGGCGCGGGTGGTCGCGCCCACCAGCGTGAAAGGCGGCAGATCCAGCTTGATGGAACGGGCGGCCGGACCTTCGCCGATCATGATGTCGATCTGGTAGTCCTCCATGGCCGGATAGAGGGACTCCTCCACCACCGCGCTCAAACGGTGGATTTCGTCGATGAACAACACGTCGCCTTGCTCCAGATTGGTCAGCAATGCGGCCAGGTCGCCGGCTTTTTCCAGCACCGGGCCGGACGTGTGGCGGATGTTGACGCCCATTTCGTTGGCCAGGATGTTGGCCAGGGTGGTCTTGCCCAGGCCGGGAGGGCCGAAGATCAGCACGTGGTCCAGCGCCTCGCCGCGTCCCTTGGCGGCGTGGATGAAAATTTCCATCTGCTCCTTCAGTGCCGGCTGGCCGATGTAGTCGGCCAAGCGCTTGGGGCGGATGGCGCGATCCACCGCGTCGTCTTCGCGGTTGCTTTGCGGACTGATCAAGCGCTCGTTGTCCATCGTTGCCCAACTCGTTGAAAAACCAAAAACCGTGGCTGGGCGGCACCTTAAAGATGGCGATTTCGTTCCCGCACCGTCAAGAACGGGCATTATACGCGGGGCGAAGGATTTGGTTTAGCGCCGCAAGGCGTCGGCGGCGCGCAAGGCCGGGCGTCCGCAATAGCGGCGGCCTGATCTTATCGCCGCGCCAGCGGGCGATGGGGCGAGGACACGAAGGGGATTCGCAAAGCGGGGGAAAATTGGCGGTTTATAAAAAACGAACCGCAATTACCCACCCGCGACAGGCGCCGATCGGCGCATTAAACCAGCTCGATTAAGCAATAGGCTGGAAACACACATTCAATATCAACAGGGCAAGCCAAAACCCGATTTCCCATGTTTCCGTAACGGGCTGTATGCGTTTGACCGCCCCATAAACGTGGATGACCACCATCAAGGCCATTAACAGGTCCAGCCCTTGGAACACGATAGCGATCGCGTCACCCTCAATAGCCGCCTGAATCACGATCCAGTCGACCACCAGCGCAAGCGCTCCGAGGCAGCGTCCAAAATATAGCGCCAAGTCGGTGTTATCCGGGACAGTCCAGCGAAAGAAACGCGCCCAGGAAAGCGGGGCGACGGAAATCGGCACGGAAAACAGGACGGCCGTTAATATCGAAAACGCGATCAAATACTCCCGGCTGTATTCACTCCATATACCGACCATTGCTTGACTCCATTAAAAACGACTACGGGTTAGGCCGATTTCCGGCTATTCGAGTTATGCGCCACCGGGCGGCCGCTCGCGCATGTCCTTGATGAAATACGCGATGGCGCGCCGCCAGGCGGTATCGTTGTCACCGCGAAAATCGTAGGCGCGCTTGACCAAGGTTCGGCCGCTGGCCGCATCGCGGATTTCGATGTGAAGCGTAAGGACCAGGTTGCTCATGCGGAACACCCAGCCCACCAGTACGCGCCCGGCGCCGACGCGGCGGGCGATGTCCAGTTCGCAGCCGTTGCAGGCGTGCCAATAAGGCATGGTTTTCCACTGCTCGGTAAGGACGGGTATCGGCCCGTGGTCCACCAGGGGATAAAGGCGGCTGCGCCCGATTTCCTCGCGCAGCACGGTGGTCATGTCGGCCAGGCGCGCGCGCCACTCCTCGCGGCGCCGCGCGTCGCCGGTATCGCCGGTATAGGCCAAATCCAATACGGCCAGGGGAATGTCGCTGAGGGGCGTGTCGTCGGCGCGAGCCGCTATGGCGGCCATAACGAACGCCGCAACGATCCCCAGCCGGCGCAAGGTATTGAAGCAAGGCATGGTTATCGTCTCCCCTCAGCCCGCCAAGTCCTGTTCCATGCCGTCGATGCCGGCGCTGATGGCCCCATGGACCAGCTCCGCCACGGCGTCGGCGTCTTCCGGCCGCGACTCGAAATCGATGGTCCACACCACCACCGCCAGGCCGTCATAGGACTGGAACACCTCCACCGTGCCCTGGTAATGGCTGACAGGAAACGGCGAAACGGGACGCAGATAGACCAGGCGCCGCTTGGCGTCGTCGATATCCACGATGGTGTCCTGGATGTCGCCGCCGCCGTTGGCGATGGTCATGTAGCGCAGCGCGCCCGCGCCCTGCCCTTCCACCCGGCAGGTCTCGATGAAAGGAAACCACACGTCCAGCCGCCCGATGGCGCGGATGGCTTGCCAGGCCGTATCGACGGGGACGCGGAGCTTTTTGGTGATGGCTTGTTTGGTTTTCACGGCAATCTCCTGTTTTTATCCGTAATAAGAGGCGGTTGCGTGAGCCGCCCCATGGAGAAAGCCAGGACTGGCGGATCACCGGCTCA
This sequence comes from Methylogaea oryzae, assembly GCF_019669985.1. Classification (NCBI taxonomy): domain Bacteria; kingdom Pseudomonadati; phylum Pseudomonadota; class Gammaproteobacteria; order Methylococcales; family Methylococcaceae; genus Methylogaea; species Methylogaea oryzae. Next base: position 2,082,317 of record NZ_AP019782.1, read on the forward strand.
GCTTAGTGGCCCGTTTGCCGCGTGTATTGGAAAAAACCGACAAATCGGATCTCGCCGGCCTCAGCGCTCGACGCCGTAAAGATTCAGCAGGCCGGAAAAGCGCAGGGTAACGGAGCTGGCCATTTGCGGATAAACGGCATCCGGCGACATGCCATACAGCTCCTGGAAATCGCGGATCAAGTGGCTTTGGTCGTAATAACCCGCCGCATAGGCGGCATCCGCCCAACTGGGCAGGCTTTGGCGCTGGAAAACGGCGTGGCGCAAGCGCACGACGCGCGCGTATTTTTTCGGCGTGGCGCCGATGTGGTTTTGAAAGCGCCGCTCCAGGGTGCGCTCGGTCAAACCCAGGCTTTTGGCCAGCCGGGCGATGGGAACATTGCCGCGGGATTGGTTGAGCACCTTGCAGGCCGCCTGGATCAGCAGGTCCTCCTGGTCGCGGTTGAACGCCGACAGCAAAAACCGCTCGACGCACCGGACGCGCCCGCCGGCGTCGCGTTGGCGGGCGAGTGAGTCTTCGATGGCTTCCACCGCGTACCTGGGAAAAATATCCCGGCAATCCACCCGCCGTTCGGCGCACTCTTTGGCGATGCCCCGGCGGAACACGTTCAACCCCCAGGGCGTCAATCGCGCGGAGACGCCAGACACATTCCCGGGCGTGCCAAGATCGCTGCGAAAACTTTGGAAACCGGCCAGTCCGCTGCGGGTGGTGTAAGTCCGCCCTTTGTGCGCGGTGGTGAGGAGATCGGCGTAAAGGAAACACAAATAAGTGGCGGTGTCCGGCAGGATGGAAAGCGCCAGGTTGTCGCCGGCCAGCAAATTCTCATAGTCCCAAATTTCCGCCACATACGGTTGCAGCAACGGGCTGGGCTGGAATTTTCTCAGGCTCATGGGTGCTTTCCACAAATTCGGCACACACCCATTGTCGTCTTTACGCGGCGGAATCGGAAGGCTTGCAGCGACGTGAAAACGCCTATCGGCGCCCCATCCTCCTTCCGGGAAGAAGCTACCGGTTTTCGGCAGACCCGCCGTCGATGGCGGATCTCGCCTTGCTACTCACTTGGCCGCGGCCTTCAGCGCTTGGCGGATCAGATCCTCGCTGCTTTTTCCTTCGCTGGGGATGTCGCGCACCATGCGGCTGGCTTCCGGCGGCTTGAAGCCCAGAGCGATGAGGGCGCTCACGGCGTCCGCTACCGGGTCAATTTTGGCGGTGACGCCCGGCGTGGCCGGCGCTAACGACCCGCCTTCGCTTTCCGGCAAGCGGTCGCGCATTTCGATGATGAGGCGTTCGGCGGTCTTCTTGCCGATGCCGGGCAGTCGCACCAGGGCCGACACGTCGTTGTGCTCGATGGCGCGGTGGAATTCGTCGCTGGAGAGGCCCGACAGGATGGTCAAAGCCAGCTTGGCCCCAACGCCATTCACCTTGATGAGGCTGCGGAACAGCGCGCGCTCGCTTTCGGCGTAGAAGCCGTACAGGCTGTGGGCGTCCTCCCGTACCGCCATGTGGGTGTGCAGAAGCACCGTTTCGCCCAGGACCGGCAGCTGGTAGAACGTGCTCATGGGCGCTTCCACCTCGTAGCCGACGCCGTTCACGTCCAACAGCAGGAAAGGAACTTTTTTCGCCGCGAGCTTGCCGCGCAGGAAGCCGATCATCGCGCCGCCGCCTGCATCCGCGCCATGCGCCGGGCGGTTTGCTGGTGGTGGGCATGGCACAGCGCCACGCCCAGGGCGTCGCTGGCGTCCAGTTCCATGTGCGATTGGTTTTTGAGGAGAAACTTCACCATATGCGCCACCTGCGCCTTGTCCGCATTGCCGTTGCCCACCAAGGCCTGCTTCACCTGCTTGGCGGAGTATTCGTAAACCGGCAGATCGGCGGTCAGCGCCGCGCAAATGGCCGCGCCGCGCGCCTGGCCGAGCTTGAGGGCGGAGTCGGCGTTGCGGTGCATGAACACCTGCTCCACCGCCAACTCCTCCGGGCCGTGTTCGGCCACCACTTGCTGGATGCCGTCGAAAATGCGCTTGAGCCGGTCGGGGAAGTGATCCATGTCCATGCGGATGCAACCCCAGGCCAGCAGCACCGGGCCGCCGGCGCCATCGTCGATGATGCCGTAGCCGGTGACGCGGGAGCCGGGGTCTATGCCTAGGATGCGTGCCAAGGTGGGGGATGTCCTCTGGTGTCTTTATATCGTTCCCACGAGGCGAGCCGAGGGAAGGCGTCCGATGGCACGCGGCGTCCTGGGACGCGGAGAGGCCGAACCGGCGCCCCACCACCACCGCGCGTGGGAACGACGCGGCGTGTTCGACGCCGGCCGGCGAGCGCTAACTGATCTTCGCCAAAATCTCTTCGCTGATGTCAGCGTTGGAATAAACGTTCTGCACGTCGTCCAGGTCTTCCAGCCGTTCCAGCAAGCGAATCATCTTTTCCGCGTCGTCGGCGTCCAGGGCCGTGCTGGTGCTGGCGCGCATGGTCACTTCGGCGCTTTCCGGCTTGAAGCCGTATTGGTTCAGCGCGTCGCGTACCGCCTCGAAATTCTCCGGCGCGGCCAGCACGTCCAGGGAGCCGTCATCGTTCACCACCACGTCGTCGCAGCCCGCTTCCAGAGCGATTTCGGTGACGCGATCCTCGTCCACGCCGGGAGCGAAACTTACGATGCCGGTCTTGCTGAACAGGTAAGCCACCGATCCGTCGGTGCCCAGGTTGCCGCCGGCCTTGGCAAAAGCGTGGCGCACTTCCGACACCGTGCGATTACGGTTGTCGGTGAGGCAATCCACCATCACGGCGATGCCGCCGGGGCCGTAGCCTTCGTAGCGCACTTCGTCGAAGTTATCCCCTTCCATCGCGCCGGAGCCCTTTTTGACGGCCCGGTCGATGGTGTCCTTGGTCATGTTGGCGACCAGGGCCTTGTCGATGGCGGTGCGCAAACGCGGATTGTTGGCCGGCTCCGGCCCGCCGCTGCGGCTGGCCACGGTAATTTCGCGGATGAGTTTGGTGAAAAGCTTGCCGCGCTTGGCGTCCTGGGCGCCTTTGCGGTGCTGGATGTTAGCCCACTTGCTATGACCTGCCATGTTTTCTTATGTAAGGTTGCCAATGAAATGAATGGCTTACAGTTTACCACTCCAGCCGGCTCCTGGCTCTATGCCGTCGCGGCGGCGGCGAAAACGCACCGCCCCCCTGGCGGCCGTTTACGACAAAGCGCCGCCAGCCGGCCTACAACCAGCGCAATCGGTTGGCGTTGCTCACCACCGTCACCGAAGACAGCGCCATGGCGGCGCCGGCGATCATCGGGTTGAGCAACAGGCCGGTGAAGGGGTACAACAGCCCGGCGGCGACGGGAATGCTCAGCACGTTGTAGATGAAGGCCCCAGCCAGGTTTTGCTGGATATTGCGCACCGTGAGGCGCGATAGGCGGATCGCTTCCGGCACTTTCTGCAGCGAGCCCTGCATAATCACCACGTCGGCGCTTTCGATGGCGATGTCGGTGCCGGTGCCGATGGCGAAACCCACGTTGGCCTGGGCCAGGGCCGGCGCGTCGTTGATGCCGTCGCCCACCATGGCGACGGTTTCGCCTTGATCTTGCAACTCGCGCACCACGGCCGCCTTGTCCTGGGGCAACACCTGGGCGCGAACCTCCTCGATGCCGGCCTGGGCGGCGACGGCTTTGGCGGTGACGGCATTGTCGCCGGTCACCATCAGCACACGCACGCCGAGTCCGCGCATTTTGGCGATGGCGGCGGCGGAATCGGCTTTGATGGGGTCGGAAACCGCCACCAGCCCCACCACCTTGCCGGCCGCCGCCAGCAACATCGGCGTCTGGCCCGAAGCGGACAGCTCGTCCAAGCGCTGGGGAAACGCGCTGCAATCCACCTGCTTGGCCTGCATCAACGCCAGGTTGCCCAACCAGGCCGGCTTGCCGTTGAGGGTGCCGCCGACGCCGTGGCCGGCCACGGCGACGAATCCGTCCACCGGCAGCAGGTCCGTCGAGCGGGAGCCGGCTTCGGCGACGATGGCCGCCGCCAGAGGATGCTCCGAGCCGGCCTCCAGGCTGGCGGCCCATTGCAGCACCTTGGTTTCCGTCCAGCCGCGGCTGCCGGCCAAGGCCGTGACCGTGGGCTTGCCGGCCGTGACCGTGCCGGTTTTGTCCAACACCACGCAAGTAAGCTTGCCGGCGCTTTGCAAAGCGTCGCCCTGGCGGATGAGGATGCCGTTCTGCGCCGCCTTGCCCACCGCCACCATGATGGAGATGGGCGTCGCCAACCCCAGGGCGCAGGGACAGGCGATGACCAGCACGGTCATGGCCGTGGCAAAGGCATAGCCCAGGGAAGGCGACGGCCCGAATACCAGCCAAATGAGGAAGGTGGCGGCGGAAATGGATACCACCGTCGGCACGAACACTGCCGCGATGCGATCCACCAAGCGGGCGATGGCCGGCTTGGTGCTTTGCGCCTGGCGCACGCTCTCGACGATCTGCGCCAGCACCGTGTCGCGGCCGATGCGGGTGGCTTTATACAGGAAAGTACCGTTCTGGTTGAGGGTGCCGCCGACCACTTCGTCGCCCACCCGCTTCTCCACCGCGAGCGGTTCGCCGGTCAGCATGGACTCGTCCACGCTGGAATGGCCTTCCAGCAAGGTGCCGTCCACGGGGATTTTTTCGCCGGGCCGCACCCGCAGGGTTTCCTCCAGCCCCACCGTCTCGATGGGCACGTCCAGTTCCATGCCGTCACGCACCACGCGGGCGGTGCGGGGCTGCAAGCCGATGAGCTGGCGGATGGCCTGGGAGGTTTTGCCCCGGGCGCGCATTTCCAAAGCCGAACCCAGGTTGATGAACGCAATGATGATGACCGCCGCTTCGAAATAAGCGTATTTGGCGTTGGGCGGCAAGGCCGCGGCGAAATCGATGGCCAAGGTCGAATACAGCCAGGCGGCGCCCGTGCCTAAGGCGATGAGGCTATCCATATTGGCCTGCCGCTGACGCCAAGCGTGCAGCGCGCCGCGGAAATAATGCCCGCCGGCATAGTACACCACCGCCGCCGACAACAACGACACCCAGGGCCAAAATGCATTGCCGCCGCTGCTGCCCAGCGCCGGCAACCAACCGAAGTGGTCGCCCACCATCAACGGCGCGCCCAGAGCCGCCGCCACTTTAGCCCGCTGCAACAGCGACCGGTAGCGCTCCTCCTCCTGGGCCTGCTCGCCGGACACGTCGCCCAAGCCCTCCATCACCGCCGCGTCGTAGCCGGCATCCTTCACCGCTTGGCGCAGAACGTCGGCATCCGCGCTGCCGGTCACGGCGGCGCTGTGATCGGCGAAATTGACCTCCACCGACTCCACGCCCGGCACCGCGGCCAGCGCGTCCTGTACCGCCTGCACGCACCCCGCGCAGCGCATACCCAACACCGACAAACGCAAAGAGGAAGAAGTAGTGTTTTGAGCCATGTCGAGCCTCCGAAATTATCCGCCTAGCCAAGCAGCACGAACCAGGCGCCGTTGCCGGAAAGATAAACCTTGCCACGACGGCAAGGTCAAGCCCCTCGACGAACAGCGACTCCCCATCGTTCGGCGAGCCTGCGGCGGCTCCCGCCCCTCGATCCGGCCCGGCATTGGAGACAATCGCCCGCTCACTCGCCTCCGGGCGAACAGCCCCCCGGCCCGTCCCGGGCCGGATACCGCGGGCGTCGGTCAGGAAACTTGGAAGCCTTGGGCGACGATAGTTTGCTTGATTTGCTCCAGGGACACCTTGGCGGGGTCGAAACCCACGGCCACGGTTTTGTCCTTGTGGCTAGCCGTCACTTCGGCCACGCCGTCGCAGGCCGACAAAGCCGTTTTGATGCCGTTCTCGCAGCCGCCGCATTTCATGCCGTCCACGTTCAAGGTAATGTGTTCCACCTGAGCCTCCCGGTTGTATTTCCAGCCTTTAAACATCGAAACCGCGCGCCATGGCGCGCACCCGATGACACGCCCCTAGAGTAACGCCTCCGGCCGCCATGGCGATAGTCATGGAGGTAACGCCTCCCGCAAGCGGACCAGTAGCGCATTCAATTCGTCGCCGAACTGCCGCAACAGCTCCGGGTCGGGTTGCGTCCCGTCGAACTTGAGCGCTTTGTCCAACGTGACCGCCCTGGCACGCAATATCTGGGCGCCGACCTGTCCCGCCGTGCCTTTTATGCGATGCACCAACACCGCCAATTCGTCCCAGGATTGGTCCGCGACCGCTGCCTCCATGCCTAGGCGCGCCTCCGCCAAGGTGTCCCGGAACAACAGAAGAAGCTCGCGTAAAAACGCCGTATCCCCGCCGAGGTCCTGCAACACCGGCACGAAATCGAAACCCTCGATTTTCATGAAAGAGGCGCCGCTGTCTCCTCCGGTTCCGACCGGCTCCGCCTGCGGCGCGCTGTGAGGCGCAATCCGCTTGATCAGCACGCGCATCAGTTCCTTGGGGTCCAGCGGCTTGGCCAAGTGGTCGTTCATGCCGGCCAAGAAACACGCCTCCTTGTCCTGCAGCATGGCGGCGGCAGTCACGGCGATGATCGGCAAGTCGGCCTTACCGGGCAACAGGCGAATGCGCCGGGTGGCGTCGATACCGTCCATGACCGGCATGTGCAAATCCATCAACACGGCATCGAAAGACTCCCGCTGCACCGCCTCCAACGCCTCCTTGCCGTTTGCCACGATCACCGGCTGCAAACCGGCGCGGCGCAAATAATTATCCGCAACCTTTTGATTCAGCAGATTATCCTCGGCAACCAGGATGCGGGCGCCACGAATGCCCTGCGCCAATTCCACGTATGGCACCGGCGCTTGGGGGGCTGGAACGGCCAACTCCTCGACCGCCTGCGCATTGCCCAGCCCCAATTCCAACGTAAAGCTGAAGATGGCGCCCTTGCCCGGCTCGCTGTCGACGCCGATCTCGCCCCCCATCATTTCCACCAGCCGCTTGCAAATGCTCAAGCCCAAGCCCGTGCCGCCGTATTTGCGGGTGATGGAGCCGTCGGCCTGGGTAAAAGGCACGAACAAGCGGCCCGCTTCCTCCCGGCTCAAGCCTATGCCGGTGTCCTGCACGGCAAAACGCAGCCGCACCAGGCCGTCGCTGCCCCCGATGCGGCCCACTCTCAAGCTGACGCCGCCTTGCTCGGTGAATTTGAGGGCGTTGCCCACCAGATTGTTCAGCACCTGGCTCAACCGTATCGGATCCCCCAGCAAGCGGCGCGGCACGTCCGCGTCCATGGTCATGGCCAGGGTCAAACCTTTCTGCTGCGCGGTGGCGACAAACAACCCGCGCACGTTTTGCAGCACTTCGCCCAGATCGAACTCGCTGCGGTGCAGCTCCAACATGCCGGCTTCTATTTTGGAGAAATCCAGTATGTCGTTGATGATGTGCAGCAGCGCGGTGGAGGACTCGTAAACCTTGCCGATGCAGTCTTGCTGCTCCGCGGTCAAACCGGTCTCCATCGCCAATCGGCTCAAACCGATGATGGCGTTCATCGGCGTGCGAATTTCGTGGCTGACGTTGGATAGGAATTCCGATTTGCTCTGGCTCGCCTTGACGGCGATATCGCGACTGTCCTTCAGCGCCGCCTCGAAACGATCTTGCTCGTCCCGGGCCTTCGCCCGCTCGATCGCCAAGCCAGCCAAATAGGCCGCGGATTGGATCAGTTCCAAATCGCTGGGCTGGGGCCGCTTGGAAACGGGGTAATACATCGCCAACACGCCCAGCACCTCGCCCCTGGCCGACTGCACCGGCTCCGACCAGCAAGCCCGCAAGTCGGCCTCGGCCGCCAACTCGCGGTAATTGGCCCACAACGGATCGACCTGAGTATCTTCGACGATGACCCGCTGATGGCGGAAAGCGGCGGTGCCGCACGACCCCGCCCCCTCGCCGACCTCCAATCCGTCCACGGCGCGGTTGTAGAAGTCGGGCAAGCTGGGCGCGCTGCCCACGCGCAAATGGCGGCCGTCGGCGTCCATCAACAACACCGAGCAGCGCAGCTTGGGCCGTAACGCCTCGGCCATGCGGACGATGCCTTCCAGCACCAGAGGCAAGGGCGCATCCTTGGCCAGCATTTCCAAAATGCCGTTGCTAGAGCGCTGTAGCGCCTCCACCTGCTTCCGCTCCTGAATTTCCCGCTGCAAGCTCGCCGTCGCCGCCTCCCGTTCCGCCATTTGGAGCCCCAGCTGCGTGGTGCTGGGCAAGGTCAGCAAGATAGGCATGAACTTCCACACGACGCCGGCCGCCAGCAAGGACACGGCTGCGGTCACGGCCATGACGCCGCCTTGCAGCCAATACCACGGCTGCCAGAGGGTGAGAATATCCATCACGTGGCTCAGGCCGCAGGCCATGATGAAGATGGCGAAAAGCCAGTGCAGCGACTTGAATCGGATGTCCGAACGCCTCCGCACGAAATAAAAAATAGCGAAGGGAATGGAGAAATACGCTAAAGCCGTCAGACCGTTGGCGATGGCGTGCAAGTACACCAGCCAGGGATTCCATAACAGGCAATAGCCGTGGGGAGTCATATCGGCCAGCAATCGCGAGATTGGATCGGTTTCCATGCCAGTTGCCAGCGTAAGGAGTGAATCAGCGTCTTTGAGTATAAAACGCGCCGTTCCCCAGGGAGAACGGCCCGCAGCGATACTCAAACGGCAAGTATATCCAATCCGGCGTCGTTAACAGCAGCCGATGCCGCATCGTCCCGCCGCAGATCCAAACCGATAAAGTCGAACAGCGCACGATCCAGCAGCTGAGACGGCGCGACGTTCTGCAACGCGGTGAAGATGGTTTCCACCCGGCCCGGATGCTGCTTTTCCCAACCGCGCAACATCTCCTTCATGGCCTGGCGCTGGAGGTTTTCCTGCGAGCCGCACAGGTTGCAGGGGATGAGAGGAAAACCGCGCTGCTCGGCGAACTCGGCGATGTCGTCCTCGCGGCAGTAAGCCAGCGGGCGGATGAGGATGTGCTTGCCGTCGTCGCTGAGCAGCTTGGGCGGCATGGCCTTCAGCTTGCCGCCATAGAACAGGTTGAGGAAGAACGTTTCCAGGATGTCGTCGCGGTGGTGGCCCAGGGCGATCTTGGTCATGCCGTGTTGTTCGGCGAAGCCGTACAGCGTGCCGCGCCGCAGGCGGGAGCACAAGCCGCAGGTGGTCTTGCCCTCCGGCACCACGTTTTTGACGATGCTGTAGGTGTCTTTCTCGATGATATGGAAAGGCACGCCGATGCTGCCCAGGTACTCCGGCAATACGTGCTCGGGGAAACCGGGCTGCTTTTGGTCCAGATTGACGGCGATCACCTCGAACTTGACCGGCGCGCTGCGCTGCAAGCTGAGCAGGATGTCCAGCATGGCATAGGAATCCTTGCCGCCGGACAGACAGACCATGACCCGGTCGCCGTCCCGGATCATGTCGTAATCGGCAATCGCCTGCCCCGTTGCATGGCGCAGGCGTTTTTGCAGCTTGTTGAACTCGTACCGCTTGCGGCCGGTGAGCGAGTCTGCGGGGATGTGGATTTCCTGGATGGAGACAGCGGCCTCAGCCGTCATAACGCTGGAACACCAGGCTAGCGTTGGTGCCGCCGAAGCCGAAGCTGTTGGACATGATGGCGTTCAACTGCACGTTGTCCTGCCGCTGGCGCACGATGGGCATGCCCTCCGCTTCCGGGTCGAGGGTTTCGATGTTGGCGGAAGCACAGAGGAAGCCCGCCTCCATCATCAGCAGCGAGTACACCGCCTCGTTGACGCCGGCGCCGCCCAAGGCATGGCCGGTCAGCGACTTGGTCGAGCTGATGGCGGGGGCTTTGTCGCCGAACACTTCACGGATCGCCTGCAACTCTTTCAAATCGCCCACCGGCGTGCTGGTGCCGTGGGTGTTGATATAGTCGATGGGCCGGCTGGCGGTTTCCATAGCCAGCTTCATGCAGCGCGCGGCGCCTTCGCCGGACGGGGCCACCATGTCGTACCCGTCGGAAGTGGCGCCGTAGCCCACCAGTTCGGCGTAAATCTTCGCACCGCGCGCCTTGGCATGCTCCAACTCCTCCAACACCAGCACGCCGGCGCCGCCGGAAATGACGAAGCCGTCGCGGGTGACGTCATAGGCGCGGGAAGCGGTCTGCGGCGTATCGTTGTATTTGGAGGACAGGGCACCCATGGCGTCGAACAGCATGGTGAACGACCAGTGCACTTCGTCGCCGCCGCCGGCGAAAACGATGTCCTGCTTGCCCAGCTGGATCAGCTCCATGCCGTTGCCGATGCAATGGGCCGAGGTAGCGCAAGCGGAGCTGATCGAGTAGCTGACGCCTTTGATGTGGAACGGTGTCGCCAAACAGGCCGAGTTGGTGCTGGACATGCTGCGCGGCACCATGTACGGCCCCATTTTTTTCGGCCCCCCGCTCTTGCGGGTGATGTCGGCCGCCTCGATGATGTTGGCCGTGGACGGGCCGCCGGAGCCCATCACTAGGCCTGTGCGGAGATTGGAGACGTCATTTTCCGCAAGCCCGGCGTCGTCGATGGCCTGTTGCATCGCCACATAGTTGTAGGCGGCGCCGTCGCCCATGAAACGGCGAACTTTGCGGTCGATCAAGTCCTCCAGATCGAGTCGGATGGGGCCGTAGACATGGCTGCGGAACCCCATATCCCGATATTCCTCGGAAAACGCCAAGCCGGAACGGCCTTCGCGCAGGGACTCCACCACTTCGTTCTTGTTATTGCCGATGCTGGAAACGATGCCCAGCCCGGTGATTACCACACGTCTCATAAGCCTTATTGACCTCAAAAAGCGCCGTTGATTGTGAACAACCCAACCCGCAAATCCGTCGCTTCGTAAATGACTTTGCCGTCGCACTCCAATACCGCGTCGGCGATGCCCATCACCAGCTTGCGCATCAGTACCCGTTTGAGATTGATGCGGTAAATCACTTTTTTGTTCTCGGGCAACACTTGGCCGGTAAATTTGACCTCGCCCACGCCCAAAGCCCGGCCGCGGCCCGGCCCGCCCATCCAGCCCAGGTAAAAGCCCACCAGCTGCCACATGGCGTCCAATCCCAAGCAGCCCGGCATTACCGGATCGCCCTGGAAGTGGCAATCGAAAAACCACAAGCTGGGGTCTATATCCAACTCGGCGACGATAATGCCCTTGTCATACGCTCCGCCCACGGAATCGATCTGGCTGATGCGGTCGAACATGAGCATGGGCGGCAACGGCAGCTGGGCGTTACCGGGGCCGAACAACTCGCCCCGACCGCACTGTAGCAACTCCTCCCGAGTGTAGCTGTGCTTTTTTTGCATGTAATTATTATGTTCCGAAAAAGGCCGTGTAAAAAAATGCGGCTATTCTAGCAGCACCGGGGACGTTGCAATACCCTCGCCGATCATTCGCGGGGACGCCAGTTGCGTTTACACTAGGGCGCCGCCCCGAACAGCGCATTTTAACATGACCTCACTTCCGCCAAACCCCGACAACGACTATTTAGCCGCGCACGCACAACTCTTGATCGCCAGCTACCGTCATTGGTTCGGAGCGGAGCTGCTGCCGCCGGCGGCTTCCCCGGCGGAAACGGCGCGACGCCTGTTCGAAGCGGAGTTCGCAGTGTTATCCCACGACACAGGGCCGGAGCCCATGTTCAATTACGCCAACCGCAGCGCGCTGGCGCTGTTCGAAATGGACTGGCGGCAGTTGCTCGCCACCCCTTCCCGCGCGTCCGCCGAAGCCGTCAAGCAGGAGGAGCGGGATCGCATCATGGCGCAAGTGAGCGCGCAGGGCTACATCGACGATTACGCCGGCATACGCGTATCCCGCAACGGCCGGCGCTTCCGCATCGAAAACGCCCGCGTTTGGAACCTCGTCGACCCCGAAAACGGCGGCTACGCGGGTCAAGCGGCGGCGATCCCCGCTTGGCGATTCCTCTAGCGGTCGTCCGGACCTAACCCAGCAGTTGCAACAACCAAGGCGATTGCCGCAACCAGTCGAGGTCGGGATCGGTAAGCACGTGTTGGGCCGGCGGCAAACGCCCGGTTTCCTTAGCCTTGAGCAGCCACATGCGGGCCTCCGCCTCGTCGCGGCGCAGGGAGGCCAGACACGCCAAATCGTAAGCGGCCACGCCCGGTTGCAAGCGCTCGGCTTGCCGAAAGCGGCGGCTGGCCTCGTCCAGCAATTGGCTGCGCTGCTCGCCCAACGCGCGGTTGGCCTGCTCCAACAACACCAAGCCCCAACGGTTGACCACGCGACCGTCGTCCGGGTGCAAGCCGGCCGCGGCGGCGAATTTTTCCTCGGCGCGACGGTATAGCTCGTCGGCCTCCGCGCCTCGCTTGCCCGACGCTTGCCGCAGCAAGGCTTCTCCCCATTGCCACAGGGCCTCGTGGAATCCGGGGCGCATCTCCAGCGCTTGCGCGTATTTTTCCGTCGCCTCCTGAAACAACGTATCGGAAGCATCGCCCAGTTGGATTTCGGCCAACCCTTGCAACACCCGGCCCCAACCGTAGCAAACGTCGGCGTCGGGGCGCACGCCTAAGGCGGCTTTGTATTTTTCGGCGGCGGCGCGGAAATAACGGGGCGCCGACTCGCGATCCGCTTCGCCTTGAGCTTGCAGCGCAGCGCCCCAGCGGGCATAGGCGTCGAAATTGCCCGGTTGCAAATCCAGCACCTGGCGGAACAATTCGCCCGCGCGGGCGTAACAGCGGCCGGATTCCGCCGTCGCGGCGCCGCCGGCTTGCCGGCAAAGGTCGTCGGCCTGCTCCAACAGGCACCACACCAGGAGGCGCTTGCCGTTCTCCACCTCCTCCGCATCAACGCCGCTTCCCGAGTCCTCCACCGCGCCCGCCAACCCCGCAGCCGCGGCGTCGTAATCGCCCGCCAGCACGGCCAACTGCACCTGATACTGCCGCGCAATCCGCCGCCGCTCGAAATGGTCCAATATCCCATCGCCGCCCAGGCCCAAATCGGCCGCATCCTCCAACAAGCGACTCAGGGGAGCGGCGGGCGTCAGCTGAATCGCCCCGTCCGCCAGGGACAACTGCGGCAGCCGGGCAATGCAGTCCCGCACCGCGGCGATGGGCTGGCGCAGCAGTTCCGGAGGAAAAACATGGAGACCGCGCGCCAGGGAAACCAGCAACGAATCTGGCGCCATATCGGGCAGGGCGTGCGCAGAGCGGAATTGGGTGTTTTGTTCCGCGCCGGGGGCGAACAGCGTGCAAGGGCTTTGCATCAAGGCGGGATCAAACCCTCCGCCGAGGCAGTCGATAATCACCGACGCAGGCGGCAAACGCTGCCAAACCTGTCGTTCGTGTTCCGCCGAAACGGCGCCTACCCTGCCCCCCTGCCCGTGCCGTAACAACAAAGCAGGCCCCGAACCGTCCGGCGGCAAGGCACCGGACGCCAGGTCGTATACGGCAGGCACCACACCGGTCAGCACGCACGCCTCCAACCAGCGGGAATCGGCTCCGTCCAGCACCGCCCACTGCACCCAGCCGTCTTTCAATAGCTGCGCCAGCGTCAGCTGCGCCCAGCCTTCGGCCGGCGTCGATCCCAGCAGCGCCACGGCGCTGCCGCCGCCCCGCCGGCTTTGCGCCAGCGCCTTCAAAAGTTCGTCGACATTCCTGTCCAAACGCTCCCCCCGCACGTATCGCGTGGACACTCAGCCGCTACCGATCAACGCGATCAACAGTTTGCCGGCCTTGTCCATGCCGTCGAGCAACGCCGCCTCGATGTCGGCCATGGTGATGATGTCGTCGGTTTTGCCCGCGCCCCAGTTGGCCACCACCGCCAAACTGGCGTAGTCCAATTCGAGCTCTCGCGCCAACGCCGCCTCCGGCATGCCGGTCATGCCTACCAGCGTGCAGCCGTCCCTTTCCAACCGGGCGATTTCGGCGGCCGATTCCAAGCGCGGCCCCTGGGTACAGCCGTAGGTGCCGCCGTCGACCACGGCGATGCCGGCGGCCTCGGCGGCGCTCAGCAAGCGCCGGCGCAGAGCTTGGCTATAGGGCCAGGTGAAGTCGATATGGGTCACATGATCCAGCTCCCCCTCGAAAAAAGTGGAGCGCCGTCCCCAGGTGTAATCGATGATTTGATCCGGTACCGCCAACACCGCCGGCCCCATGTCCGCGCGGATGCCGCCCACCGCCGCCACCGCGACCACCTGCTCGGCGCCCGCCTCCCGCAAAGCCCACAGGTTGGCGCAATAATTGATCTGATGCGGCGGGATGGTGTGCTTTTCGCCGTGGCGGGCCAGAAACACCACCGGTTTGCCGGCCAACTCGCCGAAAACCAGCGGCGCGGAGGGGGAACCGTAAGGCGTATCGACCACGCGCCGTTCGCTAAGTGTCAGTCCCGGCAACTGGGCCAAGCCGGTGCCGCCGATGATAGCCAGTAGTGTCATCGCTTTTTCTCAAACCTCTTTGCAGGCATAAATGCCGGGCGCGTTGCGCAAATATCCCTTGTAATCCATGCCGTAGCCGAACAAGTAACGATTGCCGGTACGCAAGGCGATGAAATCGGCGCGGCAAGGCTTGGGCTTGCCCAAATCCTTCTCCACCAGCACGGCGGTATGGACCGAAGCAGCGCCTTGCTCGTGGCAATAACGAATGATTTCCGCCAGGGTGATGCCCTCGTCCAGCACGTCGTCGACGATCAGCACGCTACGTCCGCGCAGTTCGGCGGACGGTTCCAGCAACCAGCGAATCGTGCCGCCGGAAATGGCGCCGCCATATCGTGTGGCGGTAATGGAATTCACTTCCAAGGGAAAAGGCAGCTGCGGCAGCAGACGGCCGGCGAACACCACGCCGCCATTCATGACGGCAAGGATCAGGGGATTGCTCTCCCCCAAAAGCGCAGTCACCTGCGCCGCCAGCTCCGTTACGGCTTCCTCGACCTCGCCTTGGTCGAACAAACAATCGGCTTCCGCCTCGACCCGCCGCACCTCGTCCAAACTCACCGTCATGCACCGTCTCCCGTTATCAAGGGTTGCACTAATTCGACCGCCCGTCGCCAACGGGCCGTCTGTTCCAATTCCGCCCAGGGCAAAGCGCCGGGCCTGCGCAAAGCGGCAAGCCTGCGGGCCGACTCGGGCAGTTCCAATCCGTCTAGGGATTCCACCACCTTCGCCGCAGCCTCCGGGTTGTTGCATACCAAAACCATGTCGCACCCCGCATCCAGCGCGCTACGGGCGCGCTGGGCGAAATCGCCGATGGCGGCCGCGCCTTCCATGGACAGATCGTCGCTGAAGATCACGCCTTTGAAGTCCAGCCGCTGACGCAGCACGTGCTGCAACCAGAAGCGGGAGAAACCGGCCGGGTGCTGATCCAGGCTGGGATACACCACATGGGCGGGCATAATCGCGTCCAGCCCCCGGGGAATAAGCCGGCGATAGGGCAATAAGTCGCGGCTCCAGAGCACGTCCCATGGCCGGTCGTCCACCGGCAGCGCCAGGTGGGAGTCGGCCGCCACGCCGCCATGGCCGGGAAAATGCTTCCCGACCGCCGGCATGCCCGCCTCGGCCATGCCGGCCATGAAAGCCGCCGCCAAGTGCGTGGCGGTTTCGGCATCGCGGGCGAAAGCGCGATCGCCGATGATTTCGCTGACGCCGCAGTCCACGTCCAACACCGGCGCAAAGCTGAAGTCGATATCCACCGCCCGCACTTCCGCCGCCATCAACCAGCCGGCTTCGCGCGCCAGCGGTTCGGCCGCCGCCACGTCGCCGCCGCAGTGTTCCAGATAGCGGGCCGCCGCCGGCAGCCGCGTATACCTCGCGCGCATGCGCTGCACCCTGCCGCCTTCCTGATCCACCGCCAGCAACAATTCGCCGCGCCGCGCCGCGCGCACGTCGGCCACCAGGGCGGCGGCCTGGCGCGGCGATTCGTAATTGCGGCTGAAAAGGATCACTCCGCCCACGGCGGGATGATTCAGCAACTCCCGCTCCTCTGGAGCGAGGGTCGTGCCTTGCAGATCCAACATCACCGGGCCGACCGGCTGACTATCGAGCATGCGTAAATTCCGTGAAGTCCCGTGCATGGCCGTCGATTATAATCTACCCATACAAGCTGAACGGGGCTAAATTAGCCGCCCCATTACGACGGAGACTAGATAGGCCATGCGAACCATCGCTACGTTACTGCTGGCGCTGCTGCTCAATGCAGCGTGGGCGGCAGAGGAACACGGCAGCAGCCACGGGAGCGAAGGAAACGCCGAAAACGCCGGACCAGCCGTCGAATACGTGCTGATGGAGCCGCCTGTGGTGGTCAATCTGAACGGTGCGCGCCGCTATTTGCGCGCCGATGTGCAAATGCTGGTGGAAGGCGCGGAAAACATCGCCCGCATCAAGACCCATATGCCGGCGCTGCGCCATACGCTGATCATGCTTTACGCCAACCGCGATCCGGCCACGTTGTCCAACGTGCAGGAAAGGGAAAAACTGCGCGCGGAAACCCTCGCCGAAATCACCAAGACGCTGGATCAATACGGCTCCAGCGAAGGCCTTAAGGACATTTTCTTTTCCGGATTCCTGGTGCAATAACCGCCATGCCATACTTGAAAATCGTCACCAACGCGGATTTGCCCGCCGACGCCCGCCCGGCGCTGCTCGCCCGCCTGTCCAAATCGCTGGCCCAACAATTGGGCAAGCCAGAGCGCTACGTCATGATCGAAGCGACCGGGGGAGCGGCGCTGCTGTTCGGCGGCAGCGATGCCCCCGCCGCCTACGTGGAACTGAAAAGCATCGGTTTGGACACCGCGCGGACGCCATCCCTCTCCAAGGCGGTGTGCGAATCGCTGCATGCGGAACTGGGCATCACGCCGGAACGGATTTACATCGAATTCATCGACATCGCCGGCCATCTGTGGGGCTGGAACAGCGGAACCTTTTGAAAGCCGCCGAGGGCCGGACGCCGCCCTCAGGTATTGCCCGCGGCGGCCTTGCGCTGCTGGCGCTCCTCGTACAAGCGCAACTGTTCCGGCGTCGCTTCCAACTGGTGTTTGGCCTTCCATTCCGCGTACGGCATGCCGTAAATGGCCTCCTGGGCCTCGGCATAATCCAGGGCGACGCCCCGCTCTTCGGCCGCCGCCTTGTACCACTTGGCCAGGCAGTTGCGGCAAAAATCGGCCAACACCATCAACTCGATGTTTTGCACTTCGGGATGGGCGCGTAAATGCTGGACCAGTCGCCGAAATGCCGCGGCTTCGGCTTCGATTCGAAGTTTTTCTTCCATAGGTATTCGGATGGCCCTATTGTGAGTGGAACGCTTCGCGCTATTATACGTCCAATCACCCCGTCGCGGAGCTTGCGGCCAGTGGACACGGCGGCGCTGCAATGCCGTCAGGGGGTTGTTTTTAATCGCCGTCCGCAACGCCTAAAAGCTTATCCTGCCCACCCTCGACCCCGGATATCCAGCAGTCCTCCAGACGCCCAGTTCAAGCCATGAAACTCCTGTCCGATTTTTTACCCGTCCTGCTGTTCTTCGTCGCCTACAAGTATTACGGCATCTATCCCGCCACAGCCGTCGCCATGGCCGTCAGCCTGGTCCAGGTGGGTTACGCCTGGATTCGCTACCGACGAGTGGAACCGATGAACCTGCTGACGCTGGCGATCATTTTGTTGTTCGGCGGCGCCACGCTGATTTTCCACGACGAACAATTCATTAAATGGAAGCCCACCATCATCAACTGGATGTTCGGCCTGGCCTTCCTCGTGTCGCGGTGGTGGGGCGACAAACCTTTGCTGGAGCGCATGCTGCAAGGCAACCTGGAGCTGCCGGAAAACGTATGGCGGCGCCTAAACTATCTGTGGATCACGTTTTTCCTCTCCGTCGGCGCGGCGAATTTACTGGTCGTTTACAATTACGACACCGAAACCTGGGTCAACTTCAAGCTGTTCGGCATGTTGGGACTGACCCTGGCTTTCGTGCTGGGACAGAGCATTTATCTGTACCGCTATATGCCCCAACCGTCCGCCGAGGAGTAACCGTTTGTTCTACGCCATCATCGCCGAAGACCACCCCCAGAGCCTGGAAGCGCGACTCCAGGCCCGCCCGGCCCATTTGGCCCGGCTACAGGAACTGCAAAAGCAAGGCCACTTGCTGCTAGCGGGGCCCCATCCGGCCATCGACAGCGAGGACCCGGGCGCCGCCGGCTTCAGCGGCAGCTTGGTGGTGGCGCAATTCCCCAGTCTGGACGCCGCCAAGCAATGGGCCGCCGCCGACCCGTATTTGGCCGCCGGCGTCTACAAAACCGTTACCGTGAAACCGTTTAAAAAGGTATTGCCCGCATGACGCCGCGCGCCGAAGCAGTCCACGCCCGCCTGACGGAAGCCCTGTCCCCCGCCCACCTGGAAATCGTCGACGACAGCATGGCCCACGCCGGGCATGCCGGCGCCATGCAAAGCGGCGGCGGACATTTTTACGCGTTGATCGTTAGCGAATCGTTCGCCGGCAAAAGCTCGGTGCAGCGCCACCAAATGGTCTACCGCGCCTTGGGCGACATGTTGCGCAACGACATCCACGCCTTCAGCATGAAGGTTTACACCCCTTTAGAGTACCAATCACAAAAGGAAGCCACTCGATGAAAAAGCCCTCCCTATTGGCCGCCGCCATTGCCGCCGCCCTGGCCGCGGCCGGTTGCGAACAACAGCCCGACGCCGCCAAGCCGGCGGCATCCGCCGCACCGGCAGCGCCCGCCAGCCAGGCGGCAGCCCCGGCGGCTAACCTGGGCGAGACGGTGGCCACCGTCAACGGCAAGGCCATCAGCAAGGCGGAATTAGCCAGCTTGACCGAGGAAATCGCCGCCCGCGGCATGGCCGACCGGGTCACGCAAACTCAGCTGCTGGACGAACTGATCAAACGCGAGCTGTTGCGCCAAGAAGCCGAAGCCCAACACCTGGAAAACACGCAGGACACGGCCGCCCGCCTCGCCAACATTCACCGCGCCGTCCTGGCTCACGCCGCCGGCCAGGCTTACGTGAAGGCCAACCCCATCACGGACGACATGGTCAAACAAGAATACGACCGTCAAATCGGCGGTTCCAAGGCCACTGAGTTCAAAGCGCGCCATATCCTGGTGAAGACCGAACAGGAAGCCAAGGACATCATCAAAAAGCTGCAAGCCGGCGCAAAATTCGACGAGCTGGCAAAAAAGCATTCCGGGGATCCGGGCAGCGCGGCCAAAGGCGGCGACCTGGGCTGGTTCATGCCGCAGCAAATGGTAGGTCCTTTCAGCGAGGCGGTAATCAAGCTGGAAAACGGCAAGTTCACCACCGAACCGGTGAAAAGCGATTACGGCTTCCACGTGATCCTGCGCGAAGACTCGCGCGCGAAAACCCCGCCTCCGTTTGAAGCCGTCAAGGATCAGCTGCGCGACTCCTTGCAGAACACCGTCATGCAAAAGCACCTGGAAGAGCTCCAAAGCAAGGCCAAGGTAGTCCGCAACGACGCCAAGCCGGCTGAAGAAGCCGCCCAGCCGGCGGCGGAAGCCGCTCCGGCCAAGGAAGCGGAAAAACCGGCCGCCGCTCCCGAGCACGACCATCCGGCGGAAGCCCACTAAACGCCGGCCGATAAAAAAGCCACCGCCCCTGAAAGGCGGTGGCTTTTTTTATGGCCAGCGCGAACGCCCAACCAAACCCGGTTTTCCCGAATCGGCGGAGCTCCCGCTCAACCGGTTAAGCAGCGGTCCAATCCTTCGGACACGGCTTGCAGCAACCGTTCAATCCCCGCCAAATGGTCCACGGCATTTTCCCAATTCCCCGCTTTGAGCCGCAGCTCAAACGCCAGGCACGCATCCGCCAGCGACATCGCGCCGACCGCGCCCGCGCTGCCTTTCAGCGTATGGATGGAGCGCTGCAGGGCGGCGACGTCCGCTTGCGCCAGGGCGACCCTGGCCGCTTGCAACTGCAGCGTGCTGGTCTCGTGAAACTTCCGCAGGAAATCCGGCAACTGATCTCCCAGCAGTTCGCGCAACTCGGCGATGGCCGCCTCGTCCAACAACCGGCCCGCGGCAATATCGCCCGATGCCGTATCCGTATCGTTCACCTCGTCACCCCCAGGAGTTTGTATCGAAAGCGGCCGTGTTACCCAGCGCTGGAGCATTTCACGAATCTGCTCCCGCTTGAACGGCTTGGTCAAATAATCGTCCATGCCCACTGCCAGGCAACGCTCCCTGTCTCCCTGCAACGCGTTGGCGGTCAGGGCGATGATCGGCGTTCGCCGACCGCCGGAATCCGCCTCTTTGCGGCGAATCGCCTGGGTCGCCTCGTAGCCGTCCATTTCCGGCATGAGGCAATCCATAAAAATGCAATCCACTACATGATGCTCCAGAAAACGCAATGCCTCCAGTCCGTTGGCGGCCACGTCCACGCGATGGCCTTGCTTGACGAGCATGGCCTTCGCTACAACCATGTTGGTCGGATTGTCGTCCACCAGCAAGATATGCATGCCCATCGCAGACGCTACGGACGTTTCCGTCAAGGCCTCGGCACGCGGAGATTCCGCCAGCCTCGCGCTTAGCACACTGTACAAGTCATTGATTTGAACCGGCTTAATCAGTAACGCACGAATGCCGGCGGCACGCATTGCCTCCGGGGAAACGCTGACCGAGCTGAGCATCACCATATCCGTGTCGGCCAAGCCCGCCTCGGCGCGAATGGCCTTCGCCAATGCCGAACCGTCCATATGGGGCATCTGGAAATCCAACAGCACCGTGTCGAAAGCCGATCCCGAGCGCTGCGAATCGCGCATCCGCCCTATTGCGGCCCGCGGATCGCTTTCGCAGGTCACGGCCACCCCCCAGTTCTCCAGGTAACGGCGCACGATCAATAAATTGGTGTCGTTGTCGTCCACCACCAACACCCGCATTCCACCCAAAGGCCGGTAATGCACGAGGTGCTCCCTGCCATGGGCGAAGGTGATGGTCACCGCGAATGCCGTGCCCTTGCCCTCCTCGCTTTCGACCTCGATCTCGCCCCCCATCAAGGCCACAAGCTGCTTTACGATGGTTAAACCCAGTCCGCTGCCTCCGTATTGACGGGTGGTGGAACCATCCGCCTGGGTAAAGGCGTCGAATAAACGCGGCAGTTTTTCCTTGGCGATGCCGATACCGGTGTCGCGCACGGTGAACCGCAAGGTGCTGCTGGATCGGTCGCCGCCCACCACCTCCAACGCTACGTCGATCTCGCCCGCGGCGGTGAACTTCACCGCATTACCGATCAAGTTCGACAGCACTTGACGCAAGCGCATCGGATCGCCGCGAAGAAAATTCCAAACGCCGGGAGCGGTGGAACAGGTCATTTCCAGGCCTTTACCGTGGGCTGAATCGGCAAAAATCGCCGCGCACTGCTCCACCAGTTCGACCACGTTGAAATCGACGGTCTCCAACTCCATGCGGCCGGCCTCTATCTTAGACACGTCGAGAATGTCGTTGATAACGGACAGCAACATTTCCGCCGCGCCATGGGCCTTGGCCATATAGCCGCGCTGCCCGGCGTCCAGAGAAGTGTCCTGCAGCACATCCAGCAAGCCGATGACGCCGGCCAGGGGGGTGCGCAATTCGTGGCTCATATTGGCCAGGAACTCACTTTTCGCGCGGTTGGCGCCCTCGGCGGCCTCCTTGGCCGCCAGCAGTTCCTTGGTGCGCTCGGCCACTTTGGAGGCCAACTCCGACTGGTAGCGCTCCAACTCCTCGGTGCGGTTTTGGACGATTTCCAGCATCTCGTTGAAGGCCGAGGCCAAACGCACCACCTCGCCGCTGCCCTCCACCGCCGCCCGCTGCCGATAGCTCTTGTCGCGGCAGACCTCTCCCATGAGCTGCGTCAGCGCCTCCAACGGCCGCGAAATAAAGCGCTGCAGCAAGCCCACCAGAACGAATGCCACAAAAAAGGACACGGCGAAGATGGTGCCGGTAAACAGCAGGTTATGGCGAATTTGTTGACGCTGGCCGGACAAGTCCAGCATCAGGAGTACATCGCCGATCCGGCGGCCGTCTTGCTGCACGGGGAGGAACGCCCTGAGCAGTTCCCCCTCGATAACATAGCCGTAAGCGCCGGCGGCGGGGTAAGCCGAGAGCAAACCGGCCCGCTCGGGGCGAAATACCGTTTGCGCCAGCACGCTGCCGTCGCCGTTGAAAATAACGCCGGCCAAGACGTTGTCGCTGGTCCCCAGGGCGGACAGTATTTCCGTCGCCACCGCGCCGTCCTGGAACGAAATGGCCGCCGTCGCGTTGGCCGCCACCAATTTGGCCATGGCCATCGCCTGGCGTCCGGACTCGGCCTCCAACATGACGCGCTCGTTTTCCGCCACCGTGACAAACGTGCCGGCAAAAGCCAAGGACATGACCAAGCCGACGATAAACGTCAACTTTTGTCCGATGGAACGGCTGCGCAAATAACGACGTAGAGACATAAGCCATCAATCCTTAAGGTCAGCGTTCCGAACAATTTCCGCCAAGCGCAGCAAATGGGCGCTTATCCGCACATTACCGTTTTTTGCCGCGTCGAGGTTGATGGCAAAGCGCAATTTGTGTTGCCGCACGACAAAACCGATCATCACCCCGGCCTCGGCGTAGCCGTCCGCGTCACCCACGGTCAAGACCCCGGCGCCGGCCAGGTCGGCCAGGACTTTCGGCAATTGGGGCCGTTCGGACTCGGCGATGAACAGCATATGGCAACGGTGCGACTCGGAGGCTTGCCTGATCTCCTTCACCACGACCGGCAAGCCCAAGGCTGTTTTGCTTTGCAAGGGCTGCAGCGACGCGCCGAACGGATTCTGGCCCAACACGCACAAGGCGAACTCGGCGCCGCCCTGCTTGTTGTCGGGCCATTCCACGTACTGGATGAAATTGAAAAGAAACGCGGCCTTCAATGGGTAGCCGCCTTCGGCGTCCGCCGCCGGCGCGGGATCGGTGCGGTTCGCCCCGCCCGCCATCGCGAGCGCCCCGGCGGTAAACAGCACGGCAAACAACAAACAACGCTGGCAAAAAAGCCGGGGAGTGCGACCCGGCATGGGGCGAACGGCTAAAACTTCCATTGGGCGCGGGCGAACACGCTACGCGGAATCTCCGAAGGAATTAATCCCTGGGCATCGACGTATTCCAAATGGCGGTTGTCGATGAGATTCTGCCCGATCAAATCCAGTTGCACATTGGCAACCGGCGCCCAGCCGATACGCGCATCGACCCGAACGTATCCCCCGGGATGCACGCCCGGCATGGTGCTGATTTCGTAGGGCCGGCTGTCGACGTAATAGGCCGTGCCGTCCAACTCTATCGTTTCGGTGAGGTTGAACAAGGAACGGATGCCCGCCGTGTTTTGCGCTTCGCGGCCTTCGCGAGACGCTTCCACGCCGGTATCGTTGCTGCCCGGCCGACGATGCATAAACAAGCGTAAATGACTGTAATTGGCCGACAAACGCCAATCGCGGGTCGCCTGCCACACCACCGAGGCCTCCACCCCCAGGGTTTCCGCGCTACCGTCCTGGCGCACCGCGTACGGCAGGTAATAACTGCCCGTCCGGGCGTCGAACACATAGGCGGAACCGGCCTGTCTCGTCTGCAAGTCGCTGTAGCGATTGTAGAATCCCGCCACATCGAAGGACCACGCCTGGTTGGGCGTAAAGCGGTAACCCAGCTCGAAACTGTCTTCCTTTTCCGATCCGAAAGCCGAATTGCCGACAATGCGATATTCGCAATTGTTTTGGATGGTCGAGCGAAGGTTGGGCGTTTGGCAGCTACCCGGCAACTGCATGCGGGCGAAGTTGATGTTCAGGTCCTGGTCGGTGCGCACCGCCGTGCGCACGGCGCGGCTCACCGCCGCCCAGGCGCGCTGGCTGTCGTCGATGGTCCACAACAAACGGCCGGAAGGTTGGGCCTGGGAGCCGGCGAAGCCGTTGTGCTCGTATTTGACGCCCGCCATAAAATCGAGGGTGTCGGGAATCAGTGTGATGTCGTCCTGGACAAAAACGTTGAAATTGCTGATCTTGCGCTTTTGCGGCGTGTAGTACACCAAGTCCGTTCCGGCCAGATCGTCGCTGATATAGCGGTAGCCGCCCCCCGCGACAATATTGTTCCAGTCGTTCCAGCGATAATTGAACTGGGTATCCAAATCGTAGGTATGGACGTCCTCCACGCCGATCAGCGCGTCGCGCCGGTAATGATCCCAGTAGGCCTGGGTTTCGGCGCTCAAATTCTTATCGAAGCGGTGTTTCCAACGCCCCAATAGATTCTCGCCGCTGGTGCGTACCGTACCGTTGACCATGGCGGTATTCGGCGCGGCGAATTGCGGATTGGCCACGCGGCGATCCAAATCGCCCTGGTAAAAATCGCCTTGGAAAGTCGCGCTGTCCTTGTCCGTCGCGTCCCAATCCAAGCGGAAGCCGCCGCGGTTATCTTTGCTGCGGTCGTTGTTGTCGCGATTGTCGAATCCCACCTCGGCGAACTGGCCGCGCGGCAAGGGACGGGGATCGCTGACCTTGTCGAAATTGTCGCGCGTGTTGTGCTTGGCGTAGAAGCGGTAATAAGCGTTATCGCCGATTTTTCCGCCGTAACGGGCCGCGCCGAAAGCGGTTTCCTGATTACCGCCGCCGCCGGAAACCAGGCCGCCCTGGGTATCCGCCGCCGATTTGCTGATGATATTGATAATGCCGTTGACGGCGTTCGAGCCCCACATGGTGGCCCCGGGACCGCGAACCACCTCGATCCGGTCGATATCCTCCAGCATGATGTTCTGCTGGTCCCAATACACGCCGCCGTAAACCGGGTTGTACACGCTGCGGCCGTCCACCATGACCAGCAGCTTGTTGCTGTATATGCCGCCGAACCCACGCGAGGATACCGACCACAGGTTGTTGGTCATCTGCGCCACTTGCAGTCCCGGCACGAAGCGCAATACGTCGGGAATGCTGTTGGCGCCGGAGCGGCGAATGTCCTCTTGACTAATCACCGTCACGGCCGCCGGGGTTTTCGACAAGGGCTTCGCGGCCTTGGAGGCCGACGTGACGTCCACCTCCATCAGATCCTGGATGCTCAGATCCATCAATTCGCTGCCGTCGCCCGCCCATGCCGCGGCCGGCAAAACGAGGAATAGGCAAAGCGCGAGATTTTTCGGGATAAACGCGGGCATAGTGGGCAACAGCTCATCGGTTAGCCGAAAATACGGCTTCGGGCGCGTCACGTGCGGCACGCCACCGATTCGGCCGGGCGGCCAAGTAAGGCGATTTTAACATGGCCTGCCCTCCGCCGCCTCCCGGCGGAAAGGCATCGCCCAGCCAAGCTCGCGCGAAATAAATCGCCGCGCAACAATCCTCAGGCGAATAGGATCGAAAGGATTTTCGAAGGGTTTGCGATAATGGGCGACGGAAAGCCGCGAAGGCAATAAAAAAGGGAAAAGCTGGAAAGGCTTTTCCCTTTAAGGCACGAGGAGAGTAATTACAAGCGCTTCAACCCTAGGCGTTCGCTTGGAAAGCGGCGAACTTGCCTATCTGGAATGGGTAATAGCTTAGCCTCGTCAAAGCAAGAAGAAAATGCGGCAAATTGTCGCAGTCCGGCCCCCAAAGGGAAACCTGTACAATATGGCTTAACCACAGACACCTCGCTTGCCATGGATAACCTCATAGAAGCCGATAGCGACGCCACCTGCCGGGAACACTTGTATTGGCTGTTCCGGCTGCGCAATCTCATGATCGGCGGCATCGGATTGCTGCTCATCCTATCGGTCTACGGGCTCGATATTCCTTTGCGCCAAGCGCCGCTGTTGGGCACTTTGTGCGTATTCGGCGTCTTCAACTGGCTGACCCTGCTGCGGCTGCACTCCGATACGCCGGTGCAGGTATTCGAACTGTTCCTGCAAATCGCCGGCGATATATTCGGCATCAGCATATTGCTGTATTTCACCGGCGGCGCCACCAACCCCATCGCATGGTTCTTTCTGCTGCCGCTGATTATCGCCGCCACGGTGCTGCCGCAAACCTACACCTGGTATCTGGTGATTTTCGCCTCCAGTTGCTATACGGTCCTGATCGGCTACCACGTGCCGCTGCCCAATATCCAACCGGCCATCGCGCCGGAAATGATGCCGGGCAAGGTGCAAGCCCTTATGGAGCATAACCATCTCGAATTACACGCCTTCGGCATGTGGTTCGGCTTCGTTTTCAGCGCCGGTCTGGTGGCCTACTTCGTGGTGGAAATGGCCAATACCCTGCGCGAACGGGACCGTAAGCTGGCGGAAGCGCGGGAGCAATCGTTGCGCAACGATCGCGTCATTTCCCTCGGCACCCTGGCCGCCGGCGCCGCCCACGAAATGGGCACCCCCTTGGGCACCATGGCCATTTTGCTCAAGGAAATGGAGCACTTCCACAACGGCGAAAACGACGCGGACCTGCGCGATAAATTAAAAATACTGCGCGATCAGGTGGATCGCTGCAAAGAAGCGCTATCGGTGATGTCCGCCTCGGCGGGTCAGCTGCGCGCGGAATCGGGCCGCAAAATGCGGTTGGACAATTATCTGGCCGACGTCATCAGCCAGTGGCGCAGCCTGCGCCCGGAAGCGCCGCTGGAGTTCGACGCCGAAGGAGCCAAGCCGACGCCCTGCATCATCGCCGAACGCACGTTGACCCACACC
Source organism: Methylogaea oryzae (assembly GCF_019669985.1). Lineage (NCBI taxonomy): Bacteria > Pseudomonadati > Pseudomonadota > Gammaproteobacteria > Methylococcales > Methylococcaceae > Methylogaea > Methylogaea oryzae. Next base: position 2,108,881 of record NZ_AP019782.1, read on the forward strand.
CTGATCAACATCCTCAACAACGCCGCCGAGGTTTCGCCCAAATACGTCGGATTCCGCGCCCGCTGGACCGGCAACCGCATCACCCTCGACATCAGCGACCACGGCCCCGGCATTCGCGAGGACTTGTTCGCGGTGTTGGGCAAACGCCCCATCACCACCAAGGAACAAGGTTTGGGCGTCGGCTTATTCCTGGCCCATACCACCATCGAACGCCTGGGCGGTAAAATCGAAATACTGCCCAACGTCGAAATCGGCGCCTGCATTCGCATCCAACTCCCATTGCTGCCGACGGATAGCTGTGACAACTGAATCCATGCCAAACGAAGAAGAGTCTCCCAGTCTGCTGCTGGTGGACGACGACCCCACTTTTTGCGATGTGCTGCAAATGGCCCTCACCCGCCGCCACTACGACGTGCAAGTGGCCCACAACATCGGCGACGCCCTGGCCCTGGCCGAAAGCCTGGACCCCGAATACGCCGTCATCGACCTGCGCATCGGCCACGAATCGGGACTGGAGCTGGTGGAAAAGCTGATCGCCTTGGACAGCAACACCCGCATCGTGATGCTCACCGGCTACGCCAGCATCGCCACCGCCGTGGAAGCCATCAAACTGGGCGCCACCCACTACCTGACCAAACCCGCCGACGCCGACGAAATCGTCGCCGCCCTGCACAAGGACGAGGGCGACACCAGCGTGCAAATCAAGGACAAGCCATTGTCCGTCAAGCGGCTGGAATGGGAACACCTGCAAAAAGTGCTGGTGGAACACGACGGCAATATCTCCGCCGCCGCCCGCTCCCTGGGCATGCATCGCCGCACGTTGCAGCGTAAGCTGGACAAGCGGCCGGTTAAGGACTGACCCGTCCGCCTAGCGGAAAACCAGCCGAGCCGGCGCCAGCTAAACCAGCTCGGTTTTCACCGGCCCGGCCGTCGGCCCCGCCGTCAGCCATTGAAGCAAGTCCTCCGGCTCGTCGGCGCTCAGCAACAAGCGGCGATGCTTTTCAGCCAGAAAGCCTTCCCGCACCGTAAAGCGCAAAAACGCCAAAAAGCCGTCGAAAAACCCCGCTGTGTTCAACACCCCGACGGGCTTTGCGTGCAGTTCCAACTGCGCCCAGGTAAGAATCTCGTTCAACTCCTCCAGCGTGCCGATGCCGCCCGGCAAAGCGGCGAAACCGTCGGCCAATTCGGCCATCCTGGCTTTACGCTCGTGCATGGACTCAACCACGTGCAGCTCGGTCAAGCCGGAGTGGGCGATTTCCTCTCCGGACAAAAAACGGGGTATCACCCCGATGACTTCGCCGCCTCCGGCCAAAACCGCGTCGGCCACCTCCCCCATCAAACCGATGGCGCCGCCGCCGTAGACCAAGCCGACGCCCCGCTCCGCCATCAACGCGCCGAAACGCCGGGCCGCCTGACTATACTGCGGCCGAATCCCATGCTTCGAACCACAAAACACACATAAACGCATATACGCCCCTACTTGCCTTCACCATGGTGATCTGCACTATACTTCTGAACTGGTTCACACTTAACGCACTGGAGATGCACACCCCATGACAGAAAAATTTCGTTTAATCACTCGTAGCGATTTCGATGGATTGGTGTGCGCGGCCCTGCTCAAGGAAAAAGGCATACTCGACGAAATTTTGTTCGTTCACCCCAAGGACATGCAAGACGGCAAAGTCCAGGTAAACGAACGGGACATCACCACCAACCTGCCCTACGTGCCCGGCTGTCATCTGGCCTTCGACCACCACGCCAGCGAAACCCTGCGTAACGAGACCCGCGCCAGCAACCATATCATCGATCCCAACGCCCCTTCCGCCGCTCGAGTCGTGTACGACTACTACGGCGGCGCGGCGACTTTCCCGCGCATCTCCCAGGCCATGATGGAAGCGGTGGACAAAGCCGACTCGGCCCAGTTCAGCAAGGACGAAATCCTCAAGCCCGACGGCTGGGTGCTGCTCAATTACCTGATGGACGCCCGCACCGGCCTGGGCCGCTTCCGCGATTTCCGCGTGTCCAACTACCAGTTGATGATGGAATTGATCGACTACTGCCTGGAACACGATATCAACGACATTCTGAAGCTGCCCGATGTCGTCGAACGCAGCCAGTTGTACTTCCAGCAGGAAGAACAATTCAAAGCCCAGCTGCAGCGCTGCTCCACCGTGTATAAAAACCTGGTGGTGCTGGATCTGCGCGGCGAGGAAATCATCCACGCCGGCAACCGCTTCATGATTTACGCCCTCTACCCCCAGTGCAACATCTCCATTCACGTGCTGTGGGGCCTGAAGCAGCAAAACACCGTGTTCGCCATCGGCAAGTCCATTCTGGACCGTTCCTCGAAAACCAACGTCGGCGAATTGTGCCTGCGCCACGGCGGCGGCGGCCATCAAGCCGCCGGCACCTGCCAAGTGGACAACGATCACGCCGAAACGGTGCTGCTGGAGTTGATCGCCAAAATCAACGCCGACGGTTAAGCGGATCCAACGCCCCGATCGCCCCGACGCCCGTGCCCCAAGCACGGGCGTTTTTGTTTTCGACACCAAGGAAACCTTTCCCGAGACTGCCTATCATTCATTCAACCGCTCGCCCAACGCGGGCGGACAAGCCGTGATTGAAACCAGAGGAGCCAGCCCATGACCAGCAAATCCCTGACGACCCACCGCATTGTCCGAATCGTGGCCGGATTTTTCGTCCTGCTCTCCCTGAGCCTGGGCGCGGAAGCCAGCCCGCTGTTCCACAACGCCAACTGGCTGTGGTTCACCGCCTTCGTCGGCGCCAACCTGTTCCAAAGCGGCTTCACCCAATTCTGCCCGCTGGAAACCCTATTGAAAAAACTGGGCTTCAAGGAAACCTGCGGCGGCGAATAAAGCCGCCGCCGTCCGAACAGGAGCCCATCGCGCCCCGGGCAACCACCATATTTGCTTGCGAACGCGATCGGCAGCGCTCATAATTAGAATCCTCTAATATTTGGAGCGAGCCCATGACGGAAAACACCCGCCTCGCCCCGCCGACTCACCGGATAAACGGCCTGCGGCGCGAGATCGCCGTCGCCCTCGCCGTCAAAGCCGTATTGCTGTGGGGCATCTGGCTGCTGGCCTTCCGCGGCCACGGCGCAGGCCCGCGACCCGATGCCGCCGACCTTTTCGCTTCGGCCCCAAGCGCCCCGGGCCACAACCAACCCAAGGAGGCCTCCCATGATGTCCGGTGACGACATCGTCAGCCTGTCGCGGCTGCAATTCGGCCTGACCGCCCTCTACCACTTCCTGTTCGTGCCCTTGACCCTGGGCATGACCTTTATCCTCGGCATCATGGAGTCGGTTTACGTCATGACCGGCCGCCAGGTCTACAAGGACATGACCCAATTCTGGGGCAAGCTGTTCGGCATCAATTTCGCCATGGGCGTCACCACCGGCATCACCCTGGAATTCCAGTTCGGCACCAACTGGGCCTATTACTCCCATTACGTCGGCGACATATTCGGCCCGCTGCTGGCCAGCGAAGGCTGGATGGCGTTCTTCCTGGAGTCCACTTTTGTCGGCCTGTTCTTCTTCGGCTGGGTTCGCCTGAGCAAAGTCCAGCACCTGATGGTCACCTGGCTGCTGGCCGTAGGCACCAGCTTGTCCGCCCTGTGGATATTGATAGCCAACGGCTGGATGCAGCATCCGGTGGGTGCGGAATTCAACTACGAAACCCTGCGCATGGAGCTGACCAGCTTCGCCGACGTGTTCTTCAATCCGGTAGCCCAGGTGAAGTTCGTGCATACGGTGGCGGCCGGCTACGTGACCGGCTCCATGTTCGTGCTGGGCATCAGCTCCTGGTACTTGCTGAAAAAGCGCGACATCGGCTTCGCCCGCCGCTCCTTTTCCATCGCTTCGGCGTTCGGTCTGGCCTCGGTGCTGTCGGTAATCGTGCTGGGCGACGAATCGGGCTATACCTCCGGCGAAACCCAAAAGATCAAGCTGGCTTCCATCGAAGCGGAGTGGGACACCCACAAACCGCCGGCCAGCTTCACCGTGGTGGGCATTCCCGACCAGGCGGCGGAAAAAACCCATTACGCCCTCAAACTGCCCTACGTGCTGGGCCTGATCGCCACCCGCTCCATCGACGAGGACGTAAAAGGCTTGAAAGACCTGCGCAACGAGAGTGCCCAGCGCATCGAGAGCGGCATGGTCGCCTACGGCGAACTGCAAAAGCTGCGGGCGGGCGACAAGAGCGACGCCACCCGCCGCGCCTTCGAGCAACACAAGGCCGACCTGGGCTACGGCCTGCTGCTGAAGAAATACACCGACAAAGTCGTCGACGCCGACGAAGCCATGATCGAGAAGGCCGCCAACGACACCATCCCGCGCGTCGCCCCCCTGTTCTGGACTTTCCGCGTCATGGTGGCCTGCGGCTTCACCCTGCTGTTCATCTTCGCCATGGCGTTTTATTACTGCGCCACCCGCGTCGCCGACCAGAAGCGCTGGTTGATGAAGCTGGCGGTGTGGGGCATCCCACTGCCGTGGATCGCGGCGGAAACCGGCTGGTTCGTGGCGGAATACGGCCGCCAGCCCTGGACCATTTCCGGCGTGCTGCCCACCCATTTGAGCGTGTCCAGCGTCAGCAGCGGCCAGCTGTGGTTCAGCATCGCCGGTTTCGCCTTCTTCTATACGGTGCTGTTGGTGATCGAGCTGTACCTGATGTTCAAGTACGTGCGGCTGGGGCCCAGCAGCCTGCACACCGGCCGCTATTGCTTCGAACAAAGCGCATAAAAACGGAGACGTACGATGAAAAGCCTGTCTATCCCCACGCTGCTGTGCGCGCTGATCGCACCGGCCTACGCCGCGGAACCCGCCACGCCGGCCCGGCTGGACGAGGTGGCGGAACGCGGCGCCCATGTCATGCCGTTCGACCTGGAAAAAAACCGTGCACGTCTTCGACAAAACCGCCAACGGCGGCTTGCAGCAAGTGGTGGCCAAGAATGCCGGCGACGTCGAGCAAATCCGGCTGATCCGCGAGCACCTGTCGCACATCGCCGCCCGTTTTACCCAAGGCGATTTTTCCGGGCCGGCGCGCATCCACGGCAACGCCATGCCCGGACTGGCGGCCATGAGCGCCGGGGCCGGGCAAATCCGCTTTGTCTATGGAGAGCTGCCGAACGGGGCGCAAATCGACTATTCCACCGATCAGCCGGAGCTGGTGGGGGCGATACACGCTTATTTCGACGCGCAATTGAGCGACCACGCCCGCCACGCCGTTTCCGGACACCATGGACGGCACCACCGCTGACCTGCGCGTAGGTTGATACTCCCAGAGCCAAACCAGACTATCGCGAGGGCGAAACCATGTTCGACTACGAAACCATAAGACTGATCTGGTGGGTCTTCATCGGCGTGGTGGCCGTCGCCTTCGCCGTCACCGAAGGCTTCGATTTCGGCATCGGCGCGTTGCTGCCCTTCGTAGGCAAGACCGACCTGGAACGCCGTGTCGTCATCAACACCGTGGGCGCCACCTGGGAAGGCAACCAGGTGTGGCTGATCCTGCTGGGCGGCGCGGTATTCGCCATCTGGCCGCCGGTCTACGCCACGCTGTTCTCCGGCTTGTACGTGGCCATGCTGCTGGTGCTGTTCGCCCTGTTTTTCCGCCCGGTGGGCTTCGACTACCGCAGCAAGCTGGAAAACCCGCAATGGCGCAACGCCTGGGACTGGGGCTTGTTCGTCGGCGGCGCCGTGCCGCCCCTCCTGCTGGGCGTGCTGGTGGGCAATCTGATCGTCGGCCTGCCTTTCCACCTGGACGCCGATTTGCGCGCCTTCTACACCGGCTCGTTCTGGAGCCTGCTCAACCCCTTCGCCCTGCTGTGCGGCTTCATCGGCTTGGCGACGGCGACCTTCCACGGCGCGATTTTCCTGCAATGGCGCACCGAGAACGCTATCCGGCAACGGGCGCGGCGCGCGGTCGGGTTGATCGGCCCGGCCCTGCTGGCGGCTTTAGCACTGGCGTTGGGATGGGTATTGCTCGGCATGGAGCGGCCGGAAATCATTGTATTGCCGGCCACCGACGGGCCTTCCAACCCTTTGGCCAAAACCGTGGCCTTGGCGGCAGGCGGCTGGCTCAAGCATTTCCTCGCCCATCCCTGGATGCTGGCGGCACCGGCGCTGGGTTTCGGCGGCCTGGGCGCCGCCTACGTCCTGGGCAAGGCGGACTCGCCCGCCGCGGCATTTCTGGGCAGCGCCCTCGGCATCGGCGGCGCCTTGTCCACGGTGGGACTGGGGCTGTTCCCTTTCCTGCTGATTTCCTCCACCGACCCCCGCTCCAGCCTGACTGTGTGGGACGCCAGTTCCAGCCATACGACGCTATTGCTGGCCTTCTGGATCACCGTTGTCTTCCTGCCCATCGTGCTGCTGTATACACGCTGGGTTTACCGAGTGATCTGGGGCGCGGTGACGGAAAAGCAGGTAATGCAAGACACCCATACGCTATATTGACTCGGAGGCGATACGATGTGGTATTTCACCTGGATACTGGGCGCGGGTTTCGCCGCCGCCTTCGCCGTGATCAACGCCATGTGGCTGGAATCGGTGTGCGACATCGACACCCACGGCATCGACCAATCCTGCGACGATGTGCGTCGCCGCGATGCATGACGGGAGGCTTCCATCGAACACCATAACCCCACCACCCCGCTCGTTTAACCCATACTTACCGACTGGAACACCAGAGGAGACGCATCATGGCTAAAATCGTCGTATTGGGCGCCGGCATCGGCGGCATTCCCATGGCTTACGAAATGAAGGAACTCGCCCGCAAGGAAGACGAGGTCATCGTCATTTCCGACAGTCCCACTTTCCACTTCGTGCCGTCCAACCCCTGGGTGGCCGTCAACTGGCGAAAACCGTCCGATATCAAAATCGAATTGGCGCCGGTTTTTAAAAAGAAAAAAATCACCTTCATACAAAAAGCCGCCGCCAAGGTACGCCCCGAATCCAACCAAGTGGAGCTCGCCGACGGCAGCACGGTAGGCTACGACTACCTCATCATCGCCACCGGCCCCAGGCTGGCCTTCGACGAAATCCCCGGCTTCGGCCCCCACGGCCATACCCAGTCGGTGTGCCACGTGGACCACGCCGGCGAATCGGGCGAATTTTGGGACGGCTTCGTCAAAGATCCCGGCCCCATCATCGTCGGCTCGGTGCAAGGCGCTTCCTGCTTCGGCCCGGCCTACGAGTACCTGTTCATCGCCGAGACCGACCTGCGCAAGCGCAAGATCCGCGACAAAGTGCCCATCACCTTCGTCACGTCCGAACCCTACATCGGCCACCTGGGGCTGGGCGGCGTGGGCGACTCCAAGGGCATGCTGGAAAGCGAGCTGCGGGACAAAAGCGTCAAGTGGATCTGCAACGCCAAAGTGGACCGCATCGAAGCCGGTAAAATGTACGTCACCGAAGTGGACGAGACCGGCGCGGAAAAGAAGAAGCACGAGCTGTCCTTCAAGCACAGCATGATGATCCCCGCCTTCACCGGCGTGGACGCGGTGCGCGGCATCGACGGGCTGGTCAACCCGCGCGGCTTCGTGCTGGTGGACGAATACCAGCGCAATCCCAAGTTCAAGAACGTCTATTCCGTGGGCGTGTGCATCGCCATCCCGCCCCAGGAGCAAACCCCGGTGCCCACCGGCGTGCCCAAGACCGGCTACATGATCGAATCCATGGTCACCGCCACCGCCCACAACATCCGCGAGGAATTGGACGGCAAGCAACCCTCCCACAAGGCTACCTGGAGCGCCTTGTGCCTGGCGGACATGGGCGACACCGGCCTGGCCTTCATCGCCCAGCCGCAAATTCCGCCGCGCAACATCACCTGGTCCGCCAAGGGTTATTGGGTGCACCTGGGCAAGATCGCCTTTGAAAAATACTTCATGCGCAAGATCGCCAAGGGCATCAGCGAGCCGTTCTATGAACGGATGATCCTGAAAATGATGGGCGTGGTGCGTTTGAAAAACGGCTGATTCGCCCTGGGTTATAACCGACCGCGGCGGCCCGCTCTCCCAGCGCGGCCGCGGCGGTCCGTAGCCCCGCCTTTAGGCGGTTCGATCCGGAGCCACCTAAAGGCGGGACTGCCGACTGCGCTGCGACGGAAGGTCGATAATGAAAGGTAATTCGATGAACTTCGCCATCCCTGCTCTACTGCTCTGGCTGGCGGCGGCCGCTCCCGCCTGGGCGGAACTCCCTACCGGCCCGCTCAATCTGGAACAAATCCTGGACTTGGCCTTCGAGCGCAATCCGGACCTGAGCGCCGCCGCCGAACGCATCGGCCAAGCCGAAGCCAAGGTCGGAGAGGCGGCCGCCGCCTTTTATCCCAAGCTCACCGGCCGGGTGGGCTACACCTATTCCGACGACCCGACCCAGGCCTTTTCCGCCATCGTTTCCCAGCGGCGCTTCACCAATCGAGACTTCCAAAACATCAACCAGCCCGGTTATGTGGAAAACTTCCGGCCGGAAGTGGTGGGCGCTTGGTCGCTGTTTCGCGGCGGCTCGGATTATTTCCGCAAGAAGGCGGCGGAACTGGGCGTGGAAGCGGCGGAATTGGAACGCTCCGCCTTGCGCAACGGGCTGGCGGCATCGGTCACTTCCGCTTATTACGCCGTGTTGGCCGCCCCGCAACAGTTGGAAGTGGCGCGCCGCTCCATCGAAGCGGTGGACAGCGCCCTGCGCCACGCCCAAGCCCAACACCGCGAGGGCGCCCTGCTCAAATCCGACGTATTGTCCTTGGAAGTGCGCCGCGCCCAGGCCGGCGAAGCGGAGGTGCGGGCCATCAACGGCGTAGAGCTGACCCGTTCCGGACTGAAAACCCTGCTCGGCTTGGGCGCGGCCGATCCCTTGGAAGTCCGCGCGGGGGCCGATAGCACAGCCGCCCCGATCAGCGACAAAATCGGCGAACTGATCACCCAAGCCCTGGCCCAGCGGCCGGAAATGCAGGCGGCGGCCCATCAGGTGCAAATACGCGAAAAGGAACTGTTGGCCGAGCAAGGCGGCCACCTGCCCCGCGTCAACGCCTATGCGGCCTACGGCATGAACACCCGCACTCCCGATTTCAACGCCAACCGCGACAACGTCACCCTGGGGCTCAACGCGGAAGTGGACTTGTTCGCCGGCGGAGCCACGGCGGCGCGGGTATCCGGCGCCGAACGCAAAGTGGCCGAAGCCCAAGCCATCCAGCAGCGCACCCGGCTGGAAATCGAAGACGAAGTCCAACGGGCCCACGCCAACCTCAAGGAGGCGCGCCAGCGATTGGTCATGGCGGAAGCCGCCGACCGCGCCGCCGAGGAGGCCATGCGCCTGGTCTACCAACAGTACCAGGCCGGCACGGCCAACGTCACCCGCTACCTGGAGGCCGAGGCCGACCGCGCCCAAGCGCAGACACGGGCGGTGATGGCCCGCTACGACGCCCAGGTGGCCCAGGCCAACCTGCAAAAAGCCTTAGGATTCTGGAAATAACGCCGCCATGTCCACGCCCAATTCCGAACAAACCAAACGCCAGCTGATTTATGCCGCCGCCTCCATCGCCGGGTTGATCCTGCTGCTGGTGTGGATGCAAGGCGGTTTCGTCGGCAAGACGCCGCCCGGCACCACCGAAGCCGCCCCCGGACAGACGGGCCGCCTGGTCACCGCCCGGGCGGAGGTCAAAGAAATCGACGACATCATGGCCTGGCCGGGCACGGTGAGCGCCCGCACCGTGGCGCAGCTGGCGCCCAAAGTGAGCGCCCGCATCATCGAAGTCGCCGTCAAAGCCGGCGACACCGTCAAAGCCGGCCAAGTGCTGGCCAAGCTGGACCAGGGGGAATGGCAAGCGCGGCTGCGCCAGGCCCGTTCCGCCTTGGCGGCGGCCGAGGCCGAAGCGGCCCGCGCCCAAGCCGATGCGCGCCGCACGCAAAACCTGTTCGACCAGGAAGCCGCCACCCGCCAAGCCTTGGATGCCGCCTTGGCGACCGCCCGGGCCGGCAGCGCCCAGGCGGCCGAAGCCCGCGCGGCGGTGAGCGAGGCGGAGTCCCACTTCGGTGAAACCACCCTGCGCGCACCCTTCGACGGCGCCGTAGTGCAGCGACTGCTGGAGCCGGGCGATATGGCCATGCCCGGCAGCGCCGTGCTGGTGGTGCAATCCGAGCAGCGCTTGCGGGTGGAAGCGGACGTGCCGGAACAGTGCGCCGCCGCCATCCAAGCGGGTACTGCTTTGCAGGCGCGCGTCGGCGAACGCCGCTACGCCGCCGTGGCCGAAGAAATCGCCCCGGCCGCCGATCCCCGCAGCCGCACGGTGCAAGTCAAAGCTGGCCTGAACGGCGCGGCCGATTTGCAACCCGGCGCCTTCGCCTGGCTGGAACAGCCCTGCGGCCGCCGCAACGCCTTGCTGGTGCCGGCATCGGCCGTCAGCCGCTCGGGACAGCTGGAAAGCGTCCACGTGGTGGAAGGCGGCAAAACCCTGTTGCGCCACGTGCGCACCGGCAAGTCCCGCGACGGCTGGGTGGAAGTGCTGGCGGGCCTCAAGGCCGGCGACCTGGTGGTGACGGACAGCGCACCATGAACATGCCGACTGCCCAGCGCGGCTTCACCGCCGAAATCGTCCGCGTCTTCATCACGTCCAAACTGTCCCTGCTGCTGCTGATCGCCTGTCTGCTGGCGGGCCTGGCGGCACTGCTGCTGACGCCCCGCGAGGAAGAACCGCAGATCGTCGTGCCGGTGGCCGACGTGTTCGTGCGCATGCCCGGCGCTTCCGCCGAGGAAGTGGAAAAGCTGGTGGCCACCGTGCTGGAAGCCCGTTTGCGCGAAGTGGACGGCGTGGAGTACGTCTACTCGGCGTCCCGCGAAGGCGAGGCCATGGTGACGGTGCGCTTCTACGTGGGCGAAAGCCGCGAGGACAGCCTGCTCAAGGTGTGGAACAAGCTGATGTCCAATCAGGACATCATTCCCCCCGGCGTCAAGGACTGGGTGGTCAAGCCGGTGGAAATCGACGACGTGCCCATCGTCACCCTGACGCTGTCGTCCGCCAACCCGGTCTACGACACCGCCGCCCTGCGCCGCCTGGCGGACGAATTGAAGGACAAGCTGGGCGAAGTGGAGGACAGCGGCAAGATCGCCGTGATCGGCGGCGAAGCTCGCCGCGCCTTGATCTATCCCGACACCGCCAAGCTGGCGGCGCGCGGCCTGACCGTGCTGGAGCTGATGCGCGCCCTGAACGCCGCCAACGTCAGCGTGCAGGCCGGCCGTTTCGACACCGGCAACCGCACCCTGCAACTGGACGCCGGCCCGGAACTGCGCAGCGTGGAGGAGTTGGCCTCCCTGGTGGTGGCCGCGCCGGAAGGCCGGCCGGTGTACCTGCGCGACGTGGCCGAGGTGCGCGACGGCGTGGCGGAGGCGGAAAGCTATACCCGCATCGGTTTCGGCCAGTCCGCCACGGACAGCAAGAAAGTGGGCGCAACCGCCGACGCCAAACCCGGCGAAGAGCGCCAGGCGGTCACCGTCGCCGTCTCCAAGCGCAAGGGCGCCAACGCCGTGGCGGTGGCCGAGCACACCATCCAGACCATGGAAGGCCTGTACGGCAAGCTGATCCCCGAGGACGTCACCGTCAGCGTCACCCGCGATTACGGCGAAACAGCCAACCACAAGGTCAACGAGTTGGTAAAGCACTTGATGATCGCCATCGCCACCATCATCGTGCTGCTGGCTCTGACCCTCGGCCCCAAGGAATCTTTCATCGTCGCCCTGGCCGTGCCCATGACCCTGGGCGTGACCTTGCTGTTCGACCTGGTGTTCGGCTACACCATCAACCGCGTCACCCTGTTCGCGCTGATCCTGTCCTTAGGCCTGCTGGTGGACGACCCGATTGTGGACGTAGAAAACATCTACCGCCACTTCCAGCTGCGCAAGGAACCGCCTTTGGAAGCGGCGCTCACCGCCGTGGACGAGGTGCGGCCGCCGACCATCTTCGCGACTTTCACGGTGATCGTCTCCTTCCTGCCGCTGTTTTTCATCACCGGCATGATGGGGCCGTACATGGGGCCCATGGCCTTCAACGTGCCCATCGCCATGCTCATGTCGCTGCTGGTGGCTTTCACCGTCACGCCCTGGGCCAGCTATTACCTGCTGCAAAGCGAATACGGCAAGGGCGGCCACGGCGCGTTCGACCTCAAGGCGACCTGGTCCTACCGTTTCTACCAGAAAGCGTTAGGCGCATTGATCGTCACGCCGCAGCGGGCCAAGTGGTTCCTGTGGGCCATGCTGCTGGCCTTCGTCGCCGCCGCCCTGTTGGCGGTGACCCGCGCCGTGCCCTTGAAGCTGCTGCCCTTCGACAACAAAAACGAGCTGCAACTGGTCATCGACCTGCCGCGCGGCACCACACTGGAGGAAACCGACGGCGTGGCCCGCGCCCTGGGCGATTATTTGGCCAGCGTCAACGAAGTCACCGACTACGAAACCTACAGCGGCGTCGCTTCGCCCATGGACTTCAACGGCATGGTGCGCCACTACTATTTGCGCCGCGGCGGCCACCTGGCGGAAATCCGCATCAACCTGCTGCCGAAAGAGAAGCGCAAGCAGCAGTCCCACGAAATCGCCCTGCGCATCCGCCCGGACATCGAGCGCATCGGCAGGGAGCACGGCGCCAACGTCAAGATCGTCGAGACGCCGCCGGGGCCGCCGGTGTTGTCCACTTTCGTAGCGGAAGTCTACGGCCCGCTGGACAAGGATTACGACGAGCTGGCGCAGATCACCGAAGGCGTGCGCCAGGAGATCGAGCACATCGACGGCGTGGTGGACGTGGACGATCTGGTGGACGAGCCGCAATCCAAGCTGCGTTTCGAACTGAACCGGCAGAAAGCCGCCCTGCACGGCATCAGCGTGCAGGACGTGGCGGAGACCCTGCGCATCGCCCTGGGCGGCGGCCAAGCCGGCACGATCCACGCACCGGCCGAACGCCAGCCCTTGGAAATCGTCGTGCGACTGCCCCGCGCCGAACGCTCGGCCGGAGCCGATTTGCTGGCCCTGCGGGTGAAGGCGCAGGACGGCCGGCTGGTGCCGTTGGGCGAACTGGGCGCCGTCCACGAAGAGAAAGTGGACCGCACCATCTACCACAAGAACCTCAAGCGGCTGAATTATGTCACCGCCGAAATGGCCGGCCGCAGCCCGGTGGAAGCGGTGTTCGACTGGTGGGACATCGAGGAAGCCAAGCCCATGCCCGCCGGCTACTCGGTGGACCTGGCCGGCGAAGGCGAGTGGAAAATCACCGTGGACGTGTTCCGCGACCTGGGGCTGGCCTTCGGCGCGGCCTTGCTGATGATCTACGTGCTGCTGGTGGCGCAGACCGGCTCGCTGAGCCTGCCCCTGGTCATCATGGTGGCGATTCCCTTGACCATCATCGGCATCATGCCCGGCTTCTGGCTGTTGAACCTGTTCACCACGCCGGTGGCGGGATTCGACACGCCCATCCTGTTCACCGCCACCGGCATGATCGGCATGATCGCCCTGGCCGGCATCGTCGTGCGCAACTCCATCATCCTCATCGACTTCATCGGCAAGCTGCGCGACCAGGGCAAGGAACTCACCGACGCCCTCATCGAAGCCGGCGCCACGCGCCTCAGGCCCATCTTCCTCACCGCCGGCGCCGCCATGTTCGGCTCCTTCGTCATCACCCTGGACCCGATCTTCTCCGGCCTGGCCTGGAGCTTCATCTTCGGCATCTTCGCCTCCACCGCTTTTTCCCTATTGGTGGTGCCGGTGGTGTATTACCTGTTGAATCGGGAAACGCCGACGGCAGGATAGAAGGAAGACGCCCCCGGAGGGGCGTCTTGTCCATTGCCGGCCGCTTTGGCATCATCCTTCCGGTGCGAAGCGGAACGGCTAGCCCGCCGCTTCAGGGAAAAACGCAAAGGAACGAGGGAATGACGATGCGAAACCTTGCGATGGCGCTGTTGTTGCTGGCGGGACTCCCCGCCCTGGCCGATGTGTACAAATGGAAGGATGCCGACGGGCGAACGCATTATTCCGACAGGGCCGCCGGCGCGGTCGGGGCCGAGCGGATGCACGCCCAAGACGGGGCCGCCGCCGGCCCGCCGGCCATTCCCGCCGCACAATCGGCCAAGCCTGCCAACCCGGCCGAGGCCGTACGACAGGATGTCACCCTCTATACCCGTCCCGACTGCCCTTACTGCAAACTCGCCAAGGCCGATCTGCGCCGACGGGGCGTGCCTTACGCGGAACGGGACATCGAACGTTCGCCACGGGCGCGGAAGGAATTCGAAGCGATCGGAGGGCGGGGCGTGCCGATTCTATTGGTGGGGTCGCAACGGCTGGACGGTTATTCCAAGCAAGGCTACGGCGACGCGCTCACCTTCGGCGGTCATTAACCGCGCCGAGCGCGGCGTTAGGGCGACTAGCGCCGCGTCGAGCACCAGGCCAGGAAATCCTCCGCCGGCATGGGGCGGGCGATGCCGTAGCCTTGGCCGATTTCGCAACCCAGGTCCAGCAGGGCTTGGAAATGCTCCACCGTCTCCACGCCTTCCGCCACGGTTTTGCGGCCGAAAGTGTGGGCCAGGGCGATAACGCCTTGCACGATGGAACGGTCGCCTTCATCCACCAGCATGTCGCGGATAAAGGTCTGATCGATTTTCAGCGTCTCCGCCGGCAGATTGCGCAAATAGGTCAACGACGAATAGCCGGTACCGAAGTCGTCCAGGGCGCAGCTCACGCCCATGGCCCGGCAGGCCTCGATGAGTTGCGAAACTTTGGGAATGTCGATCAGCGCCGCCGTTTCCAGGATTTCGATCTCCAGGCAGTTGGCTGGGAGATGGGGATAACGGGCCAGTTCGTGCCGCAACCTTGCGACGAAATCGCCGGATTGCAAGTGCGCGGCGGAAACGTTGATGCTGACCTCGATCTTCAAGCCGGCTTGATGCCATGCGGCCAGTTGCGCCAGCGCGGTGTCGATCACCCATTCGCCTAAAATGACTTCCAATTCGGAATGCTCGATCGCCGGCAGGAACTCCAGCGGCGGCAGCAGCCCCCGTTCCGCATGCCGCCAACGGATCAAGGCCTCCGCGCCGACCACGCGCTGCGTGCGCAGGTTCACCTTGGGCTGGTAATACAGCACGAATTCGTTATCGCGCAGCCCCTGCTCGATCCGGGTGACGGCTTGGTGGCGGGTGCGGGTGGCTGCATCCAAGGTCGGATCGTACGTGTGGCAACAGTTTTTTCCCGACTGCTTGGCGATGTACATGGCCTGGTCGGCGTGGCGCAGCAAAGTGTCCGGGTCCTCGTCGTCCTCGGGGTAAAGGGTGACGCCGATACTGGCCGTCACGACGAAATGCTGCCCATGGATCATCACCGGTTCGGCGATGGCGTGCAGCAGCCGCTTCAGGGTAATGTCGCACTCCTCCTCGCTGTCCAGCCCCAGCAGCAACACGACGAATTCGTCCCCGCCCAGCCGCGCCACGGTGTCGCCGCCGCGCAGGGTATGATCGATGCGCCGGGCGATTTCGATCAGCATGAGGTCGCCGGCTTCGTGCCCCAGCGTATCGTTGACCGGCTTGAAGCCGTCCAGGTCCAGGTAACACACGGCCAGCAGCTTGGCTTCCCGCCGCGATCGGGCCAAAGCCTGCTTCATGCGGTCCACCAGCAACACGCGATTGGGTACGCCGGTGAGCGCGTCGTAATGGGCGATATGCTCCAGCTGGCTTTCGTGTTGTTTAAGCAGGCTGATGTCGGAAAAAATCCCGACGTAGTGGGTCACTTCGCCCTGGCTGTCGCCGATGGTGGAAATGGTGATCCATTCGGGATACACCTCGCCGTTTTTTTTGCGGTTCCATAATTCGCCGCTCCAATGGCCGCTGGCACGAACCGCTCGCCACATGGCTTCGTAAAAATCCCCCCCCTGGCGGCCGGATTTGAGCATGCGCGGATTCTGGCCCAGCATCTCCTCGCGGCTATAGCCGGTGATGCGGCTGAACGCCTCGTTGACATCCAGGATATTGCCTTTGGCGTCGGTGATGATGATGCCTTCCAGCGTGGACTCGAACACGCGCGCCGTCAGGCGCAGCCTTTCCTCGGCCTGCTTGCGTTCGGTAATGTCGGTTACTGTGCCCACGTAGCCGATGATGCCGCCGGTGCTCTCGTCGATTTCGGCAACCGCGCGCCCGATCACCCAGGCCACTTGTCCCTGGCGATTGCAAAAACGATATTCCAGCGAAAACTGGGGGTTTTCCCGAACCGAGCGATTCCACTCGTCGAACACGACGTCCCGGTCGTCGGGATGAAGGGCGTCGGCCCATCCCGCCCCCATGGCTTCGGCGGCGGACAGGCCGGCGATGGCCGACCATCGTTCGTTGACGTAAATGCAGTCACCCTGCGTGTCGCACCTGAAAATCCCCACCGGCGCCACGGCGGCCAGGGTGCGGAAGCGCTCCTCGCTCACGCGCAGCGCCTGCTCCGCCGCCTGGCGCCGCGCCTCGCTGTCGAACACGTCCAAGGCGAAACCGACGTCCGATGTCATGGAAAGCAGCAAATCGACGTTTTGCTCGTCAAAGGCGTTCTTTTCCGCATGATAAAGCGTCAGCACCGCATAGGGATTGCCGTTTCGCATGACCGGGAATGCAGCGCTGGCGTGCCACTTGCCGAAATGGCTGGCGCGCAATCGCCAAGGGGTTGTCGTGGAGCTGGTCTGGAAATCCTGCAACAGCACCGCGCGGGCCTCGCGGAACGCGGTGCCGGTGGGGCCGCACCCCTCCGGTTCATCGGCGTTGGTGGAAATGACGATACCGTCCAAATACTCCGGGTTGGCGCCGTATCGGGCCGCCGGCTGGATCCGGTCGGACCCGGGCGTCCGGGTTCCGATCCACGCCAACTTCATGCCGCCCTCCTCCACCGCGATCCGGCAAACGGCATCGAACAGCTCGGCCTCGCTACGGGCGTGCATGCTGGCGTGGTTGGTTTTCGCCAAAGCCGCGTAAATGCGCGACAGTTGCCGAATGCGCTCTTCGCTGCGTTTGCGCTCGGTAATGTCGGTATGGGTGCCGCACATGCGCAACGCTCGGCCGTCGCTGTCGCGTCCGACCACCTTGGCGCAATCCAGTATCCAACGGTAGCCGCCGTCCTTGGTCAACATGCGGTATTCGAAACGGTGCTGCGGCGTTAAGCCGGCCAAATGGTCGCTGATGGATTTCCAGGCGACCTCCCGGTCCTCCGGAACGACGAAATCCATCCACTGCTTGACCGTTTGGCGGATCTCCTCGTGGGTGTATCCCAACATCTCCGCCCAGCGGGCGTTGCGCTGAACGCTGTTGGTTTCCATATTCCAATCCCAGAAACCCAGCTCGCCGCCCTCCAGCACCAAGCGCAGCTGCTCGGCGCGCTCCCGCAGGGCCTCTTCGACCTGCCGGCGCTCGCCGATTTCGTCGGCCAAACGGGCGTTCTGTTCGGATATCTCGCGGGTTTGCTCCTCAACCCGCCGCGTCAAGGAACGATTGAACCGCTCCAATTCGTCGGCGGCTTGGCGCAACCGCAAATGGTCCAACGCGTGATCCCCCAGCCATTGCGCCAACAAGGCATACAAGCGGGTCAGCGCCTCCACCCGCTCTTCCGCCAGGACCGGCACCTTGGCGACCGCCGCCATATAGGCCTCTTCGTCGAAGCCGTAGCGGGCCGCCCGCTGGCGGAACGCCTCCAAATCCGGCGGGGAGGAGAAAAATTGGCCGGTAAACACATTGGCGACGTGCCGGCCGGCGACGACGATGGGCGCAGCCGTATCGACCAGGCCGTTCAAGCAACCGTACACAGCGTATGGCTCGCCCTTCAGCAGACGGTTGGCCAGGGCGGTATCGCTTTCGACGCAAAGGCGGCAGGTATCCGGATGGACCCGATGAAATTTGACGCAGACGTCCTGCCAGCCGGAGCGGGTCAATACCGTGCCGTCCACATCGATCACCGCGTTGGCCACGCCGATGACGTGGTGGAAGCTATCGGTCAACGCCTGCAAACGCTCCACGTCGACCAAATCGGCGAAGCGCAAGGATTCAGTGGGGGACTTCGTATCCATGGGCGTCGTATCTGCAAAAAATCGCCAAAAGGCGGCCAACGGCCGACATCTTTTTCTGGGCTGTGTAAGTGCCTACACCTTAATTTAAGCCCATCTCGGCGTATTTTTCAGATCAGTGACAAAGCGCGTTGAAGGCACCAGCCATTGCGGAATGGCGCGCTCGGATTACCAGACGTTCTCGTGAGCTCGACCGATCACAACGCGCTCGGCAGGAGCGTGGGCCATGGGGCAAGGATGGGTCCAGGTAACGGTGGCCGCATTGCGGAACGTGGCTAGAACCAACGGCCCCGAATCTTCATATCGAGCTTATCATCCTCCGTAGGAGCAATGGCGCTCCTTGCGGCGACGAAGACCGCTTTCTAGAAAACGGCGTTTCTCACCATCCCGCCGGACAATAACTGTCAGTTTCGGCAGGCAGAAACGGCTTATCGGCATCGAGGGCCGCTGCGAGTTCCAGAAGCGCCTCTTTAAAGGTCGTGGTTGTAGCACCGACTTCGCCTTTAAAAAACGGCAGCCGCGCAATATTCCGGCCCAACGACTCGTAGAGCAACTTAAGGTCGGTTTCATGGCCTTTAACGGTGATATCGAGCAAGTTACCCATTTTCTGCCAAAAAACACCGCCGCTAGTCAGAAAAACGACTACGGCCTTCATGTCCGATAACCTCCGGTCCAGTTCCTCCCGCATCTTTGACAGGCCGGAAGACGTTTTCGCCAAGTTTTCCTTTTCGTTTAGCATCGCCGTTTTCAGCGTTTCTACCTGGATCAGCGTTTCTTTATTATGCCGTAGGCGCAGCTCCGTATCCTTCAAAGTATTAGAAAGACTATTGTATTGTCCGATGTCGTCATCGATCAACGTGCGTATCGCGAGGTATTGGCCATAGCCTGGAACCCAAAACCACTGGCTTAATTCCTTAAGTTTTTCGTCACGAACGCGTAAACTCGCTGCTGCGTTATTCAAATGCGAACGTAAGCTATCGATTTCGTCCCTCGTGATTTTTTGATCCTCGGTTGCCTTTGCGAGTGTCGCGTCCAGTTCGTCGATTTTTTTTCTTAGCGCGACTTCTTGTTGAAAGATATCCCCGACGCGAATCGACAATGCCACGACACGATTCAAACAGGTGTCGTGCTGTTTATTCGCTAAATCCAAAGCCCGCGCACTCGCCTTTCTCAATTCCCTCACGGAATTCGAGGCATCGCCAAAGGCTTGTTGTGCCTGGTCGGCATCGCCGGCGTTAATGAACTCAATGGAGCGGGTGAGTTGTTCGATGGCGCTGTTTGTTTGTTCCACATAAGTGTCGGCGGTCGCGCCTTCCATGCCGATCAGTAGAGCAACCAAAAAATAGATGGCGCCCATAACAACACGTGATGCCAAGCGATATTTTCCGACGCAGATAGTCGTGTTGTAAGCATTCATGATGTTTTTTCGTTTCTGTAGAAAACCGGTTAGGTCAACGCCATTTTAATCGGCGCACGAAGCGAAACCTGTACCGTCACGGAACCGCTTGTGCGCCGGAGATGTTTATAATGGCCTGCGTGCAGGAAAGACCGAGGCTACGCCGCTTGCTGGTTCTTCAGCGCATCGACGATTTCCATGCGTTCACGTTCGTTGGCGGCAAGGTCTTCCGCAGTGTCTTCCAGCAGTTTTTCTCCTAATTCAATCGCCAAATTTCTGGCATCTTCGATCTTGAGGTTCTGTTTGAAGTCGCGGTGGACCTTTCCCATAATGGCGTTGGCTTCCGCGGCATACTCGTTGCTGACGATTTCGATGGCTTTCCATCCTGCGTAATACCTAACGACCTGGGTTTTGAAATCCATGTCGCCGGTAAAGTAGGAGAGCCGTTCCTCTTTGTTCAGAGCGGCGAAACCCTTGATCACTTGCCGCAGGTCGTCCCGCGCCAAGTCTTTGCAGGCGGCCGCCATATTCGCCCAGAATTGGCTGGCAAGCCGCAATACCACCGAGACTTGTTTTAAGGCGCCTATGGCCTGGAACAGGCTGGAGCATGTCAATTCCACGGTCTGTGTTTCGCCGCGCAGGCCCTTCATCCGTTCGGCATATTCGGCGATGCTGGACAATGCTTCGCGCTCGAGATCCTGTTTTTCCATCAGCATCTTCAGGTATTCCGTTTTTTCACGGCCATACTGTGTCGCGACCTGTGTATAGCTGCTTTCCATTTTCTCCAGCGCCTCCCCCGCCTTGGTCAGCGTTTCCTTGGCCTTTTCCAGGGCAGCCTGCGCAATCTTGAGCCTTTCGGCGGTAGCCTTGGCGGCGTCGGCTGCCTTTTTGGCGGCTGCTTTCGCCTTTTCGGCTTTTTCATGGGCATGTTTCGCCGCCGTCGCGGCGAGTTCGGCTTCCACCACTAATTTGGCTTTTTTGTCGGCATCTTTTTCGGCCTCGGCTTTCTTTTTGGCTTCTTCGGCTAGCGCGTCCTTTTCCGCAGCCACGTTTTCCGCTGTGGCTTGTTTGGCCTTTTCTTCCGCGGCAAGTTTTTCGTTTTCCCCGTTTTCCGACTCCACCGTATTTAACGCTTCGGTTTTAACCTCAACGTCCTTTTCCACGCCAGCCTTGGAAGGAGGCGGCGGCATTTGCGGCGGCATCAGCATGCTTTTTGCCATGCCTATCGCCGCTCCGCCGGAGTACATCGCGGTAAATGCGCCGATTCCCTCGCCGACAGGCTTTAACACCGCGCCAGCCAGCGTCAAGGCAAAAGCGCGATTTTCAGCGATTTCCGACTTCCATTTGGCTTCTTGATAGAGATTATCCAGCTTCGATTTCTGCTCGGCGAGTCCTTCGGCGACTTTCTTCGCTTTGGCCGTTTTTGCTTGAATATCGCTGGTTTCCTTATCCAATGCCAGTTTCTTTTCCTGTTGTTGCCCCTGCACGATCTGCGTTTTCGACAAGACGTCAACGGTGTCGTTACCCAGCACATCGAATTCGTCGGACAAGGCGTAGGATTTGTCGGCCAATTCCTTCGCTACCACGCCGCATTGCTCAAGAAAGTTAATGGCGGTTTGTTCTTCGCCCTTCAATAAGAAAGTAAAGACCAGTTTCAGTTTTTGTTGAATCTGTGCGCTTTGCCGCTCGATGTTGCCCAGCTCGACGTCGCATTTTCCGCAAAGTTTGCCGAAGCGATCGTGTAATTTAGTCATGGCACCGGTCAGTTCGCCAAAGCCGGCAACGCCATTGTAGGCCAGATACAGTAGATCGCTGGTGCGGGATAATCCGATAATCAGCTTGGTTAGATTGATGTTCCTTAATACCCGATTACGCTCGGCAAGCACCAGCTTGGATTTTTTGTCTGGAATTACGATCATCGAATAGCTTTCGCCGTCGATAGTCACCGACACGTCGGATAGGTTGGTAATTTCGGCCATGAGATGTGCTCCTTGAGTTCCCTGTTTTGTACGATTAGGCGCACAGATAGAGGCCTCTATATTGTGCGTCCATTGGCCTTCGTCAGCGGTTCGGTCCGGTCTTTGTAAAAGTCACCGTAGTCACCGCTGTTTCATAAGCCGTTTCGCTATCTGCACGTAGTGCAGATTCCGCCATTTCTTTTAACGTCCAAGAAGACGTGGCATGTTTTGGCGTTTTGATTATCTACAACAGTAATGTGGCTTTGTATATTCGAACCGTTGGGACACGAGTCTCCGCCGCCATGAACGATTTGTGATATTACACACTGATTGTTTTGGTAGGCAGTTCTCAAATTAGCATTCTCCGTATTTCCGATTTGGGCGTTTAACTGCATTAGGGCAGTTGCGTTAAGGTTCGATCCGGTTCCGTCGGTACAGTTGCCTGAAGCATTCATAGATGCGAATTCGAGTACAACAACCGCAACCGCTACGCATGTCCTGGTAAGTTTGCTTCTCATGACTCCTACTCTCCATGGCTAGTAACTTTATTGGGATTGGTCCCGCATACCGGTGGCCAATCGCTTGGTGCGTCGCTTAACGCGTGACTAGATTATTGGCGCAGCACACGGTAAAAACTCACCCACACGGGTGAGGTTTTTGTTACGGAAAGCCGGTTTCAGGCGAGCGAAGGACCATAGAGAAACCGCGTAGGACATGCGAACCTCTAATGTTTTGGCTACCCTGGCCCAGCTCGCCGGTAGGCAGTTCGCTGGGCCTGCGGCGCTGCCGGCCGCCGTGGGCGCCCTGCGGGACGCGATAGGCTTTGATTTGGCACTGTTCATTTCCACCGACTCGCACGCGGAGGCGACCGACTGCCAGATCGTCATAGGGCCCGACATACGGCCGGTATTGCACCGATACTTTTCCGAATACGCCAACACCCAGGAGACGGCTTACATTGCGTCGTTCCGCGAGGTGTTGCTGTCCACCGCGCCGTACGACAGTTCGGACCTCTACGGCGGGCGCTATCAGGATTCGCCGCTGTATCACGAGGTTGGCCGGCAGGCGGGCTGCTACCACTATCTGCGCTGGCCCATACGGGATGCGGGTAAGCCGGTGGGATGCTTATTCCTGGCTCGGCCGCCGCACGGCCGGCCGTTTTCCGACAAGGACAAAACCTTTATCCGCCGCGCCACCCCGCCGCTGACTCACGCCCTGTTGCGCCGCGACTGGGGGAACGGTGAAGTGGATTCGCTGGTGGATAGCGGTGAAGAAGGCTATGTGATTTGCGACAACAAGGGAGCTATCCAGCACTTGTCCGGCCGTGCCAGGACCTTGCTGCACCTGGCTTCGGGGATGCCGGCCAGTGTCGCGCGACTTAAGGATCATACGCTGACCTGGGCCCGGCCATTGCTGCACCAGGTCGCCGTTAGGCTTGCCGATCCGCCTAGCGCGTCACCACCGGTCTGCACGGTACGGAACGCATCAGGCACGTACCTCTTGCGCGCTTACCGCTTGAGTGGCGTCCACCCTGGAGTACCGGAGCAAGTTATGGTTCAGATCAGCCGGCATATACCGCTGGCCTTGAAGATGTTGGCCACGCCGAAAATGCGCACGCTGCCGGGCCGCGACCAGGAAATCGCCATCTTGCTGGCGGCGGGGCATACCAGCAGGGAAATCGCCGATCGGTTGAAGATAACCCCCAATAGCGTGGCCTATCATGTGCGCTCCCTTTTCAACCGCCTCGATATTGGCCGCCGGGAAGATCTGCTTGCCGCTTTGCTAGGGTGACTCTGGAGCTACCGCTTAAGATGTAGGCCGCTGTGAGAACGATGGCAGGAGATTCGACACCGGCAACGGGGAGAAAGGTTAACTTAACGGTGCTGGGTGAAATCCCCCCCCCGCACTCAACGTGTTGCGACTGAAATCAAAACAAAATCCGCTGCCCCTGCTTGGGGACGGCAAACTCCACGCCCAGATTGTTGAGCGCTTTCAGTTGGGTGGCGATCTCCTCCTCCACGACGAGGCCGTTGCGCAGTTTCGGCTTGATGTGGGTGGCGAAAACTTTCAAACCGCGCAACGCCTCCGTCGGCTGTTCTCCATTGACCTGATCCGCCAAATTTCGCAGTTCCTTCATCAGCCACGACGGCGACAAATGGCCATACAGCTGCGCCGCGTCACGCGGATCGGCGTAGGACACCTCCATAAACACGCCGAGCAATCGTCCCTCCCGCACCAGCGGCGCAACCTCGCGCCACAAACGCGCCAGCTTGTCGCAGTGTTCCACCGCATCGGGGCCGGTATCGCCCAAGTACAAGACATAACGGCCCTGGGCCTCCAACAGAAACGCCGCAGAGCCGGATTCGGCATGGCACAGCTCGAAGGGGGTAACCTGCAAGCCGGTGCCGGCTATGGGCCGAGGCTCGCCGGGTTGCAGGCGCACATAGCGATATTTCTTCAACAGCAACCCCGCCCCCTCATCGGCGAAATTGGGCCACACCTGCCAATTGAACAAGTGATCGCGCAATACGTCGATAGTAGCCGGCAGAGCCAAAATATCCTTGGCGCCGTCGTCCGGCGCACCGATCGCCATGCCGGCGACGTGGTCCAAGTGGCCGTGGGAAATCAGATAAGCCTTAACATGGCGCCGCAACACCACGGCTTCCGGCGGCAATTCCGCATCGGCGGGGAAATGCGCCAAACTGCCGGCCTCCCGAGCGCGCCGCAAGCCGGCGGTCAAGGTTCCCGCATCCAGCGCCACATAAGCCGAATCGCCCGCCGGCGCCAGCAAATAGGCGGAAAGGTTCGACTCGTCCATGCCGCCGCCCGAGCCCAGCACGATCACGTCGAATACCGGCGTGTCGGCGGCGACCGCGCCCCTGCCAGCCACGCCTAGCGCCAGCAGTATCGATATCCAAACGGCCAATGTCGTTTTGCTATGTCCAACAATGCCCATCGCCTGCCCTCACGGTTATCACGGTCGACGCCATTCCTACCCTACCGGCCCGGCCGCTGCATTGCCGGGTTCGGGGCATTCGCAGCAACGAAGCCGGCTACGGACCTCAACGAAATTCAGGGAGATGTTTCGCCAGTTAGCCCTGTTGGTCCAATACGCTCAGCTCCCGCTCGCTGAAACCGGCCGCCAGACGGGCCTCCCGGTTAAAAGGGCCGCGCAGTCCGCCTTTGAGGTGGCGGCGCAGCAGGCCGAAATAGGCGTCTTCCGGCTCGACGCCGCGCCGTCGGCATTCCCAATGGAACCAGCGGCTACCCAGGGTAACGTGGCCCACTTCGTCGCGTAGGATGATTTTCAGATGGTCGGCGCTGGCTTGGTCGCCGACGCGTTCCAGCTTTTCGATCATGGCCGGCGTCACGTCCAGTCCGCGCGCTTCCATGCAGCGCGGCACCAGGGCCAGCCGCGCCAATACGTCGTCCTGCGTGTCGGTCGCCACCTGCCAGAGGCCGCCATGGGCGGGAAGATCGCCGTAGTCGGCGCCCAATTCGCGCAAGCGTTGCCGCAGCATGTCGAAATGCCGGCCCTCCTCTTCCGCCACCCCCAGCCAGTCGATGCGGAATTGATCCGGCATGTCGCGGAAGCGGTAAAGAATGTCCCAAGCCAGCTGAATGGCGGTGAACTCGATATGGGCCAGGGCGTGCAGCAAGGCGACCCGCCCTTCCAACGTGGTGAGCTTGCGTTGCGGCACTTGGCGGGGATCGACGCGTAGCGGGCGTTCGGGAAAAGCCGCGTCGGCGATGGGACGGACAACGCCGTGGGACGTCAAATCCAAACGGCCATTTTCTTGGTCTGACCAAGCGACGCGGGTGGCCGCCAACTTGTCTTCTACCGCCGGCTGGAACAGGCACCGTTCCGCCAGCGCGTGAATGTTTGACACGAAACGGCTCAATGGGTGGCGCGCAGCGGAGCCTCGTTAGAAGAGCGCGCAGGGGCGGTATGGGGGGCCAGCAGTTGACGGCGGATTTCCACCGTGTCGGGCAGGTTCCACGCTTGCCAGTGCAACACGCGGATGCTGGCTGCGGACAGCGCGCGATGCTTGCGGGCATCGTCGGCCTGGCGGTCGCCGCGGTCGCGGGTGTCGTTATCCAGGTCGATCACGGCGATAACGGTCGCGTCCTTGCCGCATACGACGAAATCGGCGCTCAGGTGGTTGATGCGGTTGTACCACTCGTGGATGTTGTGCCCCTTGCGCACCCCCAGCAACTGGGAAAGCTGCACTTGGGCCAGAATGATGTGTTCGGGCAACGCTTTGACCAGGCTGTGATACAGCGCCTGCTCCTCTTCGGTCAGCGGACGCTTGGGGAAAAACGGCCAAGCCTGGCTTTCATCGCCCCGGCTATCGCGGGGCCACAGGCGCAAAGCCAGCAACAGCGCCACCATCGCGGCGGCCAGCGCACCGACGATATACGCCAGGATGCGATCCTCCATCAACCGATCCCAAAGCCCGCCCAGTTCCATCATGCCGTCTCCGCTTTCCGGCCGATGTAGGCCGGCAGCTGGTCGAAGTTGAGGTAGCGATAGGTGTCCGCCGCCATGGAATCGATGCGCTGGGCATATTCCATATATTCCTCCGTACGGGGAATACGGCCCAGGATGGCGCATACCGCCGCCAGTTCCGCCGAAGCCAGGTAGACGTCGGCGCCCTGGCCCAGGCGGTTGGGGAAGTTGCGGGTAGAGGTGGAAACCACCTGGGTATTGTCCCCCACCCTGGCCTGGTTGCCCATGCACAACGAGCAGCCGGGCACCTCCAGGCGCACGCCGACTTTTTCGTAAATGGCGTAATACCCTTCTTCCTTTAACTGGTCCTGATCCATCTTGGTGGGCGGCGCCACCCATAGCCGGGTCGGCAACTGGCCCGCCTGGCCGTCCAGCAACTTGCCGGCGGCGCGGAAATGGCCGATGTTGGTCATGCAGGAACCGATGAACACCTCGTCGATATGGGCGCCGGCCACTTGCGACAAGGGCTTCACGTCGTCCGGATCGTTGGGGCAACAGAGCAACGGCTCTTTGATTTCATCCAGGTCGATTTCGATCACCTCGGCGTATTCCGCATCGGCATCGGCTTCCAGCAACTGCGGATCTGCCAGCCATGCCTCCATGGCTTTGATGCGCCGCTCGATTGTGCGCACATCGCCGTAGCCTTCCTTGATCATCCAGCGCAGCATGGCGATGTTGGAGTTGAGGTATTCGACGATGGGCTCTTTGTTCAAACGAATGGTGCACGCCGCCGCCGAGCGTTCGGCGGAAGCGTCGGACAGTTCGAAAGCCTGCTCCACTTTCAAATCCGGCAACCCTTCGATTTCCAGGATGCGGCCGGAAAAGACGTTTTTCTTGCCCTTCTTTTCCACCGTCAGCAGGCCGCGCTGGATCGCCACGTAAGGAATGGCGTGCACCAGGTCGCGCAGGGTAATGCCGGGCTGCATATTGCCCTTGAAGCGCACCAGCACCGACTCGGGCATGTCCAGGGGCATCACGCCGGTCGCCGCGGCGAAGGCCACCAGGCCGGAACCGCCGGGGAAGGAAATGCCGATGGGGAAGCGGGTGTGGGAATCGCCGCCGGTGCCGACGGTGTCCGGCAGCAACATGCGGTTGAGCCAGGAATGGATGACGCCGTCGCCCGGCCGCAAGCTGATGCCGCCGCGGTTCATGATGAACTCGGGCAGGGTGTGGTGGGTTTCGATGTCCACCGGTTTGGGATAAGCCGCCGTATGGCAGAAGGACTGCATCACCAAATCGGCCGAAAAGCCCAGGCAGGCCAGGTCTTTCAGTTCGTCCCGCGTCATGGGGCCGGTGGTGTCTTGCGACCCCACGGAAGCCATGCGCGGCTCGCAATAGGTGCCGGGGCGGATGCCCGCCACGCCGCAGGCGCGGCCGACCATTTTTTGCGCCAGGGTGTAACCCTTGCCGCTGTCCTGTTGCTCTCTGGGCCGCTTGAACACGGTGGAATGCGGCAGGCCCAACGCCTCGCGAGCGCGGTCGGTCAACCCGCGGCCGATGATGAGGTTGATGCGTCCGCCGGCCTGCACTTCGTCCAGGATGATCTCGGTTTTCAATGCGAAGCGGCACACATCTTCATTGCTGCCGTGGCGCCGCACGACGCCTTCATAAGGATAAATGTCGATCACGTCGCCCATATTCAACTGGGTCACGTCGCACTCGATGGGCAGCGCGCCGGAATCTTCCATGGTGTTGAAGAAGATGGGCGCGATCTTGCCGCCGATGCATACGCCGCCCTGGCGCTTGTTGGGCACATGGGGAATGTCGTCGCCGGTGTACCACAGCACCGAGTTGGTGGCCGACTTGCGTGAGGAACCGGTCCCCACCACGTCGCCGACGTAGGCCACCGGAAAGCCTTTCTGCTTCAACTCGGCGATCTGCTTGGCGGCGTCGGTGATGCCTTCGCGGGGATTCTTGAGCATGGCCAGCGCGTGCAACGGAATATCCGGCCGCGACCAGGCGTCCTGGGCGGGGGAAAGATCGTCGGTATTGGTTTCGCCGGTTACCTTGAATACCGTGACGGTGAGCTTTTCCGGAACCTGCGGCCGGCTCTGGAACCACTCCGCCTCGGCCCACGCCTGCAGCACCTGGCGGGCGTGGGCGTTGCCCGCTTCGGCCTTGGCCTGCACGTCGTGGAATGCGTCGAACACCAGCAGCGTGTGGGACAAGGCTTTGACCGCCACCGGCGCCAAGGCCTCGTCGTCCAGCAGGTCGATGAGCGGCGCGACGTTGTACCCGCCCAACATGGTGCCCAACAGCTCGGTGGCGCGTACCCGGTCGATCAGCGGGGAAGTCGTCTCGCCCTTCGCCAGCGCGGCCAGAAACCCCGCCTTCACGTAGGCCGCCTCGTCCACGCCCGGCGGCACCCGGTTTTCCAGGAGGTCCACCAGGGTTGCGGCTTCCGCTGCGGGAGGATTTTTCAGCTGCGCCACGACAGCGGCGGTTTGCTCCGCATTAAGCGGCTTGGGCGGCACGCCCTGGGCGCTACGTTCGGCAAGATGTTTTCGGTATTCGTCGAGCATCGGCATATTCGGCTGCTGGAAACGGCGCACCGGAAGAAGCGCGCCAAGAAATCAAGCGCTAATCTTACCACAGGCGCCCCGTCCAGACCGTCATCGACAACCATGGCGTTCCGTATAAAACGGGATGTTCGGCGGCGATGCGCTCCATAGAAGAACCTTATGCGGCCTTCGTGCGACCCATACAGAATTTCTTATGCAAAAGATCGGTATTTCAGGCATTTGCAATTGCCAAATGAATCACAGAGAATCACCGCTGAACTGTTGATTGGAGCCGGTTGCGACCGGCTCGCTATGTCCACGCCAGCCCCAAGGAACTCGCATGCAAATACGTACCGACATTTACGAAAAAAAGGCGACGCTGACCTTGAACGGCCGCTTCGATTTCACGCTGCACAAGGACTTTCGCGATACCTACGAGCAAGCCTTGAGCAACAGCGAAGTGAAGGCGATCGAAATCAACCTGCGCGATGTCGACTATCTGGACAGTTCGGCCCTGGGCATGCTGCTGCTGCTCAAGGACAGGGCCGCCCAGGCGGGCGCAAGCGTCTCGCTCAACAACTGCCGCGAAACCGTGCGGCAAATATTGGAAATCGCCAACTTCCACAAGCTATTTACCATCAGCTAACGGGACACACCGCGCGCCACCGGGCCAGACCCCGCTCGAGCCAGCTAACCCCAGTGCTAAAAAAACAATGAAATCGGCCACGAAGGATCGCTGAAACCGTGAAGGCAAACAGCAGCGACACGCAAACCTCCCCCCTCAAGCGCTATTTGGCCCCGGCCTTATGGACTTTGGCCTGCGTTGCCGGATGGCGGCTAATCGCCGAGCGATGGCCGGTGGACTCCGCCGCCGCAAACGCCCAACTGGCGGTGCTGCTCACCGCCTGCGCCGGCTGGGCCTGGATCGCCCACCGGGCCGCCCGCGTATCGGAGAGCGTCCAGCGTCAACGGGACGAAGAACAGTTGATGCAGAACATGGACAGGCTCTTTACCGACCTGGACGGCCTGTTCCACCACCTCGCCGATGAATTCGGCCAGCAAATCGGCAGCGCGACTTCGGAAATCGATCAAACCAGCGACGTGGTGACCGACGCCATGCATAAGCTGGTGGCCAGCTTTACCGGCCTGCAAGCCTCGGTGAGAGAGCAGCACGAAATGGTATGCACCCTCACCAGCCACCAAGGCGCGGTCGTGCACGAGCCGTCATCGGACGCCAACGGCGAGGAAACCGTGACGCTGCAAGGATTCATGAGCGACACGTCCAATACCATGACGATGTTTGTCGACAACATCATCACCAACAGCAAAACCGCCATGGTGCTGGTGCAGCGCATGGAGGACGTCAACAACGACGTCAACAAGATCCTCCACGTCCTGAAGGAGGTCCGCGACATCGCCGACCAAACCAATCTTTTGGCACTCAACGCGGCCATCGAGGCCGCGCGCGCCGGCGAAGCGGGCCGAGGCTTCGCCGTGGTGGCGGACGAAGTCCGCAAGCTGTCGGTACGCTCCAACGAATTCAGCGACGAAATCAAGATCCTGGTGAGCAGCGTTAATCGATCCCTGCGCGCGGCGGAAGACGCGCTTCAGGAAATCTCCTCCAAGGACATGAACTTCGCCCTGCAGTCCAAGGTTAAGATCGAAAAGATGATGGGCACCATCGAGCAAATGGACAACAACATCACCGACACCACGGCAAGGTTGCTGACCATGACCTCGCGCATCGAATCCGACGTCAGTCTTTCGGTGATGTCGCTCCAGTTCCAAGACTTGGCCTGCCAGCTGTTGCGGCATTCGCAAAGCCGCCTTGCCGCGATGAGAGCCATCCTGTCCGGCGTGATGGACGTCGTCGGAGCGCAGTCCGCCGCCGATCGCAACGCCATAACGGACGGCATGTCCCGACTGCAAAAATTGCGTGACACCATCCACGCGGCCGAGGACGTCATCGAAAAAACGAAACACAACCCGGTTAAACAAGTGAACATGTCGGCTGGAGACATCGACTTGTTTTGATCCATCGAAGAAAGCCGCTGGAAAACCCATAAAGATTACTAATTGGCTGACTTAGATATCAATTCGTTATATTGATCCATCAGGAGCATTTAAATCTCATGAGCAAAACGATTCTAACGGTGGACGACTCCCCCTCGATCCGGCAAATGGTGTCCTTCACCCTCAAAAGTGCGGGCTACGACATTCTCGAGGCGGTGGACGGCATGGATGGCTTGGACAAAGCCAAGTCGAAGAACGTCCATCTCATTCTCAGCGATCAAAATATGCCGAAAATGGACGGTCTCACCATGATCAAGAGCCTGCGCGCCATGCCCCAATACAAAACCGTGCCGATTCTGATGCTCACCACGGAATCCAGCGATGCCATGAAAGCTCAAGGCAAGGCGGCGGGAGCCACCGGCTGGCTGGTCAAACCGTTCGACCCGCAAAAATTATTGGAAGTGGTCAAGAAAGTTATCGGCTAATCCGCCCGCCGCCGCGTTCATCGAACTGGAGTAGCCATGGGCATCGACATGACCCAGTTTTACCAAGTGTTCTTCGAAGAAGCCGAAGAACACTTGGCAACCATGGAGAGCTTGCTCCTCGAAGTGGACATCGACCAGCCCAATCTGGACGACTTAAACGCCATATTCCGGGCGGCTCACTCCATCAAGGGCGGCAGCGGCACGTTCGGCTTCACCGACATGACCGAGGTTACCCATATCCTGGAAACCTTGCTCGACCGGTTGCGTAAAAGCGAACTGGAACCCACGTCGGAGATGATCGACGCCTTCCTGCAGGCCATCGACGTACTCAAGAACCAACTCCAAAGCCATCGTAACGGCGGCGACGTGGACCAAGCCGCTGTCGAAGAGGCCTGCGCCGCCCTCACCCGCCTGAGCGCAGACGCCCCGGCGGATGCGGCCGACAACGAGCCGGCGCCGCCCGCCCTCGCCAAGGAGGACGACGGCCAGCGCTGCTACCGCGTTTCGCTGAAAAACACCCTGGGCGCAAAACTCGATCTGTTGCTCGAGGATCTCGGCCAAGCGGGCCAGATTTCCGATTTGAGCCAGGACGACGGCACGGTCGGCTTTCAGCTGCGAACCAGCCTCGACCGTCCCGACCTGCTGGAAACCTTCGCATTCTTCGTGCAACCGGAGGATGTGCAGGTGTTCGACGCGAGTGAAAACGCGACCCCGGCGGAGGACGGCGCCTACGGCTTTTTCGACGACGCCGCCGGCGCGCCACCAGGCGCCGCCTCGGCTGACGACGGCTACGGCTTCTTCGACGGTGCCGCCGGAGCCCCCGACGCGGCATCGGCATCCGACGATGACGGCTTCGGCTTCTTCGTTTCAGAACAGGAGTTGAAGGCGCAGCAAGAGGACGCCCAAGGTTACGGCTTTTTCGGCGATGTCGCGGAACAGTCTACGCCCTCGCCTTCCGCCAAAGCCCCCGAACCCGCGCAGCCCTACGGCTTTTTTGTCGACGACGACGAGATAAAAAAGCAGAGGGAAAATACGCAAGGCTACGGCTTTTTCGTCGAGCCGCCCCCGGTCAAAAAGGACGACGCGGCCGCGCCGCAGCCC
The DNA here is from genome assembly GCF_019669985.1 of Methylogaea oryzae. Classification (NCBI taxonomy): domain Bacteria; kingdom Pseudomonadati; phylum Pseudomonadota; class Gammaproteobacteria; order Methylococcales; family Methylococcaceae; genus Methylogaea; species Methylogaea oryzae. The sequence goes on from NZ_AP019782.1 coordinate 2,140,905, forward strand.
CAGCCGAGCACGACGCAGGCGCCCGCCGCCAAGCCGGCGCGCTCCGCCGAAAAGCCGGCGACCACCAGCGCGAGCGCCGACCAGTCGTCCATTCGAGTCAGCGTGGAGAAAGTCGATCAACTGATCAATCTGGTGGGCGAGCTGGTCATCACCCAGGCCATGCTGGCGCAAACGGCTTCCTCGCTGGATCCGGTCTTGCAGGAAAACCTGCTCAACGGCATCGCCTTGCTGGAGCGCAATACCCGCGACCTGCAGGAATCGGTGATGTCCATCCGCATGTTGCCCATGAGTTTCGTTTTCAGCCGTTTCCCGCGCCTGGTGCGGGACTTGGCCGGCAAACTCAATAAGGACGTGCAGTTCAAAACGGTCGGCGAAGGTACCGAACTGGACAAAGGCCTGATCGAAAAAATCAGCGATCCGCTCACCCATCTGGTGCGCAACAGCCTGGATCACGGCATAGAAACCCCCGAAGCCCGGCTCGCCAAAGGCAAGCCGGCCAAGGGCACGTTGACCTTGCGCGCCTTTCATCAGGGCGGCAATGTGGTCATCGAAGTGCAGGACGACGGCGGCGGCTTGAACCGGGACAAAATCCTGGCCAAAGCCAAGGAGCGCGGACTGCCGATCAACGACAACCTGTCGGACCAGGAGGTTTGGCAGATGATTTTCGCGCCGGGATTCTCCACCGCCGACCAGGTGACCGACGTGTCCGGCCGCGGCGTCGGCATGGATGTGGTGAAACGCAATATCGAGTCCCTGGGCGGACGGGTGGAAATCGACTCCGCGCCCGGCTACGGAACCACCATCACCATCCGCCTGCCGCTGACCCTGGCGATCCTCGACGGACTATCGGTGTCGGTGGGCACGGAGACCTATATCCTCCCCCTCACCTGCATCGTCGAATCCCTGCAGCCCACGCCGGAAACCCTGCGCAGCATCGGCGGGCAGGGGCGCGTATGCCACGTCAGGGGCGAATACCTGCCGCTGATCGCCCTGCGGGAAATCTTCGGCATGGCATCGCGCGAAGAACGCGAGGGCACGGGCATATTGGTTATCGTCGAAGCCGACGGGCAAAAAGCGGCGTTGAGCGTCGACGACCTGTTGGGTCAGCACCAAGTGGTCATCAAAAGCTTGGAATCCAACTACCGTAAAGTCGCGGGCATTTCCGGCGCAACCATCATGGGGGACGGCCGCGTCGCCATGATTCTGGACATCATCGCACTGGTACGCCTGGGCCAACCCAAAGGCCATGCGAACAATTTGCTCCATGGCGTTGATACCGAGTAACTCCCATGCCAAACGGAGCGTGGCTATCCACAACTTCAGCGTGCCCGCTTGCCGGCCGCCGAATCCCATAAGCATTGTTTTCCGTCAGTAAGGCGAGAGCCTAAGAGAGGTCAAGATGGGCATTTTCGACAGGATTAGCCAAAAAGAACGCAATGACATCGTTGCCGCTTTGGAGGCCATGGCGCAGGGCAACACCTCCTACCCTATCCCTAAAGGGGGAAGCGCCAGCTTTGCCAAAATCACCGATGCGTTGCACACCCTGCAAAACAGCTTGCACACCGCCAAGCAGCGCAACGCCGACTACCAAGGCCAAATCGAAGCGATCAACAAATCGCAGGGCGTCATCGAATTCAACCTGGACGGCACGGTCATCACCGCCAACCCCAATTTCCTCGCGGCCATCGGCTACAGCCTGTCGGAAATCAAAGGCCTGCATCACCGCACCTTCGTCGACGAAGCGTATGCCAGCAGTCTGGAATACCGCGCGTTCTGGGACAAGCTGAACCGCGGCGAATACGACGCCGGCGAGTACAAGCGCATCGCCAAGGGCGGCCGGGAGATCTGGATCCAGGCCTCCTACAACCCGATCCGCGACTCCGACGGCAAGCCCTACAAAGTGGTCAAGTACGCCGCGGACATCACCCAGGAAAAGCTCCGTAGCGCCGATTTCCAAGGCCAAATCGAGGCCATCGGCAAATCCCAGGGGGTCATCGAATTCAACCTGGACGGCACGGTCATCACCGCCAACCCCAATTTCCTCGCGGCCATCGGCTATAGCGCCTCGGAAATCAAAGGCCTGCACCACCGCACTTTTGTCGATTCCGCCTACGCCGCCAGTCCCGAGTACCGCGCGTTCTGGGACAAGCTGAACCGCGGCGAATACGATGCCGGCGAATACAAGCGCATCGCCAAAGGCGGCCGGGAAATCTGGATCCAGGCCTCCTACAACCCGATCCGCGACCTGAACGGCAAGCCTTACAAAGTCGTCAAATATGCGACGGACATTACCCAGCAAAAGCTGCAAAACTCCGACTATCAAAGCCAAATCCAAGCGATAGACAAATCCCAGGGCATCATCGAATTCAACCTGGACGGCACGGTCATCGGCGCCAACGCCAATTTCCTTGCCGCCATCGGCTATAGCGCCACGGAAATCAAAGGCCTGCACCACCGCACGTTTGTCGATCCGGCCTACGCCGCCAGCGCCGAATACCGCGCGTTCTGGGACAAGCTGAACCGCGGCGAATACGACGCCGGCGAGTACAAACGCATTGCCAAGGGCGGCCGGGAAATCTGGATCCAGGCCTCCTACAACCCGATCCGCGACCTCAACGGCAAGCCGTACAAAGTCGTCAAATACGCCTCGGATATCACGCCGCAAAAGCGCTATCAAATGACCGTCGAGTCCGTCATGCAGGAGACCAAGTCCGTGATGCTGGCGTTGGCGGGCGGCGACCTCACCCGTTCCATGGAAGGACAATACGAAGGCGAGTTCGCCGAACTGCGCGACGCCGTGCAGCAGTCGGTCCACAATCTGCGCACCATCGTGCAGAACATCATGCAGGCCAGCGAACTGATCAACTCGGCGTCCAAAGAAATCGCCATGGGCAACGCCGATTTGTCCCAGCGCACCGAAGAACAGGCTTCCAGCCTGGAGGAAACCGCCTCCAGCATGGAAGAACTGTCCTCCACCGTGAAGCAGAACGCCGACAACGCCCGCCAGGCCAACCAAATGACCATGGCCGCGTCGGAAGTCGCCGCCAAAGGCGGCAGCGTGGTGCAGCAGGTGGTCAGCACCATGGCCGACATCAACGACAGCGCGCGCAAAATCGTCGACATCATCAGCGTCATCGACGGCATCGCCTTCCAGACCAACATCCTCGCCCTCAACGCCGCCGTGGAAGCGGCCAGGGCCGGCGAACAAGGCCGCGGCTTCGCCGTGGTGGCCAGCGAAGTGCGCAACCTGGCGCAGCGTTCCGCCGCCGCCGCCAAGGAAATCAAGACGCTCATCAGCGACTCGGTGGACAAGGTGGAAACCGGCGCCAGCCTGGTGAACCAGGCCGGCAGCACCATGGAGGAAATCGTCGCCTCCGTGAAACGGGTGACCGACATCATGGCGGAAATTTCCGCCGCCTCCATGGAGCAAAGCAGCGGCATCGAGCAGGTAAACACCGCCATCACCCAAATCGACGAAGTCACCCAGCAAAACGCCGCCCTGGTGGAACAAGCGGCGGCGGCGGCCGAGTCGCTCACCGAGCAGGCGCAAACCCTCAACCAATCGGTCAGCCAGTTCCGGCTGGGCAACGAATCCCATGCGCTGTCGACACCGTCGGCTCGCCCCGCCCTGGCCGCGCCCAGACCCCACGCGCAGGCGGCCAAAGCGATCAAGCCCGCGACGCCGCGCCACCCGCCGCAGATCGCCGGCAAAAAGGTCAACGAAGATGAATGGGCCGAGTTCTAAACGGGGTCGCGCGACTTCGATCATCCCAGGCAATTCATCGGCACGACGGTTTTGGAGAAGAATCCCATGCAAGCCACACTAGATGACACCCCCGGCGTCGCCGGCGCCGGCCGGGAATACCTGACGTTTACCTTGGGCGATGAGGAATACGCCATCGACATCCTCACCGTCCAGGAAATCCGGGGTTACGACACCGTCACGAAAATCGCGAACGCCCCCGACTTCATCAAAGGCGTGATCAATTTGCGCGGCACCATAGTGCCCATCGTCGACATGCGCATTAAGTTCCAGCTTGGCACCGTGTCGTACGACCAGTTCACCGTGGTGATCGTGCTCAACATCGGTCAACGCGTAGTCGGCATGGTGGTGGACGGCGTTTCCGACGTCATCACCTTGCTGCCGGAGCAGATACGCTCCGCCCCCGAATTCAGCTCCGCATTGGATACCCAATACCTTATGGGACTGGGTACCGTGGACGAGCGAATGATCATCCTGGTGAATATCGAACGCCTGATGATGAGCCCCGATATGGCCCTGACCGACCATGTCCCTTCCTGAGTTTTAAGTGGAATAAAAAAATGAAACTCAACATGCCCGTTACCAGCCACGAGGTAGTGCTCCGCGACGACCACATGATCGTGTCCAAAACCGATCTCAAGGGACTCATTACCTACGTCAACCACGACTTCCTGGAAATCAGCGGTTTCACGGAACGAGAGCTGATCGGGTTCAACCACAACATCGTACGCCACCCGGAAATGCCGCCGGCGGCGTTCAAGGATTTGTGGGACACGGTCAAGGCGGGCAAGCCTTGGACGGGCATCGTTAAAAACCGCTGCAAAAACGGCGACTTTTACTGGGTGGAGGCCAATGTCACGCCACTGTACGAAGCCGACAAGGTCGTGGGCTTCCTCTCCGTGCGCTACAAGCCGAGCCAAGAAAAAATCGAAGCGGCCAGCCGCCTCTATCGCGACATAAACCAAGGCAGGATGCCGCAGACGCCGTTGCTGCAACGTATCAACCCGTTCAAGAACATCACCGTGAAAGGCCGGGTGATTTCGGTGGTGTCGCTGCTGTCGGTGGCGTTGCTGCTGGTCGGCGCCATGGGGCTTTACGGCATGAACACGGCCAACAAGAACCTGCGTACGGTGTACCAGGACAAAGCCGCCGCCGTTTCCGAACTGCGCCAAATCGACAAGCTGATGATGCAAAACCGCTTGCAAATCATCAACTCGGTGGTCACCCCGGCCGACGCCGCGAAAAACGCCGACGAAGTCGAACGCAACATCGCCCGCATTTCGGAAATCTGGAAAGGTTTCAGCCAACGCCCCCTGTCTCAGGAAGACAGCGGCATCGCTCAGCAATACGCCGAAAAACGCGGCCGTTTCGTGCAGGAAGGCTTGAAGCCCGCCATAGCCGCCCTGCGAGCCAACGATATCGAAGCCGCCAAGGGAGTCGTATTCACCAAAATCCGGCCTTTCTACGCGGAATCGGTGGAAGTCCTCGGCCAGTTCATCGCCAAACAGGACAAAGCGGCGCAAACCGCCTACGAAGACTCCATTAGCCGCTACGAAACGCTGCGCGCCGCCGCCCTGGCGATCATCCTGCTGGGCATCGCCGTGGCCGCCTGGCTGGGAGCAGGTTTGTTGCGCAATATCGTGCGCCCCCTCGATCAAGTATTGGATATATTCCAGGACATCTCCAACGGCCATTTCAGCAGAGCCGTGCCCATCAGCCGTGACGACGAAATCGGCAAGCTGTTGCAGCAAGTAGTGTCCATCAAGATCAAGCTCGGTTTCGATTTGGCGGAAACGCAGCGCACCGCGGAAGAAGGCATCCGCTTGCGCAACGCTTTGGACAACGTATCCACCGGCGTCATGATCGCGGACCAGGATCGCAACATCATCTACGTCAACAAATCGGTATCGAGAATCCTCAAGGACGTGGAACAAGACGTGCGTACGCAACTACCCGGCTTCCGGGCGGACGCCTTGCTCGGCGCCAATATCGACTCGTTCCACAAGGATCCTTCGCACCAAGCCAGGCTGCTGGGTTCGTTCACCAGCACCTACACCGCCCACCTGGAAATCGGCGGGCGCAAAATGCGCGTCGTCGCCAATCCGGTGATGAACGAAAGAGGCCAGCGCCTCGGCTCGGTGGCGGAGTGGGCCGACCTTACCGAAGAATTGGCGTTGCAGGAGCGCGAACGCGCCCTGGCGGCGGAAAACCTGCGGGTGCGCATCGCCCTGGACAACGTGTCCACCGGCGCCATGATCGCCGACAAGGACCGCAACATCGTCTACGTCAACAAATCGGTGAAAACCATCCTCAAGAGCGCCGAGTCGGAAATTCGCAAGCAATTGCCGAATTTCGACGCCGACAAGCTCATGGGCACCAATATCGACACCTTCCACAAAAACCCGACGCACCAGGCGAACCTGCTGGGCGGCTTGACGCAGCCTTACACCGCCACCTTGCAAGTCGGCTCCCGCACCTTGCGCGTCGTCGCCAACCCGGTGATCAACAGCGAAGGCGAGCGTTTGGGCTCCGTCGCCGAGTGGACCGATTTGACGGCGGAGATCGCCACTCAGGAAGAAGTCGCCAAAATCGTCGACGCCGCGTCCAAAGGCGACTTCGCCACGCGCATCGACTTGTCCGGCAAGGAAGGCTTTTTCCGCGAGCTGGGCGCAGGCCTCAATCAGTTCCTCGACACCGTGGCCGAAGCCATGGGCGACATCGGCCGGGTGCTGGGCGCCATGGCCGTCGGCAACCTCACCGAAAGCATCCAGAAAAACTACGAAGGCACTTTCGGCGAAATCAAATCCGACTTCAACGCGACGGTCGCCAGGCTCACGGAAATCATCGGCCAGATCAAGGAAGCCACCGACCAGATCAACACGGCGGCCAAGGAAATCGCCATGGGCAACGCCGATTTGTCCCAGCGCACCGAAGAACAGGCTTCCAGCCTGGAGGAAACCGCCTCCAGCATGGAAGAACTGTCCTCCACCGTAAAGCAAAACGCCGACAACGCCCGCCAAGCCAATCAAATGGCCATGGCGGCCTCCAGCGTGGCGGCCAAGGGCGGCAGCGTGGTGCAGCAGGTGGTCAGCACCATGGCCGACATCAACGACAGCGCGCGCAAAATCGTCGACATCATCAGCGTCATCGACGGCATCGCCTTCCAGACCAACATCCTGGCCCTCAACGCCGCCGTGGAAGCGGCCCGGGCCGGCGAACAAGGCCGCGGCTTCGCCGTGGTGGCGGGCGAAGTGCGCAACCTGGCGCAGCGTTCCGCCGCCGCCGCCAAGGAAATCAAGACGCTCATCAGCGACTCGGTGGACAAGGTGGAAACCGGCGCCAGCCTGGTGAACCAGGCCGGCACCACCATGGAGGAAATCGTCGCGTCCGTGAAGCGGGTGACCGACATCATGGCGGAAATTTCCGCCGCCTCCATGGAGCAAAGCAGCGGTATCGACCAGGTGAACACCGCCATCACCCAAATCGACGAAGTCACCCAGCAAAACGCCGCCTTGGTGGAAGAAGCCGCGGCCGCAGCCGAGTCCCTCACCGAGCAGGCGCAAACCTTGGCCCATTCCGTCAGCCTGTTCCGCCTGTCCCGCGAGGCCGGCGCGACCATGGCGGTTGCCGCTCCGCGCCAAGCCCTGCCCGTCCCTCCCAGCCATGTGCCCGCGGTAAAACCCATGCCCGCGCATAAGCCGCCGAAGCCGGCCGTAAAAGTCGAGGACGACGGCGACGAGTGGGCGGAGTTCTAAAGACGCTCCACCGATCAGAGGCAGCGCCGGAGCGCTTCCGACCCCGCAAAGGGCGCCCCCGAATCGACACCGATGCCGATCCGGCGGGCGCTCCATCGGTTTTGCGCTCAAACGCGCGGTTGCTTAGCCAAGCGGGGTATTATAAAAAGATTAAAATGCCGGCCTAGGCTGGATTGGTGCCGGCATTCATCCACAACACCGCCATTTTAATGGCCACATCTAGCCGAACCCGTTTTATGGCCGAGAAAAGACGTACGGGAACCACATCCGCGCTGGACGGCGGTGACCGGGAATTCGCCTTCACGGTCGCGGAATTTCACAAGATCCGCGAGATGCTTTACCAGCACGCCGGCATTACGCTGAACGACGGCAAAAAAGACATGGTCTACAGCCGCCTGGCGCGCCGCCTGCGCAGCAACCGGCTGACATCGTTCCAAGACTACCTGAACTTGCTGGAACAGGACGACGGCACGGAGTGGGAAGCGTTCATCAACTCCCTGACCACCAACCTCACCGCCTTCTACCGCGAGCCCCACCATTTCCCCATTCTGGCGGACCACATGCGTAGCTTGGCGCACAAACGGCCGTTTAAAATATGGTGCTGCGCTGCGTCCACCGGCGAGGAACCCTACACCTTGGCCATGACCGCGGTGGACACGTTCGGCACCTTCACGCCGCCGGTGGAAATCGTCGCCACGGACATCGACACCAATGTGCTCAGCAAAGCCGCCGCCGGCGTCTACGACATCGACCGCCTCAGCAAACTCCCGACGGCGACGGTCAAGCGCTTTTTTCTCAAAGGCACCGGCAGCAACGAGGGAAAAGCCAAGGTGCGGCCGGAGCTGCGCAAGCTCATCACCTTCGGGCAACTGAACTTGCTCGATGCCCAATGGCCCTTAAGCGGCCCTTTCGACGTGATTTTCTGCCGCAACGTCATGATTTATTTCGACAAGGACACCCAGTACAACATGCTGAGAAAATTTGTCCCCTTGATGGAACCGCACGGGCTGTTGTTCGCCGGCCACTCCGAAAGCCTGTTCCACGCGGCCGACCTGTTTCGCCTGCGCGGCCAGACCGTCTACGAATTGGCCAGGGGCAAGGCCGCCGTCGGCAAAGCCGCACCTCATCAACGATAAGAATCGTCAGTGTCCAAGCTCAACAACACGGATCATTTGTACGAGGAAGCCCTGGCGGCCAACCTGTACTTCGATAAAACCTTCCACATCGAGGCAGCCAAAATCCTGCCGGGCGAATACTACGCCACCACCCGCCAACTGTTGATCGTCACCGTGCTCGGCTCCTGCGTTTCCGCCTGCATCCGCGACACCCGCACCGGCATCGGCGGCATGAATCACTTCATGCTGCCCACCAGCAACGACGGCGGCGAGCCCCTCAGCGCGTCGGCCCGCTACGGCACCTACGCCATGGAAATCCTCATCAACCAGCTGTTGAAGCTAGGCGCGCGCCGCCAAAATCTCGAAGCCAAATTGTTCGGCGGCGGCAATGTGCTCAGCGGCTTCACCGTGGCCAACGTGGGCGAACGCAACGTGAATTTCGCCCTGCAATACTTGCGCAACGAGGGCATCCCCATCGTCGCCCAGGATTTACAGGACATCTATCCGCGTAAGGTGTATTTTTGGCCGCAGGACGGCCGCGTGCTGGTCAAGAAACTGAAATCGATCCATAACGACACCTTGGCGCAGCGCGAACAGGAATACAGCAAGCGCATCCGTTCGTCGACCGTGGCCGGCGACGTGGAATTGTTCGACTAGCGGTTTTCGCAGCATCGCCATGATTCAAGTCCCCAGGCACCAAGACGTTCAGCGCTTCCCAGCCCGCGGCACCCCCCGTTCAGCCTTCCAAGCTCACGAAAAACCATGACAATCAAAGTTCTGGTCGTTGATGACTCCGCCCTGATCCGCAATCTGCTTTCGGAAATCATCAATCAACAACACGGCATGAAATGCATAGGCACCGCGCCGGACCCGTTGATCGCCCGCGAGATGATCAAGGCGCTGGAGCCGGACGTGCTGACCCTGGACGTGGAAATGCCGAAAATGGACGGGCTGGAGTTTTTGGAAAAACTCATGCGCCTGCGGCCCATGCCCGTGCTGATGATCTCCACCTTGACCGAGGCCGGTTCGGAAACCACCCTCAGGGCGCTGGAACTGGGCGCGGTGGATTATATTTCCAAGCCGAAGCTGGACATCGTCAAAGGCATACAGGCCTACGCCGAGGAAATCGCCAACAAAATCCGCATGACGGCCCAGGCCAAAGTGCGCAAGCGCCTCGTTCCATCCGACGTGCCCAGAGCGCAGAGTGCCGACGCGGTCCTGCCCAAAGCCGCCGGCCTGCTCGGTTCGACGGAAAAATTGCTGGCCATCGGCGCCTCCACCGGCGGCACCGAAGCCATCAAGGAAGTTCTAATGAGGATGCCGCCGGACTCGCCCGGCATCCTCGTCACCCAGCACATGCCGGAGCAATTCACCGGCCCCTTCGCCAAGCGGCTGGACGGCTTGTGCAGCCTCAGCGTAAAGGAAGCGGAGGAAGGCGACCGAATCCTGCCGGGCCACGTTTATATCGCCCCCGGCCATTCCCATTTGGTGCTGGCGCGCCGCGGCGCCAATTACGTCGTCACGCTGGACAGAGGACCGGAAGTGATGCGCCACCGGCCTTCCGTGGACGTACTGTTCCGCTCCGTCGCCAACGTGGCCGGCAAAAACGCCCTCGCCATGATCCTCACCGGCATGGGCAAGGACGGCGCGGCGGGCATGCTGGAATTGAAGCAGGCGGGCGCCTATACCTACGCGCAAGACGAAGCCAGTTGCGTGGTATTCGGCATGCCCAAGGAAGCCATCGCCTTGGGCGGCGTGGACGAGGTTTTACCGCTGCTGGAAATTCCGGGCCGGGTGATCCAACGCTTGAAGTCCATGGGCCATGGCGCCATCCGCGTTTAACGCCCCTAAGGCGCCAGCCGGTCAATAGCCGAACAGCACCACGACTTCCGAACCGTCGCCGTCAAAAGTCATATCGGTAGCCAGGCTCTTGACCAACGGCAAGCCGCGCCCGTAGGCGCGATGGTTGTTCGCCAAATCCTCCAGCAGCGCCCCGTAATCGAAACCGTTGCCGCTGTCCTTTACCCGGATGCGCAGTACGCGGCGGCCTTGCCACACCGTGCGCTCGCAGGACACGCAAATATTGCCCTCGGTCAAAGCCGCCATGCGCTGCTCGCGCAGGGCGAGGTACTCTTCGAAGCCCTCCGGGCTGTTCTTCAACCGCGAGTCCAAGCGCAGCAAACCGTGGTCCAGCGCGTTGTTGAACAATTCGCTGACGATCAGGAACAAGGAAGTGACATGGGGCTTGATGCCGCTGATCTTCTCCACCAGGCTCATCACCTGCGGCACCACCTCGAAATAACGCAGCTCGTGAGCGCCGAAGCTCAATTCGATACGCCATGTGTCGTCCGCCGACTCCTCCTGCGCCTGGCCCACGCCGGCGAAAGCCAATTCTTCCTGCTGGGAACCGACATCGATCAGCATGACGGAAATATCGTCCCGCGCCTCGGCGCCGTCCAAGTGGCGGTTCAAGTCGGCCAACAGCGCGTCGTAGCGCTGCGCCGGCGGCGCCTGCTGCAACACCGACAACATGCGCTCCCAGCCGTAGAACTCGCCGTCCCGGTTTTCCGCTTCCGACAACCCGTCCGACACCACCACCACCTGCCCCGGCTGAACGATGGTGTAGGCCTCCCAATGGCTGTCGAAGTGATCCCCGCCGAGCACGCCCAGGGGGGTGTGGCGCGACACCCAGCGGTGCAACACCTCGCCGTCGTTGGACAGGAAAAACGCCGTGGGATTGCCGCCGTTCCAAACTTTGACCAATTGGTCCCGGTCGTTGACGACCACAATCGTGGCGGCCACGAAACGATCCACCGGCAACCAATCGTAAGCTTTTTGATTCAGCTCCCGCGCCACGCTGCTCAAGGGAAAGCCCTTGCTCACCATGGCGTAAAAAATCTGCGGCAGCGGCAAGACGTTGATGGCCGCCGCCAAGCCGTGCCCGGTCCCGTCCGCCAGCATGGCGTACAACGCCTGGCCGGGGCTGCGCTGGGCCGCAATCAAGTCGCCGCTGTGGTGTTCCGCGGGAAAGATCCGCCATTTCAGGGAGGGATCGCGCAAGCCGTCCGCATCGGTCATTTGCCGCATCAAATGCGCGGAAATGCGTTTCTCCTCTTCCGCCTGGAAGTAGTAATGTTCCAATTCGATGGATTTTTGCCGTATCTGCTCCTGCAAGCGGAAAATGCGCTGCATGGCATCGATTTTGGCCTTGAGGGTGGCGAAATGGACCGGCTTGGTCAGGTAATCGTCGCCGCCGACTTCCAAGCCCTTGACCATGCTGTCGCGGCTGTCCAGCGCGCTGAGAAACACCACGGGCACCCAGCGGTCGGGATGCAACGCCTTGATGCGCGCCGTGGCCTCGTAGCCGTCCATGCCCGGCATCATCACGTCCATGAACACCATGTTCGGCTCGTCGGCGGCGTACAACTCGATGGCCTCCTGACCGCCCGAGGCCATAATGGGACTATGCCCCATTTGCTTGACCAGCCTGCTCAGCAGCAGCCGATTCTCGGCCACGTCGTCCACGATCAGTATCTTGAGGGAATTTTCCACGAGTTAGATGCCCTACTCCGCTTTGCCATGGCTAATCTCCGCGCAAACATCTAGCGTCTTGCGGAACGGGCCATTATTATCGGCGGCCTGATTACGTGAAGGAAATAGTTTCATTTTATGATGCTGGAAAATTTTCTCGCCCAGGTTCGGCGCGGCGAATCCCCCGCTTTCGACGACACCCAGCGAATCATCGCCGAACACTACCTCTATCAACCCACGGCGTTCCAAAACGGCCCCGTCGCCAATGCCGCCGGGCAAAACGAAGGCTCTTGCCGGCTGTTCGCCTTCGCCCGCCTGCACGGCTTGAGCGCCGAGCATACCCTCGCCCTGTTCGGCGAACATTACCGCGACGTTTTGAACGACCCGCAAGGCAACGGCCACGCCAATATACGGGCGTTTATGGAGCACGGCTGGGCCGGAATCGCCTTCCGTGGCGAGCCCTTAACGCCGCGCTAGCGCCCGCTCGGCCTAGCCGCCGCCGGGCGCTGCCCCGGCCGGCGGCTATCTCCAAGCGGCAGAATTCCTTACAATGTGCGGATTACGACAGGCCTCTTCGACAGCTTCCCACCGGCATGGCAAAACGCTCCAACGACAATCGAAGCAACTCACTCACCACCGGCGCGACGCGTGGGCTGCTGGCGCCTTTGCTACAGGTGTTCGCCGAGCGTTTTCGCCAAGTGTATTTCCGCGCCGTGGAGTCGGTGGGCTACCACAAGCGGGACATCCTCATCAGCCGGGTGGAAACCGCCAGGGACAGTTTCGAGGAAGCCAAGGATCAATTCCAAAGCGCGCTGGAGAAGTTCACCTACCTCACCAACTTTCACGGCGGAGAGCTGGAAAACGTCTATAGCGAACTCAAGGCGGAATTCGACTACAGCCAATCCAAGGCCGACGGGGTTCGAGACCGCATCGCCGCCATCCAGGCGGTGGGCGACGCCCTGTTCGACGAATGGCGATCGGAACTCGAGCAATACAAAAACCGCACCCTCAAGGCCAGCAGCAAGCAGCAGCTGCGCCTCACCTACCAGCACTACACCCAGCTCATCAACGCCATGCACCGGGCGGAAACCCGCATCGACCCGGTGTTGTCGGCGTTCCGCGACCAGGTGCTGTTCCTCAAGCACAACCTCAACGCCCAAGCCATCGCTTCCCTGGAAGACGAGCTGAGCATGATCAGCATCAACGTCACCGGCCTGGTCCATGCCATGGAACGCTCCATCACCGAAGCCAACGCCTTCATGGACTCCCTCAACCGGCAGAAGAGCCTGCCCGCCGCCGGCTCCTGAAAACGACGCCCTGCAGCGGCGTTGGACTACGCCGCCGAATAGGGTATAAAGCGCCGGAACAGGAGTCGGCGCGGACAGCGAGTAGCCGCGCCAGCGTTTCTTACCCGCAAGCGAACAAGGAGTCGTCCATGCCCATGCCCCCGCTCAAGCGCCGCACGGCCGTTTTTCTCGCCTGCATCGCCGCGTTGTGTTGCGGCGGCGGCGAAACCGTTGCCCAATCCCGCGAGACCGCCGCCGAACCGGTTGCCCTGTCTTTTGTCTTCTTCGGCTGCAACCGGCTGGACAAGGACGGGGCCGAAGCCACCGACTCGAAGAGCACGGCCAATGTCGCCCAGCTGCTTCAATCCTTCCAGGACATCGCACGGCTGCCCCGCTTACCGCAATACGTGTTCCTGGCCGGAGACATCGTCAAAGCAAAAAAACCGGGAACCGACGCCCTGGCAAAGCAACTGTCCGCTTGGGTGAAACTGGCCACCAACCCCAAGAAAAACCCTTTGATCGGCAAAGGCGTCCCCCTCGTCGCCTTCACCGGCAACCACGAACTGCTCGTCAACCAGGACGACGGCGACTGCAAATACGCCCAGTGCCCCAACCCGCCGGCCTATGCCTATTGGCCGCAATTCATGGAAAGCAATCCCGCCCATTACGACTTCATCGCCGGCGACAACGGTCCCAAGCAGGGCGGCCCAGACGGCCTGCTGGGCGACGAAAGCCGTCTGTCCTATAGCCTGCTCAGCGGCGACACCTTATTCGTCGTGCTCAACACCGACAGCCGGATCGACCGCGACACCATCGGCGACGTGCCTTTGGATTGGCTCAAGCAACAGTTGCAGGCCGCCCAGCGGGACAGCGCCGTCCGCCACGTGTTCGTCATGGGCCACAAGCCCCTGCAATCCAGCGACAAGGGCGGCGATCCCGGCGACCGCACCATCCGCCCCGACGAAGCCGGGGCTTTTTACGCGCTGCTGAACGATCCGGCGGGCGACGGCTCGCCGAGCAAGGTGCGCGCCTACCTGGCGGCCCACGCCCACGAATGGAGCCATACCGCCGAACTCACCGTCGGCGGCGTGTCCGGCAAAATCCCCCAGATCGTGGCCGGCAACGGCGGCAGTCCGCCCAACAGCGCCTGGCAGGGCAAGGACGCCTATTTCGGCTACACACTGGTGGAAATCGGCGGCGACGGAACGATTACGGCGAAAAGCTACGGCCGCCCCATCCAAGCGCCGTACTACCAGCAGAACACCAGCCCGGCCACCCTGCGGGCCGTCTATACCCTGGGGACGCAGGCGGCGACGGCGCCCTGATGCAGGTTGCGGCGATACCGGGAGGTATCGCCGCCGCCTTACGGAAAAGTCGCCGGCCGGGTGAAAACGTAGTCCCTACCCTTCACCGCCGAATGGCATTGGAAGCATTCCTGATCGAAGGCCGCGTCCTTGCCATAGGGCGCCAATTCTTTGCCCAGCCAACGGGCGTAGCCCCAACCGCCGGTAGCGGCGTATTTGGCCGCATCCTTCACCATGAACTCCACGTGCTGCAGCTCACCGGGCACCACGGCGGCGGGCCAATCCGGCGAAGTGGATTCCTTCCAAGCGATCTTGGCCAGAATAGCGCCGTCGGGCCAGGGCTGCGTGCGGCCCTGGCGCGCCGCCTCGATGGCCGCCGGATTGCCGAGGATGGCGCGCAAGCTGTTCTTGTCGTTGCGATGGGAAACGCCGATGACGCGCCACTCCTTGAAATAGGCCGGCAGGGTAATGCCGTTGGGGGCGGCGGCCGGAGCGGGCTCGCCCGCCTGAACGGTTGCCGCGCCCAGCAGCGCCAATAACCAGATTGCTTGTTTCATCGTTGCCTCCGATCGCCGAATGTAAAGTGGTTCAGGCCTGCCATGGTAGCCGACCGCGGGCCGGCCGCGCCAGCCGCGGTCAGTACTGTCCGTCGCCGGACTTCAGCCCCAGACGCTTGGCCAAGCGGTGCAGATTGCCCCTGTCCAGCCCGAGGCGGCGCGCCGCTTCCGACCAATTGGCATTGCATTCGCCCAGGCGCTGCAAGATCAGCCTGCGCTGAAAATCCTCCACCGCCCTTGCCAACGTCGTGTCGCTGGACGGCGGCGACGCCTCGGCGGCGGCCTCCGGCATGCCGGAAAAATCGGCGTCGATATCCAGATCGTCGGCATGCAAAACCAGCGAACGCCCCCGGTCGGCCGACGCGCGCAGCGCCGCGCGCAACACCACGTGCTCCAGTTCCCGCACGTTGCCGGGCCAACGGTATCCCTGCAACGCCTTAATGGTGGCCGGCGCCAGGCTCACCCGCTCCAAGCCCAAGTGCATGCGCGCCTGGTCGAGGAAATGCCCGGCCAAGGGCGCGATATCCTCGGGACGCTCCCTCAGCGGCGGCACGTTGAGGGGATAGACGCTGAGGCGATGGTATAGATCGGCGCGGAACTGGCCCGCTTTGACTTCCTCGGCCAGCTGCCGATTGGTCGCGGCGATGATGCGGACATTGGCGCGGTGGCTCTTGTCCGATCCCAGCCGTTGAATCTCGCCGAACTGCAACGCACGCAGCAGCTTGGCCTGGATGGATAACGGCAACTCGCCGACTTCGTCCAGAAACAGCGTGCCGCCGTCCGCCAACTCGAACTTGCCGGCGCGATCGGCGTTGGCTCCGGTAAAAGCGCCGCGCATATGCCCGAACAGCTCACTTTCCGCCAACGATTCGGGCAAGGCGGCGCAATTGACATACACCAGCGGCTGTTGGGCCCGCTGCGACTGGGCGTGTATGGCGCGAGCCACCACTTCCTTGCCGACGCCGGTCTCCCCCATCACCAGCACCGTCAAATCCGAGCGGGCGACGATGCCCACGTTGCGCTTGAGTTCGCGCAAGGCGGGACTTTCGCCGAGCATTTGCCCGCCCCGCTGCATCGCCTCGTTCACCAGTTCGCTGGCGACCAAACCGCGATGTTGCGCCAGCCTTTCCAGGGCGCCGATGAAGGTTTCGTAACGCAGGGCGACAGTGGCGATGGCCGCGAAGGTCTGGAAAATGTGGTCCTCCACGCCGTCGAATACACCGGGTTCCAAAGCGTCGGCCGACAGCACGCCAAACAGCGTGTTTTCGTTGTAGAGAGCGCAACCCAAGCAGGAATGGACATTCAGCCCCCCCTGCGGAGGGTCCAGCAGCAAGGTATCGTAAGGGTCGGGCCTAGGATCGTCGGCCTTGAAGCGCACCGGCGTTCTCGACTGCAGAATGGCCGCCAAGCGGGGATGCTGCTCCGGGTGGAATTGCCGGCCCATGACCTCCGGCGAAAGGCCCCGGCTCGCCACGGGAACAAGCACGCCATCCTGGTAACGCAACAAAACGCAGGCATGGTTTCCCGTGACCTTGGCGAAAATCTCCAAAAATCCTTCGATGCGCTCCTGCATCGACAAGTGCGCAGTCAGGCTCAACACGGCCTCTCGAATCGCCTCCCCCGTCACCAACACTTTCTCGCTTTTCTTCATCCCTACTCCGTAGTCGTATCGACATCACCGTGGTCCGTGCGACGCCGCGCTGTCACTTTGACACGAACCCACCGACTCCCAAGGTAAATTCTAGGTAATTCGCGCCATCAAAAGGACACACAGCCGTTTTCGCGCCCAAGGCGCCGTCCGGCCAACGATGTCACAAGCACACGACAGCGCCGCAAAGCAAACCGTAACGCACTGATACAGCTCGATATTTTTATTGGCACCACTATTGCAAAAACGAAAACGACGTCCCGCTATCCACCCCGTCCAGGCGCGCCTCGAAGACCGGCGGGCGAGCAACGGCGGGACGCCGACCGAACCGGCGCGAGGCACGGAATGCCGCGACCGCGTTCGGGAATGTAGGTATTTAGCAATAGCCGTGCCTCGTTTACCGCCAATGTGAGGCCGAGGCGACGCGGCGGCAATCACCCAGCAGTAAAGAGAGGAACCGTGCCATGAATAAACTCGTCCATCGATTGGCGCCGCTCGCCGGCCTGATCGCCGCGTGCCTGGCCCTCGGCTCGCCGACGGCCGTCCTGGCGGAAGAGCCGGTCAACACGCACCAAATCGTGCTCAAGGCGGTCAACCTGCCCTCGGGCCAATACGCCTATCAAGTGGTCAGCCACAAGATTCGCGCCCGCAACGGGGAAACCAGCGACGTGACCTCGCGCTACAGCCCCAAGCCCAGCATCCCCGGCCCCGCCATCGTCATGACCGAAGGGGATGTCGCCGAAGTCACCTTGGAACAAGGCATCTCCAATTCCAACCAGCCGGTCAGCCTGCACGTTCACGGCGTCCACTACAAGATCGACAGCGACGGCACCATGAAAAGCCTGAACGGCGTCGCCGACGAAGCCGCCTTTCCCGGCAAGCCCTACACCTACCGCTGGGTAGCGGCGCCCGGGACGGCGGGAACCTGGATGTACCACGACCACACTTTTTTGAATCCCATGCTGGGCGCAGAGGACAAGGGCCTGTTCGGCACGCTGATCGTCAACCCCGCCGACGGCAAGGTGAAAGCCATGATCGACGGCAAGATCACCGAAGTGGACGTGGCCGACATCAAGCGGGAATTCATCCTGTGGATGCATGAAACCACGTTCTGGGGCATGGAGGTCAACAACATCCTGGGCGGCAAGCAGGTTCCCCTATGGACCAATCCCACCCTCGGCGCGCGGCAAGGCGAAAAAGTACGCTTCCACGTCATCGGCCTGGGCACCGCCTTCCACACCTTCCACCTGCACGGCCACCGCTGGATCGAGTCCGGCACCACCAGCGTCATCGATACGGTCAACATCGGGCCGATCAGCCGCCAGTCCTTCGTCGTCCAGGCCGGCGAAGGCGTCGGCCCCGGCGACTGGCACTACCACTGCCACGTCCTGCAGCACATGCAGGCCGGCATGATGGGCGATTTCCGCGTCGTCCCCTGATCATTCAAGAGGTTATGCAAATGTCCAATAAAACGACAAAACGCCATTTGATCGCCGCATCGGCGAGCGCCATCCTGGCCGCCGGCGGCGCCGGCGCGGCCGCCCAGGACGACGTCATCCTCAGCGTCGCCGGCGTCATGCCGTCGGCCACCCTGGAAATGACCGACGAGCCCGGCCATTGGTTCAAAGACCCGGTGGACGGCGACTCCCTGGTGGTGGTCAAGCCGGGCGAAGCGGTGCTGGTGAAAATGACCGACACCAACACCGAACACACCATCACCAGCCTGGCGTGGCAACCCGGCGCCAAGGATTTTCCGGTCGACCAGAACCAAGCCTCCAGCGCCAGCGTCACGAGCAGTTTCGACCAGCCCGGCCTGTACGTGTTCACCTGCAAAGTGCATCCGTACATGTTCGGCGCGGTGGTGGTTGACGATCCCGCCACCGAAGGACTGGATCTGGGCGCGGAGCTGCAACTGGTCAACGGCGCCAAGGTTCCCACCAGCAGCGACATCGCCAAAAAGCTGTTGCGCACCTTCTTCGTCGCCACCAGCCCGGCGCAATGGCGCGACTACCGCAAGCCCAACTGGGAGCTCAAGCTGCCGCCGCTGCCCCTCAACCTGGGCGGCACCGTCATCACGCTGGACGCTCTGAACGTCAGCGCGCCCAACAAGCTCGCCAAGCCGGCCACGCCCGGCGTGGGCGAAGTGTGGGTCAACACGCAATTCGAAACGATACAGGGCAAATCCAAGCCCGGCACCGCCACCCAGGTGGACACCGCCAACTGGACGCTGAAAAAGAAAGTGAAAGGCGTCGACATCAACATGAACAACCCCCACAACATGTGGGCCGACCACACTTACAAGGACATCTACCAAACCGAGTGGTTCGACAAGCGCCTCACCGTGTTCGACCGCGCCACCGGCAAAGTGCTCAACACCCAGGTGGTGGGTCAATCGCCGTCCCACGTCATGACCCGGCCCGGCGACGGCAACCTGTATGTGGCCATCAACGCCGAAGACCGCATCGTCAAGCTGTCCGCCGGCGAAACGCCCAACATCCTCGGCAGCATCAACGTCGGCCCCCACAGCGGCCCCCACGGCCACCACATGACCGACGACGGAAAGTACGCCCTGACGCCCAACGCCCTGGCCTCCAGCGTGTCGGTGGTCGATTTGAACAGTGAAAAAGCCACGGAAATTCCCACCGGCGGCGTCGTGCCCATCGCCATTTGGAGCACGCCGGACAACAGCCGCGCCTACGTCGCCAACCTGCTGGGAACGCCGCCGTTGTTGAGCACCCTCAGCGTCATCGACCTGAACGCCAAGAAAAAGCTGCAGGACATCGACCTGGCCGCCGACTACGACCCGATCAGCGGCAAAACCCGCGGCGAGGCCTACGGTTTGCTGCCTATCCAAACGCCGATCAGCCCGGACGGCAAGTACATCGTCACCGCCAATACCCTCAGCGCCACCTTGTCCATCGTCGACGTGAAGACCAACAAAGTGTTGAAAAGCCTGCCCTGCGAACCGGGCTGCCACGGCGTCAACTACGGCGCCAAGCAAGGCGGCGGCTATTACGCCTATGCGGCCAGCAAATTCGCCAACGACCTGATCGTGGTGGACATGGACAAGCTGGAAATCGCCGGCCGCGTGCTGCTGGCCGACGGCAAGGACAAGGACATCGCCGCCAACAACGGCATGGGCGGCCAAGGCGTGCTGCCCTTGCCCATGACGGAACACGGCCACCTGCGGGACACCTTGAAAATGGCCGGCAGCGGCAAGCTCAGCCGCGAAGTGGAAGGCTGGCTGAAAAAGCTGACCAAAAACCAAAAACCCTTGTGACCCCGAACTAATCGGCTCCCCCTGGCTACCGCCGGCTTAGGATTTCCGGCGGTAGCGGGCCTTATAGGCCGCGGCGCAAAATTTTCCGCGGCCTTTTTTTCACGACCTAAACGCATTGCGACACAGGAAAACCCGCCATGAGCGAAATAACCATCCCGCAAACCGCCCCCTACGCCGAGGAACTCGCCCCGGGCAAATATTGGTGGTGCGCCTGCGGCCGCTCCGCCACGCAGCCGTTATGCGACGGCTCCCACAAAACCACCGACATAACCCCGGTGCCGTTCGAGGTCGCCGAGACCAAAACCGTCTATCTGTGCGGTTGCAAACACACGGCTACGCCGCCGTATTGCGACGGATCCCACGAATTTCTTTAGCCGCCCCTAGGGCCGACTGTCTCTCACGCCGTCTTTTAACAAGGATGAATCGTCATGAACGCCGCCGAAAGCCTTCCAACAACCCTGGACCGAACGGACCAGCGCTGGGCGGTCGCATTGGAAGCGGCGGGAGACGGCGTCTGGGACTGGTGCGTGCCGCAAAACCAAGTGTTCTGCTCGCGCCGCTGGAAGGAAATGCTGGGGTACGGCGAGGACGAGCTCGGCGATTCGTTCGAGGAATGGGAATCGCGCATCCATAGGGACGATTTGCCCGATTACTACCGTCGACTAAAACGGCATATCGACGGCGAAATGCCGGTGTTCAGCAGCGAGCACCGCATGCGCTGCCGCGACGGCAGCTACCGCTGGTTCCTGGATCGCGGCATGGTGATTAGCCGCGGCGACAACGGACAACCCGTTCGCGTCATCGGCACCCACAGTGACATCACCGAAAGCCGGCTGGCAAAAGACGCGTTGAAATCCAGCCAGCAGAAACTGCGCACCATCATCGACATCGCCCTGGACGCCGTGGTGCAAATGGATGCCGCCGGCATCATCACCGACTGGAATATCCAGGCGGAAAAAGTCTTCGGCTGGAGCAAGCAGGAAGCCATCGGCCGATTGCTGCACGAGACGATTATTCCCACGCAATACCGCGAAGCGCACGTCGCCGGATTGGCTCAATGCCTGGCCACCGGCCAAGGCGCGCTCCTCAACACCCGGGTGGAAACCCTGGCCTTGCACCGGCGCGGCCATACTTTTCCGGTCGAACTGGCCATCTCCCCCCTCCTCATCGACGGCAAATACGAATTCAGCTCGTTCATCCGCGACATCACCGACCGGAAACAAGCGGAAGCGGCCATCAAACTGTCCGACTCGGTCTACAAAGCCATCGGCGAAGCCATCATGATCGCCGACACCAGCAACCGCATCGTCGCCGTCAATCCGGTATTCACCGAAGTCACCGGCTACTCGGAGGAGGAAGTGATAGGGCAAAGCCCCAGCCTGTTGAAGTCCGGCCGCCACGACCAGACCTATTACCAGATGATGTGGACTTCCTTGGAGAAAACCGGCCACTGGAAAGGCGAAATCTGGAATCGGCGCAAGAACGGCGAAATCTACCCGGAATGGCTGTCCATACATACCATCTACGACGCGGACGGCGAAGCGCAGCAGCGCATCGCCCTGTTTTCCGACATCACCGAACAAAAGAAAATCGAAGAGACCATCCAGCGCCAGGCCAACTTCGACCCGCTGACGGGATTGCCCAACCGCCGCCTGTTCCACGACCGCCTGCAACTGGAACTGAAAAAAATGCAACGCGCCAACCAGCTGCTGGCGCTGCTGTTCATCGATCTCGATCACTTCAAGGAAGTGAACGATACCCTCGGCCACGACGTCGGCGACAGTCTGCTGATCGAAGCGGCCCAACGCATCGGCCGCTGCGTGCGCGATTCCGACACGGTGGCGCGCCTCGGCGGAGACGAGTTCACCGTCATCATGAGCGGCCTCAACGACGGCGCCCGCATCGAGGAAGTGGCGCAATCCGTCATCGACGCCCTCGCCCGGCCTTTCCGCCTGGCGAACGAAACCGCCTACATTTCCGCCAGCGTCGGCATCACCGTTTATCCCCACGACGCCACCGAGATTACCAGCCTGCTGAAAAACGCCGACCAAGCCATGTATTTTTCCAAAGGCCTGGGAAGGAACTGCTTCAGCTACTTCACCTCGTCCATGCAGGAAACGGCGCAAACCCGCATGCGGCTGGCCAACGACCTGCGCGAGGCGCTGTCCGGCCGGCAACTGCTGGTGTATTACCAGCCCATCGTGGAATTGGCGAGCGGCGCCATCCACAAGGCGGAAGCGCTGCTCCGCTGGCGGCACCCGGCGCGGGGCTTGGTCGGCCCCGGCGACTTCATCCACATCGCCGAGGAAACCGGGCTGATCGTCGACATCGGCAACTGGGTGTTCCGCCAAGCGGCGGCGCAAGCCTTGCGCTGGCGCACGGCGCACCACCCGGCCTTTCAGGTCAGCGTCAACCTGTCGCCGGCGCAATTCCGCGGCAAAGCCGGCGCGCGCGCGCCGTGGATCGATAATTTGCGGAAACTCGGTCTGCCCGGCGAAGGCATCGTGGCGGAAATCACCGAGGGATTGCTGCTGGAAGCCAGCACCGCCGTCTTCAACCAGCTGCTGGAATTCCGCGACGCAAAAATCCAGGTGGCGCTGGACGACTTCGGCACCGGCTATTCGTCCCTCTCCTATCTGCAAAAATTCGACATCGATTACATCAAAATCGACCGCTCCTTCGTGCGCAACCTGAAGCCCGCCGCCCACGACCTGGTGTTATGCGAAGCCATGATCGTCATGGCCCACAAGCTCGGCATGAAGGTGATCGCCGAGGGCGTGGAAACCGAGATTCAACGCGACCTATTGGCCGCCGCCGGCTGCGATTTCGGGCAAGGATACCTGTTTTCCCGGCCGGTCCCGGCCGGCGAGTTCGAGCGGCTGCTCAGCGATTCACTCACGCCACCCGGCCCTTCCGCGACCTGACCAGGACGCCCCTGCGGTCCCGCCGGAAGCGGGAGCGGATATCGGCCGGGTTACCCATAGCCTTCTCTTCCCAGGAGTTTCCACATGAACCATCAACCGCAAATCCAGGCCAACATCGATGCGCTGCGCGAGCGTATTCCCAAAACCCAGGAACTGTACCGCGAAGTCTGCGCATTGCTGTTTTTCCACTACGGCATCACCCCGACGGCCAACATGCTTTACCGCTACGTCAGAAAAGGCAGCATGTCCGCGCCGGCCGAGGCCCTGGCGAAGTTCTGGGAAGAGCTGCGCGAAAGGAACCGGCCGAGGATCGAGCACGCCGCGCTGCCGGACGAGCTTAAGGCGGAGGCGGGGGAGATGATCGCCGCCCTGTGGAGCAAAGCCCAGGCCGCCGCCCAGGAAGGACTGCGCACGCTGCGCGTGGAAGCCCACGCCGCGGTCGTCGAGGCGCAATCGGCCGTGGCGGCGGCGGAAGACCAAGCGCGGCGGCTGGAACAGATCCGCTTGTCGTTCCGCACGGCGGTGCAGCGCATCCGCTCGCTGGAGCAAGAACTGGCCACCGAGCGCGCCGTCAGGACCGCCTTGGCCATGCAGTTGGATGCGGCCCTGCAACCGTCCGCGACACCGGAAGCGCCGCTGCCGGGCGACGCCGCGACGGAGCGCCCGATCATGGCGAAGCGGGACCGTTCGCCGACCCCATGCCGTCAACCCGGGGAAATCGCCTATGCCGCCTTGCCCGCCTCGTCGGGTTGCAGCGGGGCCGCCTCCTGACCGCCCATCAGCGAGGCGCCGCCGCGCGTCCCGCTCCGGACGGGCGTACCGACGCCGGCCAACTGGCCGGCATCGTCATCGCGCGGCGCCTTGCGTCAGCACGTCGATCAAGCCGTCGATATCGCTCACACCGACCAGCTCGGTAAGCGGTATCGCCACGTCCAACCGCTCCATCGCCGCGGCGGCCACCTCGGCCCGGTCGACCGAATGGGCCCCCAGTTCCGCCAGGCTGGCTTTGGGGGGCAGGCCGTCGGGGAG
The DNA here is from genome assembly GCF_019669985.1 of Methylogaea oryzae. Taxonomy (NCBI): domain Bacteria; kingdom Pseudomonadati; phylum Pseudomonadota; class Gammaproteobacteria; order Methylococcales; family Methylococcaceae; genus Methylogaea; species Methylogaea oryzae. The sequence continues at coordinate 2,165,097 of NZ_AP019782.1, forward strand.
ATCCATCATCAGCACCCGGCACACTTCCTCCTCGACCACGGCGCGCACCCGTTCCCTCAGGTTGGTTTGCGGCGCGCCGTTTTCCATGGCGAAAAACCCCTGGATCTCGGCCGCGGCCTGATCCAGCCAGGGATCGTCCAGCAAGCTGAAGTGGTCGCAGGCCACGCTGGCCCGGCGCAAAGGCCGGCGCAGCAAGTCTTCCCAGCCCTGCGTGTAGTCCGCCTCGGCCAGAAACACCGGCAAACCGTAAGGATTGTCGGGGCCGCTCATGCCCGCGGTGCAGCGAATCAGCAGCGTGTCGAATTCCGCATCCAGGGGCTTGGCCACATAGCTCTCCAACGCCTTGCCCAAGGCGCGGCCGACCCGATCCATGCCCTGCATATAGGACGCCAGCCGTTCCCGCTCCACTTCCGGACGGGCGTGGGCGAACAAATGATCCAGCGCGGCCTGCAGTTGCGCCGCACGGTCCAATCCGTCCAAGGCCGCCGAGGTCAAAGGCTGTTCCATGCCCCAGCGGCGGCCGAACCAATTGACCGCCAACTGATAGACGAAGCCGTCGCCGTAAACCCCGCCCATGGCGCCCAGGGCCGGATTGCCCGGCGCGTACGCGTCCAACAACACCAGCTTGTCGATGGCCTGCCCCTCGGCGGCCAGCTGCCGCGCCATTTCATAGGCGATCACGCCGCCGCCGGAATAGCCGCCCAAACGATAGGGGCCTTGCGCCTGCACCCGGCGCAAGGCCGCCACGTATTCGCCGGCCATGGCCGCCACGCTGCGGCGCGGCGCATCCCGGCCGCTGACGCCGCGCGCCTCCACGCCGTAGATCGGCGCGCCGGGCCCCAAGGCATCGGCCAGCCGCGTCACCCAGCTCGCATCGCCCGGCGCGCCGTGCAGCCAGAAGGACGGACGTCCGCTGCCGGCCTGGATCGGCACCAGCGGCTCGTAAGCGCGGTCCTCCGCCCGCCGCAGGATGCGGCCTAGGCCGGATTCCGCACCCGGCGTCCCGTCGCAGTGCCCGGCCAAGCGCTGCGACAATGCCGCCAGGGAGCGCGCTTCGTACACCAGGTTGACCGGCGCGGCGATGCCGTAGCGCCGATGGACTTCCCGCATCAAAGCCACGGCGCCGACCGAATTCAGGCCATACTCCTCCAGCGGCCGCCCGGCGGCGATTTCGCCGGGCGCCAAGCCCAGGACCTGCGCGGCGATCGCTTCCAGACCCGCCTGCAAATCCTCCGGCCGCAGCGCCGCGACGGCCTCCCGGCGGGACGGCTCGGCCGAGACCGCCATGCCGCCAGGTTGCAGGACGATCTTGCCGACGTTTTCGCGGCGATCCATGTGGCGGAAGGCTTCCAGCAGGCTATCCATCCCGAAGGTCCGCGAAATCAACGGGCGCACCCGCCCCGCCGCGAGCGCTTCCGCCATCTCGGCGAGCGCGCGGCGCGACGCCTCCGGCTCGGCCAGCAATCGCCCCAGGTTGATGGTGATGAGGCTTTGGTTTTCCGTCAGGCGCGACAAATCGAGCCGCCCGGCGGCGCGCAGGCCGGCCAGGGCGATTTCGCAGTAGCGCCCGCCGGGCGCCAACAGGTCGATGCCTTTTTGGATCGCCTCCCCGTCCAAGGTGTTCAGCACCACGTCCACGCCGCGGCCGCCGGTGATGGCGCGGGCGCGCTCGCTGAAATCCTCCTCGCGGTAGTTGACGGTATGGCGGACGCCCAGCTCCCGCAACGCCGCCAGTTTCGCCGCGCTACCCGCCGTGGCGATGACGATGGCGCCGCGCGCCAGGGCCAGTTGCACGGCGAAAGGACCGGTGCCGCCGGCGGCGGACTGGATCAGGATGGTTTCGCCGGCGCGCAGCTGCGCCTTCTCCAAGGCGTGGGCCATGGTCAGGTATCCCACCGGCGTGGCGGCGGCCAGCACCGGGTCCAGGCCGGCGGGAACAGGCACCACCCAATGCTCCGGCACCACCACATGGCTGGCCAGGCCGCCGCGCCCGCCGGTGAGCGCCATCACCGCCCGCCCCGGCCGCAGGTTGCGCACACCGTCGCCGACCGCCGCCACCACGCCCGCCACCTCGAATCCCGGCGCGTAAGGGTAGCTGCGCAAGTTCGGGTGCAAGCCCCTGGCGCACAACAGATCGGCGAAATTCACGCCGCAGGCGCTCACCTCGATCAACACTTCGCCGGCCGCCGGGCCTTGCAAAGGCTCGGCGCGGATGCGCAAATCCTCCACGTCGCCCGGCCCTTCGATCAGCACTAATTTGCGTTCTTCCGGCACGACGGGCGCCACCAGCAGCGGCTCATCCTCCACCGTCGGCGAAGGCCGCGCCGCTTCCAATAGCGGCGACATGGCGTGGGCAAATGCCGCGTCCGGCACGCTCCAGCAGTGACGCCGCTCGAAGGCGTAACCCGGCAGCGCGACGGGCGCCGGCGGCCGCACGCCGCGCCACAACACGTCCCAATCCACCGCGCGGCCCTCGACCCAATAGGCCGCCAACGCTTGGGGTTCATGGGACGCCGGCCCGGTGCCGTTGCCGCCGGCGGCGCCGCGCTTCTCGCCGGCCAGCCAGTCGCCGGGACGGCCGGCGAGGAAATCGGCCAGCGCCGCGGCCAAACCCGCCGTGTCCTGGGCCAACACCACCAGCCGGTGGTCGAACGCCGCGCGGCCGTTTTGCAGGGTACGGGCGATGGCGGGCAGCGCCGCCCCGGCGCCGCGCCCTTGCAGGTGATCGAGCAGGTTTTGCGCCATGCGGCGCAAGGCCTGCGCCGTCCGCGCCGACAGCGGCACGGCCTGCGGAACGGCGGACGGCGGCGGTAACGAGGGCGCCGGCGGCGCCTCCTCCAGCACCGCGTAGGCGCTGCCGCCGCCGGCGCCGAAAGACTGCACCAGCGCCCGGCGCGGCGCGCCACGGACCGGCCAAGGGCCGGCGGCGCGCACCACCCGGAAACGACCTTGCGCCGCTGCTGCCACGTCGCCGCTCAGTTCGCCGACGCCCGCCGCCGGCAGAAGGCGTCCGCGCTGCAACATGCCCAGCACCTTGGCGATTTGCGCCGACCCGGAAGCCGCCTCCAAATGGCCGATAGCGCCTTCGACGCTGCCGATAGCCAGCGGCTCCGCCGTGGGCGGCAACGCCCGCGCCAATCCCGCCACTTCGATGGCGTCGCCGGTGGGCGAGCCCACCGCCTGGCACTCGACGTAATCCACGCCGGCGATATTGCGCTGCGCCAAGAACCGCCGCAGTCCCTCGGCCTGGCTTTCGGCGCTGGGCGCCATGTAATTGCGGGTGCGGCCGCTGGCGGCCAGGCCGGTGGCGCGCAGCACGCCGAGGATGCGGTCGCCGGCGGCGAGCGCGTCGTCCAGCCGCCGCAACACCAGGCAGCACACGCCCTCGCCGCCCACCAAGCCGTCGGCGTCGCGGGAAAACGGCCGCGCCGCCCCGTTGGCCGACAGCATGCCCAGAGCGCTCAACCCCTCCCGCGAAGCGGGGTGCAAGATCAGGTGCGCGCTGCCGGCCAAGGCCGCGTCGCAATCGCCGTTGCGCAGGCTTTCGCAGGCCAGGTGCAGGGCGGTCAGGGCGCTGGAGCAGGCGGTATCCACCGCCAGGCTGGGGCCGCTGAGATTCAAGGCATGGGACACCCGATTGGCCACCGACCAAGCGGCCGCGTCGCCCTGGCTGCGGGTTTCGGCTCCCAGTCGCAAATAATCCCGCCCCATCACCCCGACGAACACGCCGACCTTGCCGCCCCAGGCGGAAGGCAAACGCCCGGCGTCCTCCAGGCTGCACCAAGCCGTTTCCAGGAACAGCCGCTCCTGCGGATCCATGGCGGCGGCTTCGTTGGGGGAGATGTGGAAAAACAAGGCGTCGAATCCGGCCACGTCTTGCAGATAACCGCCCGGATAAGTGCGCGAGCCGGGCCACAAAGCGCGCCGCGACGCCGGCAGCGGGCCGACGGCGATTTTTCCGCCTTCCAGATTGTCCCAAAACGCTTCGATGCCGTCGGCGCCGGGAAAACGCCCGGCGATGCCGATCACCGCCACCGCGCCGTCGGATTCGACGCGCGGTTCCGAAGCGACGGACGGCAAGGACGGTTGCGGCGCGGCGGGCGGCGTCCGGCTCTCCGGCGGCAGGCCGGACGCCAGCCGTTCGGCCAGCGCCCGCAGCGTCACCGCTTCGAACACCAGGTTGCGGGAGAACGGGCCCAATTCGGCTTCCAGCCGCGCGTGGATGTCGTTGACCACCAGGGAGTCCACCCCGTAGCGCTCCAGCGGCTCGTCCGGGTCCAGATCGTCCGGCGCCATGCGCAACACCTGGCACACCAGGCGGCGGGCGGTATCCAGCAGAGACGCCGATGCACCGGCCGGATCGGCGTCGGCGGAGGGAGGCGGCATTTGCCGCGCAACCGACGCAAACGACGCAACCGCCGTCTCCGCCACCCATCCGTCCGACACCATCAACAACACGCTCTGCGCGTCGCTGCCGGACAACTGCCCCACTCCGGCCAGGTTCAGTCCCCGGCTCGCCATGGCCAAGCGCCACCCGTCCACCGACAACAGCGGGCTATGGGGCAATCGCCGTTCGCCGTCGGCGAACGCCCACCAGCCGTCGGTCAAGCCGAACACGAAGGTGGCGAAGTCGCTGCGCTGGGTGGCTTCCAGCAGCAGCCCGGCGCCGCCCGGCTTGAGCAGCGCCTTGGCGTGACCCAGCACCTCCACCACGTCGGGCAGGGCGTGCAACACATTGGCGGCCACCAAGAGATCGAAAGCGCCGACATCGAAACCCTGTTCGGCGGGATGGCGGCCGATGTCCAAGGTGCGGAATTCGGTGCCGGGACGACCGCCGAAACGGGCCTCGCCCAGAGCGGCGAAATGCGGCGACACGTCGGTATACACATAGGAAGAGCCCGGCGCCTGGCGATCCAGCGCCGCCAAGACCGCGCCGGTGGCGCCGCCGGTGCCGGCGCCGATTTCGATCACCCGCAACGGGCGTCCCCGGCCCAGCGCAGCGACGGCTTCGGAGAGCGCCTGATTGAATACCTCGGCCGCGGCGTCGTCGCGGTAAACCGCTTCCACCAAATCGTTGCGGCCGCCGGGAAACAGAATCTCCGTGGCGGGCCGGCGGCCGGTGAGCACGTCGCGCGTGCCCGACAGGGCGGCGTCCAACAAGCGCGCCGCGCCGCCGGACAACGCCGGGGCGGCGGCCGGGCCGCCAGGGAGCATGCCGGTGGTTTCCACCAGAGCATCCCCCTGGCCGGCTTCGGACAGCCGCACCCAGCCGCAACGGGCGAGGATTTCCAAATGGGCGAGGAACAAGCCGCGCCGCTCGGCGGCAATGCCCAGGGCCGCCGCCACCTCGGCCAGCCTCGCCGGCGTGCAGCGGTTCAGGCCGAGTTCGGCGTAAACACGGAACAAACACTCCCGGCCGTGGCGGATCAGCGCCGCCATGTCGTCGGCCTGGGCTTGCAGCCGCTCCGGCTCGACCCGGGCGAAAGCGCCGTGCAGGGCGTCCCGGCCGCCGGACAGATCCAGCGCGGCGGACGCGCCGCCCCAGCGGGCCGTCTCCACCAAGTCGGCGCAGAACACGGGCAGGGAGTCCGCCGCCACTTTCAACGGAACGGCTTGCTGCAACGGGTACCCCAGCGACCACTCGAATACGTCCAAGGCCTCGGCCGTGGCCAAAGGCTCAACGCCGGCCTGGCGGGCGCGCTGCAAATAGCGCTCCTCGGCGACGATGCCGGTTTCCCCCCAAATCCCCCAGTTCAGCACGCGCACCGGCCAGCCCGCCGCGCCGGCCTGGGACAGCGCCAAAGCGTCGACGAAAGTACAAGCGCCGGCGTAATTCGCCTGGCCCGGATTGACCGTAAAAGCGTTGGCCGACGAACACAGGCACAGCCAGTCCGGCGCGTCGTCCCGCAAAGCGGCGATGAGGTTGAGCAGACCGCGGGATTTGGGCGCCAGGGCGGCGTCCAGATCGTCCGCCCGCAACTCGCGGATACTTTTGTCGCGCAGCACGATGGCGCCGTGCCAAGCCAGATGGATATGGCCCCAGCGCCGGCGCAGCGTCGCCACCGCCTGCTGCACCTGGGCCGCGTCGGCGATGTCGGCTTGCAAATAGACCGCCTCGCCGCCGGCCTGGGCGATTTCCCCCAGCGCCGCGTCGATGGCGGCGTCGGCGGGACGCCGCCCCACCCAGGCGATGCGCGCGCCGTAACGTTCGGCCAAACGCCGGGACGTGGCCCGCCCCAGTCCCCCGGCACCGCCCAGCAACAGGCACACGGCGCCGCGCGGCAACACATCCGGCGGCGGCGCAGAGAAATCCGGCAGCACGCGCGCCATATGCCGACGCCAGCGCTGCCCGGCCCGGTAAGCCGCCACCTCGCCGGCGGTCTCCCGCAACAGCCAGGCGCGCTCCCGCTTGCCGGCGTCAGCCGCCAAGTCCACCCAAACCAGCTGCAGCCCCGGCAGTTCCCGCGCCGCCGCTTGGGCAAACCCCGGCAATGCGGCGAAGGCCGGGTCGATGGCATCGTCCGCCAGCGCCCCTTGCACGCCGCGCGTGGCGAGGATCAGCCGCGCCGCGCCGCCGCGCCGCGCCAACCCTTGCAACAAGCCACGCAATAAATGCACGCCGCGCCGCTCCGCCTCGGCCAGCGCCGCCCCGTCCAAGCCGGGCGCATCCGCCTCCCGCCAAGCGGCGAACAACAACGGACGGCTTTCCGGCAGGCCGGCGGCCAGGTCGGCCAGGGCTTCGGCGGACATGGCGTCGATGCGCAGGCGGTCGCCGCCTTGCTCGGCGGCCAAAAGCGCCGCCCATTCCGCCTCCGGCGCGCCGTGCAGGACCAAGGGGGACGCTGCCGCCGGGCCGGCCGGCGCGGCCGAAGACCGCCACAGGGGGCGCATGGCTAGCAGCACCGCATCGGCTTCGCGGCCGCTCGGCTCGGGCCGCACCGCAGCGACGGCGGGGGGTTCCGGCTCGGCGGCGTCCCGGCGGCCGCCCGGAGGCACAGGCTGGGGCGGCCGCGCTTCGAAGCCGAGCAGCTCCGCCAGCACCTCGCCCCCTTCGTCCAGCAACCGCACATCGGCCACCAGCCGATTGTCGCCGCAAGCATTGCGGTCCAAACAGAGCCAGGCCAGCACCGCTCCGTCCAACGGCGCGTATTGCGCGAAGCGGCGCACGCCCGCCGGCAACAAGGCCGTGCCGGCACCCTCGGCGCCGTCCAGCGCGCCCAGGGCTTGCAGGGCGGAGTCCAGCAAGGCGGGCGGCAAACCGCCGTCGGCGATGGGAGCGGACGCCGCCGGATCGGCCGGGCGCAGCCGCGCCAGCACTTGGCCGGCACCGCTCCACACGCTGTCCAGCAAACGGAATGCCGGGCCGTGTTGCACGCCGCCCGCCTCCAAGCGCCGATAAATGGTTTCCGGCGCCACCGCCGTGCGGCAATCGGCGCGAACCGTGGCCAACTCCACCGGCAGGGGCTGCGGCTTAGCGCCGCGCCGCGCCTGGACGCGGGCGACGACGCGCCCTTCGCCGTCGCGCAGTTGCAGCAGCAGCTCGCCCGCGCCTTCTTCCGCCTCCAGGCGCAACAGGGCGGGCGCTTCGACCGGCAACCGCCAAGCCAGGTTGCTTAACTGCCCCCGGTAACCGCGCCGGCGCGCTTCGGCGTGGAACCAAGCCAAGCCGGCCATGCCGGGCAACAGCGGCCGGCCGAGCACGCGGTGATTGGCCATGACCGGCATCTCGGCGGTCAAACGCAAAACCTCCGCGTCACCGGACAGAACGGACGCGTGCGGAGCCACCGCAGCAGCGGCGATGGCGCGCGGCGCGGGCGCTGCGGCCGGGCCGCCGTCAAGCTCGGGAGCGCGTTGCGCGCCGTCCGGAGCGCTATGGTCCACCCAGCAGCGCATGCCGGCGAACACCGTGCCGGGCAAATCGACGAACGCGCCTCCGCCCAGCAAGGCCTGCCAGGGCAGCTCGCTGCCCTCCGTCCATAACCGGCCGGCTTCCGCCAACGCCTGCGGCCGACTGGCGGCGCTCCGCAGGAGATCCGCATCGACCGGCGTCGGATCGCGGCGGCGCTTGGCCGGGCCAATCAAACGGCCGTCGCCGCGCCCTTCGGCGTAGGCCTGCAGGGCGTCCGCCAAGCCTTGCACATCGTCGGCGCAGACCGCCAAACGCTGTTCCAAATGGCTGCGCCGCAGCGCCAGGGTATGGGCCACATCCTTCGGGTGAAGGGATCGTCCGTCCGCCTGCAGAAACGCCGCCAGGCGGGCGGCCTGCCGCGCCAAGCCGGCGTTGTCGCGCGCCGTCAGGACGAACAGCTCGTGGCCGGCCGGGGGTTCGCCGCCCGCCCTGGGCGGCGACGGCGGCGCGGCCGCCAGCACGACGTGGGCATTGGTGCCGCTGAAGCCGAAAGCGCTCACCGCCGCCAGCCGCTTTTCCCGCCAAGGCAGGGCCTGGGTCGGCACGGTAAACGGCGTTTGCGCGAAATCGATGTGCCGATTCGGCGTCGAAAAGTTCAGCGACGGCGGAATTTCGCGCCGGTGCAGCGCCAGCAAGGTTTTGATCAGGCCGGCCACTCCCGCCGAGGCCAGGGTATGACCGATATTGGTCTTCACCGAGCCGATGGGGCAGTCCTGGCGCCGCTGGGTGTGGGCGGCGAAAGCGCGGCTGAGCGCTTCTATTTCAATGGGATCGCCCAACCGCGTGCCGGTGCCGTGGGCTTCGATGTAGCCGAATCCGGCCGGATCGATGCCGAAGCGCCGCCACACGTCCAGCTCCAGCGTCTCCTGGGAAAGGGAACTGGGCGCGGTGATGCCGCTGGTTTTGCCGTCCTGGTTGGTGCCGGCGGCGCGAATCACGCCGTAAACGCGGTCGCCGCCGGCCAGCGCCTGGTCGAGCCGGCGCAGCACCAACAAACCAACGCCCTCGCCGGGCACGAAACCGGACGCCGCGTCGTCGAACGTGCGGCAGCGGCCATCGGGCGCCAACATGCCGGAAGCGGCGGTCATCACGTGCATCTGCGGCGTGGTCATCAGATTGACGCCGCCCACCAGGGCCAAGTCGCAACTGCCCTCGCGGATGGCGCGGAAGCCCATTTCGGCCGCCACCAGGGACGAAGAACAGGCCGTGTCCAGCGCCACCGCCGGCCCGCGCAGGTCCAACAGATAAGCAATGCGCGACACCAGGATGCTGGCCGTGTTGCCCAGCAGCAACTGGCCCGTCACCTGGGCCGGGTCGTCCATGGGCAGGTGGCGGCTGTAATCGCCCTGCCCCGCGCCGATGAAAACACCGCAACGGGCGCCTTTGAGATGGACATCGGACAGACCGGCATCCTCAAAAGCGTGCCAGGCTTCTTCCAGGAACAGCCGTTGCTGCGGATCCATCAATTCCGCTTCCCGCGGCGACAAATTGAAGAACAGCGGATCGAAGCGGTCCACGCCGTCCACGAAGCCGCCCCATTGCACCGCCTCGCGCTGCTCGGGCCGGGACAGCCCGGCCAGGTGCGCGGCGGGATCCCAGCGCTCCGCCGGCACCCGCGTGATGCCGCTGCGGCCTTCCCGCAACAGCCGCCAGAAAGCGTCCTTGTCCGGCGCGCCCGGATAACGGCAGGCGATGCCGATCACGGCGACCTCCACCGGCTCGGCGCCGCCGGACGCGGCGACCGGCTGGGCGGCATGGGCGGCATGGGCGGCATGGACGGCATGGACGGCATGGACGGCATGGACGGCATGGGCGCTAGCGGCGGCATGGGCGCTAGCGGCGGCCGGCGCGGCCAGCCGCGCCGCCAGGGCATCCAGGCTGGCCGCCGCCAGCAAGGCCCGCGCGTCCGGCGCCTGCGGGCCGAAAACCTTGCGCAAACGCTCGGCCAGTTCCTCGGCGGACACCAAATCCAGCCCCAAATCCGTCAGGGGCAGGCCAGTTTCCACGCTCTCCGCCGGCACCAGCAACAGCGCGGCCAGCTCGGCGCGCAACCGCGCCACGGGCGCACCGTCTTCCGCTGCCGACGCCGCGACCAGTGGCGCCGCGGCGGCCATCGGCACGGCTGCCGCGGCCGGGTTGCCCTTGGCCGACGAGTCGACCGGCGCCGCCGCGCCGCCGCGCCGCAGCAAATCCGCCACCGCCGCCAAGTCGCGGCAAGCGCCGACTTCGGCGCCGTCCAGGCGGCGGCCGAACCGCTGGGCGATAGCGTCCAAGATGCGCGCGGCCTGCTCCGGCCCGATGGCTAGGCGGTCCAAGGGCATGGCCGTATCGACGGCGGCGCTGTCCACGCCCAGGGCTTCCGCCACGCGGGCGCACAGGAATTCCAATACCGCGTCGCATAAAGGCTCGCCGCCGTCCTGGAGCGAACGCGCCTCCGGCGGCCGGCGGCTGGCCAGGTGGGCCGCCAGCGCCCGCACCGTGGGGAAATCGTACAAGCGCGTGGCCTGCAGATCGGTGCCCAGTTCGCTGTTCAATTTGTTCGCCACTTCCACCGCCAGGATGGAATCCAGCCCCAAGTCGGCGAAACCGGCCTGGTCGTCCAAGTCCTCCTGGTCGATATACAGCGCCGCGGCCAGTATGCGGCGGACGGCGGCCTCGATTTGGCCCGACGCCGCCGGCGTCTCGGACGCCACCGCGACGGCGGGCGCCGGCGGTCGAACCGGGGCGGAGACGGCGGCAGCGGCCGGCTGGCCCAGGCTAGCCGCCACGTAAGCGGCCAAATCGGCCACGGAGGGATAATCGTAGAGCCGCGTCGCCTGCATTTGCAGGCCGAAAGCGGCATTGACGGCGCCGGCCACCTCCACCGCCAGGATGGAATCCAGGCCCAGGTCCATGAAACGGGCCTGCTCGTCCAACTCGTCCGGCGATACGTACAAAGCGGCGGCGACGATGGCGCGTATGCGCTCGGCGACCTGAGCGACCTGGGCCGCCGTGGACGCAGGGCCGGCGGCGCGCGCCGTGGCCGCGTCCACGACGATTGGGGCGGCGGGCGCGGCAAAAACGTCTTCCGCGCGGGCGCTCTCCCCCGTCCCGTCCTCCGGGCGGCTTTCTGCCGACGGGAGATAGGACGACGAAGCCGCCTCCGGCCGCGGGCTCCCGGCGGGCGAACCGACGCCCGACTCCACCCAGCAGCGCTGCCGCCGCATCGGCACGCCCGGTAGATGCACGCGGCGCATGCGCTTCCCGGCGGCCAGGCCGGCGGCGATCAGCGGCCAATCGACCTCCACCCCGCTCACCCAGAAGCGCGCCAACCGGCCGATATTGCCGGCGGCCACCAAGCGGGCGAAGAAATCCTGGTCTTCCGCCTCCTCGCCCAGGCTGAACGGCGATTCGCCGTCCCGCACCTCGCCCAGCAGCATGCCGGCGGGCTTGGGCGCGTCCTTTTCGATGTGCTCGGCCAAGGCGTACAGCGCCTGCACGGCGCCGTCCCGGTCCATGGCCGGCAGGGCGGCGCGGGCCGCCAGCGCCGCGCGTCCGCACATCAAGGTGTGGGCCGCCTCCGGCAGCGCCGGCGCATCTTCCTCCGCCAGGCGTTCGGCCAAACGGCGCGCGTAGAGAGCGAGCAAGGCGGTCTCCGGCGCCGACAGCAGCAACAAGGCGGCGCCGTCGCCGTGGCAAGACGCGGGGGCCTCCGGCGCCTCTTCCACGACGGCGTGAGCGTTGGCGCCGCCGAAACCGAAAGCGCTGACGCCGGCGCGGCGCGGCGCGGCGGCGGCCGGCCAAGCGGCGGCCTCGCGCGGCAGGTGGAAAGGCGACCCGGCCAAATCGATGTAGGGATTCACCGTTTGCAAATCGGCCAGGGGCGGCACGACGCGGTGGCGCAGCGCCAGGATGGCCTTGAACAAGCCGGCCATGCCGGAGGCCGGTTCCAAATGGCCGATGTTGGCTTTGACCGCCCCCAGGGCGACGCCGTCGGCCGCCAAGCCGGCGAAAGCGGCCTTGAGCGCCTCGATCTCCACCGGGTCGCCCAGTTCGGTGCCGGTGCCGTGGGCTTCCACATAACCGATGCTGCCGGCGCCGACGCCGGCATCGGCCAGGGCGGCGTGGATCAAGTCCCGCTGCGCCTGGGAGTTGGGCGCGGTGAGGGATTGCGCCCGGCCGCCGTGGTTGACCGCCGTGCCGCGAATGACGGCGTGGATCGGGTCGCCGTCGGCCAGGGCGCGATTGAGGGATTTCAACACCAGCACGCCGGCGCCCTCGCCTTTCACATAGCCGTTGGCGCGGGCGTCGAAGGTATGGCAGCGGCCGTCCGGCGACAACACACCCAGGCTTTGCGTGGACTCCAAGTCCTTCATGTCCAGCAGCAAGCTGGTGGCGCCGGCCAGCGCCAGCTCGCACTCGCCGGAGCGCAGCGCCCGCACCGCGCGGTGCACCGCGACCAGCGCCGAGGAACAGGCGGTATCCACCGACTCGCTGGGGCCGCGCAAATCCAGTTGGTAGGAAATGCGATTGGGCATCAGCGCATTGACGTTGCCCAGGGCCGCCTGGGCCATGGCTTCCGGCGCGGCGTCGCGCAGCAAAGCGGTGTAGCCGCTGACCTGCTGGCCGAAAAATACGCCGACAGGACGGCCAGCCAGGCTCGGCGGCGCGATGCCGGCGTCTTCCAGGGCGCTCCAGGACAAGGCCAAGGCCAAGCGGTGCTGCGGGTCCATGTGCACCGCTTCGCGGCGCGACATGCGGAAAAACGCCGGGTCGAAGTATTCGATGTCGTCGATGAATCCGCCCATGGCGGCGGCGCCGTCCGCCGCCAGGCCCAGCAGGCGGCGCCGGCTGTCCGGCATAGCACCCACGCTGATTCGGCCAGCCTCGATGAGACGCCAGAATGCGTCCACGTCCGGCGCGCCGGGAAAACGCCCGGCCATGCCGATCACCGCCACCGCGCGATCGTCTCCAGCGGTTGGAGCAACAGGCGCGGCGGCGGGCGCCGGCACCGCAGCGGGCGGAACCGCCTCGGCCGGCGTTCGCGCCTCGCCGCGCAAGGCGTCGGGATAGGTGTCGCGCAAGTGGGCGGACAGGGCGTCGATGCTGCCGTGGGCGAAAAACACCGCCGGCGAAAGGGCGATGCCGTAGCGTCGGGACAACAGCCCGGCGAACTCCTTGAGGGCGATGGAGTCGAAGCCGAAATCCCCGAAGCCGGCCGAAGGCGGCAAAGCGGCCGGGTCGAGCTTGAGCAGGCGACCGATCATGCCGGCCAGTTCGGTTCGAAGCGCGTCCATGCCGGGCAGGGCCTGGCTGGCGACGGTCGATATCGCCGAGCCAGGCTTCGCTTCCCACCCGCCGTTCCGGCCGGGAACGGCGGCCGCCGCAGCGGCGGAGCCGCCACCCGGCGACAAGGGCATTGCCGGCGTCATTGCCGCGCCTTCCGAGGCCGTGTCCTTCACTCCAGCCGCCTCCCCCACCGGCGCGCCGACCAAGCGCGCGATTTCATTGTCATTGCCCGTCATCACCAAAATCTCCGCCGGGGCGTCCGCCGCCCTGAGAGCCAAGTCCATTACCGCCAAGCCCGACTCCCGCGCCAGCATACGAATGCCCAGGGCCTTGCCGAACAGTTCGCTGCCTTCGCTGCCCAAGGCGGCGTGGCCGCCTTCCCAGATGGGCCAATCGATAGCCAAGGCTCGGCCGTGGCGACGGCCCGCCGCCGCTTCGCCGTTGCGCCATTCGGCGAAGCGGCCGAGGTAGGCGTTGGCCACCGCATAATCGCACTGGCCGAAGTCGCCCAATTGGGCGGCGAGGGAGGAAAACAGCACGAAAGCCCGCAACGGCCGTTCCGCCAGCACCTGATCCAACACCCGCGCGCCGTCGAGCTTGCCGGAAAAAGTTTTCGCCATATCCTCCCAGCGGCTTTGCGCCAGGGCGCGCTCGCTGGGCGCGCCGGCGGCGTGGATGACGTGGCTGATGGGCCCCAGCACGCCTTCGATTTCGGCGACGGCTCGGCCCAGGCTCTCCGCATCGGCCACATCGGCCTGGGCGTAATGGGCCTGCACGCCGTCGGCGCGCAAGGCGGCCAGTTGCACGGCCTTTTCCCCCTGCAGCGGCGACCGGCCCAGCAAACCGATGCGCGCGCCGCGCACCATGGCCAAGTGGCGCGCCAGCTGCGGTCCCAGTCCGCCGAGTCCGCCGCTGATCAGCCAGACGCCGCCGGACTCCGGCTCCGCCGCGGCGTTCAACGCGATGCGGCTTAAGCGCCGCACCCGGCGCTGGCCGTGGCCGTCGACGGCCGCTTCCCGCTCGGTCGCCGCCAATTCGGCCAACAGGCAACGGGCCATATCCGGCCCGGAAATACCCGCCGGCAACGCCAGGGAGCGCAGCTCCAAACCGTCGGCGGCGAAGCGCAGGGACGGCCCGGCCGCCACCGCCGCCGCCGCCAAGGGCGAGCCGTCGTGGACGTGAACCAGGGGCATGGACCGGCCCGGCCGGGCGAGCATGGCCCGCAGGGCGTCGAACAGCGGCGCCAGCACGGCGGCGGCCGTGCCGGCCGGCGCGGCGAACAGGAACAGCGCGGCGGCGTCGGCCGGCGGCTCGCCGCCCGCGTCGGCCAATACGACCGCCTCCACGCCGAGGGCGCGCAACGCATCGGCGGCAGCGCTAGCCCCGGCCGCATCGCCGGCCAGGCAAACGCGGCCGGGCAGCGGCTGCGGCGGCGCAGCGGCGCAGACTTCCCACACCGGCGCCAGCAGCGTCGGCAAGGCCGAGCGCGGCGCCTGCGGGGACGGCGGCGCCGCAGCCGGCAGCTGTTCCGGCGCGCTCAGCCAATAGGAACGCTCCTCGAAAGGATAAGTCGGCAAAGGAATGCGCCGTCCGCCCCGGTGCAGCGCGGCGAAATCCGGCAGCTCGCCGGCGAGGTATAGCCGTTCCGCTGCCCGCAACTCGACGCCGCGCGCCGGCGGCAAGTCCGCCGCGGGCGTTTCTCGCCCCGCCAAGGCGTCGCGCAGGCCGTCTAAATGGGCGACCGTCGTCGCCCAACGCTGCTCGTGGTGGCTGCGGCCCACGCCCAAAGTGAACGCGATATCCGCCAGCCGCGCCTCGCCGTGGGCGGCCAGCCACTGGGCCAGATCCCGGCGGCGGCGCTCCAGCGCGGCGGGGGAGCGGGCCGATAGCGCGATCAAAGCGCCCGGTTCGGCCGGCGCCGCCGCCGGCGCGGCGTCCGGCGGATCGGCCAGCACGATGTGGCAATTGGTGCCGGAAAACCCGAAGGAGCTCACCCCGGCGATCCGCCGCCCGCCGGCGGGGCGGGGCCAGGCGCGGTATTGGGTGTTGACGGCGAAGGGCGTCCGTTCCAGGCGCAGCACCGGATTGGGCGCACGGAAATGCAGCGACGGGTACAGTTCGCCGTGGCGGAACGACAACAGCACCTTGAGCAGCCCGGCGATGCCCGCCGCATGGGCGGCGTGGCCGACATTGCTCTTCACCGAACCCAACAAGCAAGATCCCGGCGCCGCCGTGCCGTCGGCGAATCCCCGCATCAATCCTTCGATTTCGATGGGATCGCCCAAGCGGGTGCCGGTGCCATGGGTTTCCACATAGCCCACTTGGGCGGGCTGCACCCCGGCCCGTTGCAGCGCCTTGCGGATCAGCGCCGCCTGGGAGGCGGCGTTGGGCGCGGTGATGCCGTTGGTTTTGCCGTCCTGGTTGGTGGCGGAACCGGCGATGACGGCGATGACGCCGTCGCCGTCCGCCAAGGCGCGGGACAGCGGCTTCAGCAGCACCGCGCCGCTGCCCTCGCCCGGCACGAAGCCGTCGGCGTCGGCGTCGAACGCGGCGCAGCGCCCCTGCGGCGACAGCATGCCGGCGCTGGCCGCCGCCGTGTTGAAGCCCACCGTGGTGTTGATGAACACGCCGCCGGCGATGGCCATTTCGCATTCGCCCGCCCTGAGCGCCTGGCACGCCAGGTGCACCGCCACCAGGGACGAGGAACACGCCGTATCCACCGCCAGGGCCGGGCCTTTCAAGTCCAGCAAATACGCGATGCGCGCCGCCAGGATGGAAGCGGCGTTGCCGGTGAAGGCAAAGGCGTCCGGCACCACGCCGGCTTCCGCCATCAGGTGGGTGTAGTCGCCGCCGTGGCAGCCGACGAAAATGCCGCAGTCCGCCCCTTCCATGGCGGCGCCGGCGTATCCGGCATCCTCCAAGGCGCGCCAAACCTCGGTGAGGAATACGCGGTGCTGCGGGTCGGTCAGCTCCGCCTCGCGGCCGGAAATGCGGAAGAACATCGGATCGAACAGGTCGATGTTGCGCAGCAGCCCGCCCCAGCGCAAATACGGCGCCGCCCAGCGCAGGTGCTCCGGCGGATTGTCCGGGTCGATGCCCAGCCGATCGCGCGCGGCGATGATGCCGCTGCGGCCCTCGGCCAACAGGGCGTGAAAAGCTTCCAGGTTGTCGGCGGCGGCGAAGCGTCCGGCCATGCCGATGACGGCGATGGGGTCGTCGGAACTCCCGCCCCCCGGCACCGTCGCGCCGCGTGGGCACGCGGCCTCGACGCGCCCCGCCCCGTCGGCCGGCGTCCGCACCCCGTGTTCCTCTGCCAAATGCCGCGCCAAATCCCGCACCGTCGGCTGTTCGAACACCACGGTCGGGCTCAGGCTCAGGCCGTAGCGGCGGTTCAGGCGATTGATCAAATCCAGGCCGAGGATCGAGTCCACGCCGTAGTCCATGAAGCGGCCCAGCGGGTCGATGGCGGCGGCGGCCATGCCCAGGGTTTGGCCAGCCTCCTCCCGGATCGCCGCTTCGAGGGACGCCGGGGACGACGCCGTGGCGGCGACCGTGCCGGCCGGCGCCGGCAGCGTAACGCGCTGGCCCACGGCAACCGGCTCGGCCGGCCGGCCGTCGCGCCGCGCCAGCAATATGGCCTGGCCGTGCGGTTCCTGTTCGGACAGCCCCAAGGCCAACATTTCCGGGAAGCCGGCCTCGGCCAGCGCCGTCCGCCAGCGGGCCGGATCGGCCAGGGGCGCGCCCGGCAAGCGGCGATTGGCGTCGCGGAACGCCCACCAGCCCTCGGTGAGGCCGAACGTGAGCGTGGCGAAATCCTGCACCGCGGTCACTTCGTTGAGAACCAGCGCGCCGCCCGGCGCCAACAGCCGCCACACGTAGCCGAGGCTCTCGCCCAGGTCCGGCACCGCGTGCAGCACGTTGGAAGCCACCGCGATGTGGAAAGCGCCGCTAGCGAAACCCTGCGGCTCGCCGGGCCGGGTGGCGTCGAACAACGCCGGCTCCACCGCGTCGCCGAAAGCGTCGCGGCCGTGCTTGAGGAAGCCGAGGGAAACATCGCTGTACACGTAGCGGACTTGCCCGCCGAAAGGCCGCAACGCCTGCAAGATGGCGCTGGTGGCGCCGCCGGTGCCGGCGCCGATTTCCAGGATGTGCAGCGGGCCGTTCCCGCTGTCCAGGTGCCGGCGCGCCAGCGCCGCCACGCACGCGGCCATCAACCGATTGAAGTGATCGGCCAGGCGGTTGCCTTTGTAAATGGCGCCCACCAGGTCCAGCCGCCCTTCCGGGAACAGCACCGCGTTGCCGTCGGCGCCGCGCAGCACGGCCGGCAAGGCGGCGGTAGTGCGTTCCAACAAGTCCAGGAAGGCCGCCGTGGCGGGCTGGTTTTGCCGCAGCGCCGCCTGCTCCCGGCGCAACGGCCCGTCGTCCAGGCCGGCGGGCGCGGCGGCCGCCAAGCGCAGCAAATCGCCCTCGATGCGTAGCAAGCCGTAACGCTCCAGTATCGGCAGCACCGCGTCGAACAAACCGCGCCGCTGCGCCGTCACGCCGAAATCGCGCGCCAAGGCGGCACGGGTGACGACCTTGCGGGAGCCTGCCAGGATGCCCGCTTGCAGCAGCGCCGCGCTGGCCGCTTTGCGCGCCCAGTCCTCCACTCGCGCAAACGCCTCGCCGTCGGCCAACAACGCCTCGTCCGGCGCGGCGCGCAACGGTTCGGCCGCCTGGAGAATCGGCGCCTGCCAGGAGGTTTCGACGGCGGACGCCGCCATCGGCGCTGGAGAAAACGCGGCGGAATCCACCACGGGCGCCAAAGGCTCGCAAACCACCGGCTGCAGCGGCAGGTTGGGCAGCGCCACCCGGCGCGGCCAGGGTTCGGCGAACAAGACGCTCAAATCGGGATGGCCTCCCGCCAGCCAGGCTTGCAGCGCTTCCGGCAGGGCTTCCGCCGGCGGGTTCGCGCCGCCGGCGAGCTGGTCCAGCCGCGCCAGGGCCTGCTCCCGGCTTTCCGCGCGGAAAGCGGCCCGGCTGGCTTGCGCGTTCTTGCCCATCGCCAAGGTCCACGCCACGTCGTCCAACCGCAGGTCGGCGCAGCGCCGCCAATGCCGGGCCAAATCGCCGGCCCGCCGCGCCAGGGCGCCGCCGTCGCGCGCCGACAACAGCAGCCAAAAAGCGCCGCGCGGCGCATCCCGTTCCGGCACGCGGGGAGCTTCCGCCACCACGATGTGGGCGTTGGTGCCGGAAAAGCCGAAGGAACTGACCGTCGCCATGCGCCGCCCGCCGGCGGCGGCTTGCCACGGCTCGCCGGACACGGCGATGCGGAACGGCGTGCCTTCCAGGTTCAAGCGCGGGTTGGCATCGCGGAAATCGGCACTGGGCGGAATCCGCCCGTTGCGCAACATCAGCAACACCTTGAGCAGGCCGGCGACGCCCGCCGCCGTGAGGGCATGGCCGATATTGGCCTTGACCGAACCCAGGGGGATTTTCGGCAGGTGCGCCGGCCGGGCGGCAAACGCCCGAGCCAGGGCTTCCACCTCGATGGGATCGCCCAGGGGCGTGCCGGTGCCGTGGGTTTCGATGTAGCCGACGGCGGCGGGATCGATGCCGAAGCGCCGCTGCACGGCGCGTTCCAACGCTTCCTGGGACGGCGCACTGGGCGCGGTGATGCCGTTGGTGCGGCCGTCCTGGTTCATGCCGTCGCCGACGATCACGCCGTGGATCGGATCGCCGTCGGCCAGCGCCCGGTCGAGCCGCTTCAGCACCACTGCGCCGGCGCCTTCGCCGCACACGAAACCGTCGGCGCGGCTGTCGAAAGCGTGGCAGCGGCCGGAGGGGGAAATCATGCCGGCCTGCGACATGGCCGCCACGAAACGCCCGGAATTGATGACGCAAACCCCGCCCGCCACCGCCAGGTCGCATTCGGCCCGGCGCAGGGATTCGCACGCCAGGTGCACCGCCACCAGGGAGGAGGAACACGCCGTATCCACCGCCAGGGCCGGGCCTTTCAAGTCCAGCAAATAAGCGATGCGCGCCGCCAGGATGGACGCCACGTTGCCCATCAGCGCCAACGGCGCGTCGGCCACGCCGGCCGCTTCCAAACGCCGGCCGTAATCCCCGGCGCCGACGCCGACGAAAACGCCGCAAGCGCTGCCGGCCAGGGCGCGATCGCTCAACGCCGCATCCTCCAGGGCAAACCAAGCGGTTTCCAGAAACAGCCGCTGCTGCGGGTCCATCAAGCCGGCTTCGCTGGGGGCGATTTTGAAAAACAAGGGATCAAACAGGCTGGGGTTCTCCAGGAAACCACCCGGCGTGCCCTGGCCGCCGTCGCTCCAGCGCCCTGCCGGGATGGGGCGGATGCAGTGCTCGCCGGCCGCTATCATCCGCCAATAGTCGTCCAGGCAGTCGCCGGCGCCGAAACGGCCGGCCATGCCGATCACCGCGATGGGCTGGACGTCGGCGTCGGCGGCGGGTTCGGCCTTGGCCAGCAAGCGTTTGGCCTCGGCGGCGTTCAAGCGGCCTTCGGCAACCATGCTGAACACCGCGGCGCGGATACGCGCGGCGGTGGATTCCGTTTGAAGATTGATGCCGGCCATATAAGACACCCTGAAATTATTCTTGGTTATTCCGTTTTATCGATCCCGCACAGGCCCGTTCCCCCGCTCCGAGGGAACGCCCCATCCCCCCGCCCGTTAGGGATTCGCCATCACTTCCGCCACCATCGCCGAGCCGGAAAACGCCTGGCCGCCGTCGGCGATCAACGCCACGCCGGTGAGCAGCGAAGCCGCCGGCGAAGCGAGGAACAGCGCCACCGCCGCCACGTCCTCCACCGTGCCGAAGCGGCCGATGGGCACGTAATCGCGCAGGGTTTCCACGTCTTCCTGGGTCAGCAGCCGGCCCAGGCCTTCGGTTTCCTCGATGGGGCCCGGCAATACGCTGTTGCAGCGGATGCCGTGCGGGCCCCATTCCAGCGCCAGGCCGCGCATCAGGCTGTCCATGCCGGCCTTGGCGGCGCCCACGTGGCATTGGAAAGCGAAAGGCATCAGCGAATTGGTGGCCGAGACGAAAATGATCGAGCCGCGGGTTCTCTTCAATTGGGAAAAAGCGGCGCGGGCGGCGTTGAACGAGCCTTTCAGATCCACGTCGATCACCTTGGAAAAGCCCGACGCGCTCATCTGCTCGGCGGGGGCCGGAAAATTCGCCGCGGCGCCCAACACCAACACGTCGATGGGGCCAAGCTCCTCCTCGCAGCGGCGGCAGGCGGCTTCCAAGGTGTCGATGCGCTCCACATCGGCCACCAGCGGCAACACCCGCCCGCCATAGGCGGCAAGCTCCCGCGCGGCGTCCTCCAGGGTGGCGGCGGTGCGGCCCAACAGCGCCACTTGCGCGCCCAGGCTGGCGAATCCGCGGCCGATGCCGCGGTTGATGGTGCCGCCTCCCCCGGTGATCAGCACGGTGCGCCCGGCGAACAGCCCGGGGGCGAAGGTGGCGGCGAAAGGACGATCCCGTTCATTCATCGGCATAATTCAACTCCAAGGCTTCGGCAACGCTGATTTCTCCGCGTTCCAAGCGCGACAATACCTCATCCAGGTCGGCCGTAACCGGCGCGGACGCCGTTTCCGCCGGGACGTCGCCGCCCTGGCGACTCCAGAATTCGGCTTCCCGGTTGACCGGCGCGGCTTCGCGGCGGCGGTTGATGACTTCCAGCAAGCGCTTGGCGCGCCGCTTGCCGCCATCGCTCCCGCTCGTCGGTGGCGCGGCGGCGACGCCGTGTTCCCGCGCCATGTAGCCGGCCAACTCGCGCACGGTCGAATAATTGAACAGCGCGGTGCTCTTCAAATCGATGGCGTAGGCGGCGTTGAGGCGGCGCACCAGTTCCACGCTGAGGATGGAATCGGCGCCGTGGTCGGCGAAACTGTCGTCGACGCCCAATTCGTCCGCTTCCAAGCGCAGCGTTTCGGCGATCAGGCGGCGCAACGACTGCTCCAGTTCGGACAGATCGGCCGCGACGGCGGCTGGCGACGACGGCGGCGCGGCGCGGGAAACGGCCGGCGCGGGCCGGGCGCGGCGACCCGGAGCCGGGGCGAAGCCGTCGGCGACGGCGGCGATGACGCTCTGCAACGGATGCTCGCCGCCCCTAGCCAGCGGCAGACCGAAACCGGCGGCGACGCTGAAGCCCGCCTCCGCCAGCGCCTGGTTCCAGCGCGCCGGGTCCAGCAGCGGGCCGTGCGGGCAGCGCCGTTCGGCGTCGCGGAACGCCCACCAGCCCGGCGTCAGGCCGAAGGTGAGCGTGTTGACGTCTTGGCGGCTGGTGGCCTCGTTGAGCACCAGCAAGCCGCCGGGGGCCAGGGCTTCCTTCAGATTGGCCAGCACCTCCAGCAAATCCGGCGTGGCGTGCAGCACGTTGGCCGCCACCAGCACGTCGACGCTGCCCGGTGCCACGCCCTGCGGCCCCAGCGGCAGGGTCACGTCCAAGCGCCCCGATTCCAAACGCAGGCGCTGCGGGTCGAGACGCTCGGCGGTGGCCGCCGCCAAGCCGGCGCTAAGGTCGGTGAGGCGGTAGTGCCAGCCGTCCAGTTCGGCCAGCGCGTCCAACACGAAGCCGCTGGTGCCGCCGGTGCCGGCGCCCACCTCCAGGATGCGCACGGGATTTTGCGCGGAACGCTCCGGCAGGGCGCGCACCGCGCCGGCCACGGCGGCGGCCGCCAGCTTCTGGAAGTGGTCCACCACCGGATTGCCCTGGTAGAGGGCCGCCACCGCCGCCGCGTCGCCGCCCTGGAACAGCACCGAAGCCGCGTCGCGGCGTCCCGCCACCACGTCGCCCAAAGCGCCCATGCAGGTTTCCAGCAGGGCCAGAGTGGGCGCGGCGGCCGGCGCGTCCCGCTCCAAGCGGGCGCGTTCGGCCGCCACGTCACCCACCGCCGCGCCCTTGGACCGCCCCGCCCCGTCCAGCAGGCCGGCCCGCTGCAGCAATTCCGCCAGCGCCGCCATCAGCGGCCGGTAGTCGGCGTTGGCGCCCAGCTTGTCCGCCAACGCCGCGCCGTCCAGCGCGCTGCCGGCGGCCAAAGGCACGCCCAGTTCGTCCAGCGCCTGCCACAAACGCCGGGCCGCATAAGCGTTGAGGCTGTCCAGGTCGGGATCGGCAAAACGCTCCGCGGCCTGCTGCACCGCCGTGGCGGCTTGGCGGGCGGATTCGGCCAACTGCTTCGGCGCGTCGGCGCGCCATTGCACGGCACGGCCGGTGTCGATGCCCATGGGGCTCAACAACCGCTCGGCCACCCGCAGCACGGCGGCGCGCGGCAGTCCCGCAACGACCACCCGCTCCAGGGCCTCCAGCCCTTCCTGGTCGCGGATCGGCAGCACGCCGAGGCGGGCCAGATGGGCCTGGTGGGCGGCATCGGCCACCGCACCCGTTTCGCCCCAGTAGCCCCAGTCGAACACGTGCACCGGATACGGCAGGCCCTGCGCCGCCGCATCGACGAAGGCGCTGGCGGCGGCATACGCCGCCTGGCCCGGATTGGCGGTGAGGGCGTTGCTGGAGGAAAACAGCAGCAGGCCGCGCGCGGGCCGGCAGGCCGCCGCCAGATTGGCCAGTCCGACGCTTTTCGGCGCCAGCACGCGCAGCAGGGTGTCCGGGGTGAGTTCGGCCAGCGGCGCGTCGCCCATCACCAGGGCGGTATGGGCCAGCCAGGCGATGGGACCCAATTGGGCCTCGGCTTGCGCCACGGCCGACGAAACCGCCGCCGCGTCGGCCAGGTCCGCTTGCAGATAGCAGGCGGGCCGGCCTTGCGCCCGCAATGCCTGCAGCGCTTGCTCGGTGGCCGGATTGGGCTGGGGAGCGCGGCCGACGAAGGCCACGGACACGCGGGCGCGCGCGGCGGCGTGGCGCGCCAGCAAGCCGCCCAGTCCGCCGGAACCGGCGACCAGCAGCACGTCGCCGTCGCGCCAGGGCGACGCGGCCGGCGGCAATTCCAGCGGCGCCAGCACCCGCTGCATCAGCAAGCCGTCGCGCCACAGGCGTTCCGGCGGCACGGCCTCGCCGCCGGCCTCGCGCGGCAGGCCGTGCAATACAGCCGCCGGCAGCGGCCGGCCCTGGGCCGCCTCTTCCCAAACGGCGGCGGGCAAGTCCAAGGCGACGGCGCGCCAGTCGCTGCGCTCCCTGGCGGCGGAGCGCAGGAAGGCGGCTGCCGCGGCACCGCCGGCGCCCGACCCGGCGTGCGCCTCGCGGGTCAGCAGCAAAACGGCTGGCGGCCGTTCGGCGGCGGCCCAGCCGCGCAGCAGTTGCAGCAGGCTTTCCAGCAAATAGCCGGTGCGCAGCGCCTCGCCCGGCAAATCGCCGGGCGTCCCGCCCAGCACGATGGCCACCGCGTCCGGCGTGCCGGCCGGCACCTGCGCCAAATCGCCGCTGGCCGCGCCCCAGGCGGTCGCCAGGGACTGGGCCACCGCATCGCCCGGCCGCTCCGCCAGCACCCAGGCGCGGCGTGGCGTCCAATCATCGAGCGGCGCGGCGATGGGAGTCCATTCCGGCCGCAACACACGCAAAGGCGGCTCATCGGCCGAGTCGGCCGACTGGCCCGGCGCGGTGGCGCGGAAATCCTCGATCCAGGCCACCGCCGCGCCGTCGTCGTCCAACAGGTGGAAATCCACCGCGATACCCTGGCCGTTCCCGCCGTCGCAGCGCCGCGCCGCCAGGCGGCTCGCGCTTTCCAGCGCGCCGGCAACGGCGATGCCGCCGATGCCGGCCGGCAGCAGGGCCGCGCCGGCCAGGCGGTCGGGAATCAGGGCGAAGCAAAGCTGGAAAGCCGCGTCCAGCACCGCGTCCGGCGTCATGCCCGGCTCGAGGCTAGCCAGGCAGACACCGTCGCCGCGCCGCACCTCCCGCAGCCCCCGCAGGGACGGGCCGTACTCGGCCCCGGCCAGGGCCAAGGCCGCATAGACGGCCGGGCCGTCCAGCGTTTCCGGGCAGGCGGCGGCCAGGGTCTCGATATTCGGCGGCGGGGACGCCGGGCTTGCGGCGGAAGCGGCGCGGGCTTGCAGCAAGCAAGCGCCGTCGGCTGCGCGCACGGCGACACGCTCGCCGTCCCGTTCGACCCGCACCTCCAGTTCGCCGTCGGCCGGCGCGATGCCCGGCACCGGCCAGGCGACGTCGCGCAAGGGCGTACCGGCCGCTTGCAGCGCCAGCCACAGCGAGGTGGCGCCCGGCAGCAGGCGGCGTCCGCCGATTTTGTGGTCGGCCAAGGGTGGTTGGCCGCTGGCGAAACGGTGCGACGCAGGGTGCGGCAAGGCGCGAACCGCATCGTTCGCGGCCGGCGCTATCTTCACCCACAAACGCCGCTTGGCGAACGGATAGCCGGGCAACCCTACCCGCCGGCCCGGCATGACGGGGGGCGCGGCGCCTTGCGCCCAGGCCTCGGCCAGCGCCGCCGGGTCGGTGGCGGCGCTGGCCGGAGCGGCGCGCTTGGCCGCCATGCCGCTGTATACGCCCGCCACACCGGCGGCGCCGTCGGCGAAACCGCGCAAGGCGGCGGCCAGTTCTTCGCGGCCGTCGCCCAGCACGGCCAAACGCCAGGCCAGCGGCTTGCGGCCGGCGGCCAAGGTGTGGGCGATGTCGCGCAAGGATAGGCGGCGGCCGGCGGCCGACAACAAGAATTCGGCCAGTTGCCGGGCGCGGCGGCGCAAGGCTTCCTGGTCGTGGGCCGACAACAGCAAAACCCGGCTTTCCGGCGCGTCGGCGGCCACCTCATCTGCAGGCGCATCGCCGGCTTCGAGGATGACGTGGGCGTTGGCCCCGCCGGCGCCGAAGGAACTGATGCCGGCGCGCAAGGGAGCGCCCTGCGGGCTATGCCAGGGTTCGCCCCGCGTGACGATGCGGAAGCCCGTGCCGGCCAGATCGAGGCCCGGATTCGGCGATTCGGCGTGCAGGCTGGGAACCAGTTGCCGTTCGCGCATTTGCAGCAGCACCTTGGTCAGGCCGGCGATGCCCGCCGCCGACTCCAGGTGGCCGATATTGGATTTCACCGAGCCGATGGCGCAGTTTTCCGGCATGGCTTGCTCGAAAGCGCGGGCCAGGCCGCGGATTTCGATGGGATCGCCCAGGGGCGTGCCGGTGCCGTGGGCTTCGATGTAGGACAGGCTGGCCGGATCGACGCCGGCGCGGGCCAGAGCCATGGACACCGCATCGCCCTGCGCCACCGGATTGGGCACCGTGTAGCCGCTGGTGCGGCCGCCGTGATTGAGGGCGCTGCCGAGGATCACGCCGAGGACGCGGTCGCCGTCGGCGCGAGCCCGCGCCAAGGGCTTGAGCACCAGCGCGCCGATGCCTTCGCCGGGCACGTAGCCGTCGCCGCCGGCGCCGAAGCTGCGGCAACGGCCGTCCGAGGCCGCCATGCCCGCCTTGCTGAGGATCCAGTGCCGGCGCGGATGCAGGCACAGGTTGACGCCGCCGACCAGCGCCATGTCGCAGTCGCCGCCGCGGATGGACTGGCAGGCCAGGTGGATGGCCGACAGCGACGAGGAGCAGGCGGTGTCCACCGCCAGGCTCGGCCCGTGCAGGTCGAGGAACGCGGACACGCGGTTGGCGATGTTCCAGTAATCGGCGTTGGGGCCGATCAAATTGCCTTTTTGTGCTTCTTCCGGGCCGAACAATTGGTAGTCGCCGTACATCACGCCGACGAACACGCCGCAGGCGCGCCGCGCCCGTTCCCGCTCCGGCAGGCCGTCGAACATGCGGTCGGGATCGAGACCGGCGTCTTCCAAGGCGTTCCAGCACACTTCCAGGAATTTGCGCGCCTGCGGGTCGAGGGTTTCCGCCTCCAAGGGGGCGATGCCGAAAAACCGCGCGTCGAAGCAATCGGCGTCCTCGATGAAGCCGCCCCATTTGCAATGGGCGGTGTCCGGCCGGTCGCGGTCCGGGTCGTAGAACCCTTCCAGCGGCCAGCGCTGGGGCGGAATTTCCCGCACGCAGTCGCGGCCCTCGCGCAAATTGTTCCAGAACGCATCCAGGTCTTCGGCCATGGGGTACAGGCCGGCCATGCCGACGATGGCGATGGCGTCCGCCGCTCCCCCGGACTCCGTGGGAACGGCGCGTTCGGCGGCGCTCGCCGTCGACGAATGCGGCGCGGCCGGGGCGGCGTTGCCGCTGTCACTGGGAGAGCGTCGGCCGAGTTCGTGCGATTTGATGCGCGCCAAGTGGGCCGCCAGGGCGTTGGGCGTGCGGTACTCGAAAAACAAGGTCTTCGCCACCGGCCCCAGGTCCTCTTCCATTTGCCGGTTCAGCTTCATGATGGCGATGGAATCGATGCCCATGTCCTCGAACGGCGTATCCGGCTCGATGCGTTCGTGGGGCAGCTTGGTGATGCCGGCCAGCAGGTCGCGCAGGTACTGGAAACCCGTCCCGGCCGGCAGCGCGCCGTCGGCGGCGGACCGAGCCGGAGCGGCAGCGGAGCGCAAGCGGCCGATCAGGCCGGGACGGCCGTACAGCGGCGTCGCCACAGCCGCATCCAGCGCCAGCGACCGCGCCAGCAAATCGAAGCCCGATTCCGCCGGCAGCGGCGTCATGCCGATGGCTTGCAGATGGGCCACCGCCTCGGCCGGCGGACTCATGCCGCCGTCGGCCCACAGCGGCCAGTTGAGGCACAGGGTTTTGCCGGCCCGCGCCGCGCGGCATTCGGCGAAGGCGGCCAGGCAGGCATTGGCCGCGGCATACTCCGCCTGGCCGATGGAGCCGAACGCCGCCGCGGTGGAACCGAACAGCACAAACGCCTCGACCGGATCTTGCCGGGTCAGCTCGTCCAACAAGCGCGCGCCATGCACTTTGGCGGCGAACACTTCGGCCAGCGCCCCCTCATCATTGCGCAGCAGGAAACCGTCGCGCAGCACGCCGGCCAAGTGGTAGACGGCGCCGATGGGGCCGAGGCTCTCCCGCACCGCCGCCAGCGCGGCCGCCAGCCCGGCGGCATCGGCCACGTCCGCCGCCAAGGCCATTACCTTGGCGCCCTGGCTTTCCATATGGCGAATCGCCGCTTGCGCCGCTGCGCCGGGCGGGGTGCGGGACAACAGGGCGATATGGCTCGCGCCCTCGGCGGCCAGCCGTCGGCCCAGCGCCAAGCCGATGCCGCCCAAGCCGCCGCTGATGAGCGCCACGCCGTTGGCGGGCAAGCGCTGCAACGGCGGCAATACCGCCGGCCGCGCCCAATCCGCCGCGCGGCGCAGCCCGTCGGCGCCGTAGCGCAACAGCGGGTCGCCGGCGTATTCGGCCACCGCTTCCCGCGCCAGGGCGGCTGCGGCGTCGACGCCCGCTTCCGCCAGCAGCACGCGGGCGTCCAGGGCCGGCGCTTCCAAACGCAGCGTCCGATAGAGGCCGGCGATGCCGGCCGCCGCGAGCCCGGCCGGCGCATCGACGGCGCAAAACGCCAGGGACAGCAACCGCGCGCCGTCCGGGCGCGCCGCCAGCAGCAGGGCCCGCGCCAAATTCAACGCCTCGCCCGTCGGCGGCAGCGGGTCGGTCTGTTCCGCGCCGGCGTGCACCACCAGCAGCGGCGCCGGCAGCTCAGCCAGTTGGACCGCCAGGTTCGGCGCGCCGTCTTCCGCGCTGATCGCCAGCAGCCGCGCTTGCGGGAAGGACCGGCGCAAGCCGGCCTCCAACCGGGCGTCGCCGCCGGCCACGGCGATGGCGGCGGGTTCCGGTAAACCGGCCAACGCCGCTTCCACCCGCCAGAGCGGCAGGTGCACTTGCGCCACATCCCTCCCCTCCTCGGCGGCGGGCGCCAAGCGGCGCGCCGTCATGCCCTCGAAAGCCGCTAGCGGCGCACCGCTTTCATCGAACAAGCCCACGCTAAACACCAGGCTGTCCGGATCGGCGCTCTCCTCCAGCCGCGCCTGGGCGTAGCACGGGCCGACCGGCCGGCGCCACACGCGCAGTGCCGCCAAGTGGTGCGGCACCCACTGCTCGTCCGGCAAACGGGCGTCCCCGCCGTGGCCGATGGCGGCGGCGGTTTGCAAGGCGCCGTCCAGCAAGGACGCGGACAAAAGCAGCGCGT
Source organism: Methylogaea oryzae (assembly GCF_019669985.1). Lineage (NCBI taxonomy): Bacteria > Pseudomonadati > Pseudomonadota > Gammaproteobacteria > Methylococcales > Methylococcaceae > Methylogaea > Methylogaea oryzae. The sequence goes on from NZ_AP019782.1 coordinate 2,193,300, forward strand.
CGTGTTGCAGGCCGGCGGCGGGAACCAGCTTGGAGCGGGCCGCGCCCGCGCCGATCTCCACCCATTCCACCACCCGCAAGGGTGCGCCGTAGACGAAACCGGCCCGCTCGAAACGGGCATACAACTCCCCGCCGGCCAAGCGGGTGGCGGCGGCAAAATCCGCCGGCGGCTCTGGCACGGCGCCCTCCGCCTGGCGACGGCCGCGCGCCAGGGCCCAGCCATCGGCGCTGACCAATTCGACGCTGTCCGTGCCTGCCGCCACGCGCAACCGGACCGGCGTGTCCTTCTCCGCCAAGGGGCGCAGCCAGGCCACATCCGTCAGGGCGGCGGCGTCGCCGCGCAGCAGTTCCAGCCCCAGGGTGCCGGGCAGGATGCACTGGCCGCCGACCCGGTGCGCCGCCAGCAGCGGGTGCTGCGGCGTTACCGCATAATCCCCGGCGGGGATGGCGCCGTCGCCGCTCGCCGCCTTAGCCATCGGCATGCTCCAGAAACGCTCCCGTGCGAAGGGATAGGCCGGCAGCGCCAGCGGCGCGCGCCTGGGACCGAACAGTGCGCCCCAATCGGGCGTGTCGCCGGCTTCATAGGCTTGCGCCAAGCGCGCCAAGTCCCGCCCCTCGGCCCGATGGGGAATATGGCCGGCGGCGACCGGCCGGGGCGACGCGTCTTGCGCCGCTTGCCGCAAAGCGGCCAATAACGTCGGCCGATCTTCCGCCAGCAGCGCCCGCCGGTAGCGCCAATGGGCGCGGCCTTGGCCCAGGGTTTGCGCCAGCCGCGCCAAGTCGGCGGTTTCGTTGGCATGCAGCCAATCGGCCAAGTCGCCCAGCCGGCGTTTCAGCGCCTCGGCATCGCGGGCGGAAACGGCGAACAGCCAAGGGCCTTGCGAATCGGCCGCGGCCGGTTCGCCGGCATCCGCCGCCTGCAGCACGATGTGGGCGTTGGTGCCGGAAAAGCCGAAGGACGACACGCACGCCTTGAACGCCCGGCCTTGCGGCCAGGGAATGGAGCGGGTGGGAACGAAAAACGGGCTGTCGGCGAAATCGATGTGCCGGTTGGGCTCCGCGAAATTCAGCGACGCCGGTATGCGCCGGTGGCGCAGCGCCAACAGCGCCTTGGCGATGCCGGCCATGCCCGCCGCCGCCATGCTGTGGCCGATGTTGGTCTTGACGGAACCGAGGGCGCAGCCGCCGTTGCGGCCGGTGTAATGGCGGAACGCTTCGGTGAGCGCCTGCACCTCGATGGGGTCGCCCAGCCGGGTGCCGGTGCCGTGGGCTTCGACCATGCCGAATTCGGACGGGTCCAATCCGTAACGCCGGTACACGTCCAGCAGCAGCGCGGCCTGCGCCTCGGACGACGGCGCGGTGAGCCCCGCCGTGCGGCCGTCCTGGTTGATGCCGGAGCCGGCGATCACCGCGTCGATTCGATCGCCGTCGGCCAGCGCGTCGGCCAAGCGCTTGAGCACCACCACGCCCGCCCCTTCTCCCGGCACGAAGCCGTCCGCGTTATCGTCGAAAGTGCGGCTGGCGCCGCTGTGGGAAGCCATGCCGGCGTCGGCGAGGTAGAGAAAAATATCCGGTGAAATCAAATTCACCGACACGCCGCCCGCCAAAGCCAGGTCGCATTCGCCGGAACGCAGGCTCTGGCAAGCCTGGTGCACCGCCACCAGGGACGAGGAGCAGCCGGTATCGATGGGGAAAGTGGGGCCGCGCAAATTCAGCACGTAAGCCATGCGCGCCGACAGGATCGCCATGGAACTGCCCAGGGTGCGCAGACCGGGAGCGCCTTCCGACTGGTAATTGTTGGCCGAGGCGCCGATGAACAAGCCGCAGCGGCCGCCGGACACGGTTTCCGGGCTCAGGCCGGCGCTTTCCAGCGCTTTCCAGGCTTCCTCCATCAATACCCGCTGCTGCGGGTCCATGACTTCCGCTTCCGCCGGGGTGATGTTGAAGAAATAGGGGTCGAAGCGGTCGTAGTCTTCGAGAAAGCCGCCCCAGCGGGCATAGGTCTTGCCCGGCCCGCCGGCCGGATCGAACCAGGGCTCCAGGTCGAAGCGATCCACCGGGGCGATGGCGTGGCGGCCCTCGTCCAACAGGCGCCAAAGGGCGTCCAGATCGGGCGCCCCGGCATAGCGGGCGGCCATGCCGATGATGGCGATGGCGTCCGGCGACGCCTCCCCCTGCCGTGCGGATGGCCAACGATCCTGCGGCGCGTCGTCCGCCGGGTGGCGGCGCGCGGGCGCTTGCGGAACAGCCGCCGATGCGGCGGAGGCGCGCCCGACCCGGCCCGCCTGTTCCGGATAAGCCTCCAGCAAATGCGCCGCCAGGGCGGCCAGATTGCCGTGTTTGTAAATGTCGGTGACGCGCAGCGGGCAGCCCAGCGCGGCCAGCACTTCCTCGGCGATTTGCGGCGCGATCAGCGAGTCCACCCCCATTTCCATAAACGGCCGATCCCGCTCCAAGGTGGCGGCCGGCGTGTCCAGAACGGCGGCCAGAATGTCGCGCAGCGCCGTTTCCAGCGCGGCCCGGCTTGCCGGCGGCGCGGCGGCGGGCGCCCCGGCCTCGTTCGCCGGCGCCGCGCCGGAATGCCGCGCCGGCGCGGTGCGGCGGGAGTCCGCCGGCGCCGCCGATTGGTAGGCCAGCAGTATCGCTTGTCCGCCAACGCTGCTTTCCGGCCGTCCACCGCTGTCGTACGCCCAGCGGCCGCGCAGGCCGGCGCGGCGCAAGATGTCCCGCCAACCGGCGATGCTCAGGATCGGCCCGTCCTGCAACCGGCATTCGGGATCTTCCGCCTCCCACCAGCCGTCCAGCAGACCGAACGTCAGCGTGGCGAAATGGTCCGGCTCGACCATTTCGTTGACCAGCACGATGCCGCCCGGCGCCAGCAGCTCGGCCACGTGGCCCAGGGTGGCGCGCATGTCCGGCGTGGCGTGCAGCACGTTGGAAGCGACGATCACGTCCCACACGCCGGTGTCCATGCCCTGCTCACCGGGCGGACGAGCGATGTCCAGCACCCGAGCGCCGCCCAGGCGGTTGCCGAAGCGGGTTTGGCCATGCCGCACGAAAGCCCGAGAAACATCGGTATAGAGATAATGGCAGCGGCCCTCCAGGCCGGCCTCGCGCAGGGCGTCCAGCACCGGCCCCGCGGTGGAGCCGGTGCCTGCGCCGATTTCCAGCACGCGGCGGGCGCCCGCGGCCACCGCTGCGGCCACCGCCGCCGCCAGCCGCCGGCCGCAATCGGCCAGCACCGGCTGGTCGCGGTATATCGGCTCCACCCAATCCATGGAGCCTTGCGGAAACAGCACCTCGGTGGCGGGCAGCTCGCCGGCCAGCACCTGGGGCAGCGCCGCCAGGCAGCGGTCCAGCAAACGCAATGCCGCCCCCAGGCCGGCGTCGTCTCCGGCATCGACCGGCGCGCCGCCGGTATTGGGCGTATTGGGCGCGGCAGGGGAAACCCGGTGGATTTCGCCGTTTTCCCGCCGCAGCAGGCCGCGCCGCAGCGCCATGTGCAGCAACGCATCGGCCAGGCGCCGATGGCGCGGCAGCAGCGCCAGCTTACGCAGCGCGTCCTCGGCGCCGACGCTCGCGCCGGGCGCAAGGCCGCGGCTGGACAAAACCGCCGCCAGGCCGGCATCGATGCGCGCGGACAACCGCGCCGCCGCCTCCCGCGAGCCGGCCTCCTCCCCTTCCGCCACGGAGCCGGTTTCCATCGCCCGCCGCGCCGCTTCCGCCAGGGGCGCGGCGTGGCGCTCCAGCGCCGCCGGCGCTACGCCCACGTCCAGCCAGGCGGACGCCGCCAGTCGGGCGTGCACCGTTCGCGCGAACGGCTGGCGCAGCAAGTCGTACAGGCTTTCGCCGATGGCATCGGGCGACATGGCGTAGAGGCCGGCGGCGCCCATTTGCGCCAAGGCTTCCGGCGGAAAGTCGCCGCTGTCCCACAAGCCCCAGTGGATCACCCGAACCGGCTTGCCCAAACGCTGCGCCAGGCCCAGGGCGTGGCTGGCCTCGAAGGTGCAGGCGGCGCAATAGCTGGCTTGGCCGTCGTTGGCGGGGAAACCGGCGAAAGCGCCGATGGAGGAAAAAACCGCCAGCGCGGCGATATCCCGTTGCGCCAGGGCGTCCGCCAAATTGACCAGGCCGGCGACTTTGGGCGCCAGCGCCGCCGCGAACTCCGCCGGAACCGCCCGCTCGATGCGGGCGAAAGCCGGGTCGACCGCCGCCTGGATCAACAAGGCCGCCGGGCCGAACTCGGCCAGGGCGGCGTCCAGAGCGGCATTCAACGCCGCGCGGTCGGCGATGTCCGCGGCGTGATAACCGGCCTGGCCGCCCAATCGCCGGATTTCGTCCAGCAAGGCCTGCCGCGGCGGGTCCAGCGGCGCGCGGCCGATCACGCTCACGCGGGCGCCCCGGCTCCGCGCCAAGTGCTTGGAAACTTCGCGCCCCAGGCGGCCGGCGCCGCCGACGAAAATGACGTGGGCGCCCGCCGGCAGTTCCACCGGCGCCGCGTCGCCCGCGCCTCCCAACGGCTCCAGCCGCTGGGCATAACGCCGGCCGCCGCGCAGGGCCACCGCTTCGCCCAGTTCGTCGCCGGGGTCGCCGAGCAGCTGTTCCACCAGCGCAGCGTCCGCGGGCCGCGCCGGCTCCAGGTCGAACAAACGCACCCGCCACTCCGGGAACTCCCGGCCGGCGGCCTTGCCCAGGCCCAGCGCGGCGGCGCCGTGCGGCTGCGGCGGCGTTTCGCCGGGCAACACCGCCAGGGCGCCGCGGGCCACGATGCGCAAGGTGACGTCCAGGTTCAGCTTGGCCAGGGCTTGCAACAGCCGCAGCAACGCCGGCGTGTTATCGCCGCCGCCGTCCAGGAACCAAACGGCGGCGCGGCGCGGCAGCCCCGACAGGGCCGCCGGAAAATCCGCGTCGAACGCCAAGCGGCGCGCCTCCGGGAATTGCCGGCACAGGGCATCCGCCAGCGCGTCGCCGGCCTCGGCGGCCACCACCAGCATGGCGTCGGCGGCATGGCCGTGGGCGACGGCGGGCAGCTCCCGCCAGGCGACGCGCCAGCTCGCGGCGACGGGGGATTCGGCCGCTGCGTCCCGTTCGCCGGGGGCGGTGGCCGACAGGTTCTCCGCCGGCTGCGCCGACGCCAACACCAAGCCGTCCATGCGCAACAGCGGCTCGCCCGTGCGGCCGTGGATGACCACGTCCACCGTTTCCACCGCGCGCGCCGCTCCTGGCCGGCGGCGGCGGGCGTGCAACCAGTAGCCTTGCGGCGGAAGCTCCGCCAAGCGCTGCAAGCGCTCCAGGCGGGCGGGAAAGCGCAAGACCGGGCCGCCGGCTTCGGCGCCGGCCACCGCCGCCGCCGCCGTACGGATGGCGGCGTCCAGCAAGGCCGGCGCCACCGCCAACCCCTGGGCCGGCGCGTTTTCCAGAAACGCCAGCGCCTGGACGCCGTCGCTGCGGATGCGGTCCGGCCCCGGAAAACTCGGCCCCAGATAAACGCCCGCCGGCGCCGCTTCGCCGCCATCCTCGGCGGCGGGCAGGCTTTGCCAAAGGGTTTCCGCCGGCAACGGCTCCAACGCCGCCGGCTCGTCCCGCGACAGGCGGGCGCTAAAGTGGGCGACGCCGTCCCGGCTGATAGTCAATTCATCGTCGGCGATGGCGGTGGCGACCGGCGTGGCCGCACCGATTTCCAGCGGCTTGAGCCAGGCGAGTTGCGCCAGGGCGGCGGGCTGCGCCGCCTCCAGGGCCATTTCCAGCATCACGGCAGCGTGCAGCAGCGCTTGGCCGCCGACCTGGTGATCCGCCGCCAGCGCCTCGTCGCCACGGAATACGCGCAGGAAGCCGCCGTCAGGCTGGGCTTCGCCCAACAGGGAAGCGGCGCTCTCGGCCTCCGGCAAGGTACGCCCGCCCCACAGGCGCGGGCCGCGGAACGGATAGGCCGGCAGCGCCAGCGGCGGCTTCCGTGCGCAGGGCAGCCAATCCGCCTGGGGCGTTTCGCCGGCCAGCCAGCGCATTACCAGCGGATGGCCCGCGTCGCCGTCGTCTTGGGCAAGCTTGCGCCGCAGTTCTTCCAAAGAGGCGGCGCAAGCGCCCCAGCGACAGGCCATGGGTTCGCGGTGGAACAGCAAAGTGGCGGCCACCTCGGCCGGCGCCGCGTCGGGATGCGCCGCCAGCCAATCGGCCAGGTCGGCGCGGCGGCGCGCCAAGTCTTGCGGCGCAGCGGCGGACAGCAGGAACGGCAGGGACGAGGCGATCGCGTTCGGCTCGCCCTCGCCCGCTCCCGCGGGGAGAGCGCCAGGGTCCGCTCCAGCAGCGGTCACGGCGGCGGCCTCCTGCACGATCACCTGCACGTTGGTGCCGGACAGGCCGAAAGAACTCACTGCCGCCCGGCGCGGCCGGCCGGCGGGTTGCGGCCAAGGCGCGGCGCCGGCGGAAAAAAGCAGCCGGCCGTCGCCGGCCGGGCCTTCCGCCAGGTGGGCGTTCAGCTTGGCGAATCCGGCGATGGGCGGAAACACGCCGTGCCGCAAGGCCTGTATGGCGGCGATCAGGCCGCCGATGCCGGCCGCTTCCGACGCGTGGCCGGTGCAGCCTTTCAGCGCCGACACCCGCAACGGCGCGTCCAGCGGGCGTTCGCCGTAGACTTCCCGCAACGCCGCCGCCTCGATCGGGTCGCCCAATCGGGTGCCGGTGCCGTGGGTTTCGATCAAATCGACGCTGTCGGCGGAGACGCCGGCCTTGCGCAATACCGAACGCAGCAGCTGGGCTTGGGCCAAGGCGCTGGGCGCGGTGATGCCATTGCTGCGCCCGTCCTGATTGGCGCCGCTGGCGAGTATCACGGCGTCCACCCGGTCGCCGTCGCCAAGGGCGCGCGCCAGCGGCTTCAGCACCACGCAAGCGGCCGCCTCGGCCACGACGATGCCGTCGGCCGCATCGTCGAACGGACGGCAAGCGCCGCCGGGGGACACCATGCCGGCGCTGGCCATGGCCTGGAACGGCTGCTCGTCGGCGAACAGACTGGCGCCGCCGGCGACGGCCAGGTCCACCTCGCCGTCCAGCAACGCCCGGCAGGCCAGGTGCACGGCCATCAGCGAGGACGAGCACGCCGTATCCAGCGTCACCGCCGGACCGTCCAGATCGAGGAAATAGGCCAGCCGGGCGGCGGTCATGGACGGCAGGCTGCCGGTCATCACATAAGCGTCCATCGCCTTGCCGGTGAGCGCCACGCTGCGTTCGTGGCCGCTGCCGGCGGCCCCGGCGTACACGCCGACGCGTCGGCCGGAAAGCGCCGCGCGGGTCAGGCCGGCGTGTTCCAGGGCGCGCCAGGCTTGTTCGAGAAACTGCCGTTGCACCGGATCCATGGCGGCGGCCTCGCGCGGCGACAGGCCGAAAAAGGCCGCATCGAAGCGCTCCGCGTCCACGAGAAAGCCGGCGCGCGGCGCGGGCGCGGCCCAATCGCGGCGGCGGTAGGCGGGCATCGGCGACAGCAGCGAGCGGCTTTCCAACAGCGCCCGCCAGAGTTCGTCCGGGTCGGCGGCGGCGGCGAATTTGCCCGCATAGCCGATGACGGCGATGGCTTGGGGATTGGACGCGCCGAATGCGTCATGGGAATCGGTGCCCTGCGGCTCGCTCTCCCCCTGAGAGAGGACCGGAGTAAGGGTGGATAAAAAGCCATGGCCATTTAATTCCCTCACCCTAGCCCTCTCCCGGAGGGAGAGGGGACCGGAAGGCGGCGTGTCCTGAGTAGAACCCGGGAGAGAATCCATGGCATTGCCGTCGTTACGCTCCGCAACAGCGGCGTCCGGGACCAGCGACGCCACGTGGGCCGCCAGCCGCCGTGCGTCGCCGTGGCTGAACAGCGCGTCCACTCCCAAACGCAGGCCGAAAGCACGGTTGACACGATCCAGCAAGCGCACCGCCAGCAAGGAGGAAATCCCCAGATCGGCGAAGCTGCGGTCCGGGTCCACGCGCCCGTCCGGGGTGGCCAGCACATCGGCCAGCAGCCGGACGACGGCGTCCAACAAATCGGCGGGAACGGCCGGCGGCGCGGCGGCGGCCGGAGAGGAGGACAGCTTTTTGAGACGTTCGGCGTAGGGGATCATGTCGTCTCCATGACTTGCAAATTCGCCGCCAGCGGATCGCGGCCGGGCGCTGCCGGGCGGGCGTGGATCAATACGTACAGCATCAGCCCTTCGCTCAAAGCCTGGCCGAAAGCGTCCCAGGAACGCTGCACCGCCTCGGCCAGCGGAAAACTGCCGGTGCGGCCCAGCTCGCCGGCGGCGCGCGCCTCGTCGGCCAGCATGGCGTCCAACTGCGGATCGGCGAGGAAATGGGCGATTTCCCGGGACAGGTCCACGCAATCGACGATTTCCAGGCCGTGGCGGGCGAACAACCGGGCGTAGTCGCCGCGCGGCAGGGTATGGCTGCCCACCTCGCGCAAGTCCACCGGCGCCACCGTGCCGGCCACCGTGTCGGCCAGCACCACATGGCCGTCGGCGGCCAGCGCCCCGGCGATGTTGGCGAACAGCGCGTCCTTGTCGGCCACGTGATGCGCCACCTCGAAACCGAAGATCAGTTCGAAGCGGCCGGGGAAGCGGTCGCGCGCCGAATCGCGGTTCTGCACGGTCAACCGCGGCGCCAGGCCGCGCGCCTGGATGCGCCGTTGGGCGGCGCGGGCCTGGGCCGGCGACAGGGTGTATCCGACGCCCTCCAACTGCGGGTGGGCTTCCGCCAGCACGATCAAGTCGGTGCCCAGGCCGCAGCCGATGTCCAACATGCGCCGGACCTTGGAAAAATTCACCGGGTCGAAAGCCACGGCGCGCATTTCCCGTTGTTTTTCCAGCAACAAGCGATGGTGTTGCGGATGCCGTGACGGCTCCTGCATGGTGCGGGTCCAGGAGAACCCCGGCACCGGTTGCGGGAACGGCGCCAAGGTCAAATAGGTTTCGCTGAATTCGCCGTGGCCGTCGCGGGTTACGTAATCGTAAAAATCGCCTACTACCGAATCCCCCGCCGCCGTCCCGGCTTCCGGCGCCAGCGGGAAGCGGAGCGGCCGCTCGGGCGGCGGCGGCGGTGCGGCGCGGCGCTCGCGGGGCGGCGCTTGCACAATCACGTGGGCGTTGACGCCGCCCAGGCCGTAAGCGTGGACGCCGGCGCGGCGCGGCGCGGCGGCCGAAGGCCACGGCCGGGGCTGGAGATTGACCCGGAAAGGCGTCGCGGCGATGGGGTTGTCCGCCTCCAGATCGCCGCCGGCGGCCTGGCCCGGCAACACGCCGTCGCGCACCGCCAGCACCGCCCGCGCCAAACCGGCGAGGCCGCCGGCCGCGTCCAGCGAGCCCATGGCCGCCTTGCCGGAGGCCAGGGCGATGCCGGCGTCGATGCGGGGTTCGCCTTGCCGCCGCCACAGTTCGGCCAAGGCCGCCAACTCGGCGTGGTCGCCGGCGCCGCCGGCGCCGTGGGCTTCCACATACCCCACCGAGGCGAGCCCCACGCCGGCGTCCTCCAGGGCTTCCGCCATGCAGGCCGCCTGGCGGTTGGCGTTGGGCAGCAGCAGGGTGCCGCTGGCGCCGCCGTTGTGGTTGGTGGCGCTGCCCAGGATCACCGCGTGGATGGGATCGCCGTCGGCCAGCGCCGCATCCAAAGGCTTCAGCAACATGGCGCAGACGCCTTCGCCGCGCGCCTGGCCGTCCGCCGCCCGGTCGAAAGGCCGGCAGCGGCCGTCCGCCGACAGCACGCCCAGGCCGCGCAGGGCGCGGGATTCGCCGTCGCTGAGCAGCAGGCTGGCGGCGCCCACCAGCGCCGCCCGGCACTCGCCCTGGCGCAGGGCGCGCACGGCGCGGTGCACCGCCACCAGCCCGGACGAACAAGCGGTGGCGATGACCTCGCTGGGACCGCCCAAATCGAAAGCATGGGAAATACGGTTGGCGGCCAGGGCGTGAATCCTGCCCGTGGCGGCCAGCGGTTCCGACTCGTCGACGGCCCGTGCCGCGTAGCTGTCCGAATAGAGCGCGACGAACACGCCCGTCGCCGAGCCGGCCAGTTGTTCCGGCCGCATCCCGGCGTCGGCCAGGCAGCGCCGCGCGGCGCTCAACAACAGGCGCTGGTGCGGATCCATGGCGGCGGCCTCCACCGGCGCCAGGCGGAACGGCTCCGGGTCGAACCATTCCACCGCGTCGATGAAGCCGCCCAGCGCCAGGGCCGGCCGCGCCGCGCCATAGCGTCCGGCGGGAGGCGGGACCAAAGCCGATTGGTTGGCGGCCAGGCCGGCGGCCAGGGCGTCCATATCCGGCGCGCCGGGGAAAATGCCGCTCATGCCGACGATGGCGATTTCGCCCCCCCGCCCCTCTCCCCGGGGGCGAGAGGACGGAAAGGCGCCGTCCCTGACATCCGGCGGGACGGAACGGGGAGGCGTCGCCGGCACTCCGTTCCATTCGTCCCGCAAAGCCGCCAAATGGGGCAAGCCTTCCAACACCAGCGCGTCGTCCGGGCCGAAGTCGATCAGGCAGGCGACTTCGTCGACGCCGGCCTCCTGGACTTCTCGCAACAAAGCGCGGCAGTTGGCGGCCGGGCCGAACAGGGCGGCGCTGCGGGTATAACGCTCGGTGGCATAGCGCGCCATTTTCTCCCGCTGCGCCTCGTCCAAGGCCCGCCCTTCCGCGCTGGCGTGGCGCTGGGCGTCCAGCGCGTCACGCACGTAGCGGGTGAACGGCTCGCGCACGGCGTCCATGACGCGCGCCTCGTCCGGGTGCACCAGGCTGTGCAGCATCAGCGCCACCCGCCCGCCGGCCGGGTCGAGCCCGGCGGCGCGGCGCGCCTCCCGGTATAGGCGGATGCGTTCGGCGGTGTCCTGCAGCGTGCCGCCCAGCAGCATGGTCAACACGTTGAACCCCTGGGCGCCGGCCCATTGGAAGGTCTCCGGATTGCCGGTGGCGGAAATCCAGATGGGCGGCTCGCTTTGCAACGGCGCCGGATAGGTGCGCACGGCGATGTCGTTGCCCTCGCCGTTGCGGAACGGCACGCTCTCGCCGCGCCACAAACGCCGCACTTCGTCGATGCGCTGTTGCATCACCGCTTTGCGGCCGGCGAAGCAATCCGGCGCCAACACGAAATCGTTGGGGCTCCAGCCGCTGCCGAAGCCGAGCTCGACCCGCCCCTGGCTCAAGTTGTCCAGCATGGCCCAGGCTTCGGCGACGCGGATGGACGGATTGAGCGGCAGGGTGATGCTGCCGGCGCGCAGGCGGATGTTTTCGGTCAGGCCGGCCAGGGCGGCTCCCAGCACGGCGGGGGCGGGATAGGCGCCGCCGAAACGGTGGAAATGCCGCTCCGGCAGCCACAGCGCCGTGAAGCCCAGCCGGTCGGCGGCGGCGGCGGCGCGCTTGACCAAGTCGTATAAACCGGCGGCGGGCGGCTGTTCGGCGGAAGCAGCGAAGAACATGACGCTGAAATCGAGGCGGCGGGCACCAGGGGTGGCCGCGACACCCGCCCCCGGCGAGGGGCCGGAAGCCGGAAGGCCGGGAGGTTCCTGGTCAGGGGCGCGGAACTGGGCGGCGAATTCGGCCGGCGACAGCACCGCCCCGTCCGGCGCGGCGCCCGCCAGCAGGTCGAGGATTTCCCGGCTCAGGGATCCGGCGTGTTCCGGGGGATTGCTCACGATGCCTCTCCAACTTCGGCCAAGGCGAGCGCCAGGCGCTCGACGGTGGGGTTCTCGAACAGCATGACCGGCTCCACCGGGCGCTGCAACCGGCGTTGCAGGCGCTCGGCCAAATGCAGCGCGCGGATCGAATCCAGGCCCAGCTCGGCGAAGGAGGCCCGCGCCATCAGTTCCGGCGGAATTTTCAGGTAGTCGGAGCAAACGGCCAACACCGTATCGGCGCAGGATGCGGCGGACGATACCGGCTCGCCGGCCGTCGCCGCCAGGCGCTGGCGCAGGTAGTCGCGGTAGGCGCGCAAGGTTTCCCCATCCAGCCCCGCCAATTGCGCTTCCCAAGACGGCGCCGCGCCTTGCAAGCGGCGGACGATGGATTCGACGGCCGCGGCCGGGCCGCGCAACACGCCGTACGCGCCGCCGCCGTGCCGCAGGATTTGCTCCAAAGCGTCCAGCCCCGCCGCCGCGTCAAGGGTGGCAAGGCCCGCCGCCGACCACAGATCCCGCTTCGCCGCGTCCAGATAGCGGTCGTATTCCCACTGCGGCCACGCCACCGAAACCAGCGGCGACTCGCCGCCGGCCAACGCCAGGCCGTCTTGGTAACCGCAGGCCGCCGCATAATCCGCGCCGCCCTCCTGCCCGGCCCAGGCGGCCAGCGAGGAGAAAAACACCAGCCAGTCGGGCCGATGCTCGCGCAACGCCCGCAGCAAATTGAGGCTGCCGTCGGTCTTCGGCGCCAGGGTCGCCGCGGCGCTTTGCCCCTCCATGGCGAGCAACGGCGCCGGGGCGACGCTGCGCGCCATATGCAACACACCGTGGATGGCGCCGTGGTCGCGGCGAATGGCGGCCAGCGCCGCCGCCAGCGCCGCCGGGTCGCCGATGTCGCAAGACCGGTAAGCGACGCCCGCCGGCAAGGCCGCCACCGCGTCCGCGGCGGTGCGGCCGAGTATGGCCACCCTCGCCCGGTAGCGGCCGATCAGCGCCTGCACCAGTTGCCGGCCGACCTCGCCGAGGCCGCCCACCAACACGTAGCAGCCCCCTTGGCGAAACGCCGGGGCGGCGCTCGCCGCCGTGGCCGCCAGCGGCTCGATGCCGACGCCCAGGCGCTCGCCGCCGCGGCGCAGGATTTCGCCGCCGCCCGGCGTGCCCAGCACCGCCAGCTCTTCGGCGATGGCGGACGCGGCGACGGCGGGCGCAGCCGGCTCCAGGGCCAGGGTGCCGGCCAGGCAGCCGGGGGTTTCGGCGGCCAGGGAGCGGAACAGCGCGGCGATGGCCGAGGACGCGGGCAGCGGCGCGCCGTTCTCGCCCAAGGACGCCACGTGCAGCAAGCGCCGGGGGCCAGCCGCCCGCGCCGTGTTCCGGGCCAGCTCCAGCGCCGCCCGTATCGACGGCGTGGCATCGTCGGCGCCGGCCCGCGCTTCCACCACGACTAGGCACTGTTCCGTTTCGCGCTCTTGACAGGCCGCCAGCTCGGCGCCGTCCGGGGACAGGCGTTCGACCCGGTGGCCCAGCTTGGCGAGGGCATCGGCCAGCGCCGTGCCACCGCCGATCAGCAGAATATCCAGCGGCGGGTTGCCGACGCGGGGCAGCGGCGCCGGCCGCCAGCGCCGCGCCAGCAGGTGGGTGGACATCGCCGCGTCGCCGGCCTGTTCCGGCACCGCCGGCCTCGCCCCGGCCAGACCGCCGGGCGGCGCCGGTTCCACGTCGATCCAATAACGTTGCCGGTCGAACGGCGAGGTGGGCAGAGATAACGGCCGGGCGCGCGGGTCGCCGTCCAGCGGACCTTCCGGCCGTGCCGCCGCGGGAACTTCGCCCCGCGCCAAGGCGCGCAAGGCGGCCAGCAACTCGTCCAGGTCGTGGGCGGCAATCCAGGCGCCGTGCCGCTGTTCGACCCGGCCCAGCCGGAGGGTGCGCCCCAGGTCGGCCAGCAGGGTCGGGTTGTCACTGCCGGCGTGGCTGTCCGCCATGCCGGCCACGGCGTCCGCCATGCGGCCGGCCAGCTCGGCCAATTGCGCCGGGCTGCGCGCCGACAACGGCAGCCATTCCGGCGAGGCCGGCACCGCCCGGCGCGGCGCGGCCGGCGCTTCCTCGACGATGAGGTGGGCGTTGGCGCCGCCCGCGCCGAAACCGGAAATCGCCGCCCGCCGCGGCCGCCCGGCCGGCTTGGCCCAGGGCTCGGCTTCCAGGGGCAGGCGGAACGGCGTTTCGTCCCAGCGGATCAGCGGATTCGGCGTGGCGGCGTGGCGGGCCGGGGCGATGGTCTGGTGGCGCAGTTGCAGCAGCACCTTGATGAAGCTGGCGATGCCGGCCGCGGACTCCAGATGGCCGATGTTGGCCTTCAGCGTACCCAGCGGCAGTTTGCCGGCGAACGCGTCGCCCCCCAGCGCGCCGGCGAGACCGGCCGCCTCGATGGGATCGCCCAGTTCCGTGCCGGTGCCGTGGGTCTCCACCAGGCACAGGCCGTCGGCGCCGATGCCGGCCCGGGCCAGCGCGGACTGGATCACCTGGCTTTGCGCGCGCGGATTGGGCACGGTGTAGCCGCCGGTCTTGCCGCCGGCATTGACGGCGCTGCCGACGATCAAGCCGTCGATACGGTCGCCGTCGGCCAAAGCGCGCGACAACGGCTTCAACAGGGCCACGCCCACACCTTCGCCGTCGACGAAACCGTCCGCCCCCGCGCCGAAAGCGCGGCATTCCGCGCCGTCGGCAATCATGCCGGCTTGGCCCAAATTGACCAATTGGCGCGGATGGGCGATGACATTGACGCCGCCGGCCAGGACCGCGCCGCATTCGCCGCGCCGCAGGCTTTCGCACGCCAGGTGCAGCGCCGTCAGCGAAGAGGAGCAAGCGGTATCCAAGGCGATGCTGGGGCCGTCGAAGTCGAGCAAATAGGACACCCGGTTGGGGATGGACCAGAAATGGCTGCTGGCGGCCCGGTCGTCGCCGCCACGCCAGGCCTCGGCGGCCAGCCACTGGTAGGCGGTGTTCATCACGCCGCAGAACACCCCGACCGAACCCGACGCGCCGCCGGCCCGCGCCTGTTCCGCCAGCCGGGCCGGGGTGGTGCCGGCATCCTCGATGGCGTTCCAGCAAGCTTCGATGAACAGCCGCTCCTGCGGATCCATGCTGTCCGCCTCCAGCGGCGCGATGCCGAAAAACAGCGGATCGAAGCGGTCTATGCCGTCGATGAAGCCGCCCCAACGGGAACGGCAGCGGCCCGGCGCGGGCGCGCCCTGCCCGCCCCGATCCAAGTACAACTCGTGGTCCCAACGGTCGGCGGGCACCGGCCCCAAAGCGCTGCGCCCCTCCCGCAGCAGCGACCAGAACGCGTCGGGCGTGTCGGCCCCGGGGAAGCGGCCGTAAAAGCCGATCACTGCGATGGGTTCGTCGCGGGCCGGCAGCGGCGGCGCGACGGCGGTTGCGACCGTAGCCGGGGCCGCAACCGTCGCCGCAACGGCCGCGCCTTGTTGGGCCCCCTGTTCCAGCAAGCGCTCGGCCAAGCGTTGCAAGGTGTTGTATTCGAACAGCAGGGTGCTGCCGACCCAGGGATGGTCGGCCGCGATGCGATTGCGGATTTCCATGGCCGACAGGGATTCCACGCCGTAGCGCTCGAAGGTGTCGCCGGGGCGCATATCGGCCGGGTCGACGCCCAGCACCGCGGCGAAGACGCCTTTCAGGTAGTCGAGCATGGCGGCCAGCTGGTCCCCGCCTTCGGCATCTTCGGCTTCACTATCCACGAAGCCAGGGACGCGCAGCTCCTTCTCCCCCTGGGAGAAGGTTGGGATGAGGGGATCAAAAGGCCGCGACCTTTTTGTCTCGCCCTCACCCCGCCCCGCTCCTTGGGAGAACCGGGCGACGGGCATCCAGCCGTCGGCCACGGCCGTAATGAGGCTCTGGCTGCTGTCTGCGGCCTCCCCTTCCACCCCCACCAGCAGCGGCTGGACGAAACCGCTTTCCGCCAACAGGTCCAGCCAAACGGCGGGCGCCGCCGCCGGGCCGTCGGGGAAGCGGCTGTCGGTATCCTCCGCGCTCCACCACTGCGGCGTCAGGCCGAACACCAGCGTACCCAGGTCGCGGCTGGCAGTGAGTTCGTTGAGTACCAGCCGTCCCGCCGGCGCCAGGCGGGCTTTCAGGTGGCTCAGGCTGGCGGCGATATCGCCCGTGGCGTGCACCACATTGGCGGCAACTACAATATCCCAAGCGGCGTGTTCGGCCGGATCGGCCGCCCGGCCGATGTCCAGCGCGCCGGCCTGGATTTCCCAGCCCTCCTCCGCGCAACGGTCTTGCAGGCTTTTGGCCAGGTAGGGCGACAGGTCGGTGGCGCAGTAGCGCACGTGCCCGCGCCACGGCGCGAGCGCCGCCAACAACGGCAACGTGCTGCCGCCGGTGCCGGCGCCCACTTCCAGGATGCGCACCGGCCCTCGGCCCGCCCGCAAGCGGGCCTCCGTCTCGGCCGCCACCGCCGCGCCCAGCAAGGCGTTGGCGTGGTCCGACACCGGATTGCCCTGATAAGCGACGGACACCAAGCCGGTGTCGCCGTCGGGGAACAACACCGAAGCGCCGGCCAACTCACCGCGCAGCACCGCCGGGTAGGCGTCCAGGCAGTGCTCCAGCAAGCGGCGGTTGGCGGCCAGCCACGGACGGTCCGCCTCCAATGCCGCCAATTCCGCGCTGCGCTCGGCCGACACCCCATCCAGATCCGCTGCCGTTTGCAAACGCCACAAGCCGTCGCGCTGCTCCGCCAGGCCGTCGGCGGCGAGGCGCGCCAACAGCGTTTGCGTCAAGCGCGCGTAAGCCGGTGCGACGCCCAGTTCCTTGAGCAAACGAGCCGGGGTCAAGCGGCGGCCGGCGGCGGCGCCGGCCATGCCGCGCAAAATGCCGGCCAGCCGCGCCAATCCGACGCTTTCCAGCGCGGCGAAAGCGACGCGCGCCGACTCCAGGCCTTCCGGCGGCGCCAAGCCGCGCAAGCGCTCCGCCAGCGCCGCGGCGTCCAGCACGGCCGGGGGAGCGTCCGCGCTCCGGCACACGGCGCCTTGCTCCAGCATTTCAATCGCGGCCATGCGCTGCGGCGCCAGCCGCACGGCGGCCACATCGGCTCCGGCGGCCAGCGCCGCCGGTAAAATCTCCGCCCCCTGAGCCGGGGCGATGGGCAACACCCCCTCGGCGGTAAAGCGCGCCTGGGTGGCCTGGTCGGCCACCGCGCCGACTTCGCCCCACAAGCCCCAATGCACCAGGCTCACCGGCAGGCTTTGCGCCCGCGCCGCCCGGCCCAGCGCCGCCAGGGCGGCGTTGCCGGCCACGTAATTGCCCTGGCCGTGCTGGCCGAGGAACACATTGGCGGAAGAAAACAGCAGCATGGCGCGCGGCGGCTGGTCGCCGAAAGCGGCGATGAAAGCCGCGCCCGCCGCCGCGCGCGGCGCGAAGGCGGCGAGGAAGTCGGCATCGTCCATGGCCGCCAAGGCTTTGTCGCGCAGCACCAGGGCTCCGTGCACCGCCAGGCGCACCGGGCCGAAAGCGCTACGCGCGCGCGCCACCGCGTCGGCCAAGGCGGCGGGATCGGCGGCGTCGGCCTGCAGGTAAAGCCCGTCGCCGCCCAGGGCTTTCAAGCGGGCCAACAGCGCGTCGATTTCCGCGTCGGCGGGACGACGGCCCACCAGGGCGACGCGGGCGCCGTGGGTGCGCGCCCAGTGCTCGGCCAAGGTCCGGCCGACACCGCCGGTGCCGCCCACGATGAGGCAGGCATCGCCGTTGGACAGCAGCGGCTCGCCTGCTTCCGCCTGCACCGCTTGCAGCCGGCGGGCGTGGCGGCGGCCGTGGCGGTAGGCGATTTCGGCGCCGTCCGCGTCGCCGCCTTCCGCCGCCAGCAAGTCGAGGGCGCGGGCGTCCACCTGCGCCGGCAAGTCCACCGCGACCACCGCCACGCCGGGCAACTCCCGCGCGGCCACCTTGGCCAACCCATGCAGACCCGCGGCGTCGCTCATCCCGGCCGATGCCGGCGAGGACTGCACCTCGCACACGGCGCGGGTCACCACCAGCAAGCGCCGCACGGACGCCGTGTCCAGCGTCCGCAACAGGCCCAACAGGCGCAAGGAACGGGCCGCGGCGGCTTCCGCCCAGGCGGCGGCGGAGCCCGAAGGCGGCGGCGGCGCGCCCTCGGCGGTATCCAGGTAGTAGTAAACAGTTGCCGGCTGTTCCGCCAAAACCGGCGACTCGCCGGCGGCCAGGCAATACACCCGGGCGTCGACGCAACGGGCGGCCAATTCCCCGGCCAGCGCCTCCGCGCCCGCTGCCGCCAGGATGGCCACGCGGCCCGGCTTGGCCGGCGCCGCCGGCCGGTGCACCCACACCGGCCGCAGCAGGGTAATGGGCGGCTCGGCGGCGGCGATGGCGCGGCGACGGGCGGTCAAGCCGCCGAAGTGGAGCAACGCGTTGCCGGCCTCGTCCGCCAGGGTCAGCTCGAAACGCTGCACCGGCTCATCCGGGGCGGTCAGCCGCCGCGCCAGCACTTGCCGCGCCTGGCCGGGATCGCCCAGCACGGTGACGGAGGCCAAGGTATGGGGCAGCGGCACCCCTTCCCCCCGCACCGCCGCGTCCAAGTCCTCCAGGCCGGCCAGGGATTGGAACGCCCCGTCCAACAGGGCCGCATCCAGCCCGATAACCTTGCCGGATTCCAGCTCCGCGCGGCAGGCGCTTTCGCCCGGCCACAGGCGGCGGACGACGCGGAAGCGCTCGCCGTACTCCAATCCCAGCTCGGCGAGACGCGGGTAGAACTCCCCGCCACCCAAGGCCACGCCGCCCGCCGGCACCTCGGCCGGGATGGGCGCGGCCTCTCCCGCCGCCAGGTTGCCGGAAGCCAATAGCGGCGCATCCTCCGCTCCCGCTTCGCGCACCGAGAATGCGTCGCCGCGCAGGGAGAAATCCAGCCGCAGGGGCTGCGCGCCGGCGCGGATCGGCCTGTGCCAGGCGACATCGCGCAAGCCGCCGCCGTGCAGCGACAAAGCCATCGCCACGATGGCGGCGCCGGGCAGCAGGCGCTCGCCGCCCACCACGTGCTGGCTCAGCAGCGTCGAATCCGCAGGCAGGGTGAACATCCAGGCGGCGTCCTCGCCGTCCTTCGCGGGGCGGGAGGCGCGCGTCCAGTCGGACGACGGCGCCACCGGCTCGGGCCGCGCCATGGGCGCCGCGGCGCCGCGCAGCCAGTGGCGCGCGCCCAAGAACGGCCGGGCCACCAGGGAGCGGCGCGCGCCGTCGTGCGGCCACAAGGCCGCGCCGCCCTCGCACCAGTGGCGCGCCAAGGCGGCGAGATCATCCGTCGCGGGAGCCGTGGGCGCAGCGGCGCTGTCGTCGGGCGCCTCGCCCCAACACACGTCGCCGCCCTCGCGGCCCGATGCGATGTCGGCCAGCAGCGCTCGCGCCTGCTGCCCGTCCCGGGCGACGAAAGCGCAGCGGCACAACAACGCCTCGCGGCCGGCGGTCAAGGTATGGCAAAGGTCGGCCAAGCTCACCGGACGCTCGCTATCCGCCAAGCGTTCGGCCAAGGCCCCCGCCAGGGCGCGCACCTGCGCCTGGGTGCGCGCCGACAGCGGCAGCACGCGCGCGGCGCCGTCGTCCGGGGCGCTATGCCGCGGCGGCGCATCCTGCAAAATCACGTGGGCGTTGGCGCCGCCCGCGCCGAACGAACTCACCCCGGCGTAGCGGCGGCCGTCCGCACCGGCCGGCCAGTCCGCCGGCTGCGTCTGCAAGCGCAAGGGCGTGGCGGCGAAATCGATGTCGGCGTTGACCGGCCCGGCCAGGGGCATGGGCGCGTAGCGGCCGTGGCGCATCTGCAACAGCACTTTGATGAGCCCGGCCAGGCCCGCCGCCGCTTCCAGGTGGCCGATGGCGGCTTTGGCGGAACCCAGCGGAATGGCGCCCGGCGGCGTATCCCGGCCCAACGCCTGCGCCAATCCTTCGATCTCGATGGGATCGCCCAGGCGGGTGCCGGTGCCGTGCGCTTCGATAAACCCGAGCTCGCTGCCCTCGATCCCCGACCGGCGCAGGGCGCGGCGGATCACGGCGGCCTGGGCGGCGGGATTGGGCACCGTGTAGCCGTTGCCGCGCCCGCCGTGATTGGCCGCGCTGGCGCGGATCACGCCGTGCACCACGTCGCCGTCGGCCAGGGCGGCGGCCAGCGGTTTCAACAGCACGGCGGCGACGCCTTCGCCGGGCACGTAGCCGTCGCCGCCGTCGCCGAAGGAACGGCAGCGACCGTCGCTGGAGGCGAAGCGGCCCTGGCTCAAGCCGATGTATTTGCTGGGATGCAGGCTCAGGTTCACGCCGCCGACCAGGGCGGTGCGGCAATCGCCGGCGGCGAGCGCTTGGCAGGCCAGATGCAGGGCGGTCAAGGAGGACGAACAGGCGCTGTCCACGGCAAGGCTGGGGCCTTCCAGGCCGAGCACGTAGGACGCCCGGTTGGCAATGGACCAGTAAGGCGCCGCGCCGCCAATGGGCTGGCCGGGGCCGGCGGCGTCGTGGGCGAGCAACTGATAATCGCCGTACATGACGCCCACGTAGACGGCGGTATCCCGCTCGCCCGCCGCGCCCAAAGCGGCGCGGGTGAGGCCGGCATCCTCCAGGCACTGCCAGGCCACTTCCAAGAACAGCCGCTCCTGCGGATCCATGCGCGCCGCTTCCTCCGGCGAAATATTGAAAAACAGGGCGTCGAAGCGGTCCACGCCGTCGATGAAGCCGCCCCACTTCGAATAGCTGGCGCCGGCCCGCTGCGGATCGGCGTCGTAAAAGCCTTCCAGCGGCCAGCGTTGCGGCGGAATTTCCTCGATGCAAACGCGCCCGGACAGCAGGTTGCGCCAATAGGCCTCCAGGTTCGCCGCTTGCGGGAAACGTCCGGCCATGCCGATGACGGCGACGGCGGAGGCGTCGGGCGCGGAACCGTAGGCGGGGCTACGTGCGCCTTGTCCCGGCGCATCGGCCGCAACGGACGCGCCGGCCGCCGGGCCGGCCCGGTTTGCCCCGTACCGCTCCGCCAAGTGCGCGGCCAAGGCGCGCAGGTTGGGATATTCGAAAAACAGCGTCTTGGAGATGCGGCCCAAATCCCGCTCCAAGCGCGCGTTGAGACGGGTGATCATGATGGAATCGATGCCGAAGGCGTCCAAAGGACGGTCGGCGTTCAACCGCTCCGCCGGCGTGCGGGTGATTTCGGCGACGACACCGGTGAGGTAGGCCAGGACGGCATCCGCCGACGCTGGCTCGGGCGCGCCCGCCGAAGCTTGCGCCGCCCCCGCCCCGCCGGCCATGAAGGCTTCGAAATCCCCGCGCCGGCCGCGCGCCAGCAGCAACCGGCCCGATTGCGGCGCCGCCAATGCCTGTTCCAGCAGCGCCATGGCCTGCTCCGGCGCGAACGGCGACAGGCCGGTGGCGGCGCTCACCGAGGCGGCGTCGCGGTGGACGGTCGCCATGCCCCCGGCCAGGGCGGCCGGATCCCAATAGCCCCAGTCCAAGGCCAGGACGCGCCGCCCCCGTTCCCGCTCCAGCAAAGCGTCCATAGCCCGGTTGGCGGCGGCATAGGCCGCCTGGCCCGGCGCGCCGAAAGCGCCGGCCAGGGAACCGAACGCCACCAGCCGCGTGTCCGGGCTGTCGGCCAGGGCGGCCAACAAGTTGTTCGTGCCGGCGACTTTCGGCATCCACACCGCGTCCACGGCGGCGGCGTCCAAGCCGCGCAAGAATCCGTCGGCCTGCGCGCCGGCCAGGTGGAAGACCGCGTCCAACCCGCCCAGCCCTTGCCTGGCCGAATCCAACGCCGTCCGCAATCCCCGCTCGTCCGCCACGTCCGCGCACAACTCGAGAATTTCCGCACCTTCCGCCCGCAAGCGGGCCAACTCCGCTTCGGCAAGCGATTTGGGCGGCGTGCGGCCCAGCAGGGCGAGGCGCGCCCGCCGGGTGCGCCACAAATGCCGCGCCAGCGCCAACCCCAAGCCGCCGTAGCCGCCGGTAATCAAGCACGCCGCGCCTTGCGGCAGGCCGTCCGCCCCGCCCGGCTGCGCCCATGCCGTGTAGGCGCGGACGTAACGCCGGCCGTCGCCGTCCCAAGCGATTTCGCTGTCGCCGCCCCGCTCCGCCAGTTCGGCCAACAGGCGCGGCCACCGCTCGGCGGACGCCGGCAGAGCCACCGCCTTGCCGCTGAAACGGGGCTCCTCGCCGGCGAGGGAATGCAGCAAGGCGGCCGCCGCGGCGCACGCCGGATCGGCGTCCCAGCCGGCCCCGCCGTCGCCGCTGCCGGCTTGCAGCACCCGCAAATCGCGGGTTTTGTCGCGGCGCGGCAGCCAGGCGCGCAGCCCGTGCAGCAAGGTCAGCGGACCCAGCGCCAGCCGCGCCTCGGCGGCATCCGTGTCGGCCAACGGCCACAGGTTGAGCCAAATGTCCGGCTGCAGGCCCCGCTCCGCCAGATCGCCGGCCAGCGCCGCCAGCGCATCCGCGTCGCCCGGCGGCAATTGGTAGCGCGGGCCCGGGTGGACGCGAAATTCCGCGCCCGGCTCCACCAGGATCGCGCCCGGCCCCAGCGCCGCCGCGCGCTCGCCGCCATGGTCGAACAACAGCACGGCGGCGGCCGGCGGCGGCGAATCGCCCGGCGGCTCGGCCAAACGCCAACCCGGCCGGTAGAGCAAGGGCTCCACCGGATCGCGGGCCGGCAACAGCCGCACGGCCAGGCCGTCCAACCGCGCGGCGACCTGCCCGGCGGCGTTCCAGGCCAGCAGATCCAAGCGGCGCTCGCCGGCGCGCGCGGCGCCATTGCCCTCGCGCACCTCCACCCGCAACGGCGCCGTCAGGCCGGCGGCGTCGATCCAGGCCCGCTCCAGCCCCACCGGCAACACCGTGGCCGGCTGCTCGCCGCCGCCCAACAGGCCCAGGGCCGACTGGATGACGCCATCGAGCAGGCCGATGGCCGGCATGCGCCCGCGTTGGGCGCCGGCCGGCCAATCGAGATGGGCCAGCGCCCGCCCGTCGCGGGCGGCGAGCCGTTCGATCACCTGGAACGCCGGACCGTAGTCGAACCCCATGTCGGCGAAAATCCGGTACACCTCCGCCCGCCCCAGGCCTTCCGGCAAAGGCTCCCGCCAAGCGGCATCGCGCGGCGTTTCTTCCGGCCGGGCCGCGCGCACCGCCGCCTCGGCGTGACAGCCCTCGCCGCTTTCCAGCGCCATCCGGCCGCCGGCCGCCAAGCGCAGCCGCGCGGTGCCTTCCACTGCCGGCAAGGGGCTGTGCCAGCGCACGTCCTCCACCACGCAGGGTTTGCCGCCTTGGCCGCGCGCCGCCAGCAGCAGCAAAGCGGTGGCGGGAAAAATCGCCCGGCCGTCCCAACAGTGGCCGGTATAGCTCGGATCGCCGGCCGGCAGGATCGACTCCAGCAATTCGACGCCGTCGCCCGCGGGCTCCGACGGCAACGGGAAACGGTCCCGCGCGAAGGGGTAGCCCGGCAGCGACAATACCCGGCCGCCGCCGTGCAGGCGCTCCCAGTCCGCCGCGCCGCCCGCAACGAAATGGCCGGCGACCCGGCGCCGGTCGTCGCCGGGCTGGATACGCCATGTCTCCCCCGCCGCCGCCAGGCTGGCGCCGTCCCGCACCAGCGCCGCGTCTTCTCGGCTCGCGGCCAGCGCCCGCAGGGCGCGGCGCAAGGTTTCCAGGTCGCCGGCCAGCAACGCCGCCCGCTCGGCCAGGAAAGCGCGCCCGGCGTTGAGGGTGCGGCACAGGTCGGCCAAACGGGTGTCGGCGCGCCGCTCCAGCCACGCCTCCAAGCGTCCGGCCAAACGCCGCAGCGCTTCCGGGGTAGCGGCCGAGAGCAAAAGCAGCGCCTCCTCATCGTTACCAAGCGCCGCCGGAGAACCTGGCTCCCGCCCCTCGTGCGGTCCGTCGGGAGAGGCGGGAAGCGGCGGCGCCTCCTCGATCACCAAATGGGCATTGGTGCCGGAAAAACCGAAGCTGCTCACGGCGGCGCGGCGCGGCGCGGCCGCTTGCCACGGTTCGGCTTGCAGCGGCACGTAAAATGGCGAAGCGTCCAGCTTCAGGCGCGGATTGGGCGTGCGGTAATGCAGGCTGGGCGGAATGGTGCGCTCGCGCAAGGCCAACAGCACCTTGGCGACGCCGGCGACGCCCGCCGCCGTCAGGGTGTGGCCGATATTGGGCTTGACCGAACCCAGGGCGCAGCGGCCCTTGCCGCCAAAAGCGGCGGCGAGGGATTGCACTTCGATGGGATCGCCCAGCGGCGTGCCGGTGCCGTGCGCCTCGATCAACGACAGGCTGGCCGGATCGATGCCGCCGTGCTGCCACACCCGCTGCAACAGGGCTAACTGGGCCGGGCCGCTAGGGGCGGTGATGCCGCTGGTGCGGCCGTCCTGGTTGATGCCGCCGGCACGAATCACGCCGAGGATGCGGTCACCGTCGGCCAGCGCCTGACTGAGCCGGCGCAACACCACCACGCCGACGCCCTCGCCGGGCACGAAGCCGTCGGCGGCCGCGTCGAAAGCCCGGCACCGGCCGCTGGGCGACACCATGCCCGATTCCAACAGGAAGCGCGGCAGGGCCTGGTTGCACAGCAGCACCGAAACGCCGCCGGCCAGGGCCAGATCGCAATCGCCAGCCAGGATCGACTGGGCGGCCAAGTGGATAGCCACCAGGGAGGACGAGCAGGCGGTGTCCACCGGCAACGCCGGGCCTTTCAGGTTCAGGTGATAGGCGATGCGCGCGGCCAAAATGGCGTTGGAATTGCCCAGGGCGGCGCGCGGCTCGCCCTGGTTGGCCGGGTGGTTTTGCGCCGCCACGCCGACGAACACGCCGCAGGCTTTGCCTTCCAACCGGTGCGGGCCGAGCCCGGCGTCTTCCAGGGCGTGCCAGCATTCTTCGAGGAACACCCGCTGTTGGGGGTCCATTACCTCGGCCTCGGCATGGGACAGGCGGAAGAAATCCGGATCGAAGCAATCGGCTTCCGGCAGCAAGCCGGCGGCCATGGCGGATTCCGCACCGGCCCAGCGCCGGTTGGCCAGCGGCGCGGTGGCGTCGCGGCCCTGCTCCAGCAACGACCAGAACGCCTCGGCGTCGACGGCGCCGGCGAACCGGCAGGCCAGGCCGATGACGGCGATGGCGTCGTCCTTCCCGTCGGCTTGCGCCGATTGCGGCTCCGCCGCCGGCCGTTCCGCCGGCAGCCGCTCCGTCAAGACTTCCGCCAGCAGGGCGACGGTGCCGTGGTTGTAGATGTCCACCGCGTCCACCGGCGCCCGCAGCGTCTCGGACAAGTCGGCGGCGAATTGTGGGGCGACGATGGAATCCACCCCCAGCTCGGCGAACGGGCGGTCCCAGCCGACCTCGTCCTCCGCGAAACCCAGCCGCTGGGCCAACACGGCGCGTACTTGGCGGCGCACAGCGCCTATCGTTCCGGCGCTCTGCGCGGGAGCGCGGCCCGTAAGGGGCAGCGAAGCGCCGCTGGAACTCCCCGTCCCTTGGCTCGCTGCGGGACGCAGTGCGTCCCCGGAAGCGTTCCCACGCGGTGCGTGGGAACGATGGGCGGCATCCACCGCGCAGACGAACAGGCATTGGAAACCGTCCAGCCGCCCGCCCCAGCCGTACACGGCGGGCACGCTGAATCCGCTTCGCGCCAGCGCCCCGCGCCAGCCCGAAGCCGACAGGATCGGCCCATGGGGCAAGCGCTGCTCGCCGTCCTCGAAACACCACCAGCCGTCCAGCAGGCCGAAGGTCAAGGCGGCGAATGCGTCGGCACGGGTCAATTCGTTGAGCAGCAACAGGCCGTCGTCCGCCGCCAGGGCGCGCACGTGGTCCAACGTCCTATCGATGCGGCGGGTGGCGTGCAGCACATTGGTGGCGATGACGATGTGCGCTTGGCCCAAGGACGGCGATCCCGTGGCCGGCGGCTGCTCGATGTCCAGGCGGCGGAACTCCATGCGATAGCCCCGCTCGCCGAAAACCTGCCGGCCGTGCTGGACGAAGCCCGGCGACAAGTCGGTGTAGACGTATTCGAAGGCGTCGCGCCGTTCGGCGAGCTTGCCCAGCACGCAGCCGGTGGTGCCGCCGGTGCCGGCGCCGATTTCCACAATGCGCACGGTACTGCCGGGCCGCTGGGCCAGCCGCGCCTCCAGGACTTGCAGGCAAGCTTCGGCGGTGAGGCGATTGAAATAATCGGCCCAAGGATTGTCCCGATAAATGGGCTCCACCCGGCTCAACGAGCCGCCGGGAAACAACACCTCGGTCGCCGGCACATCGCCCGCCAGCACCGCCGGCAGCGCCGCCGCGCAGGCCTCGGCCAGGGCGATATGGGCGGCCAGCGCCGGCGTTTCGCGCAACAGGCTCCCGCGCAACCCATCGGCGTCGGTGGCCGCCGGTTGCCGCAGCAGCGCCGCGTAAGCGTCCAGCAGGCGACGGAATTTGGCCGGCGCGCGAAACGCCGCCGCCAGGGCGTCGGCGCCGGGCGCGGCGGCGGGGTCCAGCCCGGCCGCGCGCACGGCCCGCGCCAGCAAGGCGCGGCACCAGGGATCGAGCAGCAACGCGGGGTCTTGCGGCAAGTCGAATGGCTTCATGCTTCGGTTTCCTCGGCGCGGGGGGCGAGGCGGTCCAAATGGCTAGTGACGGCGGCCAGGATATCGCGGCCGGCGTCGGCCGGCGCCTCCTCCTCGACGGCGGCGGCGCTGCCGATTCCGGCGATGAGCCGGGGCGACAGGGCCGGCCGGTAGATGCGCCGCTCGAAAGGATAACCGGGCAAGGATAAGGGCTGTGGCCGGGACTGCGGCCAAAGGCTTTGCCAAGGCGGCTCGCCGCCTTGCCTATAGGTTTCCGCCCAGGCGTCCAAATCCGTGCCGGACAAAGGCCGGGCGGGGCTTTGCCAGCGTCCTTCCGCCACGTCGTTGAGCCAGTCCGGCAACGCCGCCAGGCTGTCGGCGACCAAGGCGGCGCGCTGTTTGAAGTGCATCCGCCCCAGCGCCAGCGTGGCGGCCAGCGCGGCGGGATCGGCGTCGGGATTGGCGCGCAGCCAGGCGGCCAGATCGGCGGCGCGGCGCATCAAAGCGCCGGGACTGCGCGCCGACAGCACGAACAGCCAAGGGCCGGCCGCGGAAATCTGCGCCCGCTGGGGCGCCTCCTCCACCACCAGATGGGCGTTGGTGCCGGCAAAGCCGAAGGCCGAGACCCCGGCGCGGCGCGGCTTGTCCGTCCGGCGCGGCCAGGGCGTGAGTTCGGCGACCGGACGGAACGGCGTGCCGTCGAGCTGAATGTCCGCGTTGAGCCGCTGGAAATGCAAGCTAGGCGGCAAGACTTCCGCCCGCAGCGCCAGCAGCACTTTGGCCAGGCCCACCGCCCCGGCGGCGGCCAGGGTGTGGCCGACGTTGGATTTCACCGAGCCGACGCCGCACACGGAATTCGAGTCGCCGAACGCGCCCGCCAAGCCTTCCATTTCCACCGGATCGCCGAGCCGCGTGCCGGTGCCGTGCAGCTCCACGTAATCGATGCCGGCCGGGTCGATGCCGAAACACCGGTGCACGTCGCGGATCAAAGCGGTCTGCGCGGTTGCGCTGGGCGCGGTGATGCCGTTGGAAGCGCCGTCCTGATTAGTGCCCCAGCCGCGAATCACGCCGAGGATGCGGTTATTGTCGGCCAGGGCGCGATCCAGCCGCTTCAACACCATCACCGCCACCGCCTCGCCGGGCACAAAGCCGTCGGCGGCGGCATCCAGCGTGTGGCAGCGGCCGGTGGGCGACAGCATGCCGGCGTTGGAAGCGACCACGTAGAAACCGGGCGTGAACAGCGCCGCCACGCCGCCCGCCAGGGCCAATTCGCAACGCCCGCCGCGCAGCGCCTCGCAGGCTTCCGCGATGGCCACCAGCGACGACGAGCAGGCGGTGTCGATGGAAATCGCCGGCCCCTTGAGATCCAGGTGGTAGGCGATGCGCGCCGGCAGCATGGAGGCGGCCGATCCCATGAAGCTGTGGGCGTCGCCGGGATGGCCGGCGGCCTCCAGCAAGCGGCCGTAATCGCCGGCCACGTTGCCGGCGTAAACGCCGCAGTTGACGTTTTTCAGCGCGGGGGACGACAGGCCGGCGTCCTCCAGGGCGTGCCAGGCGGCCATCAGGAACAAGCGCTGCTGCGGATCCATGGCCGTGGCCTCCGCCGGCGACAGGCCGAAAAACTCCGGATCGAAACCGTAGGCGTCGGCCAGGAAGCCGCCCTCCGGGCAAATGCTGCGGCCGGCCCGCAACGGCCGGGGGTCGTATACCCGGGCGTGTTCCCAACGCTCTTCCGGCACCGGGCCGACGGCGCACACGCCGTTCAGCAGCAGACGCTCGAATTCGCCGATGTCGGCGGCGCCGGGGAAACGGCCGGCCATGCCGATGACGGCGATAGCGTCCTGGTCCGCCGGGCTTGCCGCCGGCGCGGCGGGCATTGCATCGGCTTGCGGAGCGGCGGCGGCCGCCGCCCGCACCCCGTGCTGCTCGGCCAAATGGCGCGCCACGGCGCGCACCGAGGGATGGCTGAACAGAGTGGTGGGCTTCAACTCCACGCCGAAACGGCGGTTCAGGTCGCGAACCAGTTGCACGCCCAAGATGGAGTCGGCGCCGTAATCGGACAGGCCGCGCTCCAGGTCCAGCTTGTCGGGCGGTATTTCCAACGTCGCGGCGACGCAGGCCAGCACTTGGTCCTCCAAGGCCGCCGAGGCATCGGCCGCTTCCGGCGGCTTGCCCCCCCGGGCCAGGGCACTGTCGCCAGCGGAAACAGCGGACTCCCGCGCGGCGCCGGAGGGAACGGACGCGGCGGCCCCCCGCCGCAAGCGTCCCCGCAGCAAGCCGCGCTTCTCGCGCGGCTCGACTGGCCGGCCGGCGCGGCGGGCGACGATCAGCGCATGGCTGGCTTGGTTTTCGTCCTCCGCGTCGGGCTGGCCGAAAACGCCGACGGCGTCGAAGCCGTTGGCGCCCAGCAGCCGGCGCCAGGAAGCCGCGTCCAGCAAGGGGCCATGGGGCAAGCGCGGGTCTTCCGCCAGCCACCACCCCGGCAGCAGCCCGAAGGTGATGGTGACGAAGTCGTGGTTGGCGACCATTTCATACAGCATCAGCAGCCCGCCGGGCCGGATCAGCCGGCCGACGTGCTCCAGCGAGCGCGACAAATCGCGGGTGGCGTGGATGACGTTGGCGCCGAAAGCGACGTCGTAGCCGGCGGCGGGAAACAGCGCCGGGTCCGGCGGATTTTCCAGGTTGAACAGCTTGAAACGGACAAACGGGTAGTCGGCCTGGAATTGTTTCTTGCCGTGGCTCAGGAAACCGGGCGAGATGTCCGTGTAGTCGTACTCGGCGCCGGCCGCCAAGGCCGGCAGCACCCGCTGGCTGGTGCCGCCGGTGCCGGAACCGAATTCCAGCACGCGGAACGGCCGGCCGCCGCCGTGTTGCCGCTGCGCGGCGGCGACGGCGGCGGCCAGCTTGTCGTTGAAGTGGTCCACCATGGCATTGCCCCGGTACATGGCCTCCACCAGGGACATGGACATGTCCGGGAACAGCACCTCGGTGGGCGCGACCTCGCCGCGCAAGGCGCTGAGATATTGGGCCAGGCACACGTCGAGCAGACGCAGATGGGCGGCGAACTGCGGCGCCCGTTGCAGGAACGCGGCGCGGCGGGCGGCGCCGACGGCGGCGTCCGGCAGGGCGCGGACGCCCGTTTCGATGCGGGCGTCGCGCCGGGCCAAATAGCCGTGCCGCACCAGCATGTCCAGCAGGGCCTCGAACTGGCGCCGCTGTTCCGGAACCAGACCCAGGCTGTGCGCCAGTTCGTCCGGCTCGGCGGCGTCCGGCCAATCCCGGCCGCGCCACCATTCCGCCAGCGCCAGCACCGACAACTCGTCCAGTTCGCAGTAATCGCCACTGGCGCTTGCCATGGCGGCGCGGCTGGCTTCGTTCGTCGCCAGGGCTTGCCGCTGGGCGGCGGCGAACAAATCGCCGGCCGGCGCCTCCGCTTCGACATCCGCTTCAACTTCCGCTTCCGCGCCGGCCTCGTATCCCAGCTGCGCCAGCACCGCCGGCTCGGCGCGGATCGCCAGCACCTGCGGCTCCGTTCCCGCCAAAATTTTCTCCAGGGCGTCCAGCCCCTCCTCCACGCCGATGGAATGGACGCCGAGGCGCGCCATGCGCTGCCGGTATTCGTCCGTAGCCACCCGGCCGATGTCGCCCCAATATCCCCAGTTGACGACGCGCACCGGGAAACCGGCCTGCCCGTCCAGGCTCAGGGCCAGGGCGTCCTTCACCGCGCAACCCGCCACGTAATTGGCTTGGCCGGCGTTGGCGGCGAAGCTGTTCACCGAAGAAAACGCGCACAGCCAGCGCAGCGGGCGTCCGCGCAGGGATTCGTGCAGATGGTGCAGACCCAGGCGCTTGACCTCCAAAGCAGCGATATAGTCCTCGCGCGACATATTGCACACGGTGCGGTCTTCCATCACCAGGGCGGCGTGGATGGCGCCGGTGACCGGGCCTTGCCGCGCTTCGGCGGCGGCGACGGCGGCGGCCAGGGCGGCGGCATCGGTGACATCCGCCTGCAGATACAGGGACCCGCCGCCCGTCGGCACCCCATCGGCGGGACGCCGGCCGACCAGGGTGCAGCGCGCGCCGTGGCGCCGGCTCCAGCGTTGCGCCAAAGCCGTGCCGATACCGCCGGCGCCGCCGACGATGAGGATATGGTCGCCGCCGTTCACCGGCGCGGCGGCCGGCACCGCCCCGCCGCGCCAAGCCTCCAGGCGCGGGGCCAGCCGCCGGCCGCCGCGCCAGGCGATCGGCAATCCCAGCGGATCGGCGCCGCCGGCCAGCGCTAGCGGCAACACGCCGGGGTCGTCCAGGTCTAGGCAGGAAACCCGCAAGCGGGCGTTTTCATTCATGGCGGTGCGCGCCAGGCCGATGGCCGCCGCCGCCCAGGGCAGGTTGCGCTCGCCGGGACCGGTGGCGTGCACCCCTTGAGTCAGCAAGACCAAGGCCGCCGGCCGCGCCGCCCCGTTCAACGCCGCCAACAGCTCCAGCAGGCGCAGGGACTCGGGCGGCGAAGAAGGCAGCGTTTCGACGGGATGGACATACACCAGGCAAGCGGGGCGCCCCTCTTCGGCCAGCGCCAGGAACTCGTCCACGCCGAACTCCCGCACCTCGCGGCCGGCCAGGGCGGAGCGGGCGGCGGCGGCCAGCGGGGCGTCGGCCTGCGGCGCGATGAGCGCCAAGGGGCCTTGCGCCGGCAGGATGGGCGGCGTGCCGGCGGCATCGTCCGGGCAACCGCGCCAGCGCGGAACGAACAGCGGCACCCCGTCGGCCGGCGCCGCCGTCCTGGGCAATAACCGCGCGGTCAGTCCTTGCATGCGGCACAACGGCCGCCCGCCGGCGTCGCCGATGGACAGGTCGATGCGGGCATAGCCGGCGCTGCGCTCCGCCACGCGGGCGTGGACGCGGAGCCGCTCCGGCCAATGCTTGTCCAGCAGCCACAGCCTCTCCAGTCCCAGCGGCAGCGGTTGAACGGCATCGGAACCGTCCAGCAGCAGCGTGCAGGCCGCCTGCAAAGCGCTGTCCAACAGCGAGGGGCAAGGATTCCAGTCGCCCAGCAGGCGGGACGCCGACTCCGGTCGCTCCAGCTCCGCCAGCACTTGTCCGTTCCCCAGGCGCAAACGGAGGATGGCGCGCAACGCCGGACCGTGGGCCAGGCCGGCGGCGTTCAAGCGGCGGCGCACTTGTTCCTGATCCAGCGTTTCAGCCCCGGCCAGACTGTCCACCGCCGGCACCGCTTCGCCGCCGGCCGGCGGCGCGCTCCCCGTCAGCAGCAGGCCTTCCACCAACGCTTCGCCGCCGTCGGTACCGGTGAGGCGGAAGCGCTGCCGGCCGCCGTCGGCGGTCAAGGCCAACAGCAGGCTCAAACCGCTGGCGCCGGGTTCCACAGCCCTCTTCCACACCACGTCGCCCACGCCCGCCACCGCCAATCCGGCGGCTTCCGCCGCCGCCATGGCCAGGGTGGCGGACGCGACGCCGGGCAAATAGGGCTTGCCGTCAACCCGGTGCTGGTCCAGCAGGGGCATGGCGGAATCGATGGAGAAACGCCAGGGCGGCGCGGCGCCGGCCGCGATCCAGGGGCTGCGCACGGCGGCCTCGGGGGCGGCTTCGGCTTCGCCGTTCAACCACAGCCGCGGCCCGTGGAACGGATAAGTCGGCAACGCGATGCGCCGCCGCCGCTCGCCGGCCCAGAAAGCGGCCCAATCGACGTATTCCCCGCCGATCCAACGGCGCATCGACGTCTCCGCCTCGCCTTCGGCGGTCGGCGGGGTCGAATCGTTCGCGGCCAACCGCGCCAATCCTTCCAACAGGGTTGCGCGATCGTGGGCGACGAATCCGGCGCGCACCGCCAGGGCGGCGCGGCCCACCGCCAGCGTATAGGCCAGATCGGCCAGGCCGGCGTCGTCCGCCGCCAGCGCCGGATCGGCGGCGATGCGCTGCGCCAGGCGCTGGGCCAGGCGCGGCAAGGCCTCCGCCTCAGCCGCGGACAACAGGATCGGCTGGCGGCTGTGCCGCGGCGCATCGGCCGGCAACGCCGGCGGCGCTTCCTCCAGCACCAAATGGACATTGGCGCCGCCGGCGCCGAAACCGGACAATCCGGCGCGGAGCGGCCACGGCCTGCCGCCGGCGTCCGACGGCGCGCACCAATCCGCCGCCTGGGTCTGCACCCGGAATCGGGTGCGCTCCAGGCGCAATTCCGGATTGAGCCGCTCGGCGTTGAGGCTAGGCGCCAGGCGGCGGTATTGCAGTTGCAGCAGCACTTTGGCCAGGCTCGCCATGCCGGCGGCGCTTTCCAAATGGCCCATATTGGACTTGATGGAGCCGATGGCGATTTCGCCACGCGCGGCCTGGGCGTCGAACACCTCCGCCAGGCCGGCGATTTCTATGGGATCGCCCAGCGCCGTGCCGGTGCCGTGGCATTCGATGGCGGAAACGCTGGCGGCGGGAATGCCGGCGCCGGCCAAGGCGGTGCGGACGACGGCGGCCTGCGCCTTGGGATTGGGCACCGTGTAGCCGCCGGTGCGGCCATTGGCGTTGCAAGCGCTGGCAAGGATCACGCCGAGTATGCGGTCGCCGTCGGCACGGGCGGCGGCCAGGGGTTTCAGCAACACCGCGCCGACGCCCTCCCCTTGCACGAAACCGTCGGCGCCCACGCCGAAGCTGCGGCAGACGTCGCTGGGAGACAGCATGCCCATGCGCACCAACTCGCGTTGCTGCACCGCGTCGAGGATCAGGTTGACGCCGCCCGCCAGGGCGGCGCCGCATTCGCCGCGCCGTAGGCTTTCGCAAGCCAGGTGCAGGGCGGCCAGAGACGCCGAGCAGGCAGTGTCCACCGCCAAGCTGGGGCCGGTGAAATCGAAATGGTAGGAAACCCGGTTGGCCACCGACCAGTGGTTAGCCTGCACCACCTGCCCCGCCGCGTCGGCGGCGTGGGCCAGCAAGCGGTAGGGCATGTTCATCACGCCGACGAACACGCCCACGTCGGCCTCGCCGCCGGCGCGCCGGGCCGACGCCTTCAACGCGGCGGGAGTCAGGCCGGCATCCTCCAGCGCGGCCCAGGCGGTTTCCAGGAACAAGCGCGCCTGCGGATCGATGCGCCGCGCCTCGGCCGGGGCGATGCCGAAAAACAGCGCGTCGAAGCGGTCAACCGACTCGATGAACGCCGCCCGGTGCGGCACCACGCTGCCGTCGCCCGCGTCCCAGCGCCGATCGGCCGGGATGGGGCCGATGGCGCTGCGGCCGTTTTCCAACAACTCCCACAGCGCCGCCGGGTCTTCCGCGCCGGGCAGGCGGCACGCCAGCCCGATAACGGCGATGGCGTCGCCGGCCGCATCGCAAGGATAGGCCGCGCCGGCCGGCTCGGCGGCGGCCTCCCGGCCCAGGCCGAAAGCCTGCTGGGCGGCGGGATTGCGCGCCAACTCGCCTTCCAAGTGGGCCGCCAGCTCGCCCAGGGTTTTATGCTCGAACAACAAGGAGCCGCGCACGTCGGGAAACACTTCGCGCACGCGGCCGGTAATGGAGACCACCAGCAGCGAGTCCAGGCCGAGCTGATCGTAGCCGGCGTCCGCCGGCACGCCGGCGGCCTCGCGCTGCAAGGCTTCGGCGAAAATCTCCGTCAACCAGGCCAATACCGAGGGCCGGGCGGCGGAGCCGAGCTCGGGTGACGGGGACGTCTCCGCCCCTCCCGACGCGCCGTCCCAGGTCTCCGGCGCTCCCTGCCGGGGCGGCGCAGTGACGGGGTTCCCGCCGGATTGGGTCCCCGCCGGCGCGCCCAGCGGCCAGGCGGGGTGCTGGTCCAGCCAGTGGCGCTGGCGGGCAAAGGGATACGTGGGCAAAGGGACGCGGCGGCCCTGGGCCGCCCCCGGCGCGCGTTCCCAATCCACGCTTTCCCCGGCCAGCCAGGCCTGCGCGGCGGCGCCCAAGGGATCGGCGGCGGCGATTTCCGGCAGAGGGCCGGGAGCCGCCAGCAAGGCCGAGGCTTCGCGCGCATCGCCGGCGAGTATCACGGCGCGCACCGGCCGCGCCGCCCTGCCCCGCTGCAAGGTGTAGGCGATGTCGGCGAAATCGGCGGCAGTGTCCCGGCGGAGATAGTCGGCCAGGTCGCGGCGTAATCGGTCGAGCGCCGCCGAATCGTGGGCGGACAGGGGCAACAGCAGCGGCCCGCAGGGTCCGTGGGTCGGCCTTTGCGCCTGCGGCGGCTGTTCCAGCACCACGTGGACGTTGGTGCCGCCGAAGCCGAAGGAACTTACCCCGGCGCGGCGCCAGCCGCTCCAGGGCTGCGCTTCGGCGGACAGCCGCAACGGCGTGCCGGCGAAGGGCGCCGCCGGATTGGGGCTATGGAAACCGGGTACGCCGGGGATGACGCCTTCGCGCACCGCCAACACCGCCTTGATGAAGCCGGCGATACCGCTGGCGACGTTCAAATGGCCGATGTTGGCCTTCACCGAACCGATCCGGCAGAGCTCCGGCGGCGCCAGGCCCTGCTCGGCGAAATGGGCGAACAACCGGCCGAGGGCGTTGATTTCGATGGGATCGCCAATGGCGGTGCCGGTGCCGTGGGCTTCGATCATGCCCAGACTGGCCGGCTCGATGCCGGCCACCGACCAGGCCTCCCCCACCGCGCGCATCTGGCCGCGAGCGCCGGGCGCCAGGTAATCCACCTTGCGCGCGCCGTCGTTGGCGATGGCCGAGCCGAGCACCACCGCGTGGATCGTATCGCCGTCGGCCAGGGCGCGATCCAACCGCTTCAGCGCCACCAACCCCGCCCCGTTGCCCGGCACGGTGCCCGATGCCGCCGCGTCGAAGGGCCGGCATTGGCCGTCCGGCGCCAGCATCAGGCCGGGAGCAGCCAAGTAGGCGCCTTGGGGCAACAACAGCGAAGCGCCGCCGGCCAGGGCCATGTCGCACTGTCCCGACAACAGCGCTTCCACCGCCATGTGCAGTGCCGCCAGGGAGCCGGAGCAGGCCGACTGCACCGTCAGGCTGGGGCCGGTCAAATCCAGGGCGTAGGAAATGCGGGTGGCGCCGTAATCCTTGTCGCTGGCGGTCAGGCCGAAAAAGCCGCCGGCGGAATCCGCCGCCGCGCCGGCCCGGTAGGAACAGTGGGCCAGGGACACGTAGACACCGATGCTGCCGGCCTCGTCCTCCCCGGCGTAACCGGCGTGTTCCAGCGCTCCCACCGCCAGTTCCAGCAAAATGCGCTGCTGCGGGTCGAGCACGGCGGCCCGCGCCGGCGGAATCCCGAAGGCGGCGGCATCGAAATCCTCCACGCCGTCCAGCACGCCGAAGCGGCGCACCAGGTGCGGATGGTTCAGCAGCTCGGCGGGAATGCCGTTGGCGCGCAACGCCTCGTCGCCGCTGGCGACGATGCCGCTGCGGCCTTCCAGCAGCATTTGCCAATAGGCGTCCAAGCCCGGCGCCCCCGGTAAACGGCAGGCCATGCCGATGACCGCGATGGCGCGGTCGGCATCCGTAGGCAAGGTCGGCTGATTCGTTCGGGTCATTACAATCTCGAGCGGAAAGCGCTGCGCAAATCGACCCGGCTGGGACGAGGGGACGCGGCGGCGGGCGCGGCCGGCGCGACGCTTTGCGCCGCGCGCCCGGCCAACGCCCCTGCCAAGCGGCCGATGGTAGCGTGTTCGAAGATTTCGGTCACGCTGCAGGGCAAGCCCAGTTCGTTGGAGATACGACGGGCGGCGACCACCGCCATCAGGCTGTCGGCGCCCAGCTCGAACAAATTGCGCTGGACGTCCGGCAGGCGGGACACCGGCCGCCCTTCCGCCAGAATCTCGCCCCACAGTTCCGCCAAGCGGCGCTCCAGCTCCCCGACGTCGACCGAGGACGACTCGGCGGCGGCGCTCTCCGGCTCCCGGAACGCTAATTCCGCCAGCGCCCGCCGGTCCACTTTCTCGTTGTCGGTCAAGGGCAAGGCATCGAGGATGCGCAGCGCCTTGGGCACCATATAACTCGGCAAGCGCGTACGCAAAAATTCGAGCAACGGCTCCGGCGCGGCGTCCGCCTCCGCCAGGCAGAAAGCAGCCAGCCGCCGCCGGCCCTGCGCGTCCGCCGGAGCCACCGCCACCGCCTCGCGCACCGCCGGATGGCCGCGCAAAGCCGCTTCCACCTCGCCCAGTTCCACCCGGAAGCCGTCGATTTTCACCTGGCCGTCGCGCCGTCCGAGGAATTCGATCAGGCCCTCCTCCCGCCAGCGCGCCAGGTCGCCGGTGCGGTACAAGCGCTCGCCGCTGGCGGGATGGGTGACGAAAGCCGCATCGGTACGCTCCGGGTCGCGCCAATACCCCAGCGCCAACCCGACGCCGCCGATGTACAAATCGCCGGCGACCCCGTCCGGACAGGGCTGCAGGTTCGCGTCCAACACCTGCATGGTCTGGTTGTCCATGGCGCGGCCATAGGGCACGGAGCTCCAGTCCGGCCTGGGCGCATCGCCGATGGGATAGTGGATGGACCAAATCGCCGCCTCCGTGGCGCCGCCGAGGGAATGCACCCGCGCCTGGCTCGCCACGGCGCGCAAGCGGCCGGCCAGCCCCAAGGCGATCCAGTCGCCGGACAACATGACGATGCGCAGGCTGGCCACATCCGGCGGCGCCGGTTCGCCGGCCAGGAACAGCTCCAGGTACATGGGCACGCTGTTCCACACCGACACCTGCTGTTCCCGCACCAACGCCGCCAGGTAGGCCGGATCGCTGGCCGATTCCGGCCGGGGCAAAACCAGCGCGCCGCCGGCCGCCAACAACCCGAAAATGTCCCACACCGACAAGTCGAAACTCAGCGCCGACAGGGCCAGCACGCGGTCTTGCGGCCCGATGGCGAAGCGGCGATTGATATCCAAACACGTGTTCAACGCGGCGCGATGGCTGAGCATGACGCCCTTCGGCTCGCCGGTGGAGCCGGACGTGAAAATCACATAGGCCAGGCTGTCGGGAGCGACCCGCGCCGGTTCGGCGGCGGCGCCGCTGGGGCGCACGTCCGCTTCGACGCCGATCACCTCGACCCCGGCCGGCCAGTTCAGACGGCGCCCGGCTTCGGTCAAGCCGACTCTTACGCCGCCCCGTTCGGCCAAGTGGGCGAAACGCGCTTCCGGCAAGTCGGGCGCCAGGGGCAAATAAGCGGCGCCGGCCATCTGTACGGCGATGGCCGCCATCACTTGGCGCCAGCCTTTTTCCATGGCCACCGCCACCAGTTCGCCGGGCCGCGCGCCGGCGGCCCGCAGGCGCAACGCGAAGTCGGCGCACAAGCCGGCCAGTTCGCCGTAATTCAAGCTGCGGTCCGGTGCGATCAGCGCCGTGCGCTCGGGGTGCGCGGCGGCCTGCCGCAGGAACGGCGCGAACAGGGCCTCTTCGGGCAAAGGACCGCTATCGCCGTTGGAAACGGCGCGCGCTTGCGCCTCCCGCCGGGCGATTTGCGCGGGAATGTCCCACTCCCAGGCGGCCTCCGTGTCCAGCGCGCGGGCCGCCTCGACCCAGGCGGCGAACATGGCCTCCGCCAAGCCGTCGGCGAACACCCCCTCGGCCACGTCCCAACTGAGCAACAAGCCCTCGCCGTCCGCCTGCACCTGGGCGTCCAGCGTGACTTGCGGCGTCCGGGTCGCGCCATGCGACAGGCTGCCGATCAGCGGCGCGGCGCTGTGCTTGCCGCCGCTGCGCAGGTTTTCGTAGCCCAACATGCTGGTGAACACCACGGGCATCAAACCGCCGTCCCAGCCCTGGGCGGCGGCGCGGCGGCGCAACACCTGCACCCCCGGATAGGCCGCATGGCCCAGGTGCTCGATCAGCCGGGCGCCGATGCGCGCGGCCAGCCGCCGCAAAGGCTGCCCGGCTTGCACGTCCACGTCCAGCAGCACCGTGCCGGTGAAATTACCGACCACCCGGTTGACGTCGGGGTGGATGGGCGGCCGGGTGTGGGTGGTCAAATTCAGGGTGAAACGCGGCGTCGCCGTCCAGTGGGCCAGGGTGCCGGCGAACACGCCGAGGAACGCCACGCTGGGGCTGAGGCCGTGTCTTGTGGCGGCGGCGGCGATGGCGCGCCATTGCGCCGCCGGCAGCCGCGCCTGGAAGCGCCGGGTGGACAAGCGGCCCAATTGCGCCAGGGGTTTCGCCATGGGCAAATCCGGCGCCGGCGGCAATTGCGGGCCGCGCTCGGCCCAAAAGCGCTCGGCGGCGCGCCAAGCGTCGCCGTCGGCGGCGGCGCGCATGGCCAGCACGCACTGGCGGAAGCCGATGGCCGGCGCGGGCAACGGGGCGGCCGGAGCGTCGCACAACAGCGCCAGCTGATCGAGCAAGGAATACAGGCTGAGCACGTCCATCACCAGCAGGTTCAAAGCCAAGTGCAGGCGGCTCTGCCGGCCGTCGAAACTCAGCGCCAGACGGAACAGCGGCCAGGCGCACGGGTCCAGGTCGGCGCCGCTCATGGCTTCCCGCAGCGCCCGCCGCCGCTGCTCGGCGGACTTCGGCGGGCAATCGGTCAAATCCAGCGCCTCGATACGGTAGCGCGGCACCTCGTTCAGCACTTTTTGCCGGCCGTCGCCGTCGACCACCGCGCGCAACATGGGATGCAATTCCACCAGCCGGTTCCAACTGGCCTCCAGCGCCGCCGCAGGCCACGGCCGGGCGCACTCGAATTCCCAATACACCTGGCAATCCACTCCGCCGAGGGGCACGCCGGGCTGGCGGCCGCTCCAGTAGGCCGCCTGGATGTCGGTCAGCGGAAACGGCTCGAACGGCGCGTCGTCGGCCGCCATCGGCGCTTCCGGCGACGGGCCGCTGCCGCCGGCCAGCCGCGGCGCGAGCTCCGCCAACCGGGTGGCGCCAAGTATGTCGTCCAGGCCCAGGGTGACGCCGAAACGGCGCTGCAAGCGGTGTTGCAGTTCGATGGCGAGGATGCTCGACAGTCCCAGGACGACCGGCGTGGCTTCCAGGTCCAGGCTGGCGGGAGGCTCTTGCAGCAACTGGCCCAGCTCCTCACGCAAGCCTTCCAGGCAATCGTTTCCAAGCGCCTCCTGGAAACGCGGCTCGGGCGCGGACGGCGCCGTGTTCGGCGATGCAGCGCCTACTTTTGCCTCCCGGGGCGCGAGCGTTTGCCCAGCCTCGTCCGCCGCTTCGGCCTCCTCCAGCCAGAAACGGCGCCGCCGCAGGCTGTGCGCGGGCGGGGCCAGCGGCGCGACGCGGGCCGAATCGGCCGGCGCCGCTTCGACGACGGCGGCGCCGTGGCCGCCGTTGAGCGCGAAAGTATGCACCAGGGCGCGGCGCGGTTGGCCGTCGCCGCGAACCGGCCAGGGAACGGCCTTATCCGGGGCGTAAAACGGTGCGGCGCCCCATTCCGGCGTCCAGGACTGGCCGTCCAGGCCGACCGGCAGCAGCCGATTGCGGCGCATCTGCAAAATCGCATGGACCACGGCGCATAATCCCGCCGCCGCCAAGGTATGGCCCAGCCGGGGCTTCAGGGTGGTCAGCGGCAAGGGCTGATCCAGTCCGCCGAAGGTTTGCGCCAGTGCGGCGATTTCCGCCGCGTCGCCGCCGCGGATGCCGACGCCGTGGGCCGATACCAAGTCGATCTGCCCGGCGGTGAGCCCGGCCCGCGCCAAGGTCGCCGCTTGCAGGCGCGCCAGGTTTTCCGCGCCGGGCAGGGTGAAGCCCCGCCCCAGGCCCTCGTGCCCCACGGCCACGCCGCGTATCACGCCGTGCACACTATCGCCGTCCGCGCGCGCCCGCGCCAACGGCTTCAGCACCAGCGCCACGCAGGCCTCCGCCGGCACCAGGCCGTCGGCGGCGAGGGTGAACGGCAAACAACGCCCGCCGGCCGACAGCAGATCGGCCGCGCCCAATTGCGCCGCCAACAAGGGGGTGGAATGCAGGCTGACGGCGGCCACCACCGCGCAGCGGCAATCGCCGCGCAGCAAGGCCTGCTGCGCGGCCCACAGGGCGCCCAACGAGGAGGAACAGGCCAGGTCCACGGTAAAGGCCGGGCCGGCGCAGTCGAAGACGTGCGCCAACCGCGCCGCCAGGGAGGACGGCAAATTGCCGGCCAGGGCGAGCTGGTCGCCCGGCGCGCCGCCCAAGGCGCGCTTGAAGCCGTAATCGCCGGCATCGGCGGCGACGAACACGCCAATGCCGGCGTCGCGCAAGCTGTCGCCGCAACCCTGCCAAGGCAGGCCGGCGTCGTGCAAGGCCAGCCAGGTCTCCTCCAGCAACAGGCGTTGGCGCGGATCGGTGGCGCGGGCCTCCCGCGGGGAAAATCCGAAAAACGCGTGGTCGAAGCTTTCCCCGTCGGCCAGAAAGCCGCCGCGCATCAACCGCGCCGGGTCCGGCAAATCGCCGGCGAACCCGTCGATTTCGCGGCGCGACCAGCGCCCGGCGGGAACCTCGCCGATGGCGCAGCGGCCGGCCTCCAACAGCGCCCAAAGGGCCTCGCAATCGTCCGCGCCGGGGAACCGGCCCGACAGGCCGACCACCGCCAGCGGCAAATCCTCGCCGCTTGCCAGGACGCACCCGGCGGAAGACGCCGCGGCAGCGACGTCCGGGCCCATAATCGCCTCCTCCGCCAGCAGCACGATCTTGCCGCGATGGCGCGCCCTGGCCATGTGCTGAAAGGCCTGGCGGGCCTGCTCCAGGGGGAAGGTCTCGACCGGCAGCGGCGCCAGCTCGCCGGCGTCGATCCGCCGCGCCAAAGCGCGCAAGGCTTCGCCGATCATGTCCGGCTGGCGGCGGAACTCTCCGACCAGGTCGTAAACCCGGTAGCGAATGCCGGGACGGCGGCGAGCGATCTCCTGCGCATCGCGGATGTCGGTCTTGCCCACCTCGACGAACACGCCGCCTTCCGCCACGCAGTCCAAACCGTGGTCGACGGCGGCGCCGGCCAGGGAATTGAGCACCAGGTCGACGCCGCGGCCGCCGGTGGCGGCCAGCACTTGCGAGGAGAAATCCAGGCCGCGCGAATCCATCGCCAACGCCACGCCCTGGCTTTCCAGCCAGGCGCGCTTTTCCCGGCTGCCGGCGGTGGCGAAAACCCGCGCGCCGGCCCGCTGGGCCAAGCGCAGGGCGGCCTGCCCCAGCCCGCCCGTTGCCGCATGGATCAACACCGTTTGCCCCGGCGCCAGGGTTTCCAATTGCTCCAGACAGCGCAGCGCGGTGAGGTAAGCGACGGGCAAGGCGCCGGCGGCGGCATCGTCCAGGCCGCGCGGCGCGGGCGCCACCAGCGCCGCCTCGGCGTTGACCCGACCGGCCAGGGCGCCGGCGGCGATGCCGAACACCCTATCCCCCGGCGCCAGCCCGGATACGCCGGCGCCCAGCGCTTCGATTTCGCCGCAAAACTCCAGGCCCAAAGGCTCGCCGCGCGCTTCCGGCAAGGCGTCCAGGGCGATCATCAAGTCGCGGAAGTTGATGCCGGCGGCGCGCACGCGGACCCGCACCTGGCCCTGGCCCGGCTCCGGCAAGGCCTGCTCGGCCACGCCCAGGGTATCCAGCAAGCCCGGTGAGCCGATCCGCACGCCGCGCCTTACGGCGGCGCCCTCGGACAGGGCCGGCGCGACGGCTTGGGCGGCTTGCGGCACGGTCCCGCCGTCGCCGGCCTCCTTGGCCAGCCGTTCGGCGAGAGCCGCCACGCTGCCCAGTTCGTCCACCATTTCCAAGCCGATCCTCAGGCCGGTGCTCAGTTCGATGCGCGCCACCAAATCCATGGAAATCAGCGAACCGATGCCTTGGCTTTCCAAAGATTTGTGCAGATCCACCTCGCCGGCTTCCACCTCCAGGGTATCGGCGACGCATTGGCGCAGCAAGGCCAGCCAGTCGCGGGATCCGGTAGGCTCCGGCGGCGCCGGGGATCGCTCGATGGGCGCCTCGCCGCTGCCCTCGGCGGGCTGCTCGCGGCCGAGCGCTTGCCCGGTTTCCCACAGCCGAGGGGCGGTATCCTCCGGCAAGCGCGGCAACCAATAGGATTGGCGGACGAAGGGATACAACGGTAAATCGAGGTGCGGCCGGGTTTGCCCCAGGGCCCAGCGCCGCACGTCCAGGCCGGCATGCCACAATTCCGCCAACACCCGCTCCAGCCCCGCCACGCCGGCGGCCGGATCGAAGCGCAGCAGGCGGCCAACCGCCGGCGGCGCTTCGTCGCCGGCGCCGATGGCCAATACCAGATCGGCCGTTTCGCCGCCCGGGGCGGCTGGCCGACCGGCCAGCGGCGACTCCAGGCCCTCCAGTTCGGGGAGGTAGGCGCGCTGTTGCTCCAGCCAGGGATGTCGGCCCCGTTCCGGCGAGCGCGCGGCCCGAGCCAAGCACGAAGCCAGGTCGGCGGCCGGCCGGGTCTGAGCGAACACCTCCAGCGCCAGCCGCCGCTCCAGCAAGCCGTCGGCCACCAAGCCGGCCAACGGCCAAGCCGGCCATCGCAAGGCCTCGCCCGGCGGCCGCAGCGACCAGCGCGCGCAAGTGCTCCACAGGGAGGCGGCCACGGCCAAGGCCAGATCCAGCCCCGACGGCTGCCCCTGCAAACGCTCGCCGGGCGATGCGCCCAACAGATCGCTCCATTCTTCGCAGTGGGCGCGGAAGGTGTAGTTGCCCCGCCACAAACGCTGACCCAGCGCCAACAGTGGGCCGACCGCCTCGGCTCCGGCCAACAGGCTTTGCAGCGCGGCGGGGGACGGACGCAGCGGCGCAAGCTCGAGGCCGCTGTCGCCGTCCCGATAGGCGACCGTGGGCCGGCGCAGGCTGCCTGCCTCCGCCAGGCCGTAGCGGGCGAGACGGGCCGCCGCGACGTCGTCCAAGGCATCGGCGGCGGCCAGCGCGGCCGGCCGCGCCTCGCCGAATGCGCTCAGCAAGCCGGGTTGCAACCCGCAGTCCTGCAACAGGGCGAGCAAGGCCCGCCCGTGGACGAATTCCGCCACAGCGGGATCGGCGGCATCGAAACCGGCCGCCCGCAGCTTCCTCTCCAAGGCCGCCGCGATCCGTTCCAAGCCGGGCAGTTCCGCCCGCAAAGCCCGCCAAGCCGCGCCGCCGGCGCTGGGCGACAGTCGGATCGCCAGGGCGGGCGCGGTATCGGGCTTGGCGCGGATCGGCAAATCGGACCGGCGCAAGGCGGCCGCCGCCTCCAACCGGTCGTGGGCGACGACCA
Organism: Methylogaea oryzae; assembly: GCF_019669985.1. Classification (NCBI taxonomy): domain Bacteria; kingdom Pseudomonadati; phylum Pseudomonadota; class Gammaproteobacteria; order Methylococcales; family Methylococcaceae; genus Methylogaea; species Methylogaea oryzae. Next base: position 2,236,601 of record NZ_AP019782.1, read on the forward strand.
GGAGCCGCCGGCCCAGGGAAGCGCGCCCCAAAGCCAGCGCCCGACCCAGGCTGGACAGATCCGGCGCGTCGGGCTGTTCGAGCCGTTCGGCCAGTTGCAAGGCCAGCGCCCGCAAGGCGCCGTCGGCGGCGGCGGATAAGGCCAGCGCCACCGGCTGGCCGGACGGCGGCGGAGCCGCCACGGCCTTGGGCGCCGGAGGCTCGGCGAAAACCGCGTGACCGCCGGCGCCGCCGAAGCCGAAAGCGCTGACGCCGGCGATACGCGGCCGGCTTTCCCAGGGAACCAGCCGGCGTGCCGGCCGGCAAGGCAATGCGGCAAAATCGATGAGGGGATTGTCCTGCGCCAAATTGACCGTGGGCGGGACCTGGCCGTGGCGCAGCATGAGCATCACCTTGGCCACCCCCGCCAAGCCGGCCGCGGCTTCCAGGTGGCCGAGGTTGGTTTTTACCGATCCCAACAACAACGGTTCTTGCCGGCCCTCGCCGGACAAAACGCGCGCCAAGGCTTCCACTTCGATGGGGTCGCCCAACGCGGTGCCGGTGCCATGACACTCCACATAGGACAACCGCGCCGCATCGACGCCGGCCTGGGCCAGGGCGGCGCGCACCACTTCCGCTTCCGCCTCCACCGACGGCGCGGTGATGCCGGAGGTCGGCCCCATGTGGTTGAGCGCCGTGCCCAGCAACAAGCCGTGGATGCGGTCCCCCGCCGCCAGGGCGTCGCCGCAGCGCCGCAGCACCAACACCACCGCGCCTTCGCCCGGCACATAGCCGTCGGCGCCGTCGGCGAAAGTCTTGCAAAGGCCGTCCTCGCTCAACATGCCGGCCTGGGAAAACGACACCGCTTTCCAGGGGCTGAGCAAAGCGTTGGCGGCCGCCACGACGCAGTAGTCGACCGCGCCGGTCAGCAGCGCCAAGCGGGCTTGATGCAAAGCGGCCAACGACGAAGCGCAGGCGCTGTCCACCGTGACGCTTTCACCGCGCCAGCCGAAAAACGCCGATAGGCGATTGGCCAGCAAGGCGGCGTATACGCCGATGGCGGAATAGGCGTCGGGAACACGGAACGGCGAAGCGGCGTGCTGCTGGTAGTCGTTGGCCATGGCGGCGGCGTAAACGCCGACTTTGGCGCCGCGCAGGGATTCGGGGGGGATGCCGGCATCTTCCAAGGCGTGCCAGGCTTCTTCCAACAGCAACCGTTGCTGCGGATCCATGGCGCGGGCCTCGCGCGCGGAGATACCGAAGAAGCCGGCGTCGAAGCCGTCGATGGCGTCGATCAGCCCGGCACGGCGATTGACGGTGCGGCCCGGCGTTTTGCGCTCGGGGTGATGGAGACGGCCGGCATCCCAGCGCTCGGCGGGAATGGGCCGGACGGCGCAACCGCCGGACGCCAGCAATTCCCATAGCGCCTCGACGCTTTGGGCGCCGGGAAGCCGGCACGCCATGCCGACAACGGCGATCGAAGCACCGCACTCATCCAGCGAAAACCGTCTCGCCACACTTCCACAATCCATTGATGTCGACTTGGTATGAAATAGAATCTCAGGCAGGTATTACGCCAGGAAACGCCGGAGTTAGCCAGCCCCGAGTTTGCTTCGGCCCCGTCCGCCGAATTCTTACGCCGGGCAAGCGGAATTACAAGACGCCCCATAAAAACCGCGGCGCTTATCCTCCGCCGGCCATTGGCATATTCCTTTCGATAGCCATGCTATGTTAGATTGTCAAGTGTGCGATTGGCTGAGCACGATCTCCAGGCGGTAGAACCACCAGCGCGGCAAACGAAACGAGGACCCAAATATCATGGAACCCATTCAAATCGACGGCATCGTCAAATCCATCACCTTCCTGAAAGCCGGCGCCGACGGGCGTTACGAGTGCGAACGCCTCACCGAAAGCGGCTCGCGGAAAAAGCAGTCGAAGGTGCTGAAGCCCATGGAGCGCTTGGTCAGAAAGCTGGTGAAAAGCGAACTGGCGGCCGCGCAAACCTATCTCGAAAGGCACGAGCAGTCGAACCGGCGCAAATCCAACGGCTGGTTGAAAAATATGGGAAAAAACCTCAAGCAGGCCGCCAAGTCCGCCCGCAAAAGCGCAAAGCCGCCCAAGTTGACTGTAGTCCGGTAACAACGCCCCTTCACAGCAAAGACAAGGAATAGCAACCATGGCCACCAATTCCCCCGAATCCGCCCCGCAAGCCGGCGACGCAACCGCTTCCGACCTGATCATATTGGACATCGGCAAACGCGACGCCGACGCGGTGAAAAAGCTCCGCAAAGGCAAAGGCAAACTGCTGAACAAGGTCAACAACGCGGTAGAACAACTGCGCGACGCGGGCAAGATCGAAAAAAACGCCCAAGTGGTCTTGATCGTCGTCCGTGAAAAGAACAGCGGCCTGTTCGACAGCGACTGATATCCCGCTTCCAGCTCCGCTACGGTGGCCCTAGCTTCCCGGCCACTCGTCGCGGAGCCCGCCCGCTGCCGCGGATCACGGGCAGCGGGCGCCGTTCGGCGGCGCGGAATGCGCCTTGATTTCCTCCACCATACGCATCAGCAGCGGCCGAGGACCCAGCTCCTCGAACACCGGATCGTCTTCCTGCAACAGATACTGGATGCTTTCGGTCCAGCGCACGCCATGATCGAGTTGTTGCACCAGATTGTTGGCGATTTCCCCATCCCGGTAAGGCAACGCGGAAAAATTCGCGATGACCGGAACCATCAGCGGCGCGAACGAAAAATCCGCGATAAACGCCGAAAAAGCGCTTTTCATATCGGCCATATAGCGCGAATGGAAGGCGGTGCGCACGTTGAGCGGCACGGCCCGCGCGCCGCGGCTCTCGAAAATCTCCCCCAAACGCCGTAAATCCGCTTCGGGGCCGGACAATACCGTTTGCGAAGGCGTGTTCAGATTGGCGGCATCGACGCTGTCGATACCGGCCTCCACGAACACCGCGGCGATTTCGTCCCGGCTAAGCCCGATGACGGCCAACATTCCGCCCCCCTGCAAGGCGGCCATCAATTGACCGCGCTTTTGCACCAAGCGCAAGCCGTCGCCGAAACTGAACGCCTCGGCGATCAGCAAGGCGTTGTATTCGCCGAGGCTGTGCCCGGCGGCGAAATCCGGCGCCTGGCCCAAGGCGTCGCGCCGCCGGTAATAGGACAAGGCGCTCACGGTATACAGGGCCGGCTGGGTATAGGCGGTATTCGACAGCTGATCGTCGGGATCTTCCAAGCACAGACGGCGCAGCGAATAACCGAGAATGTCCTCTGCCTCCGCCACCACCTGAGGGTAGGCGTCGAACAAGTCCGCCCCCATGCCCCGCATTTGCGCGCCTTGTCCCGGCGCCAAAAAAATCAGCGTCATCGCCGTTCCTCCATTTTCAAAGTACGTTCCAATTGCGCCACGGTTTCGAGATTGCGGCCGAAGCGATTCATCGCGGTCAATACGGGAACCGTATCGCCGAGGGTCTGCCGCACGAAAGAAGCCAGCGTTCCGGTCGGACTGCAATCGACAAAAACCCGCGGCTCCGCCGCCCATAAGTTGATGACGAGGTCGCGGAAGCGCAGCAGCCCCCGCGCCACCCGCCAAAAATGACCGGCGTCGTAGCGGCGCACCCTTGCCGCCAGCAGGCTGGAGTACACCGGCCAGGCCGGCTCGCGGAATTGGATCTGGCCGGCATGGTCGGCATAACCGGCTTCCGCCGCGTCCAGCAGCGAGCCGTGGAATCCGTAGCGCACCGGCAAGCGCGCCCAATTCACGCCGTGACGGGTCAGCTCTCCGGCCAAGGCGTCGAGATTCACCAAGGGCGCGGTGACGACGAAATGCTGCGGGGAGTTGATGCAAGCGATCTCGCCCAAGCGGCTGAGTTCGGGATTCTCCAGCATCAGGGCGGGGCTGCCGAGTACGGCCACCATCGCCGCCGGCGGCGCCCGCCGCGCGACGTGGCGCGCCTGCGCTCGCAGCAAGCCGATCGCCTGTTCCAACCCCAAGGCGCCGGACACCACTGCCGCGGTCGCTTCGCCCAGGCTGTAGCCCGCCAGCGCATCGGGCCGGATGCCGCGCGCCAACAGGGACTGGGCCATGGCATACCCCTGGGCAAGCAATACGAGGTTGGTTTCTTCCAGGTCGTCGTAACCGTCGCTGTCGGCCATGGGGCTGCCGAACACGCTGTCCGCCAGGGAGCGGCCGCGGACATCGCCGGCGATGTCCGCGCAACGGTCGAAGGCCGCCCGATACGCCGCATCGTTGGCGTAGAGTTCCGCCCCCATCTGGTAATATTGGGCGCCTTGGCCGGAAAAAAGAAAAATGACAGGCGACACAAATCTCTCCGTCGATAAAAGCAGCCAGCCGGCTCCGCCGGTGTTGCGTGTCGTACTGCGCACGATGGCTCACGACGGAGCGGGCGGCCATGCGGCCACGCCCCTGCTGAGCGAAGCCGAACGACAGCGCGCCGCCCGCTTCGCCTTCGAGCGGGACCGCTGGTCCTATACCGCGGCGCACAGCCTGTTGCGCGCCATGCTGGCCGAATACCACGGCCTGCCGCCGCTGGCCTGGCAGTTTCGCCACAACAGCCACGGCCGCCCGGAAGTCGATCCCGCCCTAGCGCCGGCGGCCGCGCCGCGCTTCAACATCAGCCATACCCACGGCATGGCCGCCTGCGCGCTAACCGCCGGCCCCGTGCCCGAAGGCGTGGAAATCGGGGTGGATGCGGAGTGCCTGAACCGCTCGCAGGCGTCACGCTCGCTGGCGAACCGTTTTTTTTCGAGCCGCGAAGCGCGGTGGCTGGACAGCCAGCCGCCCTCGCGCGTCGACAGCGAGTTTCTCCGCCTATGGACGCTCAAGGAAGCCGTCGCCAAAGCCGCCGGCTTGGGTTTTGGGCTGGATTTCCAGGCGTTTCATTGTACCATCGATCCCCTGTCGGTTTGCTTCGACGCCCCCGACTGGGGGCCCTCCGACGCATGGGAATTGAACAACTGGTTCGTCGAACCTTGCCATTGGGTTTCCCTGGCCGTGCGCCGCCCGCCGGGAACCCGGCTAAAAATCCACCTCCAGCATCTATCCTCCGCCGATTTCCCCAGCCCCGCATAACCCATGAAACAGGAATTCACACGGCTGAAAGAGCCGAAAAGGAAATTGCTCAATCCAGAGTATATCCCCACCCAATTGATTCCCAGCCGGGAACGCACGCCGGTGCGGGTACTGGAACTGAAAGCGCACCGGCGGCTGGGCGGCCCCACCGTCATATACCGTTTTATCAAGTTCGGCTTGTGGCTGCTCATGCAAAAACTGCTCGGCCGCCGGGACGCTCGAAAAACGGCCGTCGAAGCCCGTTTGTTGTTTCAGGGATTGGGAGGATTGTGGGTCAAGCTGGGCCAGCTATTGTCGCTGCGCACCGACGTGCTTTCCGATGAAATGTGCGAAGAACTGTCCCACCTGCTCTATGCCAACGTCGGCTTCCCCAGCCATATCGTCAGGCAAGCCATAGAACAAGAACTGGGCCGACCCATCGACGAGATTTTCGCCTCTTTCGAGGACACGCCCCTGGCCGCCGCCTCCATCGCCCAGGTGCACCGGGCGGTGTTGCGCAAGGAGCGCCTGCCGGTGGTGGTGAAACTGTTGCGGCCCAATGTGATCCACGCCTTCCGCCGCGACATGGGAATACTGCGCGCCATCGCCTCCGTCGCCAACGCCTTGCTGCCCATCCGTCATTTGCGGCTGCAGGAAGGGCTCAACGAACTCGACTCCATGGTGGAGGAAGAACTCAATTACGCCTACGAAGTATCCAATAGCCGCCAATTGCGCAAAGTATTGCGGCGCCACAACGTTTATGTCCCCTATATATTCCGACAATACTGCACGGAAAAAGTATTGGTCATGGAGGAAATCGCCGGGGTTTTGATGAGCGACGCCATCGCCGTGCAGGCACGAGATCCGGAGCGCTTCGCCGATTGGTGCGAAGAAAATTCGATCGAACCCAAGCGGGTGGCCATGCATTTGTTTTTGTCGCATATGCGGCAATTGCTGGAGGATAATATTTTCCACGGCGATATGCACCCCGGCAATATTCTATTACTCCGCGACAACCGCTACGCCTTGATCGACTTCGGCACCATCGGCTCCCTGGACCCCGGTTTTCTCCAAACCTATCTCGGCTTTATGCGCGCGATTTCCCGGCGCGAATACGACAAGGCCGCCGATTTGTCTCTGCACTTGTGCGCCGAAATCCCCTCCACCGACATCGGCAAGATCCGCGCCGAATTGATCAACGCGTTCAAGCTTTGGCAATCCCGGAGCAAATTGAGCAGCCACGCCTACGGCAACCGTTCCCTGGCCGATTCGAGCAAAGTAATCGGCGAGGTTTTCGCCAAGCACCGCCTGCAAATCAACTGGGCCGCCTTGCGCATGGGCCGCACCATGGGCACGCTGGACACCTCCCTGGCTTATTTCTATCCGCAAATGAGCCACTCCCGCATGTTGTCCCGCTACCTGCGCAAATCCAGCCGGCGGCGCAAAAAGCACGCGCTGGAAAACATGCGGGAAGGCCTGGGCCGCTTCGTCGAAACGGCCAACGATTACCGGGTATTGCTGGAACCCATCGCGCAACGCGCCGTCATCAGCTACAAACAAAAACTCAACAAGTTCAGCATGATCGCCGCCACGGTCATGCGTTTCTTCAATATCGCCCTGCTGTCGTCCATCGCCTTGGGCGGTTACGCGTTCATACACCAGCATTATTTCGACATGAGCCATATGCCGGGGGCCGACTTGATCGACGACATTCCCCACATAGAGAAAGAATGGTTCTTGCTGGCGCTGCTCGGACTGGCCATGCTGTTCGCGACCTTCAAGCGCATCATCACCATCGTCAGTTCGGCGTATTTGCGGTAAGCCGCCCGTGGACATCCGCCCGGAACGTCTCGGCAGCCCTGCTTTTCGCGCCGCTCACGGGGTCCGCGCGGCCTATGTGATCGGCGGCATGGTCAAGGGAATTTCCTCGGTGGAGATGGTGCGCGCGGCGGGCAACGCCGGCTACCTGGCGTTTTTCGGCGCCGGCGGCTTAAGGCCGGCAGCGGTGAATGAGGCCGTCGCCCAGTTGTCCGCCGATCTGGGCCCCGCCCGGCCCTGGGGCGTCAATTTCCTGCATAACCCCTTGATTCCCGCACAGGAAGACGCCCTGGCCGAACTGCTGCTGGCCTCCGGCGTGCGCTGCATCGAAGCCTCCGCCTTCGTCCGCATTACCCCCGCCCTGGTGCGCTACCGCCTGAGCGGGCTGGAATTCGACGGCCAGGGACGGCCGCTGCCGCGCCGGAGGATTATCGCCAAGGTGTCCCATCCGGACATGGCGCGCCGCTTCATGGAACCACCGCCGGCGGACTTGGTGGCGGACTTGCGCGCCCGCGGATTGCTCACGGCGCGGGAGGCCGACGCCGCCGGCGAAGTGCCGCTGGCCGACGACGTCTGCGCCGAAGCCGATTCCGGCGGCCACACCGACCGCCGGCCTTCCTTCGCGTTGATCCCCGCTTTTCTGCGCCTGCGCGACGAAACCGCGCGCGCCCAGCCGCGGCTGCCGCCCGTGCGCATCGGTGCGGCCGGCGGCATCGGCGCGCCGGAAGCGGTGGCGGCGGCTTTCGTATTAGGCGCCGACTTCGTCCTCACCGGTTCCATCAACCAATGCACGCCGGAAGCGGGCACCAGCGAAGCGGTCAAGGACATGCTCGCGGCGGCCCAACCGCAGGATTTCGACATGGCCCCGGCCGGCGACCTGTTCGAGATCGGCGCCAAGGTGCAGGTGCTGAAGCGCGGCAGCCTGTTCGCGGCGCGCGCCAACCGCCTTTATGAGCTGTACCGCGCCAACGCCGCCCTGGACGACATCCCGGCGCCGCTGCTGGCGGACCTGGAGGCCAAAACATTCGGTCGCCGCTTGGACGACGTGTGGCGGGAAACCGAGGCTTATTACCGCCAGGCCGCCCCCGAGGAACTGGCGGACATCGGCCCGAAAAAACGCATGGCGATGATTTTTCGATGGTATTTTATCCACTCGCAGCGCCTCGCCCAGCAGGGCGACACGGCGCAGCGCGTGAACTTTCAGATCCACTGCGGCCCGGCCATGGCCGCTTGCAACCGCTGGCTGGCCGATACCCCCTGGGCCGATTGGCGGCAGCGCCACGTGGACCGGCTGGCCGACCGGCTGCTCGAAGGCGCGGCCCAGGTGCTGGCCCAACGCTACGCGGGGCTGAATGCGGATTGAGTGGATTTTCAACGCAGGATTGGCTACACGGAAAGGAGATCGTCCCATGCACACCATGCCCCACTTGCCCCCTGGTCCCACGCCGCGCTTCTGGCAACCCCTGGCCTACGCCCACTCGCCCTACCGCTTTTTCCGCTCGGTGCACGCCCGCTACGGCGATACCTTCACGGTACGCACCAACGCCCTGACGCTGACGGTGGTGACCGCCCATCCCGAAGGCGTCGGACAGATTTTCACCGCCCCCGCCGATACCTTCCACATGACGCTGCCCAAGAGCCTGTTGCGGATACTCGGCCGGCAAGGCTTGAGCGGCATGCACGGCGAAGCCCACCGGCGCACCCGCAAACTGATCAGCCCCTGCTTCCACGGCGAAAGCCTGCGCAGGCTGGGCGGCATGATCCACGCCACCGCCGCCGAAGCGCTGGAAGGCTGGCGCGACGGCGAGGTGTGGCAAGCCCAGGACGCCATGCGCGATATCGCCCTGGACGTCATCCTGAAAACCGTGTTCGGCGTGGAACAACGAGAACGCCTGCACCTGTTTCGCGCAGCGGTGCTGGATTTGGCCGCCACCTTCAGCAACCCGGCGTTTATACTCAGCGCGCTGCTCAGCGTCGAACACGACGGCTGGCCGCCCAACCGGCGCCTGGACGCCGCAAGGCAGCGTTTGGCGGCGTTGTTGCAGGAAAATATCGCCGAGCGCCACGCCACCGGCACGGCGCGGGCGGACATCCTCAGCCGGCTGATGGAAGCGCGTTTCGACGACGGCAGCCGCTTCAGCGACACGGCACTGGTGGACAACCTCATCGCCAACCTGATGGCCGGCCACGAAACCAGCGCCATGACCCTGACCTGGAGTTTCGCCTGGCTGGGCCGCCACCCGGAGGTTGCCCAGCGCCTGCAAGACGAAATCGACAGCCTGGGAAGCGACGACGACATCGCCGCCATCCAGGCTCTGCCCTACCTGGACGCCGTGGTGAAAGAGTGCCTGCGGCTCTATCCGGCGGTACCCGACGTGTTGCGCATGCTGGCCAAGCCCCTGCAACTGCGCGGTTACGAAATACCGGCCGGCCTGAACGTGGCCGCCTGCTCGGCGGTGCTGCACATGAACCCGGATCTCTACCCCGACCCGGAGCGGTTTTACCCGGAGCGCTTCCTAGAAAAAACTTACAGCGGCAACGAATTCATTCCGTTCGGCGGCGGCAACCGGGTTTGCATCGGCAACCATTTCGGCGTGTTCGAGGTAAAAATCGTGCTGGCGGTGCTGCTGTTTCGCGGACGTTACACCCTGCAGGAACCAGCCCCCCTGCGGGTCGCCCGGCGCGGTTTCCTCATGGGGCCGACCAGCGCGCGGGTACGCTTCCAGCGCAAATAAATACACCGATACGTCCAGCACTTGCCCCACCCAGGAGACCGCCCCGTGAGCACACCGCCCCGTTTACCACCCGGACCCAAGCTGCGCTTCTGGCAGCCGCTGGCCTACGGCCACTCGCCCTACCGCTTTTTCCGCGCCATGCACGCCCGCTACGGCGACCCTTTCACCGTGCGCACCAGCGCGCTGACGGTGGTCACCGCCCATCCCGAAGGCATCGCGCAGATATTCACCGCCCCGGCCGACACTTTCCACGTGGCGCTGCCCAAAAGCCAACAGCGGGTGCTCGGCCGCCAGGGCTTGAGCGGCATGTCCGGCGAAGCCCACCGGCGCACCCGCAAGCTCATCAGCCCCTGCTTCCACGGCGAAAGCCTGCGCGGACTGGGCGGCACGATCCACGCCAGCGCCGTCGAGGCGCTGCAAGGCTGGCGCGACGGCGCGGTGTGGGAGGCCAAGGACGCCATGCGCGACATCGGCCTCGACGTCATCCTGAAGACCGTGTTCGGCGTGGACCAGGCCGCGCGCCTGGCGCCGTTCCGCCAAGCGGTGCTGGAATTCGCCGCCGCCTTCGGCAACCCGGCGTTCCTGCTCAGCGCCCTGCTCGGCATCGAACGCGACGACTGGCCGCCCAACCGGCGCCTGGACAACGCCCGCGCCGGCCTGGGCATGCTGCTGCGGGAAAACATCGCCGAACGCCGCGCCGGCGGCACGGCGCGGGCGGACATCCTCAGCCGGCTGATGGAAGCGCGTTTCGACGACGGCAGCGGCTTCAGCGACGATGCCCTGGTGGACAATCTCATCACCAACCTGGTGGCCGGCCACGAAACCAGCGCCTTGTCGCTGGCCTGGGCCTTCGCCTGGCTGGGACGCCATCCGCAAGCGGCGGAACGCCTCCAAGCGGAAATCGACGGCCTGGGGGGCGACGACGACATCGCCGCCATCCAAGCCCTGCCCTACTTGGACGCCGTGGTGAAGGAATGCCTGCGGCTGTATCCGGCAGTGCCCGACGTGGTGCGCATGCTGGCCAAGCCCCTGCAACTGCGCGGTTACGAAATACCGGCCGGTATGAACGTAGCCGCCTGCTCGGCGGTGTTGCACATGAACCCGGAAATCTACCCGGAGCCGGAGCGTTTCAATCCGGAGCGCTTCCTGCGAAGAAGCGTCGGCGGCACCGAATTCATCCCTTTCGGCGGCGGCGACCGCATCTGCGTCGGCAACCATTTCGGCGTGTTCGAAGTGAAGATCGTGCTGGCGGTGCTGCTGACGCGGGGACGCTACACCTTGCTGGAAAAAGGCCCGCTGAAGGTCGCCCGGCACGGGTTCCTCATGGCGCCGACCAGCGTGCGGGTGCGCTATCAGGCGCGCTGAGCCGGCTTTCCGGCAACCGCCGCGCTAGCCCGCGAACTGCCGCAATTCTTCGCGGAAGCGCGCCAATAATTCCTCCACCCGCGCCGTCGGCAGCTCGCTGTCGTAAAACGCCAAGGTCAGGGTGTAGGTGTCGCGGAATCCCGTCATGACCGGCAGGAAACCCGGCAGCGGCGTCGGATGGCCGTGCACGTACAAATCCTCCACTTCGGTGGAGCCGAAGCCCAGCGTGCGATGGTCCAACAAGCCCAGATTCGACAAGGTGGGCGGCGTGCCCCTGGCGCAGCCGGCCGCAATGCCCTTGCGCAACGAACGGCGCTTGTTTTCGAAAGAGGCCAGGTTCAGCAGCGCGAAAGCCAAGGGCCGGTCTCGCAGGACGAACGTCGGGTCTTGCAAGGGCTGGTTTTGTTGCACCACCTTGGCCAGGGTGGCGGAGAAGTCCTCGTCTATCCGCGGGCCGATGTCGAGCACGTGGCGGTAAACCAGGTTGCACACGGGAATCCACCATTCCTTCGGCAACAAGCGGCGCAAATTGACGACTGAGCCGGCCCGGTGCCTTGCTTGCGGCGGAAAATCCCCCGGCAGCCAGGCCGCGAAGGCCCGCAAAAACGCCGCCATGAACACGTCGCTGATCCAGTATTTGCCGCGAAACGCCGCTTGCTTGAGGCGCTTGGCTTCGTCTTTCTCCAAACGCAACCGCACGATGGCCGGCCGCGCGCGCGAATTCCGCTCGAACACGCAGGAGGGATCCGCCCGCAGGCCCCGGCTCGGCTTCCGTTCCGCCAAGGCCATGGCGAAGGGATAGGCCAGCGCCCGCGACCACAGGCGCAGTTTGTCGCGCCAGCTAAAGCCGTCGTAAAAGGGGAAATTCCAGTCGTACCCCTCCCGCCGGGCGGGCCGGTAATCCGGCTCGGACAACAGCCGGGTGTAAATGGACGCCAGCTGCTCGACCAGCTGGTAAGCGCCCATGGCGTCGGCCACGGCGTGGCTCACCTGCAACAGCAGCACGTCGGCGCCGCGATCCGGCCGGAACACGAACAACCGCAGCAGCGGATCGCCGGCGGGATCGTAGTGCAGCAGGGATTGCCGCTCGGCGGCGAGGGTGGGGTTTTCCGTGCGGACGAGGCGGCAATGCTCCAGCGAGTCCAGATCGTCCCGCCGCCGCCAGACCGGCTTTTTGCCGCTGGCGTCCAAGCGGCAGCCCAGCAAGGGTTCCGCATCCACCAACAAACGCGTCGCGGCCGCCAGCACCTCGGCGTCCAGGGATTCGCGCAATTCCAGCACCAGGCCCATCCAGCCGACGCACTGCAACTCCGCCATCGCATAGAGAATCTCGTCAACGCCGTTGCTGGGGTAACAGCAAGGCATAGTGGCCGTATCCATCGTCGTCTCCCTCAAGCCGCCGTCCCGGCAAAAATCCGCAGTTCCTCGCGCACGCGACCGAAGTAGCGCTCCACCGTCTCCCGCGGCAAATCGCTTTGATAATACGCCAGGGTCAAGGTATACCCCTGGCGGTAGCCGCAGCCGATGACGGCGACGGCCGGCAACGGATTCGGCACGCCCAGCACGTGGAAACCTTCGGTTTCCACGGCGCCCCAGCGCAAGCCGGCCGGATCGACGTTGCCCAGATTGGAAAGGGACAACGGCGCGCCGTTGCGGCAATTCCGCGTGGTTCCCTGCCGCATCAGTTTGCGTTTCGCGTCCAGCGAAGTCCACCGTAGCATTGGCACGCCGAGCAACGCGGTGCGCAGCACATAGGCAGGATCGTTGAGCCGCCGGTTCTCCTCGCACACGCGCGCCAAGGTATCGTCAAACCGCTCGCCCAGATCCGTGCCCAGGTCCAGCATGTGATTGCCGAGCAGGTTGCAGGGCGGCACGGCGTAATCCTCCGGCAAAAAGCGGCGCAGGTTGACGAAAGTCAGCGCCCGCCAGCGGGCGGCCTCCGTCGCCGGCGCCAGATCGGCGAAGGCGCGCAGCAAAGCGGCGAGCAAAACGTCGTTCAACCATGCCTTGCGCTTGGAGGCGGCCAGCAGGATCGGCCTCAGCTCGGCCTTGTCCAGACGGAGTCGCGCATAAGCCGCGCCGCTGTGCGCGGCGGGATCGAAAAAACGCTGCGGATCGACGCGAAACCCTTGGCTGGGAGAGCGCACGAAGCGCGCCAGCGTCCAGAGCTCCGCCAGGACGTTGCCGGCCAAACGCAGCCGGCCGCGCCAGCCCAATTGCCGATACAAGGGAAACCGCCAGTCGTACGAGGCGCGGACCGGCGGCCGGTAGTCGGGATCGGCCAGCAAGCGGCCGTATACGTCCGCCACCCCGGCGATCAACCGCAGCGCCCCGTCGCCGTCGGCAAGGCAGTGGTCGATCTGCAACAGCAACAGGTCGGCGCCCGCCGGCTGGCGGAACACGAACGCCCGGAACGCCGGATCGTGGACTGGGTCGTGCGGCGCCAGCGCTTGGGCTTCCGCCGCCGCCAGTGGCGCATCCGCCGTCGCGATCCGGCAATGGACGGCGCAGTCCAAATCGCTGCGCCGCCGCCAATGGGGCCGTTTTTCGTCGGCGACAAACCGGCAGCCCAGGATCGGCTCCGCGTCCATCGCCAGGCGGACGGCGCGGGCCATCACCTCGGCGTCGATCCGCCCCCCCAGTTCCAGCGCGTAGGAGATATAGCCGGAAACGCCCAACTCCGCCATGGCGTAAAGCAGCTGGTCGGTGCCTTCCGAAGGAATGGTTTCGGCAAACATGGATTTAGCCCGGCTGTCCGTCCAGAATGACCGCCAGTTCGGCGATGGTCGGCGCGTCGAACAGAATGTCCATGGGGAGATCGACGGAGAACACGCCGGCGATACGGCCGATCAGCAGCGCCGCTTGCAGCGAATCGCCGTCCAGGTCGACGAAAAAATGCTCGTCCGTACCGATGGGCCGCCGATTGAACACCGCCTCCCACATGTCCACCAGCGCTTTTTCGGTGGGGCTGGCGGCGGACTCCGCCGGCGCAGCGGCCACGGGAGCAGCCTCCCTGGGCAACGCAGCCGTATCGACCTTGCCGTTGGCGTTGAGCGGCAGTTCGCCGAGGAAAAAAATCCGGCTGGGCAACATGTATTCCGGCAGGCGTTCGGCCAGGAACGCCCGTACCGCCTCGGCGCTGCCGCCCTCGCCCGCCACCAAATAAGCGTATAGCCGCTGGCCGCCGGATTCGTCCGTCACGGCCTGCACCAGCGCCTGGCGCACCCCCGGGTAAGCGGCCAAGGCGGCTTCGATTTCACCCAACTCGATGCGGTAGCCGCGGATCTTCACCTGGCGATCGGCCCGTCCCAGAAACTCCAAGTCGCCGCTGGGCAGATAGCGGGCCATATCCCCGGTGCGGTAGAGCCGGGCGCCGGGCTCGGCGGAAAAAGGATTATCGATGAAGCTGGCCGCCGTGCGCTCCGGCTGGTTGAGATAACCGCGCGCCAGGCCGTCGCCGCCGGCCAGCAATTCCCCGGCCACGCCGACCGGCACCCGGTTCATCGCCGCGTCGACCAGGTACACCTGGGTGTTGGCGATGGGACGGCCGATGGACACCGTGGCGCCGACCTGTTCGGGCCGATTGATGCGATAGCAGCAGGTGAACGTGGTGTTTTCCGTCGGGCCGTAGCCGTTGACGAACCAGCGCTCGCCCGGCTGTTCCAACAGCCTGCGAACGTGCCGGGGAGACAACACGTCGCCTCCCGCCAACACTTGGCGCACTTGGGCCAACGCCTCCAATTGATGATCCACCATCTGGTGGAACAGGCCGGCCGTGAGCCACAGCGTGGTGACGTTTTCCCGGCGCAGCGTAGCGCCCAGTTGCTCCAGCGAGGCGGCGGCGGGCGGCTGGATCGCCAAACTAGCGCCATTCAGCAAGCAGCCCCAGATTTCGAAGGTGGAAGCATCGAAAGCCAGCGGGGCGAATTGGAGGAACACGTCGTCGGGGGCGAAACTGGCGTACTGGGTTCCGCGCACCAATCGCATCACCGAGCGGTGTTCGATGCAGACGCCTTTCGGCACGCCGGTGGAACCGGAGGTGAAAGCGATATAAGCCAATTGCCGGCTATGGCGACCCGGCTCGGGCGGCGGCGATTGGGCGATGGCCTGGCGGAAAAACGCCACCTCGCCGTCCAAAACCAGCACGCGGACGCCGCAATCGGCAAAACGCGCCGCCGCATCGGCCTGGGTCAACAGCACGCCGCAGCCGGCTTCGGCCAGCATGCCCCGCAGGCGTGCGCTGGGTTCCTTGGGGCTGACGCCGATGTATGCGCCGTCCGCCTTCAATATGCCCAGCAGCGCCGCGACGGCCTCCGCGGAACGTTCGCAGGCCACGGCGACCGGCGTTTCCAACCCCACCCCCAGCTGGCGCAAACCCTGGGCGATCCGATCGGATAGCTCATCCAGTTGCCGGTAGCTCAGCGCCCTGCCTTCGAAACGCAACGCTACCCGTTCGGGCTGCCGGGCGGCGATTTCGACGAACAATTCGTGGATACAACGATCACGCGGATAGTCGCTGGCCGTGGCGTTCCATTCCAGCGGCCCTTTAGCGTGTTGCGACTCGCCCTCGGCGCTCATAACCCCCCTTCCGACGTTTGCAACACCTCAGCGGCGCGGCTCGGCCCGTAAAAATCCACCTACGCGCCCCCGATATTCCGCCGTGTTCAACGCTTGCCGATTAAAGTAAACTGCGTCCATTGTATGCCGCCGCCGGGCGGCATGTATACGGAGTCCTAACGGAACTTAAAGGGATTGAGCCATGCCTCTCGACCAACCGCAAAAGAAACCGCGCCTCGGCAAACTGGCTAAAAGAAGCGTCTTGCTGCAACGCGGCCACGACGGGACATATGCCGTCATCCGGAGCGAATCGCCGGCTTCCAGGAAAAACAAACCGCGCAAGCAGGCGCCGTTCGTCAAAACCATCGTCCATATAAACATCACGACCCAAGGCGAGCACGTCGTCCGGCAGGAAAAACCCAAGCCGGATATTCAGGCAAAGCCGCCGAAAAAGCCAAGCCCTCTGTATATAAAACAAGCGTCCTACAGGCATTGCGACGCGCAAGGAAACATCCGTGCGGCGGATAGGGATGGAGACCATTTGCCGATCGCCTGCGGAAAACCCGCAGGCAAGAAGAAAAAGAATTTAAAAAAGCAGGCGTGGAGTAAAGAGGCCCGCGTTCTCGCCAAAGCGACCCAGCTGTTTCTCGATGATTACAAAATAAGGGCCAAGCGCTCCAAGCGAAAAAAACGCGATGGCGCCCGCGAGGATTTCTGGAAAAACGCCTTTTGGGCCAGCAAGAAAGCTTCGATGTTGTTGCGTAAAAGCTCGAGGATATACAACAACAGATCCGACTTCACAAAACAGCTGCACGCCGAGGCGATCAAGTATCAACAAAAAACCCTGGGGAAATAACGGGCCGGCCGCTTTCAGGGGTTTCTCAGGCCGACGACCTTCATTTTCACGCCGCCCTTGGGCGACCGCACCGCATCGTTCCAGGTGGGCCGTACCGGGCGGCTGATGTCCACCTCCAGTTCGTAACGCCGGATAATGGTCGCCAAGCCGATCTTCAGTTCCAACAGCCCCAAGCCGCGCCCCAGGCAATAACGTTCGCCGCCGCCGAAGGGAAAATACTCGTACTGGTTGAAGCTGCGTTCCAGAAAGCGCTCGGGCCGGAAGCGGTCCGGCTCCGGGTAAAGGTCGGGCCGATGGTGGGCCAGATTGATGGACGCCACCAGGATATCCCCCGCCTCCACCCGCCGGCCCCGCAGCGTAAACGGCACCGCCAGGCGGCGGGCCACGTCCGGGATCATCGGATGGATACGCAGCGTTTCCTTGCAGAAGGCATCCAGATAAGGCAGCCCGGACAAAGCGTCGAGATCGCCGGGCGACGCTTTTTCGTCCAATTCGGCCAGCAGTTTTTGCCGGATTTCCGGATGCCGATACATCCAGTAAATGCCCCAGGCCAAACCGCTGGCGGTGGATTCGTGGCCCGCCATCAAAATGGTGAACAAATGGTCGCAAATCTGCTCGTCGGTGAAGGATTTTTCCGGGTCCTGCTCCTTCCTTTGCGCCAATTGCGCCAGCACGCAATGCTGGCCGGCGAAATCCTCGGGCCTGCGGCGGGCGGCGATTTGCTCCCGCATTTTGCCGTAGAGCGCCTGGCGCGCCAGGGAAAACCGCCGCCACGGACTCCAAGCGCCCAGATCGCGGCGCAGAAACGGGAAAAAGGTGATCCAAAAACCGGCGCTGCCGTGGAACCGCTGGAAGCACTCGACGAAATCGGCGATTTCCCGCTCCCGCATAATGCCCATCACGGTTTTTAAAATCACTTCCATGGAAATCAACTGTGTCCAAGCCAACGCCGTCGTGGCCCGCCCCAAGGGAACACGGCTGAAAACGTCCAATACCGTTTCCTCGACCAGCGGCCCGTAGGCCAGCATACGGCTGGCGCCGAAAGCCGGATTGAGAATCCGCCTGGCGCGTTCATGGACCTCCCCGCCGCTGACCAGCAGGGAATCCTCCCCCAGCATCAACTCGCTGCCCATGTCCATTTTGCCGAACGTCCGCGGCTTGGCGGTGAAGATCTCCTTCACCCCTTCGGGGTCGCCGGTTACCACGAACCGCTTGCCTTGAAACGAAACGGCAAAAGGATCGCCGTATTTTTCCGCGAGCCCCTGGTAACACTTGACCGGGTCGCGCAAATAGCGCGGCACAAATAGCGGATCAAAACGGGGCCCCAGGGGCGTTGCCGGCGGCGTTTGGATTATCGACAAGGTGGTTTACTCCTGAAACCCGGCCCGAGGCATAAATGGAGCAGAGGATTCTCCAAGAGAATCCGGCACCGCGCCTTACAGCGAGCCTTTGGTTTGATTAAGGGCGACGAAAAACATGGCGGCACATGGGCCGGCGACGGAGTTTCCGCTTACCCGCCAGGGTATCCCGCCGCATAGAGGATCAAGACGCCGAACAGCATCCCGATACCGGCGCCGCCGCGTATGAACGAAGCGGGACGGGACAAGATCCACTCCAGCAACTGGGTAAAACGTTCGCGGCTTTGCAACGCCGCCGCCAGGGCTTCGACGAGGGACAGCCAGCCGATTATCTGCAGGGCCAAAGGCCAGCGGCAATAGGGTGCGCCGGCTATCAGCAGAGCGCTCATGAACACGCGGAGGGAAATCGCCAGATAGGCGCCATATTCGGTCCGCCACAACCGGGCAGCCCACTGCATCAAATAGGCGGGGAAAAGCAAGCCGGCCAATCCCAAGAGAATATTCAATCCGCCTATGGTCGCTACCAGAATCGCCATCCGTCGTATCCTTAACACTATGTAGTCCAAACCGCCAATAATTCCGGCGGGCGCTTTTGCGATTATCACAGTAAACTGTTGGCCTGTATAGGGAAAGCTGCATGAACCGCCCGTCTGTATATATAACCGGCATGGGTTTCGCCGGCGCCGCGGGAAACGGCGCGGCGCAGCTGGCCGCGCGGCTGCGCGCGGGCCAAAGCGCCATTCGCCGCCTGCCGCCGGAAGCCCGCCCCATCCCCCAACTGCAACTGGGCGCGTTGCTGGACGACGGCTGGAATTGGCGCGATGGCGACGGCATCCGCGACCGGATTTTGCCGCCCCAAGCGGAAAAGATGCTGCGCGGCGCGGATGTGTCGCTGTGCGCCGACGCCAGCGCGGTGCTGGAAGCCAAAGGCGCCGCGCGCATAGCGCCGGAGCGCCTGGGACTGGTGGTGGGCGGCAGCAACCTGGCGCACCCGTTGCTGGCCGAGGAAATTTCCCGCTTCCAGCGCAACCCCGCTTACGTCAACCCCCGCTCGGGTTTCCAGGTGTTGGACAGCCACGTGGCCGCCACGCTGGCGGCGCTAGCGGACGCGCAAGGCCCGGTGCTGAACGTGGCGGCGGCGGCGGCCAGCGGTGCCGTGGCGGCGGTGGCCGCGCTGGACCTGATCCGCAGCGGACGCTGCGATGCCTGCCTGGCGGTGGGGGCCATGCAACGCCTAAGCCCCGCCGACTGGCAGGCGCTGGCCGCCCTTGGCGCATTGAACACCTCCAGCGAAGCCGCCCTGCCTTTTTCCGGCCAGGGCGGCGGATTCACCCCCGGCGAAGGCGCTGCCTGCGTATTGTTGGAACGCAGCGACCACGCCGAACGGCGCGGCGCCAACGGCCTTGCCGAACTGGCCGGCGGCGCCTTCGTCTCCGCCGCCGACCCCCTGCCCCATCCCTGCCGCAACCAGGAAGCCAGGGTCATGTCGCTGGCCCTGGCCGACGCCGGCATCGACGCAAGCCAGCTGGACGTGATCGCCGCCCACGCCACCGGCACGGCGCAAGGCGATGCCGCCGAAGCGGGCGCCATCGCCGATTTGCTGGAAGGCAGCGGCCGGCGGGTGTGGGTCTGCGCGCCGAAAACCGTTACCGGGCATTGCCTGAGCGCCGCCGGCCTGATCGGCTTGGCCGCCGGCGTATTCATGCTGCAAGACGGCTGCGTGCACCCTTTGCCGATCCAAGCCTCGCCCTACTCGCCGACGCTGCGATTCGCGGCCGGCGGCGCAATTGACATACCCCTTCGTTGTGCTATAACCACCGCCTTCGGTTTTGGTGGTTTCAACGCCGCACTGGCGATTCGCCACCTCCCCACCCAGGTTGGCAACAAGGAAGAAACGACACGATGAAGGCGGGCATAGAACGGATAGGCTTCTATGGCGGCCAGGCCTTTATCGACATCGCCGAGCTGGCGGCCTTGCGCAATCTCGACCCGGTGCGCATGGCGAACCTGCTGATTCGCCGCAAAACCGTGCATTTCCCCTGGGAAGACCCCGTATCCTTCGCCGTCAACGCGGCCCGGCCGCTGCTGCAAGCGCTGCAACCGCAGCAACGGCAGCAGATCAGCCACCTCATCGTCGCCAGCGAATCCGGCATCGACTTCGGCAAATCCCTGGCCACCTGGATCCACGGCCTGCTGGACTTGCCGCGGCGCATTCGACTGTTCGAGATCAAGCAGGCCTGTTACGGCGGCACGGCGGCCTTGCAAACGGCGCTGGGCTTGCTGGCCAGGGACGGCCGTCCCGACGGGCGCGCCCTGGTGATCTGCACCGATATCGCCCGCCCCATCCCCCACTCCTACGCCGAACCAACCCAGGGCGGCGCCGCCGTCGCCCTGCTGGTGGGGCCGGAGGCGGACATTCTGGAAATCGAACCGGGCGCCAGCGGCACGCACGGCTATCACGTGATGGACGCCTTCCGCCCCGACGCGGACCAGGAAACCGGGGACGCGGACCTGTCGGTGCTGACCTATATCGACTGCTTGCAGCATGCTTTCGCCGCCTACCGGGAAGCGCTGGGGACGGTGGATTTCCGCGATCACTTCGACTACCTGGCTTTCCACACGCCGTTCGGCGGCATGGTGAAAGGGGCGCACCGCACCCTGATGCGGCGTTTGTACCAAGCCGGCGGGGCGGATATCGAGGCGGATTTCCACCGCCGGCTGGCGCCTTCCCTGGTCTATTGCCGGGAAGTCGGAAATATCTATTCCGGCACCGTGTTCCTGGCCCTGGCCGGCGTCCTGGCCTCCGCCGACCTGGATCGGCGGCGCCGCATCGGACTGTTTTCCTACGGCTCCGGCTGCTCCTCCGAGTTTTACAGCGGCTGGGCCGGCCCCCAAGCGGAAGCGGCCCTCAGCCAATCCGGCCTGGCCGAACACCTGGCGGCGCGGCGCCGATTGGACATGGCCGAATACGAGCGGGTACTCGCCGCCAACCGCCATTCGCGCTTCGGCAGCAAAGACGCAAAGATCGACACGGACGACTTGGCGGATTTATACCAGGCTGCATTCGCCGAACGCGGCGTTTGCGTCCTCGGCGGCATCCGCAACTACGACAGGGAATACCGCGACGCATGATGCCACAGCCCTCCCCCGTCCCGCTGCGCCTGCGGCGCGAAGGCCGCTGCCTGCATGTGCTGCTCGCCAACCCGGACAAGGGCAATCCCCTCAACCGCGCCTTGATCGAAGCCCTGCACGCGGCGCTGGACACGGTGGAAAGCACCCCGGACATCACCCTGCTGGCGCTGGCCGCCGAGGGCGCGGTTTTTTGCGACGGCATGGATTTCGGCGAAGCCCTGGATACCGCCGGGGACGCGGAAGCGCAGCTGCGCGCGGCGGTCCGCCGTTTCCACGGCCTGCTGGAACGCCTGACCCGGCTGCCCGCCATCGTCGTCGCCGTCGTCGAAGGACGGGTGAACGCCGGCGGTATGGGCTTAGTCGCCGCCTGCGACTTGGTGTACGCCAGGGAGCAAGCGGATTTCGGCCTGTCGGAGATCCTCTTCGGCCTGCTGCCCGCCACCGTCGCCCCGTTTTTGCTGCGGCGCACCGGCTTCCAAGCCACCTACCGCATGGCGCTGACGGCGCAAAGAATGAATGCGGAACGGGCCCGCGCCTGCGGCCTGGTCGACGAACTGACCGACGATCCGGCCGACGCCGTCCGCCGGCTGCGGCTGCGCGCCGACCGGCTGGACCGCGCGGCGGTGGTCCGCACCAAGGCGTTTTTCGCCGATGCCGCGGGTATCGGCAAGGAATGCCCCGGCGCGGAAAACGCCCTGGCGGCCCTGCTTGCCGACCCGCGCATCGCCGCCAACGTCGCCGAGTTCGTCCAGCGAGGCCCCCGGCCATGAACGGCGCCGTCAAGTTGACCCAGCCCCTGCCGGGGGTGGCCTGCCTGCAAATGGAAGACCGCGCCGGCGGCAACACCTTCACCCAGGCCTTGGTGTGCGGCTTGGTCGACGGACTGCGGCAGGCGCAACAAGACCCCGCCACCCGCGTCATCGTCCTGCACGGCTACGACAGCCTGTTTTGCGCCGGCGGCACGCTGGAAGAACTGGTGGACATCGCCGACGGCCGCCGCAGCTTCGACGAAGGCGCCTTTTACCGCCTGCTGCTGGACTGCCCGTTGCCGGTCATCGCCGCCATGCAAGGCCACGCCATGGGCGGCGGCTTGGTGTTCGGCTTGTACGCCGACCTGCTGGTACTGTCGCGGGAATCGCTGTACGGCGCCAATTTCATGAAGTACGGATTCACGCCGGGCATGGGCGCCACCGACCTGCTGCCGCGCAAGCTGGGGCCGCTGCTGGCGGCGGAAATGCTGTTCAGCGCCCGCAGCTATCACGGCCAGGCGCTCGCCGATCGCGGCCTGGCCTGCCCGGTCCTGCCGCGCGCCGAGGTCGTGCCCCACGCGCTGGGCCTGGCGCGCGACCTGGCCGACAAACCCCGCGTTGCGCTGATGCGGCTCAAGGAAGCGCTCAATGCGCCCTTGCTCGCCAGCCTGCCCGGCGCGGTCGAACGCGAACGGGCCATGCACGAGGAAACCTTCGCCCAGGAAGGCGTGCGCCAACGCATTCAACAACGTTATGGAAATTGATCCCGCCATGGCCGAACCGATCATCCCCGACATTTTCCCCACCGAACCCCAAGACGAACTGGTGCAGGCGTTTTGCGAAATAGCGGCGGGAGGGTATCTCCGCCTCCTGTTCGATTATCCACAGCAACTGGATGCCGAGCGCCTAAGCCTTGCCATGCGCCGGATGCTGGACGCCGAGCCGATCCTGGGCTGCCGCTTCGAGGTGGAGAACGGCAAATCCCGCTGGCGCCGCCGCGACGATCTGGACGCCATCGCCCACTGCCGCGTCATCTCCAGCGTCGATCCGGAAGCCGACACCCACGCCCTGCTGGTGGAGCGCTTCGATCCACAAACGTCGCCCAATGTGAACGCCGTCGTGATCCGCCGGCAGAACGGTACGGAGGACCGGCTGCTGCTGCGCATCTCCCACGTGGCCGCCGACGGCACCGCCGCCCTGGACTTCGCCATGGCCTTGACGGATATGTACAACCAATTGGGGAAAAATCCCGATTACCGGCTGCCGCCCAACGAGGCCAGCCGCGACAGCTTCCTGTGGCTGAGGAATTTCCGCGCCCGCGACCGCTGGCGGCTGCTGTGGGAGGATTTAAAGGATCTGCCCAAGGCCCTCGGCCCCAAGCGAGGACTGGCTTCCGACGCCGCCACGTATCTATCCGACGCGGAAAACCTGCGGCCGGATTACCTAACGTTGCGCCTGGACGAGCGCCGCGTGGCCAAGATCGACCGCTACGCCTACGACAAAGGCGTGACGCTGAACGATATTTGCCTGGCGGCGTTTCTCCGCGCCTTCGACGAATACTGCCCGGAGCCGTTGGGCGCACCGCTGGAAGTGGTGATGCCCACCAATCTGCGACGCTACGCGCCTTTGCAACGCCGTCCCGCCATCCGCAACCAGGCCGGCTCCACCCACATCCGCATCGGCAAGGACGTCGGCGCGACTTTCGAGGACACGCTGGCCAAGGTTTGCCGGGAAACGCTGCGGCACAAACAGCGCCTGCTGGGAACCGAAGGACAGATGCTGACCCGCTGGCTGGCCGGTGTCGCCTACCCCCGTAAAAAAAACCTGCTGCAACGGCAAATATTGCGCGGCCTGAAAAACCCCGCGCCGCCGGTGCTGACCCAAATCGGCCACACGCGGGGAAACCGCTTCGCCTGCGACGGCATCGCACCGACGGACCTGGTGGTGTTCGGCGAATCGTCACCCTCGCCGATTTTCCTGGTCACCTTGGTGCGCTTGAACGACCGCATCGGCATCGCCGCCTGTTTCGACCAGCGGCTTGGAGTTCAGCGCGTGGGCTCATTCCTGAAACGCCTGGATCAAAACCTGCCGGGATATTCCGCGGCACGACACTCCCCCCTGGAACCTGAGGAACGCCAATGACCAAACAAGAATTCATGCGCCAGCTGGAAGAACTGGTGAACGCCCCTCCGGGCTTAAGCGAGGACACCCTCCTCGAAGGGATGCGCGGCTGGGACTCCCTGAAAAACATGGAATTCCGCATGCTGGTGGAGGACGAACTGGGGCGCGCCCTCGATGGACTGAAAGTCGACCAGGCGCGCACCGTCGGCGACTTGGTGGCGCTGGTTGCCGACATGTTCGAAGGCTAGGGGAAGCGCGCCGAATGCCGGCGCCTTCCTGCGCCGCCCTAGATCCGCCGCCCCTCGAGCACCATGCGCACGCCGCTTTCCGGCCGGCGGATGCCGTGCGACCACACGGCATCGAGGGCGCGCCGCTCCAGCAGGCGGAAACGGAAGCGACACACCAGGGTCGCCAGCACCACGCGCATTTCCATGAAAGCCAGCGCGGCGCCGGGGCAGCGGCGCTCGCCGCCACCGAACGGGATGAATTCACTGTGCCCATAGCCGCGCTCCAGGAAGCGCTCCGGCATAAAGCGTTGTGGATCGGCATAAATCGCCGGATCGTGAGACACCAAATCGATGCAGGCCATCACCACGTCGCCGGCCGGCACCAGATACTCGCCCAGTTGCAACGGCGCTTCCAAGCGCCGGGCCACGCCGGGCGCGACGGGATGGACGCGCAAGGCCTCCCGGCAGACGGCATCCAGATAAGGCGTGTCGTCGAGCGAGCCGATATCGCCCCGTTGCGCGTAGCCTTCCAGCTCATCCAGCAAAGCGATCAAGACTCCCGGCTCGCGGTGCGTCCAATACAGCGCCCAGGCCAGCGCCACGGCGGTACTGTCGTGGCCGGCGAACAGCATGGTCAACAGGTTGTCGCGTATTTGCCCGTCGCTCAGCAAGGGCTGTCCGGCCTCGTCGCGCAAAGACAGCCAGTGCTCCAACACGCTATCCCCCCTTCCTTCCCCGCCGGCCCGCACCGCCGCCATGCGCCCTTCGATCAGCGCATAGCAGCGGCCTCTGGCGCGGAGAAAACGGCCCCAGGGGCTCCACGGCCCCCAGTCTCGCCGCAGGCCTTTGACGAACACCGCGAAAAATCCGATGCTGCCTTGCAAGGCTTGAATCGCCTGGACGAATTCCTTGCGCTCGGCGTCATCCAACACGCCGAACACCGTTTGCAGGATCACGTCCAGGGTGATGCTCCTGGCCGTGTCCAACATATCGAACGGCGCGCCGGCCTTTTGGCCGGAAACCTCGCGCACGGCCGCCTCACGCATCAGTCGGGCGGCGATGGCGGGATTGCGCAGCACCGGCACCATGAGCGCCCGCCGCATGGCGGCGTGGGCCTCGCCGTCCAAGGACAGCATGGAGTTGTCGCCGTAAAACATGCCGGCGCTCGCATCCACCGACCGGTACAAACCCGTGCCGCCTTTGAAAATCCGCCCGATGTGCAGCGGGCAACCGGTCACGGCCATCCGCCCCCCCAAGGGAAACGGCACCGAAAAAGGCTGGCCGTGGCGAGCCGCCAGCGATTGGTAACAGCGCAGCGGCTGGCGGAAATAGCCCAACAAATGGGGAATCAACCGCCTAGGCCCCGGCGGTGGGACGGAGTAATTCGCCGTTGAATCCATGCTTTTCACCCGCAAGAAAAACTGGGTAACATACCGCTACGCCAAGGGTTTGGTTAACAAGTGGTCGGAGTATAAATGAGACGGCACCGTGACACCCGATTATTTTTCGCGCCGCGCGGCCATAAAAACCTCGCTCCCCAGGGATTTTAGCCAGCACGCTCAATCGTCGCGAACACCGAAACATAACCAGGACAACGCGCCACTCGCCGACAGAAGAAACGAAGTCGGACGCCTCGCCGAATTCTCCCGGTGTGCTCGATTACCGCATCGATTATCGATGCCTAGAAACAATTCGTTAGCTCCGGGAATGACGCCCCGGCCCCGGCGGAGCCGTTGAACCTTAATTCCGTCCATGCCCTCCCGCCGGCCTTATAGGGTTGGCAACGCTGCGATTAGTCACGAACCGGGCGGGATTTTGATGCACCGGGGACGAAGCCGCCGGCCGGTAACGACGTGGCCCGGCGCGGCTATCCTTGCAGGCGGGCGAAAACGCCGGTTCCGCGGCCAATTCCGGGGCATAATCGTCTAGGCCCGCAGGCGCTGGGAGGCTTTGTGCAGTTTGGGGAGGGGGCGGCGGTTAGCGACACCGGCCCCGCCGCCCCCATGGGAAGCGGTTATTTAGCGCCGCTTTATCGATAGTTTGGTCGGTTACAGCTTAAACCAGGGAAGTTGCCATGAAATTTCACGATATAGTCAACCTGATTTGCGAGCAGTCCCCCCTGCAAAAGAAAAAGCTCACAGGTTACTTATCCGAGCAAACCGATCGATTTTTTTGCGAAGCCGATGAATTTGCTTTGCGCTATAACGGCTTCCTGCAAACACGCAACATCCCCATAGAATACGCGGTAGACGCCTACCTGAGAATGTGCGGGAACATGCTCCGTTGCCAAGTCGCGTTTTTACGCAGCGGACGTTATCCGGTCGCCTCCACCCAAGAAGCCAGGAACGACGTTTACCATTCGCAT
Organism: Methylogaea oryzae; assembly: GCF_019669985.1. Classification (NCBI taxonomy): domain Bacteria; kingdom Pseudomonadati; phylum Pseudomonadota; class Gammaproteobacteria; order Methylococcales; family Methylococcaceae; genus Methylogaea; species Methylogaea oryzae. Next base: position 2,262,942 of record NZ_AP019782.1, read on the forward strand.
GCCGAGATGCTCCCTTACATGGTCGGACTGGGAATCTCCCAGTTTTTATGGCCGTCGCATTACCGTATATTCAATTTTTTCAAGCAGGCCATCCTCGAACGAGCCGACTATGTTTCCGACTATCTCGAAATCGGACCGGGCCACGGGCTGCTGCTTGAAAACGCCCTAACCACGCTCCACGGCCTACAGAAAGCGGTTGCCGTCGACATAAGCCCGACGTCGCTGGATTTAACAAAAGACTTTATCGAATACGCGATACCCGGGGATCGGCGCGTTCGCTTCATTCTCGGCGATATCATGGAGGTGGATTTAGGACAGGGTTTTCACTTTATCACCATGGGGGAAGTGTTGGAGCATGTAGACCGGCCCACCCAATTGCTAGAGCGCCTGCGCGGACTGCTAGCGCCGGACGGACGGATTTTCATTTCAACCTGCGCCAACTGTCCTGCGATCGACCACGTCTATCAATTTGACCGCATCCAACAGATTCGCGACCTGATTCTGGATGCCGGGTTCAAAATCGAGCGAGAACTGGCGCTGCCGGTTGAGAACATGTCTGTCGAGAAGGCGGAGATATCTCGCGTCACTATCAATTACTGCGCACTGCTGATGCTGCCATGACAAAATTTAACGAAATATCCATCGGCGATTTTGCGGAACTAGAGCATGTCGTCACCGCCAAGGACATTGAGAAGTTTGTCGAACTTACCGGGGACGACAATCGACTGCACGTCGATCAGCATTACGCCGCCCTGACGAGTCTCAAACAACCGGTTGCCCATGGCATGCTCGGCGCCTCGTTCATTTCGACGGTGATCGGTACCAAATTACCTGGAGACGGGGCGCTATGGTTTTCCCAAAGCCTGGAATTCCTGCAACCGGTTCGGGTCGGAGACAGACTGACCGTGCGGGCCGAGGTAATCCGAAAAATCGATCATATGCAAGCAATCGAGCTGCAAACGGATATCTTTAACCAACATCGACAAAAAGTCACAGCGGGAACCGCGAAAGTAAAAATCGTCGAACCGGCGCTGCCCGTTGCTCATGAACGGGCGGAAAAAGGCCGGGTAGCGCTGGTGGTTGGCGGCTCAGGGGGAATCGGAGCGGCGATTTGCCGAGCGTTGGCTGAAGATGGCTTCGATGTGGCGCTTCACTACTTTAGGAATGCCGGCGCCGCCGCGCGTGTCGTTGACGAAATAAATGCGGCGGGCGGTAATGCGATGGCGGTGGAGGGCGACATTCATTCGGAAGCGGCCATTGCCGCAATGGTTCAGCGGGTAAATCGCCGTTTCGGCGCCATTACTGTTTTAGTTAACTGCGCGACCACGCGCATCGCCACCATTAACTTCAATGATCTGCTTTGGGAAGATTTCGAGAAGCATCTAAGCATTTCAATTCGCGGGACATTCAATCTAGTACGCGGCGTTCTTCCCGCAATGGAACAAGAGCGCTATGGAAAAATCATTGTGATCGGCTCGCAGGTCTCCGATACGCCGGTGGAAAAGTTATTGCCTTACATTACGGCCAAAGGCGCATTGGACAGCTTTTGCCGGGCGTTGGCGCTGGAAATCGCGCCGAAAGGCATTTGCGTAAACATTGTTGCTCCAGGCATGACCGATACCGATATGATCGCCGATATTCCAGAGAGAGAACGCTTACTCACCGCCGCTAAAACCCCTTTACGCCGACTTGCCCGCCCTGAAGACGTGGCGGGAGCCGTCGCATTTCTTGCGTCCGACAAGTCCGACTTTTTAACGGGCGAAACCATTCGCGTCAACGGCGGACAAGTGATGCGATGAAACACCTGAAGTACGCCGAGATTTTGGCGAAAAATCGCGAATTGTCCGCTTTACCCGCGGGGTGCGGCCATTACAGAATCGCATTGCTGTCCAACATCGTCGTCTCTCAACTCAAAGACATTCTGGAGTTTATGCTGCGGCGACGGGGCATCAACGCCGTAGTCACGCTTGGGGAATACGACAACATCGTGCAGGACAGTCTTCGCTTCGGTGAGTTTGACGCCGTTATTGTGTTTTGGGAAACGGCTAATCTTATCGATAGCTTGCATGCCGTTGCCGATGCAATGGACGCGGGCGATCTGAACTCCCTGGCTGAACGTTTCGAAGGGGAGATCAAACTCGCCCTGAAAAACTTGAGCCGCGTTCCGTTGGTCTTGTTCAATCGATTTACTGCGACAGCCTTTTGTCGAAACGAGCTGCGCGACGGCGCGTTAAGAAAGCTTTGCGCACGTTTAAACGCCGCACTGGAACAGAACGCGGCATCCCACCAGCTGCTGATTGATTTGGAAAGAATCATAGCAATGCTCGGGCTAGCCTCGGTCAGCGATTTTCGCCAGTTTCATTCGTCGAAAGCGCTTTATTCATTGGATTTTTTGAAGGCTTACGCGGAGCATATCGAACCCGCCTTTCGATCGATAAACGGCCAGTCGAAGAAAGTTCTTGTCCTCGATTGTGACGGCACGCTATGGGCCGGAGTCCTAGGCGAGGATGGCGAGACGGGTATAAGGATGAACGACTCGACACGGGAGGGGAAAATTTTCCGGGAAGTTCAATGCATCCTCAAAGGTTTTCGCCGCAAAGGCGTTCTCCTGGCGATATGCAGCAAAAACAATCCCGACGACGTATCTGCACTCCTGGCGCGGCACTCCGACATGGTATTACGCGGCTCCGATTTTGCGGCGCAAAAAATCAACTGGAACGACAAGGCCACGAATCTACGCGATATGGCCAGGGAGCTTAATCTGGGATTGGAAAGTTTCGTGTTCGTTGATGACTCGGCCTTCGAGCTGGGGCTGGTGGCTGAAGCGTTGCCGCAGGTGCTTTGCGTCCAAGTGCCGAACGCTTTGTCCGAATATCCGGCGGCGATTCGCCGGCTGGAACGGGAGTTCTTCACGCTATCGACCACCCAGGAGGATTTGCTCAAGACGGATATGTATCTTATGGAGCGCGAGCGTAAAAGCTCGATTAGCGAATTCGCTTCAATCGACGATTATCTCCGCTCGTTAAAACTGATCGTGCGTGTCGACTGGAATGGGGCGAACTGCGTTAACCGGGCGGCCCAAATGACGCAAAAGACCAATCAATTCAACCTCACGACGTATCGCTACACGGAGAGCGACATTCATCGGATGTTGTCGAATCCGTGTTGGTCTATGGCGACCTTCAGCGTTAGCGACCGCTATGGAGACTACGGAGTCACGGGGTTAGCCATTATCAAACTGGACGAACAGCGGCGCGAGGCGACGATCAACAGCTATCTATTGAGCTGCCGAGTTTTGGGCCGCAACCTGGAGCGCGTGGTGTTCGATTACTTGGTTGATAAATTAATGCGGCGAGGCGTTTCCACCCTTCACGGCGAGTATATTAAAACGGGCAAAAACCATCAAGTGGCGGATTTTTTTGATATACTCGGATTTACCCGCCATACGGCTACCGACGGCCGGCATGGCTACACTTTATCGCTCGGCGATTATCGTTCGAGCGGCATCGATTATATCGAGGTTTTGGAAAATGCTGATTGATAGAGTTCGGAAAGTCATGGGCGATGTCTTTGGCATTGATCCGGCGGACATTAGCCAGGACGCCTCTCCGGGGCGGATTGACCAATGGGATTCCCTTCATCATATGAATCTCGTGCTGGCTCTCGAAGATGAGTTCGCCGTTCGGTTCCCGGAAGATCGCATAGAGCACCTCATCAGTTTCGAGCTGATAGTGCTTACCCTAAAGGAACTGGGCGTATCTAACTGATACTGGATTTTCGCCTGGCGCTTGTTCGCTTAGGGCAAAGGGAAAGACCCGAGATATCCGGTTGTTTCGGCGCGGTGAAACCATAAAACCTTTCGTCGCATTGGTATTGGCCACCCCGCTCAATCGTCGCAACACTCCAGGTAGAACCATGACAGCCACCGCAACCCTGCCCGCGGAATTACAGGACGAGGTCATGCACGTCCTCTCCGAACTCGCCTTGGCCGGCTACATTCAGCTAGTCATCGACTATCCGGGAAAACTGGACGAGCGGCGCATGGGCACAGCCATGCAGCGGCTGGTGGAGGCAGAACCGATATTGGGCTGCCGTTTCGTCGTGGAAGACGGCCATCCGTTTTGGCGTCGGCGGGACGATCCGGAACAATTCGCCGTCTGCCCCCTGACGGTCAGCGACCATGTGGAAGCCGATACCGCCGCATGGCTATCCGAACGCTTCGACCCCCGCGACGCGCCCAATATCCGCGCTGCGCTCATACGCCCCGCTCACGGCGGAGGCGACCGCCTGCTGCTGAAACTTTCCCACGTGGCGGCCGATGGCGCCGCGACCCTGGATGCCGCCGCCATCCTGGTAAATCTATACAACCAATTGGGGCAGGATCCGGAATATCGCCTGGCCGCCAATGCGGCGGGCCGCGACAGCTTTCTTTGGTTGCGGACGCTCAAACGGCGGGAGCGCTGGGCACTTTTATGGCGCGATTTGCGGGGCATACCCCGGGCCTTCGGCAAAGCCCGGGGATTGCGCGCGGCCAGCGAGGAGTCTTTTTTAGCCGACATCGCGACGGTAGAGCCGGTTTACCGGACGCTACGCTTCGACGAACAGCGCTTCGCGGCGATCAAGCAGTGCTCGCAAGATCTCGGCGCGTCGCTGAACGATATTTATCTGGCGGCGTTTTTCCGCGCTTTCGACGAATTTTGCCCGTCGCCGGCGGACGCCGGGCTAGCCATCGCGGTCCCCAGCAACTTGCGGGGTTACATCCTCCCGAAACACCGGCCCGCCCTTTGCAACCAGACGGGAGGATTCACCGCCCGCATCGGCGCCGACGTGGGCAAACGGTTCGAGGACACGCTGAACAAGGTACTGGAGGAGACCAAGCGTTACAAAAAGCGCTTCGGAACCACCGAAGGACAAATGCTCTTCCTATGGTTGGCCCGCATGCCCTATCTCCGCAAAAAAAACCTGATACGGCAGCAATACCTGCGCGCCCTCACCCAGCCCACGCCGCCGGCACTGACCAACCTGGGTTACGTCAACGCTCGGCGTTATGCCTGCGATGGCGAAGCGCCGACGGATATCGCCTGTTTTGGCGAAGCGGCGCCCGCCCCGGTATTTTTTTCTTCGGTGATTCAAATGGACAACCGGCTATGCTTCGGCGTTTGCTATGACCGGCGCCTTGGCGCCGCCCGCATGGAAGCCTTTATGAAGCGATTGGATCGGCATTTGCCCGGGGCCTCCCTGTGTCACGAAGCCCTTCCATCCTAATCCGCACGCCGGTTTCCGGCTGGCGGATGCCGTTTGCCCAAGCGGGCTTGACCGGGCGCGTTTCGCACAAGCGGAATTCATAGCGGCACAACAGGGTGGCCAATACCACCCGCATTTCCATGAACGCCATGGCTGCGCCGGGACAGCGGCGCTCGCCGCCGCCGAACGGAATCAGTTCGTCCGGGCCGTAATTCCGTTCCAAAAAGCGTTCCGGCCTGAAACGCTCGGGATCGGGATAAATGGACGGATCGGCGGACACCAGGTCCGTGCTGGCCATGACCAGGCTGTCTTCCGGCACGACGTAGCCGCCCAGTTCCATCGCCCGCGCCAGGCGCCGGATGGATCCGGGCGCGATGGGATGGATCCGCAAGGTTTCCCAACATACCGCGTCCAAATAGGGCGTGCGTTTCAGCAAACCGGTGTCCAGCGTTTTTGCATAATCGCCCAGTTCGTCGAGCAACGCGGCCAACACGCCCGGCTCGACGTGCGTCCAATACATGCCCCAGGCTAGCGCCGAAGCGGTGGTGTCGTGGCCGGCGAACGACAAGGTGAGCAGATTGTCGCGAATCTGGGCGTCGGACATGAGGGGGGCTCCGTCTGGATCGCGCAAAGACGCCCAGTAGGCCAATACGCTGTTCTGCGCGTCCTCCCCCTGTTCGCGCGCCGTCGCCAAGCGCTTGTCCATCAGGTCGTAACAGCGGGTCCGGGCGCGGACAAAGCGGCCCCAAGGACTCCACGGCCCCAGGTCGTAGCGCAGCGCTTTCACGAAAATCGCCAAGGAGCTGATGCTATCCCGCAATGCATGGATGGCCGCGATGAAGTCGCGCCGCTCCGCTTCGTCCAAGATGCCGAAAATCGTCCGCACCGTCACATCGAGCGTGATCGTCCTGGCCAGCTCCAGCATATTGAAGCTTTCGCCGTAAGACTGGCCGGCGCAAACAGCCAGCGCCACGTCCCGCATCAGGCCCGCGGCATGGGCCGGGTGGCGCAAGATCGGCGCCATCAGCGCCCGGCGCACGCGGGCGTGGGCTTCACCGTCCAAAGCGCCCAGCGAGTTTTCGCCGAACGTCATGCCGGATGCGGTATCCACAACCCGGTAATTTTCTCCTCGCCCTTTGTAAATCTGTTCGATATGGGCCGGGCAACCGCTCACCGCCATGCGCCCGCCGAACGGGGACGGCACCGAAAAAGGCTGGCCGTAGCGCGCGGCCAAAGACTGGTAACAGCGCAAGGGCGCCCGAAAATACGACCAGAGGTGTAAAGGCAAGGAACCGGGTCCGAGCGGGCATTTCGCCGGATTTTCCTGGACGGATTTGGGCATTAGGGTTTCTCCCGATATCGCACCAGCACGTCGGCCGGCCCCATCAAAAAGCCGCAGCGGGTCACCCGCACCGGCCGCGTATCCAGCAAGGAGAAACGGCCTCGCCGCAATAGAACCGCCAGAATGATCTTGATCTCGAACACGCTATATTGATTTCCGACGCAGATGCGTTCTCCGCCGCCGAAGGGGATAAACTCGAAACCGTTGAATGTCCTTTCCAGAAAGCGCTCGGGATAAAAACGCTCCGGATCCGGGTAAAGCGCCGGGTCCATGTGCAACAGCGCGGCGCAGGCCGCGACATTGATGCCGGCCGGCAATGCATAGCCGCACAGTTCGAAAGGCACGCTCAACATCCGCATCACCTCCGGCACCGCCGGATACAAACGCAGGCATTCTTTGACGACGGCATCCAGATAGGGCAGCGCCTGAATCGCGGCGAAATCGTCGTCGCTGCCCAAGCCGTCGATTTCCTCCTGCAAGCGCGCCGCCGCCTGCGGATGGCGCCCCAGCCAGGCGAAAGCCCAGGTCAGCGTCAAAACGCTGGGTTCGTGGCCGGCCACCAGGTTGGTAATGAGGTTGTCCACCAAGGCATCGTCGCTGAATCCAGCGCCGTCCTCGGCGCGCGCCTCCATCAAGCGGCTGAGGATATCCACGCGAGGCGCGCCGTCGGCCCGTCGCACCGCGATGTTTTCCCGCAGCAGCGCCGCCAAGCGCTCCCGCGCGGCATCCAGGCGCCGGTTCGGCGGCCAGTCGTCTCGGTCGATGCGCAATACGGTGCTCAGCAGGTAGGCCATGCTGCCGAGGGACTGGGTAAGGCCCAGCACCGCCTGCCGGAACTCGCCCAGCCGCGCGGCCTGTTCCACGCCGAACATGGTTTTCAGGATCACGTCCAGACCGATGGCGTGCATGGCTTGCCTGGCATCCCTGACTTCGCCGTCGGTCCAGCCGCTCAACGCCTCCACCGCCGTGGCGTGAATGACGCCCGCCAAGTTGCGCAAACTGTCGCCGTGGAAGCCGGGCGCGAGCAGCTTGCGGGTGCGGCGGCGGGCCTCGCCGTCCAAGCCGTTCAAGCTGTGCTGGCCGAGCACGCGGCGCAAACTCCGCGGCAAGTCGACGTGATAAGTACCGAAAGGAGCGGAGAATATCTGACGAATACCGTCGGGATTACCGGTTACTACGGTCAAACCCACGGTGTGCATGGTGAAAGGATCGCCGTAACGGGCCCGCATACTGCTGAAAAAACGGTATGGAGAGCGGACATAGGCCATCGGCTGAAGTAAGCGCAACCGAGGGCCGGGAGGTAAGCGGTGGGTTATATTCAAGGTATCTCCCTATTATCAGCGCTGGCCGATCCTCAACTCCCCCGAAATACCAGCCGCACTATTTAAGCCGTCATGACTCGAACAACGCCCAGCTTGATAGAGAATATCATTCGTGTCAATATGTTAGAACTGCCTTAAATAACCTACAATTCGGGATAGGAAACAACCCACAGCGGCGCCCTAGTGACCTATCCGAAAAGCCTTTCCGAAAAAATCCGCCGCCGGCTTGTTATCACAGCGGCCTGCCTGATTCTCCCATTCCCCATGGGATGCATGGTGGGTCCGGATTTCCAGCGCCCCGCCGCCCCCAACGTGCAGAATTTCGCCGACCAGCCGGCGGAGATGCCGAACCAGCGCTTGGCGGCCGGGCAGGACATTCCCGCCGAATGGTGGACGCTGTTCCGTTCCGAAAAATTGAAAAGGCTGATCGAAAAAGCCTTCGCCCGCAGCCCCGACCTGGAGTCTGCCCAAGCCGCCCTCACCCAGGCCAAGGAATCCCTTTTCGCCCAGGAGGGTTCCCTGATGCCCGCGTTGGACATTTCCGGCATGGGCAAGCGCCTGTCGCTCAACAGCGGCATGTTCGGCGACCCCAACGGCAACGGCGGCATCATGATGGCCATGTACAACGCGTCGCTGAACCTGTCCTACACCATCGACACCTTTGGCGCGTTGCGCCGGCAACTGGAAGACCTGGGCGCGCAGGTGGATTATCAACGCTTCCAGTGGGAAGCCGCATACCTCAACCTGGCCAGCAACATCGCCGCCGCCGCCATCGGCGAGGCCTCCCTCAGGGAGCAAATCGGCATACTCCAAGACGTCGCCGTCTCTCAAGAACAAAGCCTGGAGATACTCAACCAGCAATGGCGTTTGGGCGCCACCACTTGGTCCGCCGTGCTGTCGCAGGAGTCCGCGCTCAACCAAGCCCGCGCCGACCTCGTCACCCTGCGCCAGCAACTGGCGCAAACCCGCCACCGCATAGCGATGTTGGCAGGACAATTGCCGGGGGAAGCCTTGACCGAGGAATTCACGCTGGCCGACTTGCAACTGCCCGAAGAAATCCCTCTCAGCCTGCCGTCGAAACTGGTGGAGCAGCGGCCCGACATACGCAGCGCGGAAGCCTTGCTGCATTCGGCCAGTGCCCAGGTGGGCGTGGCCACCGCCAAAAGGTTTCCCGACCTCACCATCAACGCCAGCATCGGCAGCTTCGCCACCAAGGCAGGCATGCTGTTCACGCCGGCATCGGAAATCTGGAGCCAGGGATTCAACCTGGCCCAGCCCCTGCTGCAATGGGGCAAGCTGAGCCACGGGCTCGACGCCGCCAAGGCCGCATTCGCCGAAGCCCAGGCGAAATACCGCAGCACCGTCCTGCAAGCGTTTCAAAACGTCGCGGACGTGATGAAGGCGCTGGAAGCGGACCATCAGGTTTTGACGGTCCAGCAGAACGCCTCGCGGATCGCCGCCGAAAACCTGGCCTTGAGCAACGCCCAAATCCAAGCGGGCGCCTTGAGCTATTTGAACCTGCTGGACGCCCAACGCAATTACCAGCAAGCCCGCGTCGGCCTGGCCAAGGCTCAGGCCGCGCGGCTTAGCGACAGCGCTGCCCTGCTGCAAGCGCTGGGCGGCGGCTGGTGGAACCGCCCTCCCGACACCAGCGATAGCGGCGACGCCGCAGCGGAGAACGCAGAAAGATGAAGATGCCGTCATTCTTTTCGAACACTGACCGCGCACCCAAGCCCAAGCCAACGCGGCAAAAGCGCATGATCACCATGCTGCTTTGGGTCGGCGCGGTACTGGGCATCGTGTTCGGCTTCATCGCCTTCAAAAACCGCATGATCAAGGAATACATGTCCGACAGCGCGCAGCCGCCGCAGACCGTTTCCACCGCCAAGGCGCGCTATGAGGAATGGCAGCCGACCATGCACGCCGTCGGCACGCTGAAAGCGGCCCAAGGCGCGGACATCGCCAGCGAAGTGGGCGGCATCGTCACGGCCATCCACTTCAAGCAAGGCGAGGAAGTCGTCCAGGGCGCCCCGCTGCTGCAATTGCGCAGCCAGGACGATCTGGCCCGGATGCAATCGCTCAAAGCCGCCGCCGAGCTGGCGCGCATCACCTTGGAAAGGGATAAGGCGCAATTCCAGGCCAAGGCGGCCAGCCAGCAAACCCTGGACACCGACGCCGCCAATCTGGCCCAAGCCAACGCCAACCTCGCCGAACAACAGGCGCTGCTGGATAAAAAGCTGATCCGCGCCCCTTTCGCCGGCCGCCTGGGACTGCGTTTAGTCAACGTCGGCCAATACATCGACGCCGGCACGCCGCTGGTGACCCTGCAAACCCTCGACACGCTCTATGCCGACTTCAATCTGCCGCAGCAAGCGCTGAACGCCGTCCGAGTCGGCCAGACCGTCACCGTCCGCATCGACGCGTTTCCGCAACTGCGGTTTAGCGGCGAAATCAGCGTGATCAACCCCAAGGTGGATGACGCGAGCCGCAACGTGCAAATCCGCGCCACACTGCAAAACGCCGAGGAAAAGCTCCTGCCCGGCATGTACGCCAGCCTGGAAATCGCCACCGGCCAACCGGAGCGGCATCTGACCCTGCCCAATGCCGCCATCGCCTACAACCCGTATGGCGCGCTGGTTTATCTGGTGGATCGGCAAGGCAGCGACGACAAGGGCCAGCCCAAGCTGGTGGCCCGGGAAAGTTTCGTCACCGTCGGCGAAAGCCGCGGCGACCAGGTGACGATACTCCAGGGACTGAAAGAAGGCGACCAAGTGGTGACCTCCGGCCAAATCAAGCTGCGCAACGGCACGAAATTGGTGATCAACGACACCATCCGGCCGAGCGAAGACCCGGCGCCGGCGCCGGAAGACGAATGACCCGCCGCAAGGGCCCAAGCCGATGAAAATCACCGACATCTTCATCCAGCGCCCGGTACTGGCGGCCGTGGTCAGCCTGCTGCTGTTCATCCTGGGGCTGCGTTCCGTGGTCACCCTGCCCGTCGCCGAGTTTCCCGAAACGGAGAGCGCGGTCATCACCGTCACCACCGGCTACTACGGCGCGGATCCCGGCTTGGTCGCCGGCTTCATCTCCACCCCGCTGGAGGCGGCCATCACCCAGTCCAACGGCATCGACTACATCACCTCCAGCAGCGTCGGCAGCGTCAGCACCATCACGGTGAACTTGCAATTCGGCTACAAGGTGGACAAGGCGCTCACCGAAATCAGCTCCCAGGTCAACTCCGTGCTGAGCCAGCTGCCGCCGGACGCCCAGCACCCGATCATCGCCGTGCAGCCGCCGCAGCCCATCGACGCGCTCTATATCGGTTTCTCCAGCGATATCCTGCCGGCCAACAACATCACCGATTACCTGGTGCGGGTGGTGCAACCCAAACTACAGGCGGTCGCGGGAGTACAAACCGCCGAACTGATCGGCGCCAAAAACTTCGCCCTGCGCGCCTGGCTGAACCCGGAAAAGCTGGCCGCCTTCGGCCTGACCGCCACGGACGTCAGCAGCGCCCTGGCCCAGAACGACTACCTGGCGGCACTGGGCTCCACCAAGGGCCAGATGGTGCAGGTCAACTTGGCCGCCTCCACCAGCCTGCACTCGCTGGACGAGTTCCGCCAACTGGTGGTGAAGCGGCAGAACGGCGCGCTGGTCCACCTGCAGGACGTGGCCAACGTCTCCCTCGGCGCCGACGATTACGAGTCGCAAGCGAATTTCGACGGCCAAAAAGCCGTCTATATCGGCATCAAGGTAGCGCCCAGCGCCAACCTGCTGGACGTCATCAAGCGGGTCAAGGAGGAAATTCCTGGCATCCAGGCGCAGCTGCCCACCGGCATCAAGGGCGCCGTCGTTTACGACTCCACCACTTTCGTCACCAGCTCCATTCGGGAAGTGGTCGAAACCTTGCTCGAAGCCCTGCTCATCGTCACCCTGGTCATCTTCGCCTTCCTCGGCACCCCCCGTTCGGTGCTGATTACCGTCATCGCCATCCCGTTGTCCCTGGTGGCGACCTTCAGCATCATGGCGGCCCTGGGTTATTCCATCAACCTGCTGAGCCTGCTGGCCCTGGTGCTGGCCATCGGCCTGGTGGTGGACGACGCCATCATCGTCGTGGAAAACGTCAACCGCCACCTGGCCGAGGACCTGTCGCCCACCGCCGCCGCCAGCCGGGCCGCCAGCGAACTGGCGGGCCCGATCATCGCCATGACGGCGGTGCTGGCTGCGGTGTACGTGCCCATCGGCTTCCAGTCGGGCCTGACCGGCACGCTGTTCACCGAATTCGCCTTCACCCTGGTGGGCGCCGTCACCCTGTCCGCCTTGGTCGCCCTGACCCTCTCGCCGATGCTGTGTGCCCGGCTGCTCAAGCGCCAGCAGGAAACCGGCTGGGAAGCCCGTTTGGTGACACGCATCGACCAAATGTTCGAACGCATCCAGGAAGGCTACGCGCAACGCCTGCACGACAGCCTGGACCACCGGCCGGTCACCTATCTTTTCGCCGCCATCGTCCTGGTCGCCATCTATTTCCTCTACACCTACTCCAACAGCGAATTGGCGCCGCAGGAAGACCAAGGGGTGCTGTTCACCATGGCCACGGCGTCTCCCACCGCCACCTTGCAGCAGCGACAGCTGTTCGGCAAACAAGTGTTCGACGTGTTCAAGAAACACCCGGAAACCGATCACATGCTGCAAATGGACATCGGCGGCCAATCCATCGACGGCATGATTCTCAAACCCTGGGAAGACCGGGACAAAACCGCCAACGAATTGCTGGGCGAAGTGCAGCAGGAAGTCGGCAACATCGCCGGCCTGCAGGTGGCGACGTTCCAACCGCCGCCTCTGCCGAGCAGCGGCAGCCTGCCCATCCAGTTCGTCATCGGCACCACGGAACCCTTTCCGCAGCTCAACGAAGTGGCGACCGCCTTCATGGAAGAAGCGCACAAAAGCGGCCTGTTCCTCTTTCTGGACAACGATCTGAAGATCAACCACCCGCAAACCTGGGTGGATATCGACCGCGACAAAGCCGCCTTGCTCGGCTTGAACATGCAGGACGTGGGCGGCGCCTTGTCGTCCCTGCTGGGCGGCGGCTACGTCAACTATTTCAGCCTACAGGGACGCTCGTACAAGGTGATTCCGCAAATCATGCAGCGCTTCCGGCTGAATCCCGGCCAACTGGCCGACTATTACATCCGCAGCGCCGACGGCGTCATGCTGCCCCTCTCCACCGTGGCCAGCCTCCGCACGGAAACCATGCCGCAGGCGGTCAACCACTTCCAGCAACTCAATGCCGCCACCATTTCCGGCATCGCGTCGCCCGGCCTCAGCCAAGGCGACGCCCTGGCCTATCTCAAGGATTTGGCCGACCGCACCCTGCCGGAAGGCTATTCCGTGGACTACGCCGGCCAAGCGCGACAATTCGTGCATGAATCCAGCGGCTTCCTCAGCACCTTCTCTTTTGCCCTGGTGATTATCTACCTGGTGCTGGCGGCCCAATTCGAAAGCTTCACCGACCCGCTCATCATCCTGGTATCGGTGCCCATGTCCGCCGTGGGCGCGCTGATTTTCGTCGCCCTGGGGCTGGGCGGCGCCTCGCTCAACATCTACACCGAGGTGGGGCTGGTGACTTTGATGGGCCTAATCAGCAAACACGGCATCCTCATCGTCGAATTCGCCAACGCCCTCAAAGCGCAAGGCAAATCCAAGCGCGAAGCCATCGAAACCGCCGCCGGCATCCGCTTGCGGCCGATATTGATGACCACCGCCGCCATGGTGCTCGGCGTCATCCCGCTCATCTTCGCCGCCGGCGCCGGCGCCGCCTCCCGTTTCAACATCGGCATGGTCATCGCCATGGGCTTGACGATAGGCACCCTGTTCACCCTGTATGTGGTTCCGGCCGCCTATATGCTGCTTTCCAAGGAACATGCCGCGGCAACCGAAACGGCCGGACAGACGGCGGCCGAATAACCCCACCGCCGACGCCACGGGCTAACGATGTCCCCGGCCAACGGAGCCGGGGCGGCGGGCCAGCCACGGCTTACGCCAGGCCGAATCCCGCTCGCAGCCGCCGCGGCCATCGGGCTGCTCGCTAGCCTGACTTGCACCACACAACCTCCACCATCCCGCAACGGCTCGTACCGACGCTAGCGGCTGGCGCGCGGTAAGCCGTCGCATGCCCGTTCGACCGCATCCTCCGTAGGCTGCTTCGCCGATATTTCACCGGCCCGCCCGGCCCAGCCCGTCGTCCCGCCTCACGATGTCGACCCGACATCTTTTGTTGTCATGCTGACATCGAAGAATCGAGAAATCGCGCTCCAATAGGCGGATTCGACGCAAAAACCGCCCTGGCATCGCATTTGCCTACAGCATGAACGGGCGCCATGGCGCTGCTCATATTCCATCACCAAGGATACCGATTCGATATGAAGCTCCACCACACGCTGTTGGTTCTGCTCGCCGCCTTAAGCGGCTGCCAAGCCCCTCCCCTCAAGCCGTCGGCGCTGCAACTGTCCGGCCTGCACAACATCATGGTATTGGCCGTGGAGCCGCCGCCGCTCGAGGTCGACCCCGATCCCATAGAAACCCGGCAGCCGCTGTATCGCCAAAGCAACAACTGGCCCTACGATCAGTTCCTCGAGAAAAAAATCTACCGCAATCCCGGCGGCGTCCTCATCGCCGGCTTGGTGAGCCGGGACGATGCCGTGACGTTTCCTGCCTGCCCCACGGCCGATTATCCCGCGAATGACGCGGGCGGCCTGGGAGCCGTCGCCGAGCTGCGGGACAACTGGACGCCCACCCTGGAGCTGGCGCTGGAAACCACGGCGCAGTTGCAGGCGGCCGGCGTCAAGACCGTCTCCAGCCGACACTATTGCCGGCTGCCGCTGGCCGCGAGCGACCGCGCCGCCAACCTCGCCCTGTGGCGCGGCGCCGTGCGCCGATGGTACGAACAAGACGCCTCGCCCATCGACTACCTGTCCTACGCGCGGGACGGCGTCGACGCGGCGCTCGAAATAGGCATCGGGACGTATCGGTTGTTCAACGGGCAGATGTCATTACAACTGCTCGCCAAACTAGTCGATCCGGCCACCGGACGGGTCATCGGCAGAACCGCCACCGAGGATTATTCCGCGCCCGCCGATGGGACGGCGGATCCCCTCGACCACGAAGCGGAAAAATTCCGGCAAGCGGTGCGGGAAACGGGCGCCCGGCTCATCGCCCGGGGCTTGGGCGAACTCGGGCTGGCGTCGGCGCCCACGGCCGCCCGCGGCGTCGCGCCGAACTACCGCGCCAGCCTCACGGCGAACGCCGGAACGACGCCTTGAAGGTCGCCTACGCCAAACGGCTGCGCGGCTGGCGCTTCTGGCTGCTCAACCTGACCTTGGGCCTGGGGCACATGGTGGTGCTGTTCAACGCCGGCTCCTACATCGCGTTGATGCCCCACGTGGCGGGCGGCTTGGGGGGAATGTCGCCCAGCATGGGTACTTGGGCACAGACCGATTTCATGATCGCGCTGGCGCTGGCCTTCCCCATCGCCCGCTGGCTGTCCGGCCGCTACGGCGACTATCCGCTATGGGTCGCGGCGTTCCTGGGCTATGCCGCCGCCTCGGCCCTATGCGCCGTCAGCGACTCCATCTGGCTATTCCTGCCGGCGCGGATCGTTCTCGGTTTCGCTGGCGGCGTCACCCTGCCCATCGGCCAATCCTTGATGTTGAAGGAATATCCCGACCGGCTGAAGTCCCTGGGCCTGGGCGTCTGGGGCTTGTTCACCGTCACGCCCCTAACCCTCGGTTGTTTCATGGGCGGCTGGATCGCCGACGAATTCGGCTGGCGCGCGTTGTTCGGCATGAATATCGTCGTGGCCCTGGCCATCGCGGGCATCACCGGCGCCCTGCTGCACGGCCGGGGATGGCAGCGCCGCTACGGGCGTTTCGATTTCGTCGGCTTCCTGCTGCTCAGCCTGGTGCTGGGCGGCGTGCAAACCGTTTTCAACCAGGGCAACGACTTCGACTGGTTCGACTCGCCATTCCTGCGAGCAGCGATGGCCGCCATCGCCCTGGCGCTGCCCTGCCTGATCGTCTGGGAGCTCGACGAACCCCACGCTGCCTTCGACGTCCGCTTGTTCGCCCAGCGCAACTTCGCCGTCGGCGTCACCTGCCTCACCCTGGGCTTCCTGGTGGTGCAGGGATTGCTGTCGCTGCTCATCGTCCAGCTGCAACTGTTGCTGGGTTATTCCTCGTCCCTGGCCGGCGTGCTATTCCTGGCCATGATACTGCCGGCGGCGCCGGTCACCGCCGTCATGCACGAGGTCGTCAAGGGCGTCGATGCGCGCGTGTTCGCCTGCTTCAACCTGCTGGGCTTCGCCTTCGTCTTTTTCTGGATGGGGTCGTTCGACGACCCGGAATCCTTCGACCAAATCCTTTGGCCCATGCTGCTGTTCGGCTTTTTCCTCGGCTCGTTTTTTGCACCCCTCACCGCACTGGCCTTGCACGGCCTGCCACCCGGCCAGATCATGCGCGCAGCGGAAGAAGCCGGCATGCTGCGTATCGCCGCCGGCGCGTTCGGCATCGCCTTGCAGGGCGTCATGCTGTTCCGCCGCGGCCCGTTCCACCAATTGCACCTGGCCGACCAACTGGGCGGCCGGCGCTTCGCCTCCCTGGACCTCTGGCGACAAGCGACATCGCGGCTGGAGTCGGCCGGACTGGACAGCGCCGTGGCGCAAGGCAAGCTGGCGAGCGCCTTCAAGCAGCACGCCGCCATCCTGGCGCTGAACGACGCGTTCCTCATGGCCTGTTGCCTGTTTCTGGGGCTCGCCGCCCTGGTGTGGCTGGCCCATCCCACCCACCTGCCGCTGCACCCCAGGCGGGCGGACGAATTGCGGGAAATCCGCGCCGAAGAACTCATGGATCAGCCATGACCCGACCCCGTCTCCCTTGCCGTCATCCCGCCGTGCCCTTGAGCCTGGCCCTGGCGCTGTCGGCGACGGGCTGCGCCTGGATACCCGATGGCGGACAGCGGGCCGAATTGGCCGCCCCGCCCGGCATGGACAGCGCGCTGGCACCGGCGCGCGAGCAAGCACCGCTGCCCGTATCCGACCTTTGGCCGGACGACCGCTGGTGGCGGCGCTTCGGTAGCGCCGAGTTGAACGGCCTGATGGACACGGCGCTGCGCGACAATCCCGGCTTAAAGGCGGCGGCGGCGCGGATGCGCCAGGCGCAAGCCCTGGCCACGGTGGAGGGCGCCCGCTTGCTGCCGTTCCTGGATGCGCAAGCGGAAGTGCAGAATGCGCGATTTTCCGAACACGGCTTCAATTTTCCCCTGCGCGGCCAGAACATCGTAGCGGCCATGATCAACCCGCTCAGCTTGCGCTACCAGTTCGACTTTTGGGGCAAGAACCGCGCCTCCTTGGAAGCGGCCCTGGGCGAGGCGGCGGCCGAGCAAGCGGAACAGGCCGAAACCCGGTTGCAGCTGACCGCCGCCATCGCTCGCGGCTATTTCCGCGGAACCGCCCTGCGGCAGCAACTGGAGCTGACCCGCACCATGGCGGCAGTGCAAAACGAGCTGCGGGAAATCGCCGAAACGCGCTTTCGCCTCGGATTGGATTCCGCCGATCCGGTCAAACAGGCGGCCACCGAACTGGAAGCCCTCGCCAAACGGGAGGCGAACGTCCGCGACCGGTTGGATGTCCAGCGCCACCTGCTGGCCCGCCTTGCGGGCAGCGGTCCCGATGCGCTACAGCAGCTGTTCGTTTCCCCGGCGGCCGTCCCCGCCGAGATATCGCTGCCGCCCCACCTACCCCTGGAATTGCTCGCCCATCGCCCCGATCTCGCGGCGGCGCTGCATCGGGCCGAAGCCGCCGCCCAGCGTATCCAGGTGGCGAAAGCCAATTTCTTGCCCACCGTGGACCTGACCGCCTTCGTCGGCCTCAACGCGTTGCGCATGACCAAAGGGGCAAGCGCCCTCGCCAACCTGCTTTTCTCCGGTTCGAGCTTCGCCTACGGCGTCGCGCCGGGCGTGAAGCTGCCCATTTTCGAGGGCGGGCGGTTGCGAGGCGAGCTGTCGGTGCAGCGGGCCGAATACGACGAGGCGGTGGAGCTCTACAACGACACCTTGCTGCAAGCCGTGCAGGAAACCGCCGACGGCCTGAGCGGCTGGCGGCAAAGCAGCGCCGAGGCGGCGGCGCAAAGCCGCCTGCTCGCCCACCAGCGAGAAGCCTTGGAATTGGCCCAGCAGCGCCTGCGCAGCGGCCTGGACGACCGCCGGCCGGCCTTGTCCCAGCGGTACGCCGTATTGAACCAGGAATATGCCTTGAAAAGCCTGGAAGCCGAACGGCTGGTGGCCATGGCCGACCTCATCGAAGCCCTCGGCGGCGGTTATGCCGGCGGGCCAAGCAACACGGACGCCCAGCGGCCGCAAGACGAACTTTAATTCCGCCGACCGCATTCGACACCACCCCATGAAAGTGCATCCAAGAACGATCCGCGCCCGCCGCAACCGCCGCCTGTCCTGGGTCATTTCGGCCTTGCTCGCCGCCGCGCTGGCCTACGCCGGTTACTGGTGGCTGCACGGCCGCCACCGGCTGGTCACCGACAATGCGTTCGTCACCGGCAACCTCATTCCCGTCGAAGCGGACGCCACCGGCGTCGTCACCCAGGTGCTCACCGAGGAAACCCGTTACGTGAACAAAGGCGATCTGCTGATCCGTCTCGACGAGCACCGCGCCCAGGCCGCCCTCGGCCGTGCCGGCGGCGACCTGGGGCGAACGGTGCGGGGCATAGGCGCGCTGTTCGCCACCCGCCGGCAGCTGTGCCAAAAACTCTCCACCCGCGCCGCGCAGCTGGCCCGGGTGCGCCACGACGTGGCGCGATACCGCCAAGCGATTCCCAGCGGCTCGGTGTCCGAGCAAGTGCTGCAAAACGCCGAAGACCAGATGGCCGGACTGGAAGCCGAATGGCGCGAGGCCGTGGCGGAACTCCGCTCCGTGGAAGCCAAGGTGGAAGGAACCGACCGCGTCGCCCATCCGGAAGTGGAAGCGGCCAAGCAACGCTACGTGGAAGCGTATTTGGAATTCAGCCGGCAGCAAATCCGCGCGCCGGTATCGGGCTACGTGGCCCAGCGCAAAGCCCAAGTGGGCGATCGGGTGCATCCCGGCGAATTGTTGCTGGTGCTGGTGCCCTTGGACCACCTGTGGGTCGAAGCCAATTTGCGGGAAACGGAAATGAAGCGGGTGCGGCCGGGACAAACGGCCGAGGTGAGCGTCGACCTGTACGGCACGCGCCACCGCTACCGCGGCACCGTGGAAGGCATCATGCCCGGTACCGGCAGCGTATTCGCCCTGCTGCCGCCCGACAACGCCACCGGCAACTTCATCCACATCGTCCAGCGTGTGCCGGTGCGAATCGCCCTGCATCGGGACGACTTACTCAAGCAACCGTTGCGGCCCGGCCTTTCCACCGTCACATCCATCCGCGTGGACGAAGCGGGGATGCCGGCCAACGACTCCCTCGCCGCGGCGGGCGGCCAGGAATACGCCACCGACGTGTTCGACGGCGAGCTGGACGCTGCGCACAGGCAAGCCGCGGCGATCGTCGCGGCCAATTTGCGCCAGGATAACGAGCCTCCGCCCGGCGCCTGCGAAACAACCCCCGCCCTAACCAACCCGCCAGCCGCCCCCCGGGCGAAACCGTAAGTCCTCCTCGGCAGCAGCCGTTTTGCTTCCGTCGCGCAGCCCGTGCGATGGAGGCGCGCATTGACACTTGAGCGTCCGCACCGGATATTACCGCAACGGCCGACGGATCCCGCCGCGGCGGAAAGCCGTATCTGCCGATGCCCGCTTTCCGGGCAAACGTCCCCGCTGCGGCTAACGACGCCGTATCCGACCGAGACGGCCGGCACGCGCCGCCCGGTGTCGGAACCCATCGATCCAAGGCAAAATCGCAAACCCGTCCGCACCCGATCACTCGCTATGTCCCGAACCTCCGTCCAGGAACCCGACGCCCGCCACGACGAAGCCGACCTGCGCCAGCAATTGTGCCGGGGGCATTCCCCCGAGCAAGGGGAGCTGATCGCCGAAGCCTTGTCCCTGGCGCTGGAGGCGGCGGCCAAGGATGCGCGGTCGCGGCCGCGCGGCGTCGATGCGGCCCTGGTGATGCAGCGGCTCAAAACCGACGCCCCCAGCCTACTCGCCACCCTGCTGTGCGATCCCTGGCTGCGCGAAACGTTGCCGGAGGACGCCGTGCGCCGCCGCTTCGGCGACGAGGTGGCCGAGCTGGTGCACAAAGCCAATTGGCTCAACACGTTCGCCGACTGCCGCGACTCCGCCCTGCTGGAGCCGGAACAAGCCGAGCTGCTGCGGCGCATGTTGCTGGCGGTGGTCAACGACGTGCGGGCGGTGTTGATAAAACTCGCCTACCGTCTGGAAAGGCTGCGCATTTTGGCGCGCGAGGACTACGCCGTGCGCCGATGCGTCGCCCAGGAAACCCTGGACATTTTCGTGCCCCTGGCCAACCGTCTGGGCGTAGCCCAGCTGAAATGGGAACTGGAGGACCTGTCCTTCCGCTACCTGCACCCGCTGGAATACGGCGACCTGGCGCGCCAATTGGCGGAAACCCGCAGCGCGCGGGAAGCTTACGTGCAGAACTTCACGGAAGAGCTGAACCGCCTGCTGGTCAGCGAGGGCGTCGCGGCCAAAGTCTACGGCCGTCCCAAGCACATCCACAGCATCTGGAAAAAGATGGAGCGCAAGCACGTCGCCATGGACGAACTCTACGACTTGCGCGCCGTGCGCGTCATCGTGGAAAGCATCGGCGACTGCTACGCCGTGTTGGGTATGGTGCACAGCCATTGGCAGCATATCGCCAAGGAATTCGACGACTATATCGCCAACCCGAAGCCCAACGGCTACAAATCGCTGCATACCGTGGTCGTCGGCCCCGAAGGCAAGCCGGTGGAAATTCAAATCCGCACGCGCGAGATGCACACCTTCGCCGAGTACGGCGTGGCCGCCCATTGGCGCTACAAGGAAGGCGGCGGCAACCGCGACGAAGCGTTCGAGCGGAATATCGCCCTGCTGCGCGGCCTGCTGGAAAGCCCTGGCGACGATCACACCCTGCTGGAAAACTTCCGCCTGGAAGCCCACGGCAGCGATGTGTTCGTGCTCAGCCCCAAGGGGCGTATCGTGCGCCTGGCGCAGGGCTCAACGCCGCTGGATTTCGCCTACGCCATCCACACGGAGGTCGGCAATCGCTGCCGCGGCGCCAAGGTCAACGGCCGCATGGTGCCGCTCACTTACGCCCTCAAATCCGGCGAACGGGTGGAGATTCTCACCGGCAGCCGCGCGGCGCCGAGCCGGCACTGGCTCGAGCCCTCCTCCGGTTTTCTCCACAGCGCCGACGCCCGTTCCAAAGTGCGCCAGTGGTTCCGCCAGCAGGACTACGAGCACGATTGGCGTCAGGGCAAAGCCATCCTCGACCGGGAGCGGCAGAGGATCGGATTACGGGAGATCGAACAAAAACCCCTGCTGGACAGATACCGTCACAAGCGCTGGGAAGATTTTCTGGCGGCGGTGGGACGAGGGGAAATCACCGCCGCGCAATTGGCCGGGCAACTGGGGCCGGCGCCGAGCAGCGTGCCGCTGCGCCCCGCCCCGGCCAAAGCGGCGGCGGCCGGAGCGGCCAAGGCCAACCGCGTCTGCATACCCGGCATCCCCAATCCCGTCACCCACCTGGCCGGCTGCTGCAAGCCGCAACCGGGCGACCCAGTGGTCGGCTATATCAGCGTTACCCGTGGCTTGGCCGTGCATCGGCGCGATTGCGGCAATATCGGCCGCTTGAACGAAACGCAAAGGCAGAGGTTGATCGATGCCTATTGGTCGGGAACCGAGGAAGCCACCGAGGTGGAGGTGCAAGTGACCGCCCAGGACCGGCGCGGCCTGCTGCGGGACGTGACCCAGACGTTGACCAACGAGCGCCTGAATATTTCCAGGGCATTCAGCTACACGAACCCGAACGATGGACAAGTCACGATGCACATCGGCGTAGAACAGGCTAGCGGCGACCGGACGCTGGAAATCGCCTTGGCGAGGATTCGCGGTCTGGAGGGGATACTGACCGTGCGCTGCAATACGGTCTGACGAAATCAAGGGAAGAGCGCCACGCACCGCCGATGCGTGGCGCTCGGATGAGCCTATAGCCGAGCCAACAACTCGCCGGCTTCGAGCTTTTGTCGCTCGTCGCCTTGCTGCAGGACTTCTTCCAGCATCAATTTAGCCGCTTCCGGATTTTCCATATCCACATAGGCTTTGGCCAGATCCAGCTTGGTCTCCACCTCGTCCATATCGGTCAGGACTTCGACCGATTCCGGAGCCGCTTCGGCGTTTTGCTCGGCCAAAGCTTGGCCGCTCATATCGAAGTTCATGTCGAAGCTAAACTCGTCGTCCTGCACGGCGGCGGACGCCGACGCCGAGGGCGCCATTTTGGCAAACTCGCTCAAATCCAGCTCGGTTGTTTCCTTGGCCGCAGCGGGCGCCGCCGCCGGAGCGGGATTGGCGGTCATGGGCGACATATCGAAATCCAGGCTGCGCCCCTGCTCTTCTTCGACCGGGACATCCGGCGCCGAAGGGGCCTGGACCACCCCGGCGAAGCTGAAGCCACCGTCGTCGAGGGAGGACACGTCGAACTCCAAGGACGGCTCGTCCTCTGCCGGCTCCTTGGGGGATTCCGCCTTGGCCGGCGGCACCTCGGGCTGCAGATCGAAACCACCCAGATCGAAGCTCAAACCGGCGTCGTCGTCATCGCTGGAAGACCCGATCTCCGCCGCCGGGGGCTGCGTCACGCCGGCAAAGCTGAAGCCGCCGTCGTCGAGGGACGATACGTCAAACTCCAGGGAGGGCTCATGTTCGGCCTCTTCGGCAGGCGCTACGGCCGCCGCAGGGGCTTCCGGTTCCGCCGGCGGAGCCGGAGCCGCCGCCGCGAAACTGAAACTATCGTCCTCGAGCGATACGTCGAATGCCAAGGAAGGCTCGTGCTCGACCGCTTCGGGAGACGCGGCGGCGGCCGGGGGCTGCTCCGGCTCGGCGGCCTGGGCCGCACCGGCGAAACTGAAAGCGCCGTCGCCGGGCAACGACACGTCGAACGCCAGGGACGGCTCGGTGTCCTCGGGCGCGGGTGCCGTCGAAATCGCCGCAACCGGCGCTTCCGGCTGAACGTCGAAACCGCCCAAATCGAAGCTCAAGCCGCCGACATCTTCCTGAGGTTGAGCTAACGGCGCGTGCTCGACTTCCGCGGCCATCGGGCTTTGCGACATGATCGTCGCATCGAACGGCGCCGCCGACGCTTCCGCGGCCGCGGGTTCCGTAGCCCCTACGGCGGGGGCGGCCTCCTCGATGTCAAAATCGAAAGAGAAATCGCCTTCCGGCTCTTCCACTGCCGCGCTCGGCGCCGAAGCCGCCGCAACGGGGGCCGGCTGCGGCGCGGCGGGCCGCGCGGGCGGCAGATCGTTTTTGCCGCTGCCGAAAATGGGATTTTCCGGCGCCAGGCTGCGGCCCATGTCCAATACGCGCGCCCAAAAATCCTGGTCGTTGTTCTTGTTTTCCTCGATCAACTCGGCCGCGTACTGCTCGAACGCCTCGCGGTTGTGCGCGGTGTAGAACACTTCCAACAGCTTGAGCTTGCATTCGTCCCTGAAGGGATTTTCGTTGATCGCCTGCCGGATCAACTCTTCCGCCTGGGCGTATCGCCCGTAGGCCAAATAAACGTCAGCCTCGGAAATGGGATCGATGGCTTCGTTGTCCGTATCCAGTACGTCGAAGTCGCTGGGCGTAAAATCGCTGAGGAAAGAGCCGTGCTGGGACGAGGACACCAGGCCGGCCGCCGCGCCGGACTCCTGCGAACCGCTTTCCGCCGGCTGGGCCACGTTGATGGGGCGTATTTCCTGTTGGGAAAGATCGTGATCCAAATCCGCCAGGGCGGCGCGCCGGCGCTTGATCGCCAACAGCGCCAAGCCCCCGACCATCAAGCCTACCGCACCCAGAATGCCGGCCATAAACGGATCGCTGAGGAAGCTCGGTTCCTCGACGACCGCCGGCTGCGGCGCGGGTGCGGGCGGTTTGGCCGCCGGCGGAGCCGCCGGAGGGGGAGGAGCGGAAGGCTCGGCAGCGGCGGCAGCTGGCGGCTGAGCGGCGGCCGGCGTCGCGGGCTGCGGCGGAATCGCCGCGGCGGACGGCTCGCTGGCGGCGGCAGGCGCCGCTACCGGAGCGGCCGGAGACTCGGGGGACGCCGCGCCTGCCGCCTTGGCGGCTTCGCCTTCGGCCGCTTGAGGCGGAGCGGCGACCGCGGGAGCGGGCGCAGCCGGAGCGACTTCGGCGACCGGCGGGACGACGGCGGGAGCGGCCTCCACGGCGGCGGGCGGAGCCGCGGCCGGGGCCGGGGCCTCGGCAGGCTTCGCTTCCGGCGTGGGAGCCGGCGCTTCGAGATTCGCCGGTATGGCCGGCATCGGCTTGCCCGCCTGCAAGGCGGCGATCTGTTCGTCCTTGAGCGTCAGCAACCGCTGCATCAGCTGCAATTGTTGCTCCAAACCGGACAAGCGGGAACGGATGTTCTCGTTCTCCTGCTTTACGGTATCGGCGATCTCCATGGCCAGTTCGCCTTTGGCAGTGGCGCTGGCCGGCTTTTTCGCCGTCCCGGCGTTGCGCTCCGGAGCGAGCAGCGTCAGCGGCTTATCGCCCGCTGGCTCCTGCTGCGCCGCCGACTCGGCCTTCGCCTGTGCCGCGCGGCGAGCGCCTTCGTGCTTGGCGACGCCATGTCCGGCGGCGATCAGCTTTTTCGCCTCGGCAATGCCGTAGCTCAACACCGCGCTCCGTTCGGGCACGCGCAAGATGGAACCCACGGCGATCCGATTGATGCTGCCCTTTTCAAAAGACTGCGGATTGGCTTCGTACAAAGCCGCGACCATCTGCTCGATGGAAACAGACGAATCAGCAGCCAAGGTCTTCGCGATGGACCAGAGCGTCTCTCCCGCGCGCACCGGGCCGTAGGCGGCGCCCTTGAAACTGTCCGGAGCGGCGTTCGCGCCGGCGGCAGGGGCAGCGGCTACCGGAGCCTCCCTTTGAGCGAGGCTGCGCGCCGCCGGCTTCCGATCCTTGAACATCGAAGGCGGATCCAGCAACAACGTGAACTCCCGCAGCACATGCCCTTGCGACCATTGCAGTTCGACCAGGAAACTGACGAACGGCTCGCGGATGGTTTCCGTGGAAGTGATCTTGACCGCCGGTGCGGTGCGGCCCTTGGAGACGATTTCGAAACGCAGGCCCGTCAGATAATAGGGACGCTCGATGCCGGCCTTGGCGAAGGCTTCGGCGGGAGCCAAATTGACGCGCAGGTCCTCCAGCGATTCGCCGGACGAGGTGACTAAGGCGACTTCCGCATTGAGCCTTTGATTGAGCGCGGAATACAGCTTAATTTCACCGGTACCCAGTGCGGCGGCACTGAGTGGCGTCATCAGTCCCATGATGGCCAGTGTCTTGGAAATCTTCTGCACTACGCCGTCTCCTCGTCCTTACCTTTCGGGATTCATTGCCACGCCCGCGCTGGGCCGTTGTACTCGCGAGAGTATGTTAGCCTACATATACCCTTTTACCAGTTCCTCGGCAATCTGCACGCTGTTCAGGGCCGCGCCCTTGCGCACGTTGTCCGATACCACCCAGAGGTTGATGCCGCGCGGATGGGAAATATCCTCCCTAATGCGGCCGACGAACACAGGGTCCTCGCCGGCGGACTCCGTGACGGCGGTGGGATAGCCGCCGGGCTCGCGCGTGTCGAGCACCACCACACCGGGCGCCTTATTTAACAATTCCCGGACCGCGTCGGCCGTGATCTTGCTCTTGGTTTCGATATGCACCGCCTCCGAATGGCCGAAAAACACCGGCACGCGCACGGCGGTGGGATTCACCTGGATGCTGTCGTCGCCGAGTATCTTGCGCGTCTCCCACACCATTTTCATTTCTTCCTTGGTGTAGCCGTTGTCCATGAACACGTCGATTTGCGGGAGCACGTTGAAAGCGATCTGCTTGGGATAGACCGACGGCTCGATGGGCTTGCCGTTGAGCAGCGCGGCGGTCTGGCCGGCCAGCTCCTCGATCGCCTTCTTGCCGGTGCCCGACACGGCCTGATAGGTGCAGACGTTGATGCGCTCGATGCCCACCGCGTCGTGGATGGGCTTGAGCGCCACCAGCATCTGGATGGTGGAGCAATTGGGATTGGCGATGATGCCGCGATTTTTGTGCTCGGCGATCTTGTGGGCGTTCACTTCCGGCACCACCAGCGGAATGTCGTCGTCGTAGCGGAACTGGGAAGTGTTGTCGATCACCACGCAACCGTGGCTGGCAGCGATGGGCGCCCAACGGGCCGACACGGAAGCGCCGGCGGAAAACAGGCCGATTTGCGCCTTCGACCAATCGAAGGTTTCCACGTCCTGCACCGTCAAATGACTGCCGTTGAATTCGATGCGACCGCCGGCGGAGCGGCTGCTGGCCAGGGGATAGACGTTGCCCACCGGGAACTTGCGCTGTTCCAGGATGGACAGCATGGTTTCGCCGACCGCGCCGGTGGCGCCGAGTACTGCTACATCGTAAGTCTTGCTCATTTTCTCGACCTGCTCATTCTTGCCCGCGCATGGCGCCGACGATGGCGTTGCCCATATCGACGGTGCTGCACTTGATGGTGTGCTCCGAATAGATGTCGGCGGTGCGGTGGTCCTCCTCCAAAGCCTGCGCCACGGCCTTTTCGATACGGTCGGCATTGACCGTGTCGTTGAAGGTATAACGCAGCATCATGCCCAGGGACAGGATGGTGGCGATGGGATTGGCGATGCCCTTGCCGGCGATGTCCGGCGCGGAACCGTGGATGGGCTCGTACATGCCCTTGCCGTTCTTGTCCATGGACGCCGACGGCAGCATGCCGATGGAGCCGGTCAGCATGGCGGCGCAATCGGACAGGATGTCGCCGAACATGTTGTCGGTCAGCATCACGTCGAACTGCTTGGGATTGCGCACCAGCTGCATGGCGGCGTTATCCACGTACATGTGGCTCAGTTCCACCTCGGGGTAGTCTTTATGCGTTTCGACCACCACCTGGCGCCACAGCTCGGTGCACTCCAGCACGTTGGCCTTGTCGATGGAGCACAGGCGCTTGTTGCGCTTCATCGCCACATCGAAGGCGACTTTGGCGATGCGGCGGATTTCCGACTCGCTGTACACCAGGGTGTTGTAGCCCTCCCGCTCGCCCGCGTCGTTGGTGCGCACGCCGCGCGGCTTGCCGAAATAAATGCCGCCGGTCAGCTCGCGGATGATCATGATGTCCAGCCCGGACACCACGTCCGCTTTCAAGGTAGAGGCATCCACCAGCTGCGGATAGAGGATGGCCGGACGCAGGTTGGCGAACAGCTCCAGCTCGGCGCGCAGGCCCAACAAGCCGCGCTCGGGGCGCACGGAGTAATCCAGCGGCTCCCACTTGGGACCGCCGACGGCGCCCAATAGCACCGCGTCGGCCTGCCGGCACAGTTTCAGGGTTTCCTCCGGAAACGGCGTGCCGGTGGCGTCGTAGGCCGCGCCGCCGATGAGGGCGTGCTCGATTTCCACGTCCACGCCGAAATCGCTGCGCAAGCAGTCCAGAACCTTCAGGGCTTCGGCGACGATTTCCGGGCCGATGCCGTCGCCGGGCAATACTGCGATTTTCTTGCTCATAGTTGCATCCAAATCACGGGGGGACGATCAAGCGGCCGGGAACAGCCAGGGAGCTTCCTGGGCCCGGCGCGTTTCGTAAGCGCGGATTTTTTCCGCTTGCTGCAAAGTCAGGCCGATGTCGTCCAAGCCATGGAGCAACCGATGCTTGCGGCTGGCGTCCACGTCGAAATGGAACACTTCGCCGTAAGGCGTCACCACCGTCTGGCTGGGCAAATCGATGGTCAGCTGGTAACCGGCGCCCGCTTGCTTAAACAGCAAATCCACCTGCGCGGCATCCAGCACGATGGGCAGCAGGCCGTTCTTGAAGCAATTGTTGTAAAAAATGTCGGCGAAGCTGGGGGCGATGACGGCACGGAAGCCGTAGTCCTCCAAAGCCCAGGGCGCGTGCTCGCGGGACGAGCCACAACCGAAATTCTCCCGCGCCAGCAAAACCTGGGAGCGGAAATAACAAGGCTTGTTCAGCACGAAATCCGGATTGCGCGGCCGATGAGTGCAATCCATCTCCGGCTCGCCCCGGTCCAGGTAACGCCATTCGTCGAACAAATAAGGGCCGAAGCCCGCGCGGCGTATGGACTTGAGGAACTGCTTGGGAATGATGGCGTCGGTATCGACGTTGGCGCGATCCAGGGGCGCCACGCGGGCGGTGATGCGGTTGAACGGTTTCATGGTTACTCAGCTCCAGTCTCGGCGTCGCCGGCCACGTTCGCAGGAGCGACGGCGTCGTCCGGGGCGGGCTCCTCCGCCACGGGAGCGGCGGCAACGGGCACAGCGGGCAGATCGCGCACGTCGATAAAGTGCCCGGCAACCGCGGCGGCGGCGGCCATGGCGGGGCTAACCAGGTGGGTACGGCTGCCGTAGCCCTGCCGCCCTTCGAAATTGCGGTTGGAAGTGGATGCGCAGCGCTCGCCTTCCTCCAAGCGATCGGCGTTCATGGCCAGGCACATGGAACAACC
The DNA here is from genome assembly GCF_019669985.1 of Methylogaea oryzae. NCBI lineage: Bacteria > Pseudomonadati > Pseudomonadota > Gammaproteobacteria > Methylococcales > Methylococcaceae > Methylogaea > Methylogaea oryzae. The sequence continues at coordinate 2,291,535 of NZ_AP019782.1, forward strand.
CGGGTCGCGCCATTCGAAACCGGCCTCCAGGAAAATCTTGTCCAGCCCTTCCTTCTCCGCTTCGCTCTTGACCAAGCCGGAACCGGGCACCACCAAGGCTTGCTTGACGCCGGCGGCAACCTTGCGCCCGCGGGCGACCTCGGCGGCGGCGCGCAAATCCTCGATGCGGGAGTTGGTGCACGAACCGATGAAAACCCGATCGACGGAGATCGCGGTAATCGGCGTCCCCGGCTGAAGGCCCATGTAACGCAAAGCCCGCTGCATGCTTTCCCGCTTGACGGGATCGGCCTGCCCCTCGGGATCCGGCACTTTGTCGCCCACGGGCACAACCATCTCCGGAGAGGTCCCCCAGGTCACTTGCGGCTGGATAGCGGCGGCGTCCAATTCGACCACGCGATCGAACTGGGCGTCTGCGTCGCTGTGCAACTGGCGCCAAGCGGCGGCGGCCTGATCCCACAAAGCGCCCTGCGGCGCATAGGGACGGCCCTTGAGATAATCGATGGTGACGTCGTCAACCGCCACCAAACCGGCACGGGCGCCGGCCTCGATGACCATGTTGCAGACCGTCATGCGACCTTCCATGCTCAGGGAGCGGACGGCGGATCCGGCGAACTCGATGGTATGCCCGTTGCCGCCGGCGGTGCCGATCTTGCCGATCACGGCCAGCACCAGGTCCTTGGCGGTCACTCCCCGGCCCAACGCCCCTTCGATGCGCACCAGCATGTTCTTGGCCTTTTTCTGCGCCAAGCACTGGGTAGCCAGCACGTGCTCAACCTCGGAGGTGCCGATGCCGAAAGCCAAGGCGCCGAAAGCGCCGTGGGTGGACGTATGGGAGTCGCCGCAAACGATGGTCATGCCGGGCAAGGTGGCGCCCTGCTCCGGCCCGATGACGTGAACGATGCCTTGGCGCGGATCGTCCATGCGGAATTCGGTGATGCCGAATTCGGCGCAGTTGCTGTCCAGGGTTTCCACTTGCAAGCGGGACACCGGGTCGGCGATGCCTTGCTCGCGCCCGGCCGTCGGCACGTTGTGGTCGGCCACCGCCAGGCTGGCTTGAACTCGCCATGGCTTGCGCCCCGCCAAACGCAAGCCTTCGAAAGCCTGCGGCGAGGTGACCTCGTGCAATAACTGGCGGTCGATATAGATCAGCGCCGAGCCGTCCGCATCGGCGCTCACCACGTGGGCGTCCCACAATTTGTCGTAAAGTGTTTTACCAGGCATACGCTTTGAGCGGAAAAAACCGCCCCGGCAAGCGGGGCGGTCTGAAAATTAAAGAAATGCCGACAACGCTATTCTAGCGGCTGGCCCCGGCCTTCACAACGCGCCACGGCGCGCCGCTAGCGGCCTGCAGCGGCTTTATCCCAAAGCCGCGAAGACCCGGTCGCGAATTTCTTCCACGCTGCCGACGCCCGGAACCGTCGCGAAGCGCGCCCGCCCTTGGGCGGCCGCCTGGGCGTAATAATCGACCAACGGCTTGGTCTGCTCGTGGTAAACCTCCAAGCGCTTGCGCACCGTGGCTTCCTGATCATCGTCCCGCTGCACCAGCGGCTCGCCGGTCGCGTCGTCTTTGCCTTCGACCTTGGGCGGGTTGTACAACACGTGATAACTGCGGCCCGAAGCCAGATGGACGCGCCGGCCGCTCATGCGCTTAACGATTTCCTCGTCGTCGACAGCGATCTCCACCACGCGATCCAGCTCCACGCCCATCGCCGCCAAACCGTCGGCTTGAGCGATGGTGCGGGGAAAGCCGTCCAGCAGGAAGCCGTTGCGGCAATCGTCCTGAGCGATGCGCTCGCGGATCAAGCCCAGGATGATGTCGTCCGACACCAAGCCGCCGGCGTCCATGACTTTTTTCGCGGCCAACCCCATGGGCGTGCCTTCCCGCACCGCGGCGCGCAGCATGTCGCCCGTGGAAATCTGGGGTATCGCGTATTTCTCGGTAATGAACTTGGCCTGGGTACCTTTGCCGGAACCGGGACCGCCAAGCAGGATGACGCGCATCGGCATTTCCTCGCGGTGAAAACCATTTATTCTGCCACAAACGCCGCTATAACGTCATCCGCGGCGACCAACCGCGACCAAGCGCTGCCTAAGCCTTTACGTGTATGCGCAATGTTGGTCTATACTTCGGCGCAGATGGTCAAACGAATGCCCATCGCAACCAAAATAATTCCTTTACCAGGAGAGATAGCTATGAAGCGTTACAAAGTAACTTGGCTGTTACCCGTCTTGGCGATCGTGTTCGCCTTTAGCGCGCAATGCCAGGCGGCCGGTTCCGATGGTTATGGAGCCAGTTTCCCCGACAAACTGTCCCACGGCTTCGCCAACATGACCATGGGCATGCTGGAACTCCCCAAAAACGTCATCAATCACACCAGCGACAGCAATATCCTGGTAGGCATTTCCCTGGGCACCCTGCGCGGTGCTTTCGAAGGTGTAAGTCGCACGCTGGTCGGCGTGGCCGATATGCTGACTTCGCCGTTCTCCACCGCGGATTTCGTATCCCCCGGCTATCCCTGGGAACGTTTTAGCGAAGACACCCGCTATTTCGGCACCGCGTTCCCGCTCCACTGGACCACCTTGGGCCCGCTGGATGACGGCGAAGAGCTGCGCCTTGAATAAGTTTGCCCATATCCACGGATTATCACTAACGAGAACAGGGGATTCCCAATGAACAAGAAAACGCTAAAATTTTTGACCGCTGTCAGCATGATCGGATTGCTGGGCGGCTGCTCCACCCACCCGAAAAATACCGCCACGCTGGATTCCAAGATCAGCGCCGTGGTAGCCGACGACTTCGGCCAGTTCATGTATCACGAAACCCTGTCTGAAGAGAATCTGGCTGAAACGCGCAAGATTCGCCAATGGTGGGCTGACGACCATTACTGGAACATCGACACCGAACAGGCTGCCGTTGCTGCCGCTGATCGCGCCCTCAAGCACCGCCAGGCGGCTGAAAAGCACCTGGAAGGCTGGCATGATCGCTGCGTTCGCCACCCGGACGTGTGCATCAAGGGCGAGCTGGTCACCATCGCGCATTTCGACACGGGCAGCGCAACGCCGCGTAGCGTTGATGAAAAAGCCCTCCACCACCTGTTGGACCTGTCCCGTCTCCACCACCCTCTGACGGTGGAAGTGATTGGTTACACCGACACCGTGGGCGGCGATGCTCCCAACAAGAACTTGGCGGCCCGCAGAGCCAATGCCGTGCATGACATCCTGAAGAAACACGGTATCGACTCTCACACCGTGGTGCAGGACGTCGCTTACGGCAAAGCCGGCGGCCCCGACCATACGGCCAATGCGAACAACCGTCGCGACGACGTGAAGGTTCACGCTTACCAGCCGTACCCGAAGTAACGCTTTAACCAAACCGGTTAGACGTTACCCGAAGGCGGAGCCGGCAACGGCTCCGCCTTTTTTATCACCTTCGCCCCGGCAACCGGGGAACCGCCGCCAACAAGCGGCGCGTGTAGTCGTGCCCCGGCGACAACAGCACCTGGCGCGCGTCCCCCTGCTCCACCACCCGCCCTTGCCGCATCACCGCCACCCGGTGCGCCAACTCCGCCACCACTGCCAAATCGTGGCTGATGAACAGATAACTCAGGCCGTGATCGTCCTGCAGCTGCTTCAGAAGGCGAATGATCTGCGCCTGCACCGACACGTCCAAAGCGGAGGTCGGCTCGTCGCACACCAACAATTTCGGCTCCACCGCCAAAGCCCGAGCGATGCAAATGCGCTGGCGCTGGCCACCGGAAAACTCGTGCGGATACCGCAGCCTGGCCTCCGGCGGCAGACCCACCTGAACCAGCAAACGTTCGACCCGCTCGCGCCGCTCGTCCCGCGTCATGTCCGGAAACAGCGAATCCAAGCCTTCCGCCACGATGTCGCCGACGATCAAACGCGGATTCATCGACGAATAAGGGTCCTGGAACACGATCTGCATCCGGGCACACAAGCGCCGCCGCTTTTCCCCCCGTGCCACGGTGACGTCCTCGCCGTCGAAGCGGATGGCGCCGGCATGATGAGGAATCAGGCCCAACAGGGACTTGCCCAAAGTGCTTTTGCCGCAGCCGGACTCCCCCACCAACGCCAGGGTGCTGCCCGGTTCCAGTTCAAAGGAAACGCCGTCCACCGCCTTGACGTGATCCACCACCCGCTGGAACACGCCCTTACGCACCGGGTAATACACTCGAAAATCCTCCACCGCCAACAAAGGCCGCCGCTCCTCGGGCGCCGGACGCCGGCCGCAGCCGTCGACGGTCGGCAGGGAATTCAGCAGCTTTTGCGTGTACTCGTGCTGAGGACGCTCGAAAAAGGTTTTCAAGGGCGCCTGCTCGACGATGCGGCCTGACTGCATCACCGCCACCCGGTCGGCGATTTGCGCCACCACGCCCAGGTCGTGAGTGATGAGCCACAGCGCCATGCCGGTACGCTGTTGCAGTTCCTTGAGCAACCCCAGTATCTGCACCTGCAACGTCACGTCCAAAGCCGTCGTCGGCTCGTCGGCGATGAGCAGATCCGGCTCGCCGGCCAAGGCGATGGCGATCATCACCCGCTGGCGCTGGCCGCCGGAAAGCTGGTGCGGATAGGCGCCGTAGCGGCTTTGCGGATCGGGCAGGCCCACCATGTCCAACAGCTCCACCACGCGCGTCCGCAAGGCGTCGCCTTTGAGCCCGCGATGCAGCGCCACCGCCTCGGCAATCTGCCGCCCCACGGTCAGCACCGGGTTGAGGAAAGTCATGGGATCCTGAAACACCACGCCGACCCGACTGCCCCGCACCCGGCACATGTCCCATTCCGAGAGACGGAACAAATCGGTGCCCTCCAGCGCCGCCTTGCCCCCCACGATGCGCCCACCGGCCACCAGCAAGCGCAACACCGACAGCGCCGTAACGGTCTTGCCCGAACCGGACTCGCCCACCAACGCAAAACATTCGCCCTTGGCGATGCGGAAGCTCACGCCGTCCACCGCGCGCACCGCCTGCCCTCCGTTGCGAAACTCCACCGCCAGGTTTTCCACCGACAACAACGGCTGGCTCATGGCGTCAAACCTCCGCCCGCCGCGGGTCCAGCGCGTCACGCACGGCGTCGGCGAACAGATTGGCCGCCAACACCAGGGCGAACATGAAAGTGAACGCCGCCGCCAAGGACCACCAAACCACCGGCTCGCGGGCCAATTCCAAGCGAGCGCTGTTGATCATATTGCCCCAGCTTTGCGTCGTGGGATCGACGCCGATGTTGACATAGCTCAGCACCGCTTCCGCCAGCACCAGGGCGCTGAAATCCAGCACCACGGAGATCAGCACGATATGCAGCACGTTGGGCAGGATGTGGCGGGCCAGGATCACCCAGGGCCGCACGCCCAGCGCGCGGGCCGCCTGCACGAATTCCATTTCCCGCAGCTTCAAGGTTTCCGCCCGCAACAACCGGCATAGGCCGGTCCAACTGGTAACCCCCAGGATTCCGCAAAGAAACAGCAGCCGCAGGTCGGCACGCACCGCCAGGCTGGCGAAATCCGCCTCGTGGTTGGCCATATACACCTGCATCATCAGGATGGCCGCGGCGATCAGCAGCACGCTGGGAATGGAATTGAGCGTCGTGTAGAGGTATTGGATGACGTCGTCCACCCAGCCGGGAAAAAACCCCGCCAAAATCCCCAGCACCAAGGCGAACGGCAGCATCACCAGCGTGGTCAAGGTGCCGATCACCAAGCCGGTACGAATACTCTTGAGGCTCTGGTAGAAAACGTCCTGGCCGACCTTGTCGGTCCCCAGCACATGGTAGCTGGCGCTAAGTTCCGCCAGCGCCCAACCGCAGGACAGCAGCAGCAGCAAAGTCGCCAACAGGGCCCGCCAAGGCGTTTCGGTACGGTCCTCCGCCACATCCCACAGCGTGCGCCACCAGCTCCGCCCGCCCCGCACCGTCAACCAGCCGCACAAGCCGGCAGCGCAAACCGCCCACAGCAAGCCCCCTTTCACGAAACCGTCGGCGACGGTGCGCGCGATATCGGGCCCGCGCTCCACATCCGGATCGCGCAAATGAGCGCCGCCATGCGCCAACCGGGGGTATTCCCAGCCCTGGCTGCCGTCGGGGCGCACCAAAAACTCGCGGCTATACGACACCGCCGCGAACGGCCGCGAATAGGTTTTTTCGTCGTGGGTGCGCATGGGCGTGGCCCACCAATCGAACAGGCTGATGGCCTCGTTGCCGCCCTTCCCCTCCTCCACCGCCGGGTAGAAATGCACCGAGTCCAGCAAGCCGATGCCGGAAAAAGCCATCAGCACCAGCAACGACACCATGGCGACCTTGTCGCCGACGATTTGGCGCCAAGGCCGGCGCAAATGCTCGCGGCTGCCGACGTACCAAATGAAGCCCGCCACCATGGCGACCAGCAAATACACCAGGGCGTCGGTCCAAAACAGCGTCAAGCGACCCATGCTCACGACAACCTCACGCGCGGATCGGCCAGGGTGTAGGAAATGTCCGTCAACAGCAGGCCGGCCACGTACAACACCGAGCCCAGGTAAACCATGGAGCGGACGATGGCGAAATCCTGGCGATTGATGGCGTCGATGGTATAGCTGCCCAGGCCGGGGATGCTGAAGAACGATTCGGTCAACAGGCTACCCATGAACAAAAACGGGATCAGCACCACCACGCCGGTCAAAATCGGGATCATGGCGTTGCGCAGCACGTGGCGGAACAGGACCGCCGCTTCCGACAAACCCTTGGCCCTGGCGGTGCGCACATAGTCCTTTTCCACCTCTTCCAAAAATAAGGCGCGATACCAGCGCACGCCCGAGCCGATGCCGGACGCTACGCCGATCGACACCGGCAACAGCAGAAACTTGATGGCCCCCCATCCCTCGCTGTAGCCGGAGATGGGCACCAGTTGCAACAGCTTGGCCGCGACGTACTGGCCGCCGATGATGTAGAACAGCGACGATACCGACATGAGCATGACGCATAGCACCAGCCCCCAGAACTCCAGATAGGTCTGGCGAAAAAACACCACCAGCAGGGCCAAGGCGATATTGAAGGTCACGCCGATCACGACGGAGGGCACGGAAATCGCCAACGACGGCCACATGCGCTCCTGAATGTCGCTAGCGATATTGCGGCCGGTATCCGACTGGCCGAAGCGGAATACCATGAGATTGACCGATTTGCGGTAGAAAATCGTCTCGGCCAGCTTATCGGCGCCCTGCGCTTGGCCGTTCCAGAACAGCGGCAGATCGTAGCCGCGCTCGTGCTTCCATTTTTCCACCGCCTCCTGGGTCACGTGCTTCTGGCCCAGCTGCATGCGGGCCATGTCGTCGGGGCTGTTGACCACAAAAAACAGCAGGAAAGTCAGCAAGTTGACGCCGATCAAAATGGGAATGGCGTACAGCAGGCGGCGGATGATGTATTGGATCATGAGCGATTTCCAATTGTATCGCTGGCTCCCGATGCCGTGGCCGTGGCCGCATCGCGTTGCAGCAGCGTCTGGCTGTAGCGCAGGAATTCATCGAGGTGCTTTTCGATGATGTTCACGGTGATAGGCAGTTGCAAGCTCTGGTAATCGTGCACAGCGATATTGCGAAACCCCACCATGCGCTTGAGCCCGTCGGCCAGCGCAGGCTCGATCCAGCCGCCCTGCGCCAGTAACGCGAACACGTCGCGGGCGCTTTGCGGCACCCCCAGCTTTTCGCGGCGTATCAGGTGCTGGCCCATGTCCAACGCCGCCTCGCAAGCGCGCTGGATGTTCAAGACGGCCGCGTCCTGGCGGGTGAAATCCGCGCCGAAGCCGGCCGGATCCCGCTGGTATTCCTCGCGGGCGCGTCCGACGCTCCGCTCGATAGTGGCGGCCTTATTGATGAGCACGTCATCGGCCATAAACCCTCCCGGATTTTGCGATATCGGCCAGCAGCCCGGCGCGAGCCGTATCCAGCTCGGTCTTATCGCTGAGGATGGCGGCCTCGTACAAAGCCGCTTGCGCGTCTCTAGCCCACCAGCGTTGGCCGGTGGTGACAATCTGGTACTGCATCACGGTGGAAGCGACGCGCAGGTCGAGCAAATCCACGGGGCAGCCGGCCAGCTCCGCCAGATCGCCCGCCAACTCCCACAGAACCAGCGGGTCGGCGTAACCCGCCACCAGCACGGCGAGATCGAGGTCGCTGCCGGCTTGTGCCGTACCCGCAATCCGGCTGCCAAAGGCATAGATGGCCTGCAAATTCGGCAGGCGGGCTTGCAGGATTTCAATGATCGCTGCGCGGTTCATCCTTCGCCTTTGATAATTGATGCGGCCACGCACATTACAGGACGCGCTCCGCCATGCGCCGCCGATAGGCCAGCCAAGCCGGCGCCACCACCGCGATCAATGCCGCCAAGCCCAGCCACAAGGGCCACACCAACGGCTCGTTCCAAGCGGTTCGGGCCGCCTGCCGCTTCGCCGGGTCCAGCTTGCGGAATTTCAGGTTGTTGTAGGCCATGGTGGTAGGCTTGAGATTGCTGTACCAGCCGTGGTGCAAGGCGAAGTCCTGGGGGTGGAACGCGAACACCCAGGGCGCGTCGCGGCGCGCGATTTCCTGCAATTGGTCGATAAGCGCCTGGCGCTGCGGCGTATCGTCCATATTGCGCATTTTCTCGTAGAGCCGGTCGAACTCGGGGCTCTGGTAATTGCTGGCGTTCTCGCCGCCCTTGCCCACTTTGATGTTGGCGCCGTGCAGCAGGAAGAAAAAGTTTTCCGGATCGGGATAATCGGCGTGCCAGCCCCAAACGAATATCTGCGCGTTGCCGTCGCGGATCTTCTGCTGGAAGCGGTTGTAATCGGTGGTGCGGATCACCAGCTGGATGCCCAGCTTGGCGTATTGCTTGCGGTACCAGTTGAACAAGGACTTGTCGTCGGCGCCGCCGGAAGAGGCGTCCAGGTACAACACCAGGGGCTGGCCCGTGGCCGCGTCGCGCCCTTCCGGGTATCCCGCCTCGGCCAGCAGCCGCTTGGCGTCGTCGATGGACTTGCGCCTCGGCTTCTGGCCGTCCCAATCGTAAACGTAAGGATTGATGCCGGCCTCGCCTTCGGTGTAGCCGAACAGGCCCGGCGCCAGCACGCCCTGGGCCGGAATGCCGCGGCCGTTGAGGAAGATGGAAATGAACTCCTCGTAATCGATGGCGATGGAAATCGCCCGCCGCAATTTACGATGCGCCTCGTCCAGCCCGCCCACTGTCGGGTCGAGCATATTGAACCCCATGTAATACACCGACGGGGTAATCGACGTTTCCAGGCGAATGTCCTTGGCAGCCATGTCCGGCGTCAACCCCGCCTCGCCGCGCTGGCTGAACTGGATAGCCTGGTCGAAGCTGTCGGAGCCGACGCCGGAGGCATCGTAATACCCTTGCAGGAATTTGTTCCAGTAGGGGATGGTTTCTTTCTCCAAGATGTAAACCACGCGGTCGATGAACGGCAGCCTGCGGCCGGCGTCGGCCAGCAAGCCGGCCGCCTTATCCTCCGGCGGCGCTTCGTCGGGATAGTACTCGGCGTGGAAGTTGGGGTTCCTCGCCAACACCATGCGCCGGTTGGGATTGTTCTCCGTCATCATGTAGGGCCCGGTGCCCACCGGAAACCAGTCCAGGGTGATGTTCTTTTCCCGCAGGCCGGGCTGGCTGTAGAAACGCTCCGCCTCCCACGGCACCGGCGCGAAGAAAGTCATGGCCAACCAAAAGCGAAACTGCGGATATTTTCCTTTCAGGCGGATGCGGTAGCGGTATTTGTCCAACGCCTGCGCCCCCTCGAAGGCGAAAGGGCGCAGGTCGAAATAGCCGCCCGCCTGTTTGCCGTAGGCGTCCGCCAGGGTTTGCTCCAATTCCGCCAAGCCGGCGATGTATTGCTTCATCAGCTCCGCCACCGGCGAATGGATTTTCGGGTGCACCAACCGCTTGATCTGGTAAACGAAATCCTCGGCCACCAGCTCCCGCGTGCCGGTCTGCCCGACGTCGCCGATGCTGCGAATGTCGCGCAACCGGGCTTCGCTCAAATCGTGATTCAGATACTGTCCGGCGCCGTCCCGGGCGAAGGCGGGATGGGGTTGGTACAAAATGCCCGGCGTCACCGCGATGACGTAATCGCTGTAGGCGATGGAGGCCTCGTCGGCGTCCTTGGGCAACGCCGCCCCCGCCGCGTCGCGGTAAGTGATCTCGGGCAGGGCCGCCGCCGAAGGAATCAGGGTGTAAGGCTTTTTCAGGAAATGGTATTGCAGCGGCGTTTCGTACACCTGGGCGATAAGCTGCAACTCGTTGACGTTGTAGGACAGCGCCGGATCGAGGTGTTTCGGCTGTTCGGAAAAGGACGAATACAGCGTGTTGGCCGCGGCGTCGACGGTCGAATAAGGGCTATTCCAAGGCGCGCCGTCGCAACCGGCCAGGCCCGCGGCCAGGACGGCCAGCCACCCTATCGTCCACCACACACGCCCCATCACTGAATGCAACGCCCCTGTCGAGCCACGCGGAAAACGCCATTCTAGCGGCAACGGCCAGCGGCACCAAACCACCCATCTGGACATGCCGGCTGGCCTCGGTGATACTGCGCGGCTACACGATTTTCCGCACCGCACCATTTAGGAGAAAACCATGGGTTTCATGCAAGGCAAACGCATCCTGATCACCGGCGTAGCCAGCAACCGTTCCATCGCTTACGGTATCGCCAACGCCATGCACCGCGAGGGCGCCGAACTGGCATTCACCTACCAGGGTGAAAAGCTGAAAGATCGCGTCGCCGGCTTCGCGGCGGAATTCGGCTCCAGCCTGGTTTGCCCCTGCGACGTGGCCAGCGACGAAGAAATCCAAGCCGTGTTCGACACCCTCGGCCAACACTGGGACGGCCTGGACGGCATCGTCCACGCTGTGGCCTATGCGCCGCGCGAAGCCCTGGAAGGCAACTACCTGGACGCCGTCACCCGCGAGAACTTCCGCATCGCCCACGACATCAGCTCCTACAGCTTCGCCGCCATGGCCAAAGCCGGCCGCCCGTTGATGGCCGGCCGCAACGGCTCGCTGCTGACCCTGAGCTACCTGGGCGCCGAACGCATCGTGCCCAACTACAACGTCATGGGCTTGGCCAAGGCCAGCCTGGAAGCCAACGTGCGTTACCTGGCCGGCGCCCTGGGGCCGGAAGGCACCCGCGTCAACGCCATCTCCGCCGGCCCCATCCGCACCCTGGCCGCTTCCGGCATCTCCGGCTTCCGCGAAATGCTGTCCAAGGGCGAGCAAGCCGCGCCGCTGCGCAAGAACGTCACCATCGACGAAGTGGGCAACGCCGCCGCCTTCCTCTGCTCCGACCTGGCCTCCGGCGTCACCGGCGAAGTGATGTACGTGGACGCCGGCTACAACGTGGTGGGCCTGCCGGAATTCGCCGCCTGATCGCTTCGCCGTAAACCGCGATTTCGGTCCCCTCTCCCCACCGGGAGAGGGTTAGGGTGAGGGGATTGTATCGCCGTGGCTTTTTCTCTCCGCCGAGGAGGGAAAGCGCCACAGGCACACCCAACGCAGCCCGATTACCCCATGCTGCCAATCGCCCGGCAAATCGCCATCCCCCTCGACGAAATCGACCTGCAGCCCATCCGCGCCCAAGGCAACGGCGGGCAAAACGTCAATAAAGTCTCCAGCGCCATCCACCTGCGCTTCGACATCAACGCCTCGTCCCTACCGGAGGCCTATAAGGCCGCCCTCTTGCAGCTCAACGACCAACGCATCTCCAACGACGGCGTTGTCGTCATCAAAGCCCAGCAATACCGCAGCCAGGAGCAAAACCGCGAGGATGCCCTGCAACGCCTGCAAGGCCTCGTCAAGTCCGTGGCGGCAACCCGTAAAAAACGCAAGCCCACCAAACCCAGCAAAGGCGCCCAGCAACGGCGCTTGGACAGCAAGGGCAAACACGGGCAGACCAAAGCGTTGCGCCGCAAGGTGGAACAATAGACGCTGCGCCGTAAACCCCGCACGACAAGGACATCATGCCCATGGATCCAACCACCGCTTTCGTCATCGCCACCCTCATGATGCTCGCCAACGGCGGCGTACTGGGATTGGTCCATCGCGACCTGCACGCCGCACTGCAACCGGCCGCGGCCAGTTGGCGCATCGCCACCCTGCTGATCGCCGGCGGCTGCGTGCTCTTCTCCGTGCAGCAACATTTGCCCCAACCCTTCGTGCTGCCGTTGGCCAACGGCATGACCACCCTCGGCTTCTGCGGATACTGGCGCGCCTTGCGGCAGTTTTACGGCTACCCCGACATTCCCTGGCTGCTGCTGCCGCCCGTCGCCGTGGCGGCGGGACTGTACTGGTTCACCGCGGTGCAAGCCGACTTCATCGCCCGCGTCTTGCTGGTCTCCGCCGCCTGGGCCGTTATCATGCTGGGCTGCATGTTGACGCTGCGCGCGCCGGCCCATGGCGATACCGCCGTCAGCCGGCCGGTCATGGCCGGCATCATCCTGATCGTCATGGCGTTCATCATCCTGCGGGCCGGCTATTTCCTGAGCGTGGGCGGCGGCCCGCACGCCAGCGTGCTCAACGCCGGCAACTGGATGAACGCCGTGACGCCCATGATCGCCGCCGTGCTGCCGGTCATCGGCACCACCGCCTTCCTGCTGATGTGCTCGGAACGCATCCGCCGCCAGTGGGAACGAGCCGCCTCCACCGACTACCTCACCGGCCTGGCCAACCGCCGCACCCTGGCGGGCATCGGCGAAAGCCGCTTCGCCGCGGCCCGCGAGGCCGGCGACGGCTTGGCCGTGGCGGTGGTGGACATCGACCACTTCAAATCCATCAACGACCGCTACGGCCACGAGGTGGGCGACAGCGCTTTGAAACACGTCGCCGCGCGCCTGCAAGCCGCCTGCCGCGGGAAAGAACTGCCGGCACGGCAAGGCGGCGAGGAATTCGTCGTGCTGTTCGAACGGGTCGGCCTCGCCCAGGCGCTAGCGGCCGGGGAGCGATTGCGGCGCGCCGTGGAAAGCGAACCTTTCGCCACCGAAGGCCAGCTGCTGCGCCTCACCGTTTCCATCGGCGTTGCCGCACTGGACCCTCGCGACGGCAGTTTCGACGACATGCTGCGTCGCGCCGACGACGCCCTCTACGCCGCCAAGGCCGGCGGACGCAATCGCGTCGAAGCATCCGGCGACGGGCCGGACTAAACGGCCTGGGGCCCCCTCCCAGGCATCGGCAACCGCAACGCCCCACGCCCGCGGGCAACCGGTTCAATAGCACCAAGGACGTTCATAACCACCGGCGGCCGCCGTCTGGCCGCACGGCGCCGTCCGGCATCAACACCGCTCCTTTTCAGTAATTTAGCGGCGCCACGCCGTCTAGGCGACCATGGCATGCTTCCTGCTGCCCGCATCCGCAATGTCGGACCGCGAAGAACCCGAAGCAAACGATGAGCCCCCGCCGGATACAGCGCCTCAGCCGCAGCGCCGTTCATGGCTACGAATACCCCTTCCGCTCCGTCACCCGGACCATACCGATAACCCGTGTCCCCCGTTTTCTGCGAACTCATTGCAATGACCGATTCATGCAACCAAGCTCCGATAAACCTCAAACGACATAAAACCATGTTCACCAAAGCATCCCTAGCCGTAGGCGTAATCGCCATTATTTTGAGTGGCTGCCAAAAAACGGAAACCGACGCGGAGAAGGAAATACTCAAAGTGGAGGCCACCACGCCGTTCCGGGAGGACGCGGCGGTAACGAAAGAATATGTCTGTCAGATTCACGCCATTCGGCATATAGAGATCCGCGCCCTGGAACGGGGGTACTTGCAAAATATTTTCGTGGACGAAGGGCAATTCGTGAACAAGGGACAAGCCATGTTCAAAATCATGCCGAACGTCTACCAGGCGGAATTGCTGAAAGCGAAAGCCGAAGCGAACACCATGAACATCGAATACCTGAACACCAAGGGATTGGCGGATAAAAACATCGTATCGGCCAACGAACTGGCATTGGCGAAAGCCAAACTGGACAAGGCCGAGGCGGAAGTGAAAATGGCCGATACCCATTTAGGATTCACGGATATCAACGCGCCGTTTTCCGGAATCATGGACCACCTGAATGCAAGAATCGGCAGCCTGGTCGACGAAGGCGCCCTATTGACCACCTTGTCCGACATCGGCACTTTATGGGTATATTTCAACGTCCCGGAAGCCGAATACCTCGACTACAAACAACAAAATAATGGAGACGAACACGCCAAAGTTCAATTGCGAATGGCAAACGGCAAGGTTTTCGACCAAACCGGCGTCATAGAAACCATTGAAGCCGACTTCGACAATACCGCCGGGAATATCGAATTCCGGGCCGCCTTCCCCAATCCGGACAAAGTCCTTAGGCACGGCGAAACCGGCAGCATCCTGATGAAGAAGCCCTACAAGAACGCCCTGATAATCCCGCAGAAAGCGACGTTCGAGATTCTGGACAAGACCTATGTGTACGTCATCGGCAATGACGGAACGCTTGAACAAAGGCTTATCTCCATCGAAGCAGAAATACCCCATCTGTTTATCGTCAAAGACGGCCTCAAGGAAGGCGACAAAATTCTGATCGATGGCTTACGAAAAGTCCGCGCGGGACAAAAGGTGGAAGCGGACTTTAAGCCGCCGGAAAAAGTTCGCGCCGAGCTGGAACTGTATACGGAATAACATTTAATCGGGTCAAAAAACCATGTTTAGCATATTCATCAAAAGACCCGTGATGGCGATCGTGCTATCGCTGCTCTTCCTTTTCACGGGGTTCTTGGCGATCCGTTCGCTACCGATTTCCCAGTTTCCGGATATCGCACCGCCGCGCGTCACCATATCGTTGTCATTTCCCGGCGCCAGCGCCGATGTACTGGTGAAATCGTCCCTGATAACGATAGAACGCGCCATTAACGGCGTACCCGGCATGAAATACATCGTCTCCGATGCGACCAGCGCCGGCGAGGCGACCATTCAGGTGCTTTTCGATCTGAGCGTGGACCCGAACATCGCGATGGTCAACGTAAAGACGCGCTTAGACCAAGTCATGAGTCGGCTACCCAAGCTCGTGCAATTGGAAGGGGTGATAGTCGAGCGCGTGCAGCCCAGCATGCTGATGTATATCAATTTGTACAGCAAAGACAAAAACGCCGACGAGAAATTTCTATTCAATTACGCCAACGTCAACGTTATTCCCGAAGTTCAGCGCGTATTTGGCATTGCCCAAGCAAAAATATTAGGGAGCCGCCAATACGCCATGCGCATTTGGCTCAATCCCGATCGTATGCGGGCCTACAATGTCTCGACCGAAGAGGTGATGGACGCCATCGCCAATCAAAGCATTATCGGCAGGCCCGGCCGCATCGGGCAAAGTACCGGCATGGCCGCCCAATCCAAGGAGTATGTTCTCGTTTATCAGGGGCTTTACGACAAACCGGAACAATACGAGGACATCATCATCCGGGCCAATTCCAAGGGTGAGATTCTGCACCTCAAGGATATCGCCAAAGTCGATTTGAACAGCGAGTTTTACAACATCTACTCGGACAAGGACTCCTACCCCTCCGCCTCCATCGTGCTGAAGCAAAACTACGGCAGCAACGCCAGCAAAGTCATCGAGGACGTGAAGGAAAAACTGCAGGAGTTGAAGGCGTCGTTCCCCGAGGGCATGGACTACGAAATCAACTACGACGTATCGCGATTCGTCGACGCCTCCATCGACAAAGTGCTGCACACCCTGGCGGAAGCGTTCGTCCTGGTGGCCCTGGTGGTGTTTATCTTCCTGGGCGACTGGCGATCCACCCTGATTCCGATTTTGGCCGTGCCGGTGTCGTTGATCGGCTCTTTCGCCGTCATGTCCGCATTCGGGCTTTCCATCAATTTGATCACCCTGTTCGCCTTGGTGCTGGCCATCGGCGTCGTGGTCGACGACGCCATCGTCGTGGTCGAGGCGGTGCACGCCAAGATGGAGGAGGAACACGTCTCTCCCTACGTGGCATCGCAAAAAGTCTTGGGCGAAATCGGCGGCGCCATTATCGCGATTACCTTGGTCATGACCTCGGTATTTGTCCCGATCGCCTTCATGAACGGACCGGTCGGCGTGTTTTACCGGCAATTCTCCATCGCCATGGCCTCGTCCATCATCATCTCGGCGATCGTCGCCCTGTCGCTGGCGCCGGTATTGTGCGCAATGATCCTGAAAAACACCCACGGCCAACCACGGAAAAAAACGCCGATCACTTGGTTCATCGACGCGTTCAACAAGCTGTTCGAAAAAGCCACCGGGCGCTACGTTCAAGTACTCAATGTCGTGGTCACTCGGCGCATCGTGACGTTTCTCGCCTTGGGCATTTTTTCCTTCGGTATTTTCACGGTGAATCACACCCTCCCCGCCGGCTTTATCCCCGGCGAGGACCAAGGCATGATTTACGCGATTATCCAAACCCCACCGGGATCGACCATCGAAGTCACCAATCAAGTCGCCCAACAGCTGGAAAGCGTCGCCAGGAAAATCGAAGGCGTGCAATCGGTTTCCTCCTTGGCCGGCTATGAAGTATTGACGGAAGGCCGGGGCTCCAACGCCGGCACCTGCATCATCAATTTAAAGGACTGGTCGGAACGCAAAGCGTCCGTGCAGGACGTGATTCGCGAGTTGGAAGAAAAAACCCACGACTTCGGCGCGATCATCGAGTTTTTCCAGCCGCCGGCGGTACCCGGCTACGGCGCGGCGTCCGGTTTGGCGCTGCGGCTATTGGATAAGACCTCCAATACCGATTATTACGAATTCGACAAGATCAACCAGGACTTCATTGCGGCGCTGCGCAAGCGCAAAGAGTTAACCGGATTGTTTACCTTTTTCGCCGCCAACTATCCGCAATATGAGTTGGTGATCGACAACAAGCTGGCCATGCAGAAAGGCGTATCCATCAACAAAGCCATGGATAACCTGGACATCATGATCGGCAGCACTTACGAACAGGGGTTTATCCGGTTCAACAATTTTTTCAAGGTTTATACCCAAGCGCTGCCCGAATTCCGGCGTTTCCCCTCCGACGTATTGAATTATTACGTGAAAAACGAGGCAGGCGAAATGGTGCCCTATTCCGCTTTCATGACCATGAAGAAAAAGCAGGGCCCCAACGAGCTTACCCGCTACAACCTCTACAATTCGGCGGCCATCCGCGCCGAACCCGCGCCGGGTTATACCACCGGGGACGCCATCAAAGCAGTCCAGGAAGTCGCGGCCGCCACTTTGCCGCGGGGTTACGACGTGGCCTGGGAAGGCTTGTCGTTCGACGAAGCGGCAAGAGGCAACGAAGCCTTGGTGATCTTCGTGGTCGTCCTGGTATTCGTCTATTTGGTGCTGGCGGCGCAATACGAAAGCTTTGTCCTGCCGTTGGTGGTGATATTTTCCTTGCCCGCGGGCATTTTCGGTTCGTTTTTCTTGTTGAAAGAAACCGGTCTCGCCAACGACGTTTACTCCCAGGTCGGGCTGGTCATGTTGGTCGGCTTGCTCGGTAAAAACGCGGTGCTGATCGTGGAATACGCCGTGCAAAAACAGGCCCAGGGCATGTCCGTCAAGGACGCGGCCATCGAGGGCGCGAAAGCGCGTTTCCGCCCGATATTAATGACTTCGTTCGCCTTCATTGCCGGCTTGATTCCATTGGCCGTCGCCACCGGGGCGGGCGCCGTCGGCAACCGGACCATCGGCACCTCGGCCTTGGGAGGGATGCTGTTCGGCACGGTGTTCGGCGTGGGTCTTATTCCGGGGCTCTATTACGTCTTCGCCAAAATGATAGAAGGCAAAAGCTTGATCAAAAACGAAGACCTTGATCCTTTAACCGAAATTTATCACTACAGCAACAGCGATGACAAAGAGTAAAGCTTTTCGTCTTCTGGCATTGGGAATACCCGCGCTGATACTTCAGGCCTGCGGCATTCCGGATATCGCCATCAAAAAGGCGGACACCAAACTTCCCGAAATCTATGACCAGGGAGCCCAGCAGGAGGAAAACTCCGCTCTTGTAAAATGGAAGGACTTTTTCGACGATCCCTATTTATTAAGCTTGATCGACACAGCGGTCGCCAATAACAAGGAGATCAACATCATGCTGCAACGCATCAGCGTTGCGGAAAACGAAATTCAGGCGCGTAAAGGCGCGTATTTGCCGACGGTCAATTTCGGCGCCGGATCCGGCGGCGAAAAAACCGGCAAATTCACCCGAAACGGAGCGGTGGAAGACAACCTGCAAATCGCCAAAGGACAGCCGTTCCCAACTTTTCTCGGGAACTATCAATTCGGCCTTTTCTCGACCTGGGAGATCGATATTTGGAAAAAGCTGAGAAACGCGACTCAGGTGGCGGTCTTCGAATACATGGCTTCGACCGAGGGAAAGAACTTTTTGGTAACGAATCTTGTCGCCGAGGTTGCGCGGTCATATTACGAACTGATGGCGCTGGACAATCAGCTGGATAATCTCGAACAAAACATCCGCATTCAACAGGACGGCCTGGAGGTGGTGAAGCAGCTCCAGGTCTACGCGAGGTCCAATTCGCTGGCGGTCAAACGTTATGAAGCGGAAGTGGCGAAAAACAAGAGCAGGAAATATGAAATCACCCAGCAGATCACCGTGGCCGAGAATCGGCTCAACTTCCTGCTAGGTAGAACCCCGCAGCCCATCCAGCGCGCCTCCGCCGGCTTCATGGACATCGCGCCCAAGATGCTTCGTATCGGCGCCCCCTCGCAATTGCTGAAAAACAGGCCGGATATCAAAAAGGCCGAGCTTGAGCTGGCGGCGGCGGACCTGAACATCGATGTCGCGCGGGCGAATTTCTATCCCTCGTTCGGCATCAAAGCCGGGGTGGGATTCGAAGCCTTTGCCCTCAAGTACCTGATAAACACGCCGGAATCCTTGGCGGCGACCATCGCCGGCGAGCTGGTGGCGCCCCTCGTCAACCGCAACGCGATTACGGCGGAATATAAAAACGCCAGCGCCAAGCAGATCCAAGCGGCTTATGAATACGAGCAAAGCATCATCAACGCTTACACGGAAGTGGCGAACCAATTCTCGAACATCAACAACCTGGACAAAAACTATCAACTGAAGAAAAAACAAGTGGAGTCGCTGGTCCAATCGATAGACGTGGCCAACCAGCTGTTCAAGTCGGCGCGCGCGGATTACCTGGAGGTATTGCTAACCCAGCGGGATGCCTTGGACGCCAAGAAAGAACTCATCGAAACCAAGCAAAAACAGGTCGTCGCAATGGTGGATCTTTATAAATCCCTCGGCGGCGGCTGGCAGTGATCGCGGGAGGAACGCCGCTCCCGCGCCGCGCGTTCATTTGGCCTCGCTCCAGCTTGCCGCGGTATTGCCCCGCACGCTTTCGTCGTACATGTCGAAGGCGCGGGCCGGCGCGATATTGGCCTTGCCCGGGTGGTTGACGCGCCAGACCTGATACAGGCGGAATTCGCCGCCGGGCTGGATTTTTGCGACGCGAGCGGTTTTGTCCGGGTAGCGCAGGGTTTGCTTCACCGCGCTCCAATAGCTGTCGTCCTTGGGCTGGATTTTAGCGTCGGCCAGATAGGATTCGTCGGCCTCGATGCCCTCGGCGAAAGAAGGGATGGCATCCTCGATAACGATGAATTGGCTGGGCTGGATCGCGCCCGACGCCACGGCGTCGCGCTTGACGCGCACCTCGCTGACGATCACGTCCCCGGCGTGCAACGGCCCGTTGCTTGCAGGCTGCCCGGCAAGATCGACCGGTTCGCTGCCTTTGGCGGTGACGCGGCGGAAGGCGCGCTCCACCGACAATCCCTGGGACAGGGGGGCAACGGCGTCGTAGGGCACGTCGGCGTTGATGTTGACGTAAGCCGCTTCCAGCGGCGCCAGGCCTTCCAGGCGAATTTCGGACAAATTGCCCGCCTCGCCGGGCTGGGCGAACGTTGCGGAGTAGCCGCCGGGGATGGCTTGCAACTCGCCCAGCTTGCCGCCGTCCTTGGCAAAGGCGGCGATTTTGCGGCCGGCCGCCTTGTCCTTGGCGGCTTGCGCCGCTTCCCGGCTGAGCAGGGCGCGGCTGTTGAAGATCACCTGGGCGCTGTCGAAGGTGGAAGTCCAATAGCCGTTTTTCATGGCCGTCAGCAGCGCGTTTTTCGCTTTCGACTCGATTTCCGCCGTGACGCCGCCGAATTCCTCCAGCACCCCCAGGGCGGCGGACAAGCGGCTGGGCATGCCGAAAGAGAATCCCATGGCGCCGTACAGTGCCTTGTCTTCCGCCGCCCCGTCGGCCGTTCCCCAAGCGAGCACCGCGTTTTGTAAACGCAACACCAGCGCCTTCGCTATCGCCTTGTCCTTGAACGCCTGGCCGAAGCGATTCCACGCCTTGTCCTTGTTGGCGGCGAACAAGCGCAGGCTGTTGACCAGGTCGTCCAGGGAGGCGGCCGGATTCTTGCGGGTTTGCTCGACGAAAGCGATTTGCTGCTGCCACGGCTGCTCGTACATGCCCAGTTCGGCATAGCGCGCCAGCACATAGCCGTCGTTCAACCCGCCGGCCTCGCCGGGCTTGGCCAATTTCGCCATCAACCATTGCGTGCCTTTGTCGAAGGAACGGGCCGCGCCTTCGACTTTCAGCTCCGCAGCGAATTTGAGGGCATACAGCGCCGTCACCGTCACCGGCATGCTGGCTTCGGCATCGTTGGGCCACAGGCCGAAACCGCCGTCGGCTTTCTGGTTCTGCACGATTTTCCGGATGCCCAGGGCGGCGTTTTTCTCCGCCTTGGCCAGCACCGGCCCCAGCGGTCCCAACGCCTCGGGCTTGATGCCGGCGCGCTTGAGCAGATCCAATAGCACCAAGTTGGGCACGGTGCTGTGCACCAATTGCTCCGTGCAACCGTAGGGATAGGACACCAGCACCGTGGCGGCGTGCAGGGCGGCGCCGAGCAGGCCGGAGCTGACCTGGATTTGCGCCTGGCGGATGGAGGCCGCGGACGGAATATCGGTCAGCAGGGTGCTGGGGGATGGGCAGTTGGGCAAGGCATTGGCAACGTCGGCCTTTGCGCCGCTATCCGGCGTTGCTGCCGGGGAGCCTTGCGCACCGGTCGCCCCCTCTCCCGTCGGCTGGGAGGGCGCAGCGACGGGTGCGGAGCCGGCCGGGGAAGAGGGAGGGGTCGGCGACGCGCATTTGCCCGCGTCACCCTGCGGCAAGCTGCCGGCAAACACCTGCTCCATGGCCGCCGGCTTCAGCGGCAGGTCGAACTCCTCCGCGCCGCCCACGTGGATGGCCTGGTGCGGCAACAAAGCCACTTTCACCGTCGCCGTTCCCTGATGGCCGGTGCCTTGCACGCGCGCCGGCCACAACGCCTCGGCCTTGCCTTTGAGGCTGAAACGCTCCTTGTCCTTGCCTTGCAACAAGACGGCATCGCCGCCCAGGGACAATGTGCCTTCCAGCGTCACGTCCTGGGGCAGGTGATTGACCAGCTTGACCTTGACGTCCGCTTCTTCGCCTTCCCGCAGGTATTGCGGTCCCAGCAGTTCCACCGACACGTCGGCGACAGTATTGAACTTGCCGGTGGCCTCGCCGACGCGGCCGTCCTTGTCGGCGGCAATGGCGGTGACCAGCCATTCGGTGACGTTGGCGGGCATGTCCACGGTGACGGCGGCCCGGCCCTGGGCGTCGGTGACCAAGTGGGGGAACCAGCCGGCGGTGTCGCGCATGGCTTTTTTCGCCAGCTTGCTCTGGCTCTTCAGGGCGCTCAGGGCGAAGTTGGGCTTTTTCAGCAGATCGGCGTAGCCGTAGCCTTGCAGATCGTCCGAGTAGAAAGTGGACAGATTGATGCGCGGCAACGGATAGAAAAAATCGAATATGCCGGGCCGGAATTCCGCCTGCACCGCGTACACGGCGCGATCCACCACCGACACCGACAGCTCGGTGTTGGCGGCGGGACTGCCGTCGGCGCGCTTCACCTCGAAACGCAACGGGAACGGCTTGAGGGGATCGGTTTCCGGCAGGGACGGCAGTACGGCGATGTCCAGGCGTTTTTCGCGCGGCACGATGCGGAAGCCCAGGGTGCGCTCCTGGTACTTGCCCTGCCCCACCGGCACCGTGACCGTGTGGTAGAAGCCGGTGCCATATTCGGGCTTGGCCTCCACCTCCAGCCAATGGCTGCGGCCCTGCGCCTGGGACGAGCGACTGCCGAAAATTTTGCGGCCGGCGATGGTTTCCCACAGGGTGCCGGCGTCGCTCTTGCCCCAGCCGGCCGGCAGCAGGGCCAATACGCGGGCCTTGTCGCCGGGGCTGAGCACCGTGCTGTCGGTGTACAGTTCCAGCTCCCGAGCGTCCGCCACCGCCTCGCCCTCGGCGCCGCCCACCACCAGCCAGGTCGGCTGGGAGGTGGACTTGGCGCTCATGGGCTTGCCGTCCAGGGTTTCCAGGGTCGCCACGGCGGTCAAACGGCCGCGGCCGGCCAAATCCGGCAGCGCCAGCTCGAAACGGCCTTTGTCATCGGTGGTAAACGGCGCTTTCACCAACTCGCCCTTGGGGCTGCCCGGCTGCTCCAGGGCGATATCCACCACGCCGGAGGCCTTCGGCGCCGGCTTGCCGTCGGGATAGCTGGATTGCAGCAACAGCTTCACGCCCTTGTCGCCCACCGCCGCGATGTTTTTGGAAAAACTCACCGCCGGCTGGGCTTCGGCCAGGGTGGCGTAGAGGCTGTCGGTGAGGATAGCGCTGGAGCCGGCCCGGTCCTGGGCCCGCACCATGAGGGAGTAAATCCATTCTTCCTTGGGCTTGTCCTTGTCGCCCGCCGGCACATCGAACTTGAACGTGGCCTCGCCGGCCCCGTCCAACAGCGGCGCGGTTTCCCAGGAGTTAGCGGAATCCAGCGCTTGGCGCGCTTCGATGGAGCTATACAGCCTTTGCGGCTGGGTGAGGCCGGAAGCCGATTTCACCTGGCCAAAATAGTCCGTGCCGGCGCTCAAGCCGCCGCCGGCCTCCGCCACCCATTGCGGCGCCTCGAATTTCTTGCGGTAAAGGAACACCTCGTACTTGGTGTCCTGCGGCGCGCCGCCGCTGTAGCGCTTGGCGCGGAACTTGACGACGAACGGCTGCCCCGGCGTGACGCTGGGACTGCGATCCAGCAACTCCAGGTAGAAGGTCGGCTTGATGTAGTCGCGCACGCGGAATTCGCCGCCGTAAGGCTTGTCGTCCACCTGCGCCACCAGCCGGTAAAGGCCCGGTGTCTGGGATTCATCCAGGGTAAAGGCGCCGCTGAACGAGCCGAAATCGCTCACGGGCACCGTGGCCTGCAAGCCGTCGCCGCCGCCGTCGGCACGGATCACCGACACCGCCGCCTGCTTGCTGCGGAACGCCGGCACTTTCAGCGCGCCGTCGTCGAAAGCGCGCACCACGCCTTTGTAGTGGAACTCGTCGCCGGGCTTGAAGATGGGCCGGTCGGTAACGATGAACACCGCGTCGTCCTTGGTGACGGTGGGGAGGAAGTCGGTGGCGACCAGGGCGCTGCGCCTTGCTCCCTTGTGGGAAGCATCGGCTGGCACCGCCGAGCCTGCCGCGGCGGCAATTCCGGCCCCCTCTCCCTCAGGGAGAGGGTTGGGGTGAGGGGAAGATAAAAGGCTGCGACCTTTACGCCCCTCATCCCGACCTTCTCCCTGAGGGAGAAGGGGAGAAACGGTCTCCGCCCCAAGTTCTTGCGCAGATTTAGACGGTGAGGATAGATCGGCCGCCTCCACCTTCACCACCAGTTTGCCGTCCACGTTGCCGGCCGGGCTGGCATAGGCGGTTTCGCCGTTGGCGTCGGTGGGCTTGGGGAAAGCCTGCCACTGGCCGCGGCCGTCCCGGTAGCTGACCTTGGCGTCGGCCACCGGCTGCTGCTCGCGGTCGATAACGCGCACCAGCAGCTGTTCGCTGGACTGCTTCACCTGCACCGCCAGGCTGCTGACCTGGATCAGGCACTGCGCCTCGTTCTTGCCCTGCACCGCCTGCAACAGGTAGACGCCGTCGGGCAAGGGGTCGAGGGCCAGGGTACGGACCTTGTAGCGGTCTTCGCTCCAACCGCTGTCGGCGAACCACCAGCCCAGGTCCTGGACGCCCTCGCCCCCCGTTTGCAAATCCACATAGTACTCGCGGGCCAGATCGAAACCGGCCGGGGCGGACAGGATGACCTGTTCCGGCACGGACACCAGATTGCCTTGGGTGGTGGTGACGATGGCCTTGCTGAAAGCCGTATCCTGGAACTGCTTGCGGAAATCCGACTTCAACAGGTTGCGCACGGCGCGCAAAGGCGACCGGGCTTCGTTCAAGCCCTTGGCGAAATAGTGGCCCGGATTCAGCGTGCTGGTGGGCTCCTCGTAACTGCGGCTGATCTGCACCTGCCCTTCCAGGAACTTGTCCAGGTTCTTCGGCTTGAGCACCCGCACCAGCATGGGCTTGTCCGTCACCGTATAGTCCAGGCGGATTTGCGGCTGTTCCGTGTGGGAAAAGCTGCGCTCGGCGGTGAGGTAGAAAGGGCTGCCGGCCTGGGCGGTAGCGCCGGCCAACAGTAAGAGCGCGCCCAGCGCGCCACTTAGCAGCCGACTCAAGGAACGGTCGCGGGCAAGGCCCGCTCCTACGCGATGCGGGATCATGGCGATACTCCTTGCGCCACCGCGTGGCCTGGCAGGGTAACGATGTCGGCGCCGGGCGATACGCTGCCGGCGTAGAAAAGCACGGGCAATTGGCGGAACAGCTTTTCGCTGTCTTCGCGCATGGCTGCCTTGGCCTGTTCGTATTGTTGCTTCCATTGCGGCTCGAAGTCGCCCAGGTCGTCGCCCCCGGCGCCGCCCGCCAGGAACAGCTCGCGCAAGCCGACGCCGGGATTGACGAACAGGGCCAGCTGCGCGGAGGCGAAAGTGGGCTTCAAACCGCCCCGCTCCCAGTCCAGTACGCTAAGCGACTGGCTGGAGCAGGATTCTTTCATGCGGGTGAGCAAAGCGTCGGAGGTTGCGGCGAGAAACACCGTGCCGCCGGCGCAAACGGCGCTGACGCCGGAATCGGCAAGGTAGGCGCCGAACTGGGCCGCCGCGTCGGGGTTGTCCTGACTGGCTACGGCAAATCCCACATCGCCCAGTTGCTCGCCCTGGGCGTCAAGCTCCCACACCAGGGCGACGCCGCTTTCCTTGGGCTCCGCCGTCGCGGCGGCGGGGCCTTGCGTCGCCAGCCGTCGCCAATCGTCCTCCGCCATGCCGGGCGGCAGCCGGAAGCTGGCCGCCACGGCGGCGAAAGCGTCGTGGGGAATGCTGGCAAGCACGCCTTGGAACAGGGCCGGATGCAGGGCTTGCGCGTAACGGCCGGCGGGGAACGTCAACGCGCCCAGCCTGCCCTCTTTCAAGTCGAAGCTGGCGGTAATGTCCCAGACCGGCTTGCCCACCACCACGGGCAGTATCCTGTCGACGAAGGCCTCGGCCCGCAGGGTCAGCGCCACGGGTGCATCGGGCAGGCCGGCGCTTGGCGGCGTCAGGTTCTGGATGACATTGAGCAGGGCTTCCAGGCCGTTGGCGAGGTAAATGCGCTCCTGGTATTCGGTGAGGAACAGGCGCTGCAAGCCGACGCGCATTTCCAGCACCGGTTCGGGCAGTTTCGGTACGCGATAGCCGCTGCGAGCCAAAAGACCGGTGATGGCCGGCAAGGCCTTGATGGCGAACGGGCTCTCGGCCCGCAGGAAGGACAGCACAAAGCCTTTTTTGCCGTGGGAGATGTCGTAGTGCAATTGGGCGCGGGCGGTGATGGCTTCGGTCACCAGCCGCTGCAGGAACTGGCCCTCCAGGCCGGTCAGCCGCAAGTCCTCGGCACGTACGCTGGCGCTGTGCAAAGGCTCGTAGAACAACCCCTGCACGAAACGGCTGGCGAAAATCGCCTGCCATTGGGGACTGTGCTCATAGGCGTCAAGAAAGGCCTTGCCGTCCTGGAAATACAGGGTCAAAGCAATCGGCCGGCGCTTGACGTACCAAGTGGCCGCCTTGGGACAATCCGCCGGGCGCTTTTCCTGGTCCGACAGGCTGGTGGCGTCGCCGGTGTCGCCCCCCAACAACTCCGCGCAGCGTTCTTCCTTCGGCGCGGCCTCCCCCGCCTCCTCGGACTTGGCTGCGCCCTCCTCCGGCTCCTTGACCGTCAGGTCCAGCACCGGCAAACCCGGCCGCGCCAATTGGCCCAAGGGCGCCACCGACAGTTGCCGGTAGAGCAGCGCCGCCGCGGCGGCGGCCAGCGCTACAGCGAGGAGGATCCCGCCGATTTTCCGTCTATTGGCCGTAAGCGGTTCCATTCATAGACTCCTAGGAAGTGGGGGTTGTCGCCGGCGGGAATCCACACCGGGTCGGGCGAGCGGAACAATTCCTCGGCGCGCACCACGCGAACCTGGGCGTCCGCGCCATGGGCACCGTTGTGGTACACGGCCAGATCGTGGGGCGCGTTTTCCACGTACAGCATCAGATGGTACGGCTGGTCGTTTTCCAGCGGCTTGCGGTACACCAGCAAATCGCCGCTGCGGGCCGCTTGCAGCGATTGGGACTTGTGGCGGAAGTTGTAGCCGACCAGGGTTTCCGCGTCGGCGAAATCGCCCCTGCGGGGCTTGCCGCCGCTGTCCACCCCCACTTGCCAAATGTGGGGATACTGGGGAAACAACCGGCGGGAGCGGGACGATACCGTGGGCAAGTGCAAGGCCGGCGGCAATCCCAGCCGGCGGGTCTGGGCGACGGAACGTTCCTTCAAGGCCTCGCGGTAGGCGAAACGCACCAGGCCGGCGCAATCGCGCTGCCTGCCCTCCCACAACGGACTGACTTTCCTGGCCTGATACAAGGCCAGATAGCTGACCGAGCGGCGCAGGGCGTTTTCGTCCAACGGATGCAGGAAACCGGTTTCCTCCGCATCGCCCTCCTGCTCGCGCTTGGGCTCGTCCTTTTTGTATTGGCGGACCTCCGCCGGCATGTCGGCGTCCTTGTCTTGGCCGGGCACGAAAATTTTCGGCGGCTGGCGATTGCCCTGGATCACCACGTAAGCCAGGGTGCGAGTTTCGCCGGGACGGGCCAGCGGGCTTTGGATGCGCCGCTTGGCCTCGGTGGGCAGGCCCTCGTCCAGGATCAAGTCCAGGTTCGCCACCGTGTGCTGCACCGCCCCGCCCGGCCAGTAATTGACGTCGATGCGGAACACGCCCACCGGCGGCGCCGGATGGACGTACAAATAAGGCCCGTAGCCGGCCTGGTCGAAGGATTCGCCCTGGGCGTTGAGGAAAAATATCCCGCCGCTGGGAGAATTGGTGTCGGCCCAATAGACGTGGGTCTTGTCCGGTTCGTAGATGTGCAGGTCGGTGTAGACCGAATCGGTGTCGCTGGACAGCACCACTTTCAGCGGCGTGGGGCTGATGACCGCATCCACGGCGGCGCTGGCGCGGCCTGTGCCCAAGGCGTTGGAACACTCGGCGATGACGGTGTTTTTACCCTTGGCGGCGGGAAACTTGCGGGAAAACGCCCCCTGCTGGGAGCGGATGTAATAACGCACGCCGTTGATGTTGACGACGATGGGATCGGCGGTGGGATCGGAACAGCGGCCCGCCACCTCCAGCTGCATGGCGCTGGTCCAGCCCCCTTCCGGCTTGCTTAAAACCAGCGTGGGCGCGGCTTTGGCCGGCTCGCCCTGCGTCGGACGCTTGCCCCGCCGCGCCAACACGTCCGCATCCTGGCTTGGCGTCGCAACAGCCGCCGCCGCGATCAGCAGCGACAGCGCGGCTACCCACGGCCTTACGGCCCGACCCCCTGGCATGTATCGCGGCATACGTTCCTCGCATTGATTTGCCCACAGCCCAAGCGGAAATTAACACCACTGCAGCGGTTTGCAAAGCGCGGGCGTCGAGCGCAATGAGGCAGGCAGCGAATTCCGGCTACCTTTCTCCCAGGAAAAATTCAAAGGCGCCGGCGCATTCCGGTCCCCTCGCCCTTAGGGAGAGGGACAGGGTGAGGGGATTTAACGGTCATAGCGGTTTAATTCCCCTCATCCCAACCTTCTCCCTGAGGGAGAAGGAGCTGGAAGGCGAAGGCTAACTAACGGCATTGACCCGAGTCCTCTCCCGATGAGAAATGGTCCGAAGAGACTACCAACCGCCAACCGCTCCCAGCAAAATTCCGACCGCGCCGCAGGCGGCAATCACCGGAATGATGCCGGCCTTGAAGCGTATCAACGCCAACAACGCCGCCAGCGCCAGCAGCGCGGCGCGGAAATCGAAAGCGCCGTCCCAGCCCTGCGGCCACAACACGTGATAGGCGAAAAACAGCGCCAGGTTGAGGATCACCCCCACCACGGCGGCGGTGATACCGGTCAGCGGCGCGGTGAACTTGAGGTTGCCGTGGGTGGATTCCACCAGCGGCCCGCCGGCCAGGATGAAGAGGAAACTGGGCAAGAAAGTGAAATAGGTCGCCACGCCCGCCGCCGCAAGTCCCGCCGCGAATGCCTGGTCCGCGCCGTTCCAGCCGCCGAGGAAACCGACGAAGGTGACGATCATGATGAGCGGGCCCGGCGTGGTTTCGCCCAGGGCCAGGCCGTCCATCATCTGCGCCGCGCTAAGCCACTGGAAATGCTCCACCGCCCCTTGAAACACATAAGGCAACACCGCATAAGCGCCGCCGAACGTCAGCAGCGCCGCCTTGGAAAAGAACCAGCCCATTTGCAGCAATACCCCTTCCCTACCCTGGTCCAGCCATAGCCACGCCAAAGGGCCGATCCACAGCAACAGGCCGACGGCCGACAGGCCCAGCAAGCGCTGCCAACGGAAACGGGCGTGCTCCGGCGTCGGCGTGTCGTCGTCGATCAAGGCCGGCCCCGCCCCATGGCGACCGGCGGCGTGGCCGGCTTTCATGGCGAACACCGCCGGCTTGAAATGCCCGCCCACCGAGCCGATGAGGGCGGCGGCCAGCACGATGGCGGGAAACGGCCAATGCAGCAGGAAAATCGCCAGGAACGCCGCCGCCGCCAGCAACCAAAGCCACACGTTCTTCAGCGCCCGCGAGCCGATGCGGTAAGCGGCGAACAGCACGATGGCCGTCACCGCCGGCTTGATGCCGTAAAACACGCCGGCCACAACCGGCAGATCGTGGAAGCGGAGATAGACCCAACTGAGCAGCACCAGCAACACGAAGGAAGGCAACACGAACAGCGCCCCGGCGACGATCCCACCCCAGCTGCGGTGCATCAGCCAACCGATGTAAGTGGCGAGCTGCTGCGCCTCCGGCCCCGGCAGCAACATGCAGTAATTGAGGGCGTGCAGAAAGCGCCGCTCCGACAGCCAGCGCCTGCGCTCCACCAAATCCTGGTGCATGATGGCGATCTGCCCGGCCGGCCCGCCGAAGCTCACGCACCCCAGCTTGAGCCAATACAAGAACGCCTGGGTTCGGGACACCGGCGCCGGTGCGGAATCGGAAGGTTGCGACATGGTTGAATTTCCTCCTAGAGTTGCAAGCGGCGGGCGGGCATGGGCCAATCGTCCGGCTTGTTCGCGCCGGCGGAGAAGCCGATACTAAACGACTGTCACGCCACCGCAAACGACCCCCCATGCGTATTCCCCTCTACCAAATCGATGCGTTCACCAAGCAAGTGTTGCAAGGCAATCCCGCGGCCGTTTGCCCGCTGCGGGAATGGCCGGACGACGCGCTGCTGCAAGCCGTGGCGGCGGAGAACAATCTGTCGGAAACGGCGTTTTTCGTCGGCGGGGCCGGCCGTTACCGTTTGCGCTGGTTCACGCCGACCACGGAGATCGATTTGTGCGGCCACGCGACGCTGGCGGCGGCCCACGTCCTCTACCGCGAACTGGCGGTGGAAAGCGGCGAAATCGTGTTCGACAGCCGCTCCGGCCCGCTGACGGTGCGGCAAGACGGCCAACGCATCACCATGGACTTTCCCCGGCGGGAAGTCCGGCCCCACGGCGAAACCGCCGCGCTAGCCGCCGCCTTGGGACTAGCCCCCGGCCGCGTGCTGGAAGCGGATCACCTGATGGCGGTATTCGACGACGAAACGGCGGTAAGCGCCCTACGGCCGAACCAGCGCCTGCTGGAGCAGTTGGACGCCGCCCTGGTCATCGCCACGGCGCCGGGCCGAAACTCGGACTACGTCTGCCGGGTGTTCGCCCCGAAAATGGGGATCGCCGAAGACCCAGTGACCGGCTCCGCCCATTGCCTGCTGGCGCCCTATTGGGCCGAACGTTTGGGCAAAACCGAGCTTTTCGCCCGCCACCTCTCGCCGCGCGGCGGCGAAGTCTATTGCGACCTGTCGGACAGCGGCGTGCGCATTGCCGGGCATACGGTGAAATACCTGCAAGGCGAGTTGTTCTTGTAAGGATGGGGCGGCGCGCGCTGGCCGCGCCGCCGATTCGAAACCGTGCGGCGGAACCGCCGGGCGTTCCGCCCTACCGTGCAAGGCGTAAGTAAGCGCCGGCGGTCAACGATGCAGCCGCGTCCCCAGCACCAGCCCCGCCAGCATGGCGGCGACGAAAACGACCACGCCGTTTTGCAAAGTCGCCAGCGACACGATGGCGGGACCGGGGCAATACCCCGCCAAGCCCCAACCGGCGCCGAACAAGGCGGCGCCCAGCACCAGCCGGATTTCCAGGCCGTGTTTTTGCGGCAAGGCGAACTCCCGCGCCAGCAGCGGATGGGACTGCCGCCGTATCCAGGCGAAAGCCGGCAAAGCGACGGCCAGGGCGCCGCCCATGACGAACGCCAGGGTCGGATCCCAAGCGCCGGCGACGTCCAAAAAGCCGATCACCTTATCCGGCCGCGTCATGCCGGCGATGCCCAGGCCGGCGGCGAACAGCAAGCCGCAGACGAAACTGGCCAGCAAAGGCAACTGCTTCCTCATGGGTTGCCTCCATGGGTGAAGAACACCGTCGCCATGCCGCTGCTCATGAATACCGCCGTCGCCGCCAGCGAGCGCTTGGACAGCCGCGCCAAGCCGCAAATGCCGTGGCCGCTGGTGCAGCCGTTGGCGAGGCGCGCGCCCAGCCCCACCAGCAGGCCGGCCACGGCCAACTTCAACGGCGACGCGGACGACGCCGCCGGAAAGGCGGCGGGATACAGCAGCGAAAGCGCCAACCCGCCGGCCAGCAAACCGGCGATGAACGCCACGCGCCAGCCCCGGCCGCCGTGGACCGGCGGAAACAAGCCGGCGCAGATGTTGCTGATGCCGGCGATGCGGCCGTTGACATACAACAGCGCGGCGGCCGCGATGCCGATCAATGCGCCTCCGGCGAGCGCAGCGACAAATTCTCCAGACATTGGTGCCCCCAAGGCGTTGCGGTTCAGGACTATCGACAGCCGGCGCGGCTTGCGGATGCGGTGCCGGCCGGGTCGAGCCGCCGCATATTAGCATGCGCTAACTCTTAGGAACACTAATCCCCTGCGGCAGCTTCTGCAACAACGGGCAATTCCACCGAAAAAGTCACGCCCCGTCCGTCCAGGCCGTCGCCGATACGAATCGCGCCGCCGTGCTGCCGCGCCAGCAGATTGGCGTTGTACAAACCCAGTCCCGAGCTTTGGTAGGCCCTTTCCGCCTGCACCCCGAGCCGTTCGAAGCGGTGGAAGACTTTTGCCCTTTCCTCCCGGGGGATGCCCGGGCCGTTGTCCGCGATTTCGATAACGACGCGCTCCTGGTCCCCCTGCGCGCGCAGCTCCACCGTTCCGCCGTCGGGGGTGTATTTCAAGGCGTTGGATAAAATATTGTTGAGCACGTGGTATTGAATACGGCAAATGTCCCAGTGCACCGTGGGCAAAGGCGCCGCCAAGCGCAACCGCAAGTCGATACGGCGCCGCCGGGCCTCTCGCTGAAAAACGCCGGTAATCGTCCCCAGGATGCCGGCCAAATCGGTCACCTCGGTAAACTCCAGCCGCTCCTTGCCCGACTCGATGCGCGCCGAAGACAGCAAACCGTCGATCAGCCGCGCCATGTCCCCGCCCATCGCCACGATGGTGTCCAACCCCTCGGCGACCTCGTCCCGATCCTTCAGGTCCGCTTGGGCGCGCAGGGTATCCTGCAACGCTTCCGCCACGCCCAGGATGACGTTGAGCGGGGTTTTCAAATCGTGGGAAACCATGAAAAGCATGCGATTTTGGCACTCGTAGCAACGGGCAAGCGCGTCATTCCCCGCGGGCTTCGCACCGGCGGGAACACCGCCGGCGGCGACGCGCGCCTTATCGGTTCGCGGTTGTGACATGCGCGCTTCTCCCTTTCCGTCAGTTCCTTGAACTCACCCGAGCCGTCGCGCCGGCGATGGCCGCGGCGGCCGGCGGGTGTAGTCGTTGAATGGGGCCATCCCTGGCTCGGCATCCTGCCGCGATCCTTATCCCTCTCCAGCGGATTCAGCGGGCCTAACTCGAAAAAATGGCCTTAGCTCATCCCTATCCGTTACTTTCCACCGAAGATCTGATCGAACACGCCGCCATCCAGGAAATGCGTTTTCTGGGCCTTGTTCCAACCGCCGAAGGCTTCGATAGTCACCAGTTCGAGCTTGGGGAACTGTTTGGCGTACTTAGCGGCGATTTCCGGGTCGCGGGGACGGTAGAAATTTTTCGCGGCGATTTCCTGGCCTTCCTTGCTGTACAGGTAATCCAGGTAGGCCTTGGCCACTTCCGCCGTGCCGTGCTTGCGCACCACGTCGTCAACCACCGCCACCGGCGGCTCGGCCAGTATGCTCAAGGACGGCACTACGATCTCGAACTTGTCGGCGCCGAACTCCTTGAGCACCAGAAAGGCCTCGTTTTCCCAGGTCACCAGCACATCGCCGATATCCCGCTCCACGAAGGTCGTGGTAGAACCGCGCGCTCCCGTATCCAGCACCGCCGCGTTTTTGTAGATCTTGGCGACGAAGTCCTTGATCGCCGCTTCGTTGGCGCCGAACTTCTTCTGCGCAAAGGCCCAGGCGGCCAGATAGTTCCAGCGCGCGCCGCCGGACGATTTGGGATTGGGCTGCACGTTGGCCACGCCGTCCTTCACCAGATCGTCCCAGTCCTTGATTCCCTTCGGATTGCCCTTGCGCACCACAAACACCATGGTGGAGGTGTAAGGCGCGCTGTTGTTGGGGAACTTGGACTGCCAATCCTCCGGGATCAGTTTGGCTTTCTGATATAACTGGTCCACATCGTAAGCCAGCGCCAAGGTAACTACGTCGGCATTCAAGCCGTCGATCACCGCCCGCGCTTGCTTGCCGCCACCGCCGTGAGACTGTTGCACGGTGACGGTTTCACCCGTCTTTTCCTTCCAATGCTTAGCGAAAGCGGCATTGTATTGCTGGTACAGCTCGCGGGTCGGATCGTAGGACACGTTGAGCAAAGCCACGTCGGCAACGGCCGCACCGCCCCCCAACACGCCAATAACCAGCGCCGCGATGTGTCGCCCCAAGGGCCTTTTCTTAAGATTCACGCTTTATCTCCTTTGATTGAAATCGACTTAGAACACCAACTGGAAACGGGTACCCCAGACGTTTTCGCTGGGACGATCCGTGACTCGGTAAGGACTGGCGGCCGTGCCAGCGCCCGTGCCGCCACCGCCGGTGAAGGAGGTGCGCTCGAAATCGGTCATGATGCGAACGTTCTTGTTGAGGAACCAGTTGAGGCCCACCGCGAAGGAATTCGCTTTCTGTATGGATTTGGTCGGGTCGAGCAGGTAGAACTGCGAGTTGGTCGAGCCCAAATTGGAAAAACTGGCCTTATCCACGGTCAATCCGCTCAAACGCCCCACCACCTGGAAAGCGCCCCAGTTCCCGGCGGAAGGATCGAAAGGCGCCCGCGGCTTGACGCTTTGGAATGTGTTGTCCTCACCGGTCAAGACGTAGGAAGCCTGTATTTGCCAAGCGTGGTTATCCTGCTGGATGGTCTTCTTGACCGTCGTGGCGGCGGTGGCGGCGCCATTGGACGCCAACAGCTTTTGCGACGAATCCACATATTCGCCCAACAAGCCGTAAGGCCCGTAGTACCAATACGCCTGCGGATAAAGGCGATAGTGATCGCCGTTGGCGGTGATGGTGCTGGTGCCCGAGTTGGCGCGAGCCCCTTGGTTCGCGTAGTTGAGGAAGGCGTTCTGCCCGATCGGGCTCACCAATGACGCCGCCGTTGCCGTGGTGCCCGAGGCTACCGCACGATTCATCGGCTGCTCCCAACTGCCTGCGATACCGACTCCCAAGCCGTCCAGGATATCCACGCCGGAATGCTGGAACGGATGGGCGAAGATACGGCCCACGAACTCCTTGTCGTCCTTGGTATCCGTCGTCACGTTGGCGGGACTGGTATTGTCGCCGCTGCCGTTGAACACACCCAATTGGTAACTGACGAAATTCTTGAAGTCCACCGGCCCGCTACGCTTTTCCAACTCATAGCCGGGTTTGGCGAACGAACCGTGCAGCATCACGCCCACTTCGCGGTTGCTCGCCAGATAAGTGGGATACGCCCGCTCCAGGAAGTTACCGTCGGCGTCGCCTTGCAAACGCTCAAGGCTGAGCGGCGTCTTTTGTTTACCGACGCTCAGCGCCGCATAAGGCAGGTAGTTGGCGTCTATGTATGCGTCGAACAGGCTGGAGGTGCTGCCCCCGAATTCCTGCATGATTTTGAAGTCGATGTCCTTCCACAGCGTGCCCTCCAACCAAAGGCGCGCCTGCCTCAGCTCGAACCGGTCAGCGATGTTGTTGCCGCGCGCGGAGTTGCTGCCAGAAGGCGCGTTTCTCGCGTTGTCGTCCATGAAGACCTTGGCGTCACCCTGCAAAGAACCGCGCAAACGCACCGTGTGATCGCCCTCGGCCGACGTAAAGCGTAAACCGTCCGATCCCATTTCGAATTTCGGGGATTTTTTGGCGTTATCCGTCGCCACCTCCTTTTCCACTTCGAACTTGCGTTCCAGCACACGCACTTTGCGGCCCAGATCGTCCAACGCCTGCTTGTCTCCGCTGGCGCTGGTCAAAGCGCCCCCGCCCTGCTTCGCGTCTTTCGCCGCAGCCGGCTGGGCGGCCAGTTTTTGCTCCAGTTCGTGCACGCGCTTCTCCAGTCTCTCCAGCAATGCGTCGCGCGGATCGCTTTTGCCGTGAGCCGGCAGCGCGAACGCCGCCAGCAGGCCAGGAACAGCCGCCGCCAATTTCAAATTTTGCTTTTTTCTACGCATGGAAGTATCCCCTTCAATTACTGGTGGAGAACTTCCGGTGGTCCGGTCAGTTCGGCCGATGCTCTTATTTGGGTTAAACAGACTCGCTCCGGTTATCCGGTGGGTCGGGACTAGCGGTGCGGAACGCGTTCCGCCCCAGTCCGCTGCCAACGTGGCGCACACTCTAATCCGCAACCAACAGATCGCAAAGAAATATAAAGAAATTTGCATATGCATTTTTTGCATATGCAGGCACGACCGACGTTATTTCTTTTGGCGATATCTAGATAGTTTTATGTTCTTTGTGGTTATACAAAAACTCCCTACCATGGTGCCCAAGCGAAAGGACGGGAGGACGGAAAACGCCTCCGCCTAATCAACAGAGGTAAGGCGACATGAGCGGTAACAGTCACAGAATCGACAAGGCGGCCAACAGCTACAACGCCCTATCGAACAACGAATTGCGCGTATTGGAAGCCTTGGAAGGCATTCGCTACGGCGCGGTGGAAGTGACCATCCACGATGGACGCATCGTCCAGATCGAACG
This sequence comes from Methylogaea oryzae, assembly GCF_019669985.1. Taxonomy (NCBI): domain Bacteria; kingdom Pseudomonadati; phylum Pseudomonadota; class Gammaproteobacteria; order Methylococcales; family Methylococcaceae; genus Methylogaea; species Methylogaea oryzae. The sequence continues at coordinate 2,327,217 of NZ_AP019782.1, forward strand.
CCGGGAAAAACTGCGCCTGGATCAGCCGCCGGCGCTGCGCTAAAGGAGAGAGTCATGCATTTGGATTTATTGGTCGCCCTGTTCAACAAGCGCTTTCAACTGGAGCGCGGCATTCACGAGGCGCCCCTGCGCGTCGTGCGCGGCAAAGTGGAAGGACGCGTGGGAGAACTGCGCCTCACCAGCACGCTGAAGCCCATCCGCCTGGCGGAAAGCCCGCTCATCGTGCAAGGCCACGAGGCGGTGCTGCACGCCTATGTGGAAGGAGGCAGCCCGCAGGCCGCGATGGACGTGTTCGGCGACGCCGAAGGCGTCTCCGTCGTCAATATGGATCGGCTGTGCCGGACGGTGCACATGCTCAACTACCTGCCCTACGCCTGGAACGACGGTTTCCTCAGCGTCGAGGTGAATCCCCGCCACGTGTTGAGCATCAAGCAAAACCACGGCGCCTATTTCGAGGAAGTGCTGGGCCGCTGCGGCCTAACGCCGAAACAGGTGGTGATCAGCGTGCCGTTCGAGCACTTGAGCAACAGCTATCAGCTGGCGCTGGTGCAAGGGCTGAACAACTACCGCAGCCGCGGTTACCAGTTGGCGGTGAGGCTAAGCCAGACCCACCCCGAGCAAATCAAGCAGTCCACCGTATTGGTGACGCGCTTGTCGCCCGATTTCGTCAAGCTGCAGCGGCCGTTTTTGACCGACCGCAACGGACAGGCGGCCTCGGCCCTGCAACTGGAACTGACGCGCAAGCTGGTGTCCATCGCCCGCTTGGCCGGCGGCCTGACGATCCAGAACGGCATCGAAACCGAACAGGACCTGGAAACCGCCAGATCGCTCAAAGCCTATTTACTGGAAGGCGATTATTTCGGCCAACCGGTCAAGCGCAGGGCGCGAGACGCGGCCTAACCCAAACACAGCCCTTAACCCGGAGGTAACGCCCATGTCCGCACTCGCCCCAGCCCTGGCCGTCGATGAATCGGCCGATATCGCCCAAGGCGACCACCGCAGCCTGCAAGTCGTGCTCGCCACGCCGCCGTCGGCTTTGCTGGACCAAGCCCGCCAGCGCGCCGTCGCCGAAGGCTTGAAATACGCCGGCGGCCTGCATCCCACCGAAGCCTGGGTGCTGTTCCAGGCCGGCGCCGCCGTGCTGGTGGACGTGCGCACCGCCGAGGAGCGCAAGTTCGTCGGCCGGGTGCCGGACAGCAAGCACGTCGCCTGGATGACCGGCACGGCCATGATCCGCAACCCGCGCTTCCTGCGCGATTTGGAAAAGGTGGTGACGAAGGACACGGTGATCCTGCTGCTGTGCCGCAGCGGCAAGCGCTCGGCGGCGGCGGCGGAAGCCGCCAGCGCGGCGGGCTTCGGCAACGTCTTCAACGTGCTGGAAGGCTTCGAGGGCGATATCGACAACCAGCAACAGCGCGGCGACAACGGCGGCTGGCGCTTGAGGGGACTGCCGTGGATACAGGATTGAGCACCCGGAGCATGGCCGTGCGCAACAAATGGCTGCCGCAATCCCAGAGCGCCCCGGTCCACAACTGGCAACTGGAACGCATCGTCGCCGAACTGCGCCAAGCGCGCAGCCAATGGCGCGCCGGCTGCGGCCGCGACCGGGAGCTGGGCGGGCGCGAGCTGCCGTCGCGGGACGTGCTGCGCGGCATACTCGACGCCCTCTGCGGCGCGCTGTTCCCCATGCGTCTCGGGCCGGCCGATTTGCGCGAGGAAAGCGAGGATTTTTACGTCGGCCATACCCTGGACACGGCGCTGAACGCCCTGCTGGCCCAGGCCCGGCTGGAGCTGCGCTACACCGCCAGGCACAGCGGCGCTAGCGACATAGACCTGGACGCCTCGGCCGTGGGCATCGTGCAGGAATTCGCCGCCGCCCTGCCGCGCCTGCGCGCGCTGTTGGACACCGACGTCATGGCCGCCTATCAGGGCGATCCGGCGGCGCGCAGCGTGGACGAAGTGCTGCTCTGCTACCCCGGCATCATGGCGATCATCCACCACCGCCTGGCCCACCAGCTGTATGGCGCCGGCCTGCCGCTGCTGGCGCGGCTGATCGCGGAAATCGCCCATTCCGATACGGGCATCGACATCCATCCGGGCGCCTCCATCGGCGGCGGCTTTTTCATCGATCACGGCACCGGCGTGGTGATCGGCGAAACGGCGGTGATCGGCGAGCGGGTGCGGCTTTACCAAGCCGTGACCCTGGGAGCCAAACGCTTTCCGGTCGGGGCGTCGGGCCTGCTGGAAAAAGGCCTGCCGCGCCATCCCATCGTCGAGGACGACGTGGTGATTTACGCCGGCGCCACGGTGCTGGGCCGCATCACCATCGGCAAGGGCTCCACCATCGGCGGCAACGTCTGGCTCACCCGCAGCGTGCCGCCGGGCAGCACGATCACCCAAGCGAACGCGCAGAACGAATCGTTCAGGGAGGTGGCGAAGTAAAAACAGGATTGTCCAGTAACCCCCAACAACCATAGACAGCAACCACACAATCAGGAGCTATCCCATGGCAGAAGCCATTCAGGACGCGCAGCTCGCCTTAAGCGACAACGCCGCCCGCCAACTCGCCAACGCCACCAAGACCGTCCCGCAGCTTTCCACCATCAGCCCGCGCTGGCTGGTGCACTTACTGCAGTGGTCGCCGGTGGAAGCCGGCATCTTCCGCCTCAACCGGGTGAAGAACCCCCGCGACGTGCGCGTGGCCTGCGCCAAGCGCGACGAGTCGGAGCTGCCGCAGACCTTCGTCGATTACGAGGAACAGCCGCGCGAGTATTTCCTCAACGC